>NZ_JBFTQW010000009.1:0-202609 GCF_056399205.1 Bacillus sp. 01N45
CGCCGATGGTAGTTGGGACCTTGTCCCTGTGAGAGTAGGACGTCGCCAAGCAAAAACCTAAGTCGATTCGACTTAGGTTTTTTTGTGCTTATTTTTATTTACTAAATTTCATAATCCATAAATTGAATGACGCTAAAGAAGAAAAAAGAATGGAATAGAGGCTGTTTAAAGTACTAGCAATGATTTTTTGTTTTCTAGGTTTTCCGAGTGTTCCTAAAATAATCGTTAGGATAGGAAACGTTATTTCTACCACAAGTATATATTTAAAAAAGTGGGATGATATAAATAAGTATTCAATCATTACAGCAAAGACTGCGATAAAAAGGAATAAATACGAAAAAAGTGTAGTTCGTTTTTTCATTATTGTCTTCCTTATAAATAAAATGAATATAAATGATATGCTTTATATTAAAGCATACGGAATAAGTATACAAACCGTTATGTGTACAATAGATCTCTAGAAATATAAATTCTAATTTCTTATCCTTCTTGCATATAGTTACAATTATTCTTTTGAATATAACTAAAACACGAACGTTATTGGTGAGTAATAAAAAAACATTCGATTATTTATTGACATTGTTTATGAAATATTGTTAATATAGCCATAGAAAGAATAATATATAAGACCTCATATAATCGCGGGGATATGGCCTGCAAGTCTCTACCTAACGACCGTTATTCGTTAGACTATGAGGGAAAGTCACTCGGTATTTTTCTATTCACAAGGGATACGTATGCCTGAGTAGAGCACTTTCTCTCATAGTAAAAGAGAAACTGTTCTATTTCAGGCTTTTTTTATTTGAATCGGGGGGATTCTAATATGAAATCACTAGTTGGAGTCATAATGGGAAGCACGTCAGACTGGGAAACAATGAAATATGCTTGTGACATTTTAGATGAATTAAATATACCGTATGAGAAAAAAGTTGTATCTGCTCATCGGACTCCGGATTATATGTTTGAATATGCAGAGACGGCTCGTGAACGTGGGTTGAAAGTTATTATTGCTGGAGCTGGTGGAGCAGCGCATTTACCAGGGATGGTTGCAGCGAAGACGAATCTTCCTGTAATCGGAGTTCCAGTTCAATCAAAAGCGTTAAACGGCTTAGATTCATTATTATCCATCGTCCAAATGCCAGGAGGGGTTCCAGTTGCAACTGTTGCAATTGGTAAGGCTGGTTCAACAAATGCTGGTTTACTTGCTGCACAAATACTTGGATCATTCCATGATGATATACATGATGCATTAGAATTGAGAAGAGAAGCAATTAAAAAAGATGTGCGCGAAGGTAGTGAGCTAGTATGACGAGAATCATTTTACCTGGAAAAACAATCGGCATTATTGGAGGCGGCCAGCTAGGAAGAATGATGGCATTGGCAGCTAAGGAGATGGGATATAAAATTGCTGTTTTAGATCCTACAAAAAATTCACCATGTGCACAAGTTGCTGATATTGAAATTGTTGCACCATATGACGATTTAAAAGCAATTCAGCATTTAGCGGAGATCAGTGATGTTGTCACATATGAATTTGAGAATATTGATTATAGATGTTTAAAATGGCTTGAAAAACATGCTTACTTACCGCAAGGCAGTCAGTTGTTAAGTAAAACACAAAATCGTTTTACAGAAAAGAATGCGATTGAGAAAGCTGGGCTACCAGTAGCAACGTATAGAATAGTTCAAAATCAAGATCAGCTTACTGAAGCAATCACTGAGTTATCATATCCTTCCGTCTTGAAAACGACGACAGGCGGATATGATGGGAAAGGTCAAGTTGTTTTAAGAAGTGAGGCTGACGTTGATAAAGCGCGAGAGCTTGCGAATGCAGCAGAGTGTATTTTAGAGAAATGGGTGCCTTTTGAAAAAGAAGTATCAGTTATTGTGATTCGTAGTGTAAGTGGTGAAACGAAAGTATTTCCGGTAGCGGAAAATATTCATGTAAATAACATTTTGCATGAATCTATCGTTCCAGCTCGCATTACAGAAGAACTTTCTCAAAAAGCAATTGCTTATGCAAAAGTGCTCGCGGATGAACTAGAACTTGTGGGAACACTAGCGGTAGAGATGTTTGCTACAGCTGATGGTGAGATTTATATTAATGAATTAGCACCAAGACCTCACAATTCAGGACACTATACACAGGATGCATGTGAAACGAGTCAATTCGGTCAACATATTCGAGCAATCTGTAATTTACCTCTTGGAGAAACAAATTTGTTAAAACCAGTTGTCATGGTAAACATTTTAGGCGAACATATAGAAGGGGTCCTAAGACAAGTGAATAGATTAACCGGGTGCTATTTACACTTGTATGGAAAAGAAGAAGCAAAAGCGCAGCGAAAAATGGGGCATGTTAATATTTTAAATGATAATATTGAAGTCGCTCTAGAAAAAGCGAAGAGTTTGCATATTTGGGACCATCAAGAACAACTGTTGGAGGGAAAAAGATGATTAGTCGTTATACACGCCCAGAAATGGGTGCAATTTGGACGGAAGAGAACAAATTTAAAGCATGGTTAGAAGTTGRGATTTTAGCTTGTGAAGCATGGGCTGAGCTTGGCGATATTCCAAAAGAAGATGTTAAAAAAATCCGTGAGCATGCATCATTTGATATTGATCGTATTTATGAAATTGAAAAAGAGACACGTCATGACGTAGTTGCATTCACTCGTGCTGTATCAGAAACACCAACATTAGGTGAGGAACGTAAATGGGTTCATTACGGTTTAACATCTACAGACGTAGTAGATACAGCGCTATCTTACATCTTAAAACAAGCGAATGAAATCATATTAAAAGACTTAGAAAACTTTGTAAGCATTTTAGCTAACAAAGCGAAAGAGCATAAATACACGATCATGATGGGAAGAACACACGGTGTTCATGCAGAACCAACAACATTTGGTTTAAAACTTGGTCTTTGGTATGAAGAAATGAAACGTAACGTAGAGCGTTTCAAACAAGCTGCTGATACAGTTCGCGTTGGTAAATTATCTGGTGCGGTTGGTACATACGCAAATATCGATCCATTCGTAGAAAAGTATGTTTGTGAAAACTTAGGATTAGAAGCAGCACCAATTTCAACACAAACATTGCAACGTGATCGCCATGCTCATTACATGTCAACACTTGCACTAATCGCAACATCTATCGAAAAGATGGCAGTTGAGATTCGTGGTTTACAAAAGAGTGAAACACGTGAAGTTGAAGAGGCTTTTGCAAAAGGCCAAAAAGGCTCTTCTGCAATGCCACATAAACGTAATCCAATCGGATCAGAAAATATGACTGGTTTAGCTCGTGTTATCCGCGGTTATATGATGACAGCGTATGAGAATGTTCCATTATGGCATGAGCGTGATATTTCTCACTCTTCGGCAGAACGCGTAATTTTACCAGATGCTACAATCGCATTAAATTACATGTTAAATCGTTTCGGTAATATCGTTAAAAACTTAACTGTATACCCAGAGAATATGAAACGCAATATGACAAGAACATACGGCTTAATTTATTCTCAGCGTGTAATGCTTACATTAATCGACAAAGGTATGGTACGTGAAGAAGCTTATGATATCGTACAGCCTAAAGCGATGGAAGCTTGGGAAACACAAGTACAATTTAAAGAGCTTGTAGAAGCTGATGAGCGTATTACGAGCAAGTTATCACAAGAAGAAATTAATGAATGCTTCAACTATGAGCATCATATGCAACACGTTGATACAATCTTTGAACGCCTTGGGTTAAACGAAGCGTAAAATTTCATATGGCACAGAATAGAGTCATTCTGTGCCATTCTTTATAAAAACATTATTCACATTTTTCAAACTACAGGGGGCTTGCGAAATGCAAAAGCTAGAATTGCTGTATGAAGGTAAGGCAAAAAGAATTTATCGTACAGAATCAGCAGATATGGTTTGGGTAGAGTACAAAGATAGTGCGACTGCTTTCAATGGGGAGAAAAAAGAGACGATTACAGGAAAAGGTCGTTTGAACAATGAGATTACAACTTTATTGTTCAGAAAGTTACAAGAAGTAGGAATAAAAACACATTTTGTAGAGAAGTTATCTGAAACAGAGCAACTTGTTAAAAAAGTGAGTATTATTCCTCTAGAAGTTGTCACAAGAAATGTAATTGCAGGAAGTCTTTCAAAACGATTAGGAATGGAAGAGGGAACTGTACTTGCAGAACCGATCGTAGAATTTTACTTCAAAGATGATGATTTAGGAGATCCGCTTGTAACGGAAGATCATATTCGTGTATTAAACGTTGCATCACCAGAGCAAGTAAGCGTATTACGAGATATGGCTCTACAAATCAATCAAGTGTTGATTGATCATTTCGCAAGCTGTCGTGTAAGACTAGTAGATTTCAAATTAGAGTTTGGTGTAACAGATGAAGGAAAAATCATTTTAGCAGATGAAATTTCACCAGATACTTGCCGTTTATGGGATGAAACGAGCAATGAAAAATTTGATAAAGACGTATTCCGTCGTGACCTTGGAAATTTAACAGAAGCTTATGAAGAGATTTTAAAACGTTTAGGGGGAATTTCACATGTATAAAGTTAAGGTATATGTAACGTTAAGAGAAAGCGTATTAGATCCACAAGGAACAGCAGTAAAAGGGGCACTTCATAGTCTTTCGTTCACAGAAGTACAAGACGTTCGAATCGGAAAATATATGGAATTAACAATTGATAAATCAGTATCTGACCTTGACGCAAAGGTAAAAGAAATGTGTGAAAAACTATTAACAAACGTTGTAATGGAAGACTTCCGTTATGAAGTTGAGGAGGTTGTCGCACAGTGAAATTTGCAGTCATAGTATTCCCAGGTTCGAACTGTGATGTCGATATGTTCCATGCAATTAAAGATGAGCTTGGTGAAGAAGTAGATTACGTTTGGCACGATAGAGAGAATTTAGATGAATATGATGCAATTTTACTACCTGGTGGATTCTCTTACGGTGACTATTTACGTTGTGGTGCTATTTCTCGCTTCGCGAATGCAATGAAAGCAGTGCAAAAAGCTGCTGAGCAAGGAAAGCCGATTTTAGGTGTATGTAATGGATTCCAGATTCTTGTTGAATCAGGATTACTACCAGGAGCGTTAATGAGAAACGAAAACTTAAAATTTATGTGCCGAACAGTTCAGCTGCGTGTTGAAAATAATGAAACGATGTTTACATCACAATATGAAAAAGATGAAGTAATCAATATTCCAATCGCGCATGGTGAGGGGAATTACTATTGTGATGAAGAGACTCTTAAACAATTAGAAGAGAATAATCAAATCGCATTCCGTTACGTAGAAAATCCGAATGGAAGCGTTTCAGATATTGCTGGTATTGTAAATGAAAAAGGAAATGTACTTGGTATGATGCCACACCCAGAGCGTGCTGTAGATGAATTACTTGGCGGTGCTGAAGGGTTAAAAGTCTTTCAATCTATCTTAAAACAGTGGAGGGAAACATATGTCGTTAATGCTTGAACCAAATCCAACACAAATTAAAGAAGAGCGCATATATGCGGAAATGGGGCTAACAGACGAAGAGTTTGCCATGGTTGAAAAGATTTTAGGCCGTCTGCCAAATTATACAGAAACAGGATTATTCTCTGTTATGTGGTCTGAACATTGCAGTTATAAAAATTCAAAACCAGTACTTCGAAAATTCCCAACAACAGGTGAGCGTGTTCTGCAAGGACCTGGGGAAGGTGCTGGAATTGTAGATATCGGTGATAATCAAGCGGTTGTATTTAAAATGGAAAGTCATAACCATCCTTCTGCTATTGAACCATATCAAGGAGCAGCAACAGGCGTTGGTGGTATTATCCGTGACGTATTCTCTATGGGAGCACGCCCGGTAGCTCTATTAAACTCACTTCGCTTCGGTGAATTACAGTCACCACGTGTGAAATATTTATTCGAAGAAGTAGTAGCAGGGATTGCAGGATACGGTAACTGTATCGGCATTCCGACTGTTGGCGGCGAAGTACAATTTGATCCATGTTATGAAGGAAATCCACTTGTAAATGCAATGTGCGTAGGCTTAATTAATCATGAAGATATTAAAAAGGGGCAAGCGCACGGTGCTGGAAACACAGTAATGTACGTAGGAGCATCAACTGGTCGTGACGGTATTCACGGTGCAACATTCGCATCTGAAGAGTTATCTGAAAGCTCAGAAGCGAAGCGTCCAGCAGTTCAAGTAGGAGATCCATTTATGGAGAAACTTCTTATTGAAGCTTGCTTAGAACTTATTCAGTCGGATGCACTTGTTGGAATTCAAGATATGGGTGCAGCTGGTTTAACATCATCTTCTGCAGAAATGGCAAGTAAAGCAGGTATGGGTATTGAAATGTACTTAGATGATGTACCACAACGTGAAACAGGAATGACACCATATGAAATGATGCTATCTGAATCACAAGAACGTATGCTAATCGTTGTGAAAAAGGGTAGAGAGCAAGAAATAGTAGATTTATTTGAGAAGTATGGTCTTGCAGCCGTTACGATGGGGAAAGTAACGGAAGACAAAATGCTTCGCTTATTCCATAAAGGTGAAAAGGTAGCTGAAGTACCAGCAGATGCTCTTGCAGAAGAAGCACCAATTTATCATAAGCCATCAAAAGAAGCAGCATACTTTGCTGAATTCCAGGCAATGAAAATGGAAACACCAAAAGTAGAAAATTATAAAGAAACGTTATTCGCTCTATTACAACAACCGACGATTGCAAGTAAAGAGTGGGTTTATGATCAATATGATTATCAAGTTCGCACAAGCACAGTTGTTACACCAGGTTCAGATGCAGCAGTTGTACGTGTACGCGGTACAGAAAAAGGATTAGCAATGACGACAGATTGTAACTCTCGCTACATTTATTTAGATCCAGAAGTGGGCGGTAAAATTGCAGTAGCAGAGGCAGCACGTAATATCGTATGTTCTGGGGGAGAGCCACTTGCAATTACAGATTGCTTAAACTTCGGTAATCCAGAAAAACCAGAAATCTTCTGGCAAATTGAGAAATCAGTAGATGGTATGAGTGAAGCTTGTCGCACATTACAAACGCCAGTTATCGGCGGAAACGTATCAATGTATAACGAACGTAGTGGTGAAGCTGTATACCCAACACCGACAGTTGGGATGGTTGGACTTGTACACGATTTAAAACATGTAACAACACAAGAGTTTAAGCAAGCTGGCGATTTAGTTTATATCATCGGAGAGACGAAAGCTGAGTTTGGTGGAAGTGAATTACAGAAAATGATTCACGGCAAAATTTTTGGTCAATCACCAAGCATCGATCTAGACGTAGAATTAAAACGTCAAAAACAAGTATTAGCAGCAATTCAAGCTGGCCTTGTTCAATCTGCTCATGATGTTGCAGAAGGTGGTTTAGCAGTTGCAATTACTGAGAGTGCAATTGGTGCAAATGGTTTAGGTGCTACTGTGAAATTAGACGGAGAAGCAACAGCGGCATTATTTGCTGAATCACAATCTCGCTTCGTTATAACTGTAAAACGTGAAAATAAAGAAGCGTTTGAGACGGCGGTAGAAGCAATTCAAGTTGGAGAAGTGACAAATACAAATGAAGTAACAATTCATAATGAAGAAAATGAAGTATTACTTACAGCAAATGTAGATGAAATGAGAAAGGCTTGGAAAGGGGCAATCCCATGCTTGCTGAAATAAAGGGGTTAAATGAAGAATGTGGCGTTTTCGGAATTTGGGGGCATGAAAATGCAGCACAAGTTTCGTACTACGGATTGCATAGTTTACAGCACCGTGGACAAGAAGGCGCAGGCATCGTCGTAAATAATGGTGAGAAAATCGTCGGTCACAAGGGGTTAGGTTTAATATCGGAAGTATTTTCAAGAGGTGAGCTAGAAGGCTTAAACGGAAAATCAGCAATTGGACACGTACGATATGCGACAGCTGGCGGAAGTGAAGTTGCTAACGTTCAACCATTATTATTCCGTTTTTCTGATCATAGTATGGCATTAGCTCATAACGGAAATTTAATTAACGCAAAGATGCTTCGTCGTGAATTAGAGGCAGAGGGAAGTATTTTCCAAACAAGTTCAGATACAGAGGTACTTTTACATCTCATTAAACGTAGTACGAAAGATTCTTTAATTGAAAGTGTAAAAGAGGCTCTAAATAAAGTGAAAGGTGCGTTTGCATATCTTTTACTAACTGGAAATGAAATGATCGTTGCGCTAGACCCGAATGGATTCCGTCCTCTTTCAATTGGAAAGATGGGAGATGCTTACGTTGTAGCATCAGAAACATGTGCTTTCGATGTAGTAGGTGCAACATACATTCGTGATGTAGAACCAGGTGAATTACTTATCATCAATGATGAAGGAATTCATGTAGATCGTTTTACAAATGAAGTAGATCATGCAATTTGTAGTATGGAGTACATTTACTTTGCACGTCCGGATTCTAATATTGCAGGTATTAACGTCCATGCAGCACGTAAAAACATGGGAAAACGTTTGGCGGCAGAAGCTCCTATTGAAGCTGATGTTGTTACTGGTGTACCAGACTCTAGTATTTCAGCGGCAATTGGTTATGCGGAGGCGACAGGAATTCCATATGAGTTAGGATTAATTAAAAATCGTTACGTTGGACGTACGTTTATTCAACCTTCTCAAGAACTGCGTGAGCAAGGGGTTAAGATGAAGCTTTCAGCAGTAAGAGGCGTAGTTGAAGGAAAACGAGTTGTGATGATTGACGATTCTATCGTAAGAGGAACGACGAGTAAACGAATTGTTCGTATGCTTCGCGAGGCTGGAGCGACAGAAGTCCATGTAAGAATTGCTTCACCACCTCTTAAGTATCCATGTTTCTATGGCATTGATATTCAAACGAGAAAAGAATTAATCGCAGCAAATAATTCAATAGAAGAAATCCGTCAAATCATCGGAGCAGATTCTTTAACGTTTTTAAGTGAAGATGGATTAGTAGATGCAATTGGACGTCCATATGAAGGGAAATACGGCGGTCTATGTATGGCGTACTTCAATGGAGATTATCCAACAGCTCTTTATGATTATGAGCAAGAGCTTTTAGAAAGTATGAAATAAGAAGAAAAAAGCTTCTACTTCTTTTGATGTAGAAGCTAGCTTCTTTCTTAAAATGGCCCGCCCTGAATAGGGAGAAATTAAAAGACGAGGTGTAGATAACGATGGCGAATGCATATAAGCAAGCAGGAGTAGATATTGAAGCTGGATATGAAGCGGTATCTCGCATGAAAAAACACGTACAAACAACAATGAGAAAAGAAGTACTAGGCGGTCTAGGCGGTTTTGGAGGTATGTTTGATTTATCAAAATTTGCATTAGAAGAACCTGTATTAGTATCTGGAACAGATGGCGTGGGAACAAAATTGATGCTCGCTTTTATGGCAGATAAACATGACACAATTGGTATTGATGCAGTAGCAATGTGTGTAAATGATATTGTTGTCCAAGGAGCAGAGCCGCTTTTCTTCCTTGATTATATTGCTTGTGGTAAAGCTGAACCTAGTAAAATTGAAAACATCGTCAAAGGTATATCAGAGGGCTGTCGCCAAGCTGGTTGTGCATTAATTGGTGGAGAAACAGCTGAAATGCCAGGAATGTATTCTATGGAAGAATACGATTTAGCTGGTTTTACAGTTGGAATTGTTGATAAAAAGAAAATTGTAACAGGTGAAAAAATTGAAGGTGGTCAAGTATTAATTGGCTTAGCATCTAGCGGTATTCATAGTAATGGTTATTCTTTAGTACGAAAAGTATTACTAGAAGATGGAGAACTATCTTTAGATCGCATTTACGGACGCTTAGAACTACCTCTTGGTGAAGAATTATTAAAACCAACGAAAATTTATGTCAAACCTATTTTAGAACTATTGAAGAAATATGAAGTATACGGTATGGCGCATATTACAGGTGGCGGATTCATTGAAAATATTCCACGTATGTTACCAGAAGGAATCGGTGCAGAAATTGAATTAGGATCTTGGAAAATTCAACCGATCTTCAGTTTACTTCAAGAAGTGGGAAAACTAGAAGAGAAAGAAATGTTCAATATTTTTAACATGGGTATTGGTATGGTAGTAGCGGTGAAGGAAGAAGAGGCAAAAGATATCGTTCGTCTTCTTGAAGAGCAAGGAGAAACAGCTCGTATTATTGGACGTACTGTACAAGGAACTGGCGTTACCTTCAATGGGGGCACGGCACTATGAGTAGATTAGCAGTTTTTGCTTCTGGAAGCGGCTCTAACTTTCAATCTCTCGTTAATGCGGTAGAAGAAAAAAGATTGGATGCAGAAATTAGTTTATTAGTATGTGATAAACCAGAAGCACGTGCTGTTGGACGGGCACATTATCATCATATTCCGTGTTTCGCCTTTTCAGCGAAAGCATATGAGTCAAAAGAAGCATTTGAAAAAGAAATATTAAAGAAGCTAGAAGAGTATGAGATTGATTATGTTATTTTAGCTGGATATATGCGTTTAATTGGGCCGACTTTATTAGGAGCGTACGGTGGGAAGATTATTAATATTCATCCGTCACTATTACCGAGTTTTCCTGGTAAAGATGCTGTCGGTCAAGCGTTAGAAGCAGGTGTGAAAGTAACTGGAGTAACAATTCATTATGTAGATGCAGGTATGGATACAGGTCCAATTATTGCGCAAGAAGCAGTAGTTGTTTCTGAAGGGGATACGAGAGAAAGCTTACAAAAGAAAATTCAACAAGTTGAACATAAATTATACGTAAATACAGTGAATCAAATTGTTCAGTCTGCGAAAGAAACAACTGTTAACTAACATACAACCAGGGGTGAAGGATAAATGAAAAAGCGTGCATTAGTAAGTGTTTCAGATAAAACAGGAGTAGTAGAATTTGTTAAAGGTTTACTAGAACAAGGGATTGAAGTTATTTCAACAGGTGGTACGAAAAAATTACTAGAAGAAAACGGCTTACAAGTAATCGGTATTTCTGAAGTAACTGGTTTCCCGGAAATTATGGATGGACGTGTAAAAACATTACACCCAAATATTCATGGTGGTCTATTAGCGGTTCGTGATAATGAAACGCATGTAGCGCAAATGAATGAGTTAGGTATGCAGCCAATTGATTTTGTTGTTGTTAACTTATACCCATTTAAAAAAACAATCGCTAAGCCTGATGTAACATTTGCTGATGCAATTGAAAATATTGATATCGGTGGTCCAACAATGATTCGCTCTGCTGCGAAAAATCATAAATTTGTATCAGTAATTGTAGATCCAGTAGATTACGATGTTGTATTAGCAGAACTGAAAGAGAACGGTGAAGTAAAAGAAGAAACAAAACGTAAATTAGCAGCGAAAGTATTCCGTCATACAGCGGCATATGATGCGTTAATCTCTAACTACTTAACAGAGCAAATGGGTGAAGAAAGCCCAGAAACATTAACAGTGACATTTGAGAAAAAACAAGATTTACGCTATGGAGAAAATCCACATCAAAAAGCAACCTTCTATAAAGCACTATTCGCTGTAACTTCTTCTGTTGCATACGCAGAACAATTACACGGTAAAGAATTATCTTACAACAATATTAATGATGCAGATGCAGCACTTAGTATTGTAAAAGAATTTACAGAGCCAGCAGTAGTAGCAGTAAAACATATGAATCCATGTGGTGTTGGAGTGGGTACTGATATTCATGAAGCATACACACGCGCTTATGAAGCAGATCCAGTATCAATTTTTGGTGGAATTATTGCAGCAAATCGTGAAATTGATAAAGCTACAGCAGAAAAGTTACACGAAATTTTCTTAGAAATCATTATTGCACCTTCTTTCTCAAAAGAAGCTTTAGAAGTATTGCAAAGTAAGAAAAACTTACGTCTACTAACTGTAAATATTGAAAAAGCGACAAGTGCAAGCAAAAAACTAACTTCTGTACAAGGTGGTCTTCTCGTTCAAGAGGAAGATACGTTATCATTAGATGAAAGTACAATTTCAATTCCGACAAAACGTGAACCATCAGAGCAAGAGTGGAAAGATTTAAAACTAGCTTGGAAAGTTGTAAAACATGTGAAATCAAACGCAATTGTTTTAGCGAATGATAACATGACAGTTGGTGTAGGCGCGGGACAGATGAACCGTGTAGGTTCTGCAAAAATCGCAATTACACAAGCTGGCGAAAAGGCACAAGGTAGCGCACTTGCATCTGATGCTTTCTTCCCAATGCCAGATACAGTAGAAGAAGCAGCAAAAGCAGGGATTACAGCAATCATTCAACCAGGCGGATCAATCCGTGACGAAGATTCTATCAAAGTTGCGGATAAGTATGGGATTACGATGGTGTTCACTGGCGTACGTCATTTCAAACACTAATAGAGGATATTTAAAAAGTCCGGTCAAGATAACTGTCGCATGTCGTCGTTGCATTGCCAGTGCGGTACTCATGTAGGAAAGCTACATTCCGTGTCCTCCTGTCAAATGCGCCTCGACCTGCTCGGTTCTCTTGATCCTCTCTTTTAAACTTTTATTGATATGGATATTTAAAAGGTCCGGTCAAGATAACTGTCGCATGTCGTCGTTGCTCTTGATCCTCCCTTTTAAACTTTGATTGATATGAAAACAAACTAGGAGCAGAGCTTCTAGTTTGTACTTATTTAAGTATTGGGGGATGAAATATGAATGTTTTAGTAATTGGCCGCGGTGGGCGTGAGCATGCTTTAGCTTGGAAGTTTGCGCAATCTGAAAAGGTGGAAAAGGTATATGTAGCACCTGGTAATGAAGGTATGCGCGATGTTGCAACACCAGTTGATATTGATGAAAATGATTTTGATGCATTAGTTTTATTTGCTAAAGAGAATAAGGTTGAATTAACTTTCGTTGGACCAGAAATTCCGCTTATGAATGGAATTGTTGATCGATTTAACGAAGAGGGACTTCGTGTGTTTGGCCCAAATAAGGCGGCTGCTGTTATTGAAGGTAGTAAGGCTTTTACGAAAGAATTGATGAAAAAATATGATATTCCAACTGCGGCATATGAAACTTTTACAAACTATGAAGAAGCAGTACAGTATATTCAAAAAGTTGGTGCGCCAATCGTTATTAAAGCTGACGGCCTAGCTGCTGGTAAAGGTGTAACGGTAGCAATGACGCTTGAAGAAGCATTACAAGCTGTGAAAGAGATGCTACAAGATGTGAAGTTCGGCGAAGCGAGCAAGAAGGTCGTTATTGAAGAGTTTTTAGATGGACAAGAATTTTCATTAATGGCATTTGTAAATGGAACAACTGTGCATCCGATGGTAATTGCGCAAGATCATAAACGAGCTTTTGATGGTGATAAAGGTCCAAATACAGGCGGAATGGGTGCGTATTCTCCAGTACCACAAATTTCGGAATCAGCAGTTCAAGAGGCGATAAAAACAGTATTACATCCAACTGCTAAAGCGATGATTGCAGAAAATCGATCGTTTACAGGGATTTTATATGCGGGACTTATTTTAACAAATGATGGCCCAAAGGTAATTGAATTTAATGCCCGCTTTGGCGATCCTGAAACGGAAGTAGTATTACCTCGCTTAGAAAATGATCTAGTTGATGTATGTAACGCTGTATTAGATGAAAGTGAATTAACGTTACAGTGGTCAGAGGAAGCGGTAATTGGTGTTGTACTTGCTTCGAAAGGATATCCGGAAGCATATAAAAAAGGTGACATTATTAAAGGATTAGATGCACTGGAAGATGTAATTGTTTTCCATTCAGGTACAGCGATGAAGCATGGTGACTTTGTAACAAATGGTGGCCGTGTACTATTTGTTGCTTGTAAGGCGGACAGTTTACAAGCAGCGAAAGATAAGGTGTATAAAGAAATCGGTAAAATTGAGAGTGATGGTCTATTTTACCGAAGTGATATAGGATATCGTGCAATTGGGCATGAGATGACGAGAAGCTAATATGTAAAAATCCCGCTGAGAAATCAGCGGGATTTTTTATGCATCTTTATCTTTTTTCAATTTTCCTTTTTGCTTTGCCATTTCTCGAAGCAAATATTCGATGTGTGCATTGACGCTACGAAACTCATCATTCGCCCATTTTTCGATGACAGCGTGTAATTCAGGATCAATACGTAATGGAAAGCTTTTCTTTTTAGCCATAATGATTTACAACCTTTTAGTATAGGCTTCCTGTATTAATAACTGGTTGCGCACCTTTATCTGAAACGATGGCAACTAATAAGTTGTTTACCATATTTGCTTTACGCTCGTCATCGAGTTCCAGTACGCCTTCCTCATCTAACATATGGATTGAATCTTTTGCCATCTTCACAGCACCTTCAACAATCTCTTTTCTAGCAGCTAATACTGCTTTTGCTTGTTGACGTTGGAGCATTGCATGGGCAATTTCTGTTGCGTAAGCTAAATGTGTTAAACGAGTTTCTAATACTTCTACGCCAGCGATTTCAAGGCGTGCTTCTAACTCACGTTTTAATTCTTCAGAGATTTCTTCCGTGTTTCCGCGTAACGTGATGCAAGTTTCATCTTGGAAATTGTCATAAGGATATTTTGTTGCAACGTGGCGGATTGCTGTTTCACTTTGAATTTCTACAAATCGATCGTAATGTTCAACACCGAACATTGCTTTTGCAGAATCAACAACTTTATATACGATAACGGCTGCAATTTCAATCGGATTTCCCTCAACATCGTTTACTTTTAATTTCTTACTATTAAAGTTTTCAACACGTAACGATACAGTTTGACGGAATGCGAAGGGAATTGTTAAAAATAAACCGTTTTGACGAATTGTTCCTAAATAATTACCGAAAAACGTAATGACTTTCGCTTGGTTGGGTTGAACAATACCAATACCTGTAGCAAGAACTGCGGCTAAAATAATAGTTAATGCTGCTCCTATGAAAATTTCTTGTATAAGGAAAAATACACCAATAGCGGCTAAAATCAAAATTCCAATAATCCCAAGAAAACCATTAACATAAAATACTTGTTTTTCTTTCATATGATCGCCTCCTGATATAAAAATGATATCACTTTTATATCATTTTAAGCAAGGTATTTACACCTAATTTTCTGAATTTTATTGATTGGGTACCTCTTATGTATATTTTAAGGTCTAAAATGAGAATGTACGTTCTGTTTTATGGTAAAATAAAGAAGACTTAACCGCCCACTGCAGCAGCTAAGTCCCTTTGAGAGCATCTTGCATCGTGACAAATGATTCAAAGCGGTTTTGCCAGGATTATATCTTCAATCGCTGACTCAATCTCTTTGTCAGAAGCGTCAAAACTTCCATTTGACCGTGGTTTGTCGTGATTGGAAGTTTGATTCACTTCTTCTTTAGCATGTCCCTTTTCAGTAAAATTCATGCTAGGCATTTTTAATGCCCCCATATTCATGTATTTTCCGAATTTCCACATTTCAACAACAGGGCAGAAACGAACAATTCCCTCTGCAATTTTCATTGCACCAATCCATAGCAATACGTTAGACCAAGTACACCACGGCTTGCGTACAAGTTTAGCGCTACTACAGCCGAAGAGGATAAGTCCGAGTGTAATTCGAATTAGGGCATTTATTGTACCGATGTTTTGCTTCATTAGAAAAACACTCCTTTTTATGAAAGTTGAAATAGATAATACTATTTCTTTTATTAGTATTCCGTGTGATTTTTGGGATATGTAATCCAACATTTGACGTTGAAAAAGATGTTGGAATGTGCGTGTGTGTAAGTAGCTTTTTTTGTTATAATGAAAGAATGCATAAAAGGAAGTTCAAAATTAAATCCTCTAGATTGAAAAAATGTGGAAGAGGGAATTCCAAACTTAATTCTCCGTTTTAAACAAATATTTAAGATGAAGTTAAAAAATCCTAATGAAAATAAACTGTTATTTTGAGCAGAAATATATAAATAGAGAAAAGAAAGGGTGTTTTCATGTACGATATTTCCGGGTGGAAACATGTATTTAAGCTTGATCCGAATAAGGAGTTAAGTGATGAACATTTAGAAATGATTTGTGAGTCTGGAACAGATGCTGTTATTGTAGGCGGAAGTGATGGAGTGACAATTGATAATGTACTACACATGCTAGTTAGCATTCGTAGATATGCGGTTCCTTGTGTGTTAGAGGTTTCTGATGTGGAAGCAATTACACCAGGATTTGATTTTTATTATATCCCAAGCGTTTTAAATAGCCGAAAAGTAGAATGGGTAACAGGCGTTCATCATGAGGCTTTGAAAGAATTTGGGGATATTATGGATTGGGATGAAATTTTCATGGAGGGGTATTGTGTTTTAAATCCTGAAGCGAAAGTAGCTCAGCTTACAGATGCGAAATGTGATGTAACAGAAGATGATGTGATTGCATATGCGCGTTTAGCAGACAAGCTATTACGTTTACCGATATTTTATTTAGAATATAGCGGTACGTATGGGGACAGTGAACTTGTTAAAAATGTAAAAGCAGAATTAAAACAAGCGAAGTTGTATTATGGCGGCGGTATTTCTAATGCTGAACAAGCGAAGGAAATGGCGCAATACGCTGATACAGTTGTTGTTGGAAATATTATTTATGATGATATAAAAGCAGCGTTAAAAACAGTTAAAGCAGTAAAAGGAGAGTAGGTGCAGGCGTATATGAGTAAGACAGACAGGTTATTAAATGGTTTAAATCCGCAGCAACAAAAAGCAGTACAAACAACGAATGGGCCACTTCTATTAATGGCAGGTGCAGGTAGTGGTAAAACACGTGTGTTAACACATCGTATTGCGTATTTACTTGGTGAAAAAGGTGTAGCACCATGGAATGTACTAGCTATTACCTTTACAAATAAAGCGGCTCGTGAAATGCGTGAGCGTATTGATACACTTGTCGGACCAGAAGCAGAAGATATTTGGATTTCTACGTTCCACTCTATGTGTGTACGTATTTTACGACGTGATATCGATCGTATTGGTATTAATCGTAACTTTACAATCTTAGATTCAGGCGATCAGTTAACGGTTGTGAAGAAAATCATGAAAGAACGTAATATTGATCCGAAGAAATTTGAGCCTCGCTCTATTTTAGCGGGTATTAGTAATGCGAAAAATGAATTGTTATCTGCAGATAAATATGCAAAGAAAATTACAATCGCTGATCCATATGAAAAATTAACGAGCGATGTATATACAGAATATCAAAAACGTCTTCTGAAAAATAATTCATTAGACTTTGATGATTTAATTATGACAACGATTCAGTTATTTGAACGTGTTCCAGAAGTACTAGAGTTTTATCAGCGCAAGTTCCAATATATTCACGTGGATGAGTATCAAGATACGAACAAAGCGCAGTACCTTCTTGTTAAACATTTAGCAGCACGGTTTAAAAATTTATGCGTTGTAGGTGACTCAGACCAGTCTATTTACCGCTGGCGCGGGGCTGACATTTCTAACATTTTGTCATTTGAAAAAGACTATGAGAATGCGCAAGTTATTCTGTTAGAACAAAACTATCGTTCGTCACAAAATATTTTAAATGCAGCGAATGCTGTTATTGAAAAAAATTCAAACCGTAAACCGAAGAAATTATGGACAGATAATCAAGTTGGAAGCAAAATCTCATATTACCGTGCTGCAACGGAAAAAGACGAAGCATATTTTGTTGCGAAAAAAATCCGTGACGATATTCAAATGGGTAAACGAAAATATACTGATTTTGCAGTGTTATATCGTACAAATGCGCAGTCTCGTATGGTCGAGGAGATTTTCCTGAAATCTAATATTCCTTACAAAATTGTCGGCGGTACGAAGTTCTACGATCGTAAAGAGATTAAGGACATTTTGGCGTATTTACGTTTAATTGGGAATCCAGATGATGAGATTAGTTTCGCACGTATTATTAACATGCCAAAGCGCGGAATTGGTGCGACTTCTATCGATAAAATTATTAATTACGGTGTACAAAATGGAATTTCATTAACTGCTGTATTCGATGAGATTGAGCATGTTGGAGTAAGTGCAAAAATTACAAAGGCAGTAAAAGAATTCGCAGGTTTATTACACAATTGGGTAAATATGCAAGAGTATTTATCTGTTACGGAATTGGTAGAAGAAGTTATTGAAAAAACAGGCTACCGTGATATGTTGAAAAACGAGCGTACTTTAGAAGCGGAAGGTCGTTTAGAGAACTTAGATGAGTTTTTATCTGTTACGCAAACATTTGAATCTCAAAGCGAAGATAAGAGCCTCGTTGCCTTCTTAACAGACTTAGCGCTTGTTGCTGATATTGATCGTGTCGATGAAGATCCAACTGCTGGTGAGGAAGTTATTTTAATGACGATGCACTCAGCGAAAGGGTTAGAGTTCCCAGTTGTCTTTATTGTTGGGTTAGAGGAAGGAATATTCCCGCATACTCGTTCTCTAATGGAAGAAGATGAAATGCAAGAAGAGCGTCGCCTTGCTTATGTAGGTATTACGCGTGCAGAAGAAGAGTTATATTTATCCAATGCACAAATGCGTACTTTATTTGGTAGAACAAGTATGAATGCCGCATCGCGATTTATTACAGAAATCCCGGCAGAGCTAGTGGAATCGTTAAATGAAACAGCGCCGAAGCGTGAAACATCGTTTGGTGCAAAAGGAAGAACGGCTAGTAGCAGTAGAACGACAACGACAACTACAACACGCTCTCGTTCAGCTTTCGCACGTCCGACGGCTAAGACGACAGGCGGCGAACAAATTGGCTGGGCAGTAGGAGATAAAGCTTCCCACCAAAAATGGGGAGTCGGTACAGTTGTCAGTGTAAAAGGTGAAGGTGATGCAAAAGAATTAGATATTGCGTTCCCAAGCCCAATTGGTGTTAAACGTTTGTTAGCAAAATTTGCACCTGTGACGAAACAATAGGAAAGGAATGAGGATATGTCAAAAGAGATAGCAAAACAACGTATAGAAGAATTGCGTGATTTGTTAAATACATTTAACTATCAGTATCACGTATTAGACAATCCTTCTGTTTCTGATGCGGAGTATGACCGTAATATGCAGGAGCTTATAAAATTAGAAGCAGAGAATCCAGAGTTTATGAGTGAAGACTCTCCCTCCATTCGCGTTGGGGGGACTGTTCTTGATATATTTGAAAAAGTAACACATAAGTCACCGATGTTAAGTTTAGGAAATGCATTTAACGAAGGAGATTTACGTGATTTCGACCGACGAGTACGCCAAGGAATTGATGATGCGAATGTAAGATATATATGCGAATTAAAAATTGACGGACTTGCTGTTTCACTTCATTATGAAAAAGGACGCTTCATTCAAGGGGCAACACGTGGTGATGGTGTAACAGGTGAAGATATTACCCAAAATTTAAAAACGATTAAAGCGATCCCGCTCCGTTTAAATGAAGAAGTAACGTTAGAAGCACGAGGCGAAGCTTATATGCCGAAGCGTTCATTCGTTAAGTTAAATGAAGAAAAAGAACAAAATGGTGAAGATGTATTTGCGAATCCGCGTAATGCGGCGGCAGGTTCAATACGCCAACTTGATCCAAAAATTGCAGCGAAGCGTAACTTATCTATGTTTGTGTATGGTCTTGCGAATGTAGAAGAAAAAACAATTCCATCACATAGTGAATCGCTGGATTTCTTAGGTGAACTTGGATTCAAAACAAATCCAAATCGACGTACATGTGAGACAATTGAAGAAGTTATAGCTTATGTAGAAGAATGGCAAGAAAAACGTCCGCATCTTGATTATGAGATTGATGGAATCGTTATAAAAGTAGATGATGTTGCTCTTCAAGAAAGTTTAGGAACTACAGCAAAGAGTCCAAGATGGGCAATTGCTTATAAATTCCCGGCTGAAGAAGTTGTAACAAGATTAACAGGCATTGAATTAAGTGTTGGTCGCACAGGAGTTGTAACACCGACAGCAGAGCTAGAGCCAGTGCGAGTAGCTGGTACTATCGTTCGTCGTGCTTCTTTACATAACGAAGATTTAATTCGTGAAAAGGACATTCGAATTGGTGACTATGTTGTAGTGAAGAAGGCTGGAGATATTATTCCTGAAGTTGTGAACGTTATTTTCGATAAGCGTACTGGTGAGGAAGAAGAATATCATATGCCAACGCATTGTCCAGCATGTGAGAGTGAACTAGTTCGTTTAGAAGAAGAAGTAGCACTTCGTTGTATAAATCCAACTTGTCCAGCTCAAATTCGAGAAGGGTTAATTCATTTCGTTTCAAGAAATGCAATGAATATTGATGGACTTGGAGAACGTGTCATTACACAACTCTTTGATGCGGATTATATTCGTACATTTGCTGATTTATATTCGTTGACGAAAGAGCAATTATTGCAGCTAGAACGATTCGGTGAAAAATCAGCAACGAATTTAGTGCAAGCAATTGAGAATTCTAAAGAAAACTCATTGGAGCGATTATTATTTGGCCTTGGTATTCGCCATGTCGGAGCAAAAGCAGCACGTACATTTGCAGAGCATTTCGAAACGATGGATGCGCTTGTGAAAGCAACGGAAGAAGAACTAAAAGCAATTAATGAGATTGGTGAAAAAATGGCTCAATCCGTCGTGACGTATTTTGATAATGAAGACGTATTAGAGTTATTACAACAATTTAAAGAGTATGGCGTGAATATGGCATACAAAGGTATAAAAATTGCTGATTTACAAAATGTTGAGTCGTACTTCGCAGGAAAAACTGTCGTTTTAACAGGTAAATTAGAAGTTATGGGACGTAGTGAAGCGAAGAAGAAGATTGAGGCATTAGGTGGAAAAGTCACAGGAAGTGTTAGTAAAAGTACGGATTTAGTTGTTGCAGGTGAAGCAGCAGGTTCGAAATTAGCACAAGCGGAGAAGCATAATGTTGAGGTTTGGAATGAAGAGAGGTTCTTACAAGAGCTAAATAAGTAAGAGGTGCAAACTTACCATGAAAAAAATAGCATTAGCGGTATTAAGCCTTGGTCTACTTGTAAGTGGATGTAGTGCAGGTGCCGATAAAGATGAAAAAGTGGCTGAGAAATCGGGGAAAGCAAAAGAACAAGCAATCGTTCCGAAGTACTCTATTTCGGATGAATATTATAAGACGACTATTCCATTTTATGGAGGAAACGCCCGTGGCTTAGTTGTGCAAGGAGTAAGTAATCGTCTTGATATAGATGAATTTGAAACAGGATTAATGCGTATTGCGAAAGAATCATTTAGTACGAAAGATAATGTTTTAAAAGGCGGAAAGTCCCTAAATACTCAGTATATACAGATGCTTGTTAAAAGAAAACGTACAGATGCAGAGCAAAAGGAACTAGAAAATACACTAAAAAAAGATGCGGTTAAATTCCCGAACATAGGGTTAAATCCCGCATTAGGTGCAGGATCCGAATCATTAGAGGCAAAAAATAAAAAAAATCCAATATATATTTCAAATATTTTAGAGCATGATTATTATGTGAACAAAGGCGAAAAAGATGAGCGTAGTGGCATTGTAGTCGGTTTAGCAATGAATTCGGTTCATTATTATGAGGAAGAGCATGGGTATCCGCGTGAGGCTGCGATTTCGAATGAAAAAATGTTAGCTGAAGGGAAAAAAATGGCGCCAGAAATCTTGAAAGTTATGCATCAACAAGATCCTGAAACAAAAAACCTTCCGATAACATTTGCAATTTATCGTCAGGCTCCGAAGTCTTCGCTCGTACCAGGTAACTTTGTTTCTTATGCGAATGTTGAAAAAGGCAGTGAAACGGTTGAGGATTGGAAACAAATTAATGAGAAATATTATTTGTTCCCATCTGAACAAGCGAAAACAGATAATAAACGTGAAGACCTTGCGAGAGTATCGAACTTTAAAGCAAAACTAAGCGATTATTTCCAAGGCGACTATACAGCTGTTATCGGTACTGGTATGTATAGAGATGATGAATTAAGAGAAATAAAGCTTGATATTCCTGTCCAGTTTAATGGGAAAGCAGAAATAATTGGTTTTACACAATATGTAGCTGGGCTTGTTATGGAATACTTCCCGAATTATATGAAAGTACAAGTAACGATTAAATCTGTAGAACGTCCAGAAGCGATTATTATACGTGAAGCGAAGCAAGATGAACCATTTGTGAAAATTTTAGATTAAATAGAAGGGCCGTTCCTTTATGGAACGGCTTTTTTTCTTGGGTAATTTTGTTATAATTTAAAATGTTATAAATAATGGGGGTAAGGGGTAAAGCACATGGACGAATTAAGTTTTCAAGTCATTATTTTATTAATTGCATTCGGCTTTTTAGCAGCTTTTATTGATTCAGTTGTTGGCGGTGGAGGATTAATTTCGCTTCCAGCACTTATGTTTGTTGGTTTACCACCAGCTTCGGCAATTGCAACGAATAAATTAGCTGCAACGATGGGGACGTTTACGAGTGCAGTTTATTTTATTCGATCAGGAAAGGTCGATTTTAAAATTGTAGGAAAGTTAATCCCGTTAACTGTTATAGGAGCGGTCGCAGGCGCTTTAGTAGTAAAGTTTATTCCGCCGGATATTTTACGTCCGTTAGTGCTTGTGATGTTGGTGTTTATTGCCATTTATATTATTGCAAAAAAGGATTGGGGAAGTGTATCTACCTATAAGAAGATGACGAAAAGAAAAACATTAATATTTTTCTTTGTTATTTTAATGATAGGGTTTTACGATGGATTTTTTGGACCAGGGACAGGATCCTTTTTAATTTTTGCATTTTTATTAGTTGGTTTGGATTTTATTCAAGCGGCAGCATCTGGAAAACTTTTGAACTTTGTTAGTAATATCGTATCTTTAATTACTTTTTTATTTTTAGACGTAATTCATTTTGAATACGGTATTATTATGGGATTGTCGATGATTTTTGGCGCTTATTTTGGATCGAAGTTTGCAGTCCAAAAAGGTGTTGGATATGTAAGAACTTTATTTTTGTTAGTAACTATTTTATTGATTGGAAAAAACATTTTGGAATATACTCATATTTTGTAGAGTTATACGTATGTATAACTCTATTTTTTTATTATATTTTAAAAATTAATTAATTTTTAAAATATAAGTCTAGGAATATTTGAATAAATCTAAATTATCGTGTAGAATAATGTTGTAAAATGTAAACGTTTTTCTAAGGGGAGGCTAAAAAGAATGGTAGTAGCATACAAACATGAGCCATTTACAGATTTTTCAGTGGAGGCTAACAAATTAGCGTTTGAAGAAGGTTTAAAGAAAGTAGAATCTTATCTTGGACAAGACTATCCATTAATTATTGGGGGAGAAAAAATCACTACAGAAGACAAAATTGTTTCTGTAAACCCTGCAAATAAAGAGGAACTTGTTGGTCGCGTTTCAAAAGCAAGCCGTGAGTTAGCTGAAAAAGCAATGCAAGTAGCGGATGAAACATTCCAAACTTGGAGAAAATCAAAGCCAGAAATGCGTGCAGACATTTTATTCCGTGCTGCAGCAATCGTTCGTCGCAGAAAGCATGAATTCTCTGCTATTCTTGTAAAAGAAGCAGGTAAACCATGGAATGAGGCAGATGCTGATACAGCAGAAGCAATCGACTTTATGGAATATTATGGTCGTCAAATGTTAAAATTAAAAGACGGAATTCCAGTAGAAAGCCGTCCAATTGAATATAATCGTTTCTCTTACATTCCATTAGGAGTAGGTGTTATCATTTCTCCTTGGAACTTCCCATTCGCAATTATGGCAGGTATGACAACAGCTGCTTTAGTTTCTGGTAACACAGTATTACTAAAACCAGCTAGTACAACTCCTGTAGTAGCAGCGAAATTCATGGAAGTGTTAGAAGAAGCTGGCTTACCAGCTGGCGTAGTAAACTTCGTTCCAGGTAATGGTTCTGAAGTTGGTGACTACTTAGTAGATCACCCTCGTACACGTTTCGTGAGCTTCACTGGATCTCGTGATGTAGGTATCCGTATTTATGAGCGTGCAGCGAAAGTAAACCCAGGCCAAATTTGGTTAAAACGCGTTATCGCTGAAATGGGTGGTAAAGATACAATCGTTGTTGATAAAGAAGCAGATCTTGAATTAGCAGCTAAATCTATCGTAGCATCAGCATTCGGATTCTCAGGACAAAAATGTTCTGCATGTTCTCGTGCAGTAATCCATGAAGATGTATACGATTACGTATTAAATCGTGCTGTTGAATTAACGAAAGAATTAACAGTTGCTAATCCAGCTGTTTTAGGTACAAACATGGGTCCTGTTAATGACCAAGCTGCATTTGATAAAGTGATGAGCTATGTTGCAATTGGTAAAGAAGAAGGTAGAATCTTAACAGGTGGCGAAGGAGACGATTCTAAAGGCTGGTTCATCCAACCAACAATCGTTGCTGACGTTGCAGAAGATGCTCGCTTAATGAAAGAAGAAATCTTCGGACCAGTAGTAGCATTCTGTAAAGCAAAAGACTTTGATCATGCACTTGCAATTGCAAACAATACAGAATACGGTTTAACAGGTGCTGTTGTTACTAATAACCGTGACCATATTGAAAAAGCACGTGAAGAATTCCATGTGGGTAACTTATACTTCAACCGTGGATGTACTGGTGCAATCGTAGGTTACCAACCATTCGGTGGCTTTAACATGTCTGGTACAGACTCTAAAGCTGGTGGCCCTGACTACTTAGCACTTCACATGCAAGCAAAAACTACTTCTGAAACTTTATAAGAAATAGTAGAAGAGATCTTCGCAGTCTGCGAAGATCTCTTTTTTTTTTTTTTTTTGAAAAAATTTCTATATATGGATTAAGATAGATATAAGTAGAGAAACTAATAATGTAATAAGGTTTACTTCAGTAAATAAGGTATATTATATTTGTTGAATAGATTCTCTTTAAAGACAAGAAAAGTAGGTGAACAAAGTGGGAAAATATCAATTGGATTACAAAAGTCAGGTATCTGTGGCAAAGTTTCATGAAAAACAGACGCCTGCCAAATTTGATAAAAAGCAGCAAATTGAAAAATTGCGTGCGGAGTATTTGAAAAAGAAGCAAAAACAAACAGATAAATAATATGTTACGTTTTTAATAGGAGAAACTAGTTCTAATTACCGTATATTACCATTCGATAATTAGAACTAGCTAAATCCTATTAATATCGGGATAAACATGTAAATAGAAACAAAACAATGAGAAAAGTTGACTTATTAGTCATATTTTTTAGTATTCATTTTAAGGATTTCCTGTATAATACAATTTGAAAGAAAATCTATGGTTTGACAAGAAACACTCTTTTCGGTTTTGCTCATTGAAGGGAGTGTTTTTTTGTAGCCACAAACTCCTCTGTACTCATTACAGTTGCGTATACTCCATTTAAACTAGCCAAAATTGTGTTATGAATATAAACGGCTGGTATAGTAGCATTCTTAAAAGAAAGATCTTTTGTAGCACAAGCATCATGTATAACGGTACATGGAAAGCCGAAATCAAAAGCAGCCCTTACGGTAGCATCAATACACATATGAGTCATCATCCCGCATATGACGACGTGTTCAATGTCTAAACGTTGTAATTGTTCTAGAAGATCAGTTTCGCGAAAACTATTTGGATAATGTTTGAGTATAACGGTTTCTTCTCTAAGTGGACGTACGCTTTCATGAATATGTACACCCTCTGTATTGGGTAGGAAAAAAGTAGCGTCATCTTTTATTGCTACATGTTGGATATGAAAAATAGGTTCGTTTTTCGTTCTAAAGAGTTGTAGCAGCTGACGAGCATATTTGCTTGCTTCTATTGGATTACGCAATTCCATCTTTCCGTGTTGAAAATAATCATTTTGAATATCAACGAGTAAAAGAGCTGTTTTCATATATTTATCTTCCTCCGGTTTCATATTCAAATAATGGTATTCAATTTATAGAGGTGATTCTCCTTTTAAAAAAATATGAAGGAGAAGAATTTTACATAACTTTAAAAAGCAATATTATATTGTGATTTTTTATTTGAAAATTTTAATAGAGAAATAATTAATATTTTTCTAAAAAATGTATTGACTCTTATTATTCTGAGTTCTATAATGAGAATTAATTAAACGACAATTAAATCGATACATTCTTATCCAGAGAGGTGGAGGGACTGGCCCTACGATACCTCAGCAACGGGTTTTTTAATACCGTGCTAACTCCAGCAAGCCTTATAAAAGGCTTGGAAGATGAGAAGATGTGACCGAGTACATATAAGTGCTCTCCTTCTTATCTTTACGGTTGATAAGAAGGAGAGCACTTTTTATTTTACCTCGAAAGCTCTACTTCAAGTTTTTACAGCATATAGGAGGGGAAAAAATGATTTCTTTTAACAACGTAAGTAAAGTATATGAATCAGGTGGGCAATCTGTTCATGCGGTGGAGGATGTAACATTATCAGTTGAGAAGGGCGAAATTTTTGGCATTATCGGTTTTAGTGGCGCTGGAAAGAGTACGTTATTACGCCTAGTAAATATGTTAGAGAGACCAACGGCGGGAACGATTTCAATAGATGATAAAGATATTACATCACTATCGACGAAAGAATTACGGAAGCTAAGACAAAGAATCGGGATGATTTTTCAAAGTTTTAATTTATTTAATTCAAGAACAGTGTTTGGGAATATTGCTTATCCATTAAGGTTAGCGAAAGTACCAAAAAATGAGATAAAAGAAAGAGTAAATGAACTGCTAAAGTTTGTAGGATTAGAAGATAAAGCAAACTATTATCCAGAGCAACTATCAGGCGGACAAAAGCAGCGTGTTGGCATTGCAAGAGCTCTTGCAACATCGCCAGACATTCTTATATGTGATGAGGCAACATCAGCTTTAGATCCAGAAACAACGACAGAAATTTTGAACTTATTAAAGAAAGTAAATCGAGAATACAATGTAACAATTCTTCTTATTACACATGAAATGCATGTTGTGAAAGAAATTTGTCACCGTGTAGCTGTAATGGAGAAGGGAAAGGTTATTGAAGAAGGAAAACTGTTTGATGTTTTCACACAACCAAAAACAAAGACAACTCAAAACTTTGTACGCTCCATTATTAATGATCATTTACCGGAAAGTGTTCTAGGGAAAATTCAAAATGGTGGACAGATTTATCGCTTAACATTTACTGGGGAAGAGACAGGGCAGCCGGTACTATCATATATCGCGAAAAACTATAACGTCGATGTAAACGTACTGTATGGAAATATTATTGAACTCCAAAATGTGCTATTTGGAAATCTTCTTGTAGAATTGCAAGGTGAACAGAAGGAAATTCAAAAAGCATTACAACATCTAAGACTGCAAGTGCAGCTGAAGGAGGTAGAAGCTCATGCGAGTTGATTGGAGTATATTTTGGCCTCGCATAGTAGATGCGACGGGGGATACCCTCTTAATGGTAATCGTAACCCTTATATTTGCTACAATTCTTGGTATACCCCTAGGTTTACTGTTGTATGTAACGAGGAAAGGAAACTTTTTAGAAAATAAATGGGTCTTTTCTATTCTTAATATCATTATTAATACAATTCGTCCGGTTCCATTCATCATCTTCTTAGTAGCTTTAAGCCCACTAACAAGAAGTGTTATCGGAACGACGATTGGAACAGCAGCAGCAATCTTTCCAATGACGTTAGTTGCGTCAATTGGTATTGCTAGAATGGTTGAAACAAATCTTGTTTCAGTTCCAAAGGGAGTCATTGAAGCAGCTCAAGCGATGGGTGCTTCACCATTTAGAATTGTTTTTGAAATTCTTGTACCAGAAGCGTTAGCGCCATTGATTTTAGGTGTTACGTTTATGACAGTTGGTTTAATTGAATTTTCTGCAGTTGCTGGGCTTGTCGGTGGTGGCGGTCTTGGTGACTTAGCGATGACATATGGTTATCAACGTTTTGATACATCAGTTATGTTCGTAACGGTCGTTTTACTTATTATTCTCGTACAGGTAGCTCAAAATTTAGGAAACTACTTTGCGAAAGTCTTTTTACGTAGATCATAAAAAGGAAGAGGGGAAAAGAAAATGAAGAAAATTTTAGCATTTGCATTATCAGCGATTGTAGGAATTTCAGCGTTAAGCGGCTGCTCAAGTGGAGACACGGGGGTAGGAGCAAAAGAGAAAGTAGTTCGCGTTGGCGTAACCGGAACAGATGGAGACGCTTGGGAAATTTTAAAGAAAAAAGCTGAAAAAGAGGGAATTAAAATTAAACTGGTTGAGTTCTCTGATTACACAACGCCAAATAAAGCGTTAGCTGATGGAGATATTGAACTAAACTCATTCCAGCACGTTGCTTTCTTAGAGCAATTTAAAAAAGAGCATAAGTTAGATATTACAGCTGTCGGTACAACGCAAATTGCACCAATGGGCTTATACTCTGAAAAATATAAGAAGGCAAATGAAATTCCAGATGGTTCAGAAATTGCGATTCCAAATGATCCAACGAACCAAGCTCGTGCATTAAAACTTCTTGATGCAGCTGGATTATTAAAGCTTAAGAAAGACTTTGGCTTATTCGGAGATCCAAGTGGCATTGCTGAAAATCCGAAGAAGTTAAAAATTACACCGGTTATCGCACAGCAAACACCTCGTGTATTAAAAGATGTTGCAGCTTCAGTTATTAATAACGGTGTTGCTGGTCAAGCTGGATTAGATCCAGCGAAGGATCCAATTTTCTTAGAAGATCCAAAGAATGAAAATGCGAAGCCATATATTAATATTTTCGCAGCTCGTACAAAAGATAAAGATGATCCAACACTGAAAAAAGTAATTGAACTATATCATTCAAAAGAAGTAACAGATGCAATTAAGAAAGAAACAAATGATGGTTCCATTTCAGTAGATCTTTCACTTGAGGAGCTTGAAAAAATCGTAAAATAATTATCGGGTTTAACGATTAACAGTAGGAACCCCTCCGCTGTTAGCTCGTTCAACATATAATCTACTTAACAAACAAAACCCTAATTCTGTACCTTCCAATTCTGTATAACGTAGAATCCAATGTTTGTTAAGTAGAGTGATGGACCAGGAGTTTTCCTGGTCTTTTTTTATGAATGAAAGTAGCTAGCGAATAGTAAGGTAATCCAAATTATAAAAGGGTAAGCAAATAAGCTGAAAATGAGTGTAATTATGAATTGTTTTTTATGAATGAGGTGTTTTTCGAATGAAAAAAAGAAAATAGAAAAAATCATAATGAAAACGGCTGATATTACGCCAGGATTATATGAACGATAAATGAAAAACAAAATAATATGTTGAACAGAGTTGAAGAATATCGCCCCCTGTATAAAAATAATCCAGTATATAGAAGACAAGAAGTTTAGTTGATATAGAAAGACGATAAGTAAGACAAAGATTGTTAATACGAAAATCGCAATGAAAAATTGTCGGCTTGTTATAAAATGAATTGAAAATTGATTAGCAAGATATTGTGGCATTTGAAAAGATTCTTCAAGGTTATGAACGAAAAATAATAAAGGAATGATCCAGGGTATAATAGTTGAATGTTTTTTCATCAACTTACATCACTCCAATAAAATATAGAAAGCCTAAAAAAGGCCCTCTATACAGGGATAGTTATTCAATTATGATACTTTTTAAATTATCCTCATGATGCTCTTGTTTTTTCGGATAAGTAGCTAGTTCCTCTTGCAAAATGTTTAGTGCTTGCTTAGCTGATTGCTGGATTGGGGCAGGTAACTCTTCTAATATATTCATACCGACTTTTATTTTTGTACGAATTACCTTCCTTAGTAGTTCCTCACGCATGCACTACACCTCCAAATCGAATGTTTAGTACATCATCTTCGAATTTTGCTCCTTGAATAGAAAGGTGTGTTAACGTTTTTGGTAATGTGATGTTCCGTTTCACAGAACCTGAACGAATGATAAGTTCATCACCTTTTTGATTTAATGAAAGTTCACTTTTGTTTGAGAAGGGAATGGAGAGAACGAAAATATACTCATCGCCATCTTTTTTTACATATTGAGTGCGACCGTTAAATTTCACTTCCGTAGGAGAAGAATCTGATTTAAATAAAGCATCTCCTACACGCTCTAACATAGACAAACCGACAACCTCTTGTTCAAACATAGGAGCTTCGTAAATAGGAAGCGGCTGAAAACTATCTTGAATCAATGTTTTATATTTCTTTTGAGTATCTTTCCATGCTTGAAAATAAGGATCGGTGACAGTGTTAGGGATGACGCGATTAATCATAATGGCATCCACGTTATAATCGTATAAGTTTAAATACGTAAAGCTGCGCTGAGCTTCTTTAATGACCATCTTTTCAGGATTTACAACGATGCGGATACTTGTTATGTCTCGGTTTGATAAAATATCTCTCATTTCTCCAAGTTGTTCAAGTGTATTCGTTAATTCGTCCATAATATCATCGGTTGGAAGGGGGACACCAAGAAGTGGTTGAGCTACAGGACGAACAACTTTTAAAACTTTTCTTTTAATAGGAAAGAGTTTTTCCATCCACCAGCCGAGCATGTCTGGAAAGCTGAGCATTGCTAATGTTTCTCCTGTTGGAGCACAATCAATGATAATAACATCATATGTGTTTTGTTTATAATAATCGAGTACGCGAAGTAAGCTAATTAAATCTTCCATACCAGGAAACATCGTTAATTCTTCTGTTGTAATATCATCAGCTGCTTTGGAGGTGAAGAGTAGCGTAATATATTTCTGTAATTTCCCCCAGCCTTTTTCCATCTCATAAATCGTATTAATTTCTTGTGCCCACAAATTTTCACGAATTGCTAATGGCTCAGAAGATAGCTTTATACCAAATGAATCTCCTAAACTATGAGCAGGATCTGTACTCATTACTAATGTTTTTAATCCTTGTTTTGCGCTTTGAAGTGCTGTTGCTGCTGAAATGCTAGTTTTTCCTACGCCGCCTTTACCTGTATACAAAATAATTCTCATTATTCTATCCCCTTTGTTTCGAGTATCGAATATTACGAGTTCCGAAATAAAATGTTGAATAAAAACCCAACTAGGGTTTTATTCAATCGGAATGTTTTTCATTTTAGGTGTAGAAACCTTTTCTTCTGTTTTTTGCTGTGACGTAGCAATGTGATTCATGATCTTTTGGAAGATTTGTAGTAAGAATGCTTTTTCTTCTTCTGATAATGCTTCTGTCACTAGGTTAAAGTAATGGGCTGCATTTTGTTTTACTTCTTGAACGAGCATTACGCCGTTTTCTGTTAAACGAATTAATACAATGCGTCGGTCGTTTTCATCACGGTACCTTTCAATATATCCCTTTTTTACGAGGCGATTTACAACACCTGTCGTTGTACTCATCGGTATATCAAGAAGGTCAGCGATTTTTGTCATTGTAATATCTGTATTTCGCTCCATCCAAAGTAAACAAAATACTTCTGTTTTAGAAAGTGTTAAATCTAGGCTTACCCATTCTTCAGGATAAAAAAGTTTCTTGGCGTTATCTAGCAGTAAGTCTAAAAAATGTTCGTATTGCAACAATTATTTCCACTCCCGTATATTTCGAGGTTCGTAATATTTGTTTTTATTTTATGCAGAATTGAAATAAATGTCAATAGTTTTAACTGTTTTTTCAGATTAGACAGAAAACTAACTTTAAAATAGTATTCTTTTATGATAGATTTATAAATATAAAACTAGAATTTACATAAAAATCCATCATAGTAAATATACTTATCTATAATGGATGTACAGCTAACGAGGGGGAGAACAATGAGAAGACGTAATACGCAAGCGTTCACGTTTTTAGCATGGACTTCATTTGTTTGTGCACTTTCAGGTATGCTAATTGGAATTTATACGTTAGATGAAACGCTTAGTGTAAAAGGATATTATTTAATTGGAACATTATTTTTAACGATGTCTTGTTTTGTATTACAAAAAACAATTCGTGATAATGAAGAAGATAACGAGAGATTTCCGAAAAATAAACCGTTAGATAAAGAGTAAATCGTAAAGAAAGGCATTTGCCTTTCTTTTTTTATGTAAAAATGCAGTAAGTGCCGTGTGTTGACTTGCTTGAAGTACTGAAAATTTGGTATCATCAATAGTATTGTAGATTGAACGATATATTATGGAGGTGGCCTAGCCGTGTCAAGAATTTCCGTTGAGAATGTAAAGCACGTAGCACATTTAGCACGTCTTGCAATTACTGATCAAGAAGCTAAAAAATTTCAAAAACAACTAGATGCAATTGTTACATTTGCAGAACAGTTAAATGAATTAGATACAACTGATGTAAAACCAACAACTCATGTATTAACTATGAAAAATGTTATGCGTGAAGATGTACCAGAAAAAGGTTTACCAGTCGAAGAAGTATTAAAAAATGCACCGGATCACAAAGATAATCAAATCCGTGTTCCAGCAGTATTAGAATAGAGGAGGGGAATTTCGATGTCATTATTTGATCATTCCGTATCAGAGTTACATAAGAAGTTAAACAACAAAGAAATTTCCGTTACAGATTTAGTAGAAGAATCTTACAAACGTATTGCGGATGTTGAAGATAACGTAAAAGCTTTTCTTACATTAGATGAAGAAAACGCACGCGCGAAAGCGAAAGAATTAGACGCGAAAATTGGTGCTGAAGATAATGGTTTATTATTCGGTATGCCAATTGGTGTAAAAGATAACATTGTAACTAACGGTCTTCGTACAACTTGTGCGAGCAAAATGTTAGCAAACTTTGATCCAATTTATGATGCAACAGTTGTGCAAAAGCTAAAAGCTGCTGACACAGTTACAATCGGTAAGTTAAATATGGACGAGTTCGCAATGGGTTCTTCAAATGAAAACTCAGGTTTCTACGCTACGAAAAATCCATGGAACTTAGATTACGTTCCAGGCGGATCTAGTGGTGGTTCTGCAGCAGCTGTAGCAGCAGGAGAAGTATTATTCTCTCTAGGTTCTGATACGGGTGGTTCTATCCGTCAGCCAGCTGCATATTGCGGCGTTGTAGGTTTAAAACCAACTTACGGACGCGTATCTCGTTACGGATTAGTAGCATTCGCATCTTCACTTGACCAAATCGGACCGATTACACGTACAGTAGAAGATAATGCATACTTATTACAAGCTATTTCAGGTATTGACCGTATGGATGCAACTTCTGCTAACGTTGAAGTAGGAAACTACTTAGCTGGTTTAACAGGCGACGTTAAAGGTTTACGCATTGCTGTACCGAAAGAATACTTAGGAGAAGGTGTTGGCGAAGAAGCTCGTGAGTCAGTACTAGCTGCTTTAAAAGTATTAGAAGGTATGGGCGCAACTTGGGAGGAAGTATCTCTTCCACACTCTAAATACGCTCTAGCAACGTATTACTTATTATCTTCTTCTGAAGCATCTGCTAATCTTTCACGCTTTGATGGCGTACGTTACGGTGTTCGTTCTGATAATGTAAATAATTTATTAGACCTTTACAAAAACACACGTAGCGAAGGTTTTGGTGATGAAGTAAAACGTCGTATTATGCTTGGTACATTTGCACTTAGCTCTGGTTACTATGATGCATACTACAAGAAAGCACAACAAGTACGTACATTAATTAAAAACGACTTTGAAAATGTATTTGCTAACTACGATGTTATTATTGGACCAACAACGCCAACTCCGGCATTTAAAGTGGGCGAAAAAGTTGATGATCCAATGACAATGTATGCAAATGACATTTTAACAATCCCAGTAAACTTAGCGGGTGTTCCAGCGATTTCTGTTCCATGTGGATTCGGTGCTAACAACATGCCACTTGGTCTACAAATCATTGGTAAACACTTCGATGAAGCGACAATTTACCGCGTTGCACATGCGTTTGAGCAAGCAACAGACTATCATACAAAAAAAGCAAGTCTGTAAGGAGGCGAGCATAGATGAATTTAGAAACAATTATTGGTTTAGAGGTTCACGTTGAGTTAAAAACAAATTCGAAAATTTTCTCTGCGAGTCCAACAGAATTCGGAGCGGAGCCAAATACACAAACAAGTGTAATTGACTTAGGATACCCAGGGGTACTTCCTACTTTAAATAAAGAAGCAGTTAACTTTGCAATGAAAGCTGCAATGGCATTAAACTGTGAAATCGCAACGGAAACGAAGTTCGACCGTAAAAACTATTTCTACCCAGATAATCCGAAAGCTTACCAAATTTCTCAATTCGATAAGCCAATTGGTGAAAATGGTTGGATTGAAATTGAAGTAGATGGTAAAAAGAAACGTATCGGTATTACACGTCTTCATTTAGAAGAAGATGCTGGTAAATCAACGCATACAGCTGATGGTTCATTAGTAGATTACAATCGTCAAGGTATGCCTTTAATCGAGATCGTATCTGAGCCAGATATGCGTACGCCAGAAGAAGCATATGCATACTTAGAGAAGTTAAAATCAATCATTCAATACACTGGCGTATCTGATTGTAAGATGGAAGAAGGTTCCTTGCGTTGTGATGCGAACATTTCCCTTCGTCCAGTTGGACAAGAGAAGTTCGGTACAAAAGCGGAACTGAAAAACTTAAACTCATTCACTTACGTACAAAAAGGTCTTGAGCACGAGCAAGTGCGCCAAGAGAAAGAATTGTTATCTGGTGGTATCATCCAACAAGAAACACGTCGTTATGATGAAGCAACGAAGAAAACAATCTTAATGCGTGTGAAAGAGGGATCTGACGATTACCGTTACTTCCCAGAGCCAGACTTAGTTGAACTTTACATCGATGATGAGTGGAAAGAAGAAATTCGTGCTTCGATTCCAGAACTTCCAGATGCACGTAAAGCTCGCTACGTTGCAGAAATTGGCTTACCAGCTTATGATGCACACGTATTAACATTAACGAAAGAGATGTCTGATTTCTTTGAAGCAGCAATTGAAGATGGAGCAGATGCGAAACTAACATCAAACTGGTTAATGGGTGAAGTGCTTGCATACTTAAACAAACAACAAAAAGAATTAAAAGACGTTGCATTAACGCCTGCTGGTTTATCTAAAATGGTTCAATTAATTGAAAAAGGTACAATTTCTTCTAAAATCGCGAAGAAAGTATTTAACGAGTTAATTGAAAAAGGTGGAGACCCAGAGGAAATCGTTAAAGCAAAAGGTCTTGTTCAAATTTCTGACGAGGGTACACTTCGTAAAGTTGTAACAGAAATTCTTGATAATAATGAGCAATCTATCGAAGACTTTAAAAACGGTAAAGACCGTGCAATTGGCTTCTTAGTTGGTCAAATTATGAAAGCTACAAAAGGACAAGCAAATCCGCCGCTTGTTAACAAAATCTTACTTGAAGAGATTAATAAGCGATAATAATAGTAACTTGTAAAGATTAAGCAGAAAAACACCCGTACATGGGTGTTTTTCTAGGTTAATCAAACGTTTGTTTAAATGAGAGAAGATCGTTTAAACAAACGTTTGATTAACTGTCAAAAGTGTAAAAATGTTTGTATAGCAACTATGGTATGATAGTTGCAAAAAGGTGGGAATAATGATAAATCTAGACATAGAGGTTTTTTTCATCTCATGAAATAATAGATAATTATTATTCGTTATATGTAAATTGTTGTGAGGAAATAGATGGACATAAATTTTTTGTCAAATAAAACAAAACCATTGAAATGAATATTTACTTTTGATGGACTACACGAATCGGGTTCTTACTGCCTGTTTGAGCGAGATAAAAGAAGGATAGGAAGATGAGAGGAGGTAGGCATGGGAATACTGAATAGAAGTTCGGTATGTTCTTTTTCAATATATAAAGAAATTTCCTGTGCTAATAAATGATGAAGCGAGCAAGAATTATTTATAATCCTACTTCTGGGCGCGAGCTATTTAAGAAGAGCTTACCGGAAGTATTACAAAAATTAGAACAAGCTGGATATGAAGCGTCTTGTCATGCGACAACTGGTCCTGGGGATGCGACTGTGGCAGCGAGGCAAGCTGCGGATCGTAAGTTTGATGTTGTTATCGCAGCTGGTGGTGATGGTACATTAAATGAAGTGGTGAACGGCTTAGTAGGACATGAACATCGTCCAAAGTTTGGAATTATTCCAGTTGGAACGACAAATGATTTTGCGCGTGCGATCGGTGTACCTCGTGCTATTGAAGAGGCTGCGGATATTATTTGTGAAGGGAAAACAGTTCCGTTAGATCTTGGTAGAGCGAATGATACATATTTCATTAATATCGCTGGTGGCGGCCGTATTACAGAATTAACATATGAAGTGCCAAGCAAGCTAAAGACGGTATTAGGCCAACTTGCTTACTATTTAAAAGGAATCGAAATGTTACCGTCATTACATCCAACATATGTTGAAATTGAGTATGATGGGAAATTACTACAAGAAGAAATTACGATGTTTTTAATTACGAATACTCGTTCAGTGGGCGGCTTTGAAAAGGTAGCACCATATGCATCGATTAATGATGGATTATTTGATTTATTAGTACTGAAAAAAGGTTCTATTGCTGACTTAATTAAAGCAGCAACACAAGCGCAGCGTGGTGAACATATTAATAACCCAAAAGTGCTATACACACAAGCAAATCGAATTAAAGTGCATTCACCAGATAAACTAATGATTAACTTAGACGGTGAATACGGTGGAGATGCACCGATGGAATTCGAAAATATATATCATTGTCTTGAACTATTTGTTCCTGAACAACAAGAGGATGCCCTGTAAAGGCATCCTTTTTATTATATAGAGGAATTGTAAATTGGAAGTTAGTTTGATTTTTATGGTATTTTTACAATTCGTTTATTTTATATCCATACTTTATTGATACACTGGAGGAGATAAGAAACGAGAGGTAGGATGCTATGGAGAAGGTAAAGGCAATACTATTTGATAAAGATGGGACATTAATGGATTTTCATTCAATTTGGATAAAAGTGGCTGAAGAGCTTGTCGCTGAATGTATAAAATTATATCAACTCCCACAGTCAATGCAGCAGGCTTTATTAAAAGAAATCGGTGTGGATGGGGCATTTGTTCATCCTCGTAGTGCAATAGCTGCTGGAACAAGCCTCGATGTAGCAAAGGGGCTTTGTAAGTATATTACGTCATCTAAGGAAGAGGAAATGCATGAGTGGGTAAGTGAAAAATTATTTTCTCTTATGTATGAACACCGCTCCTATATGAAAATGACGGCGGATTTACCGAGGATTTTACAAGGTTTAAAGGATAGAGGATTTATTTTAGGTGTTGTGACAGCTGATGATTTTGCACCAACAGAATTATTTTTGAAACAATATCAATTAGAGTCCTTTTTTGATTATGTTGTAGCTTCAGATACATTTCCGGCACAAAAACCAGATAAAAGAATTGTAGAATCTTTTTGTGAGAAGTTTCATTTAGAAGCATGTGAAGTAGCCATCGTTGGAGATACACCAACTGATTTATATTTAGCGAGAAATGGTGGCAATTGCTATGCAATTGGAGTACTGTCTGGTACAGGAGATCGTCAAACGTTAGAACCACTTGCAGATTTAGTAGTACAATCTGTTGGGGAGTTTATTTCTCATTCGGGTGAGTTGATTTGGGAACAAGGAAAGTCTAATGTGTAAGAAAAATAAGTCTATAAGGACTCTTAATGAGTCTTTATAGACTTATTTTTTATGTTGACATAGAAGGTATGCAGGATGAATGCTGGGAAAGAACGTTGGCATACATTTTGCAATGAAAAGAGAAAACAATGTAAAGAAAAGGATGGGGTACGTAATGAACACAAAAAAATTTGCTAAAGTAAATGAACAAATTCCTGGACCGAAAGCAGCGTCTTTATTAGAACGCCGCCAAAATATAGTACCAAAAGGAGTAAGTAACGGCATCCCAACGTTTGTACAATCTGCAAATGGTTCTCTTGTAACAGATGTTGATGGCAATCAGTACATTGATTTCGCGGGAGCAATCGGAACAATTAACGTAGGGCATTGTCATCCAGCTGTTAAAGAGGCGCTCCATAAACAAGTAGATCAATACATTCATACTGGATTTAATGTCATGATGTATGAGCCATATATTGAATTAGCAGAAAAACTTGCGGCATTAGCGCCGGGAAGTTTTGATAAGCAAGTACTATTTTTAAATAGTGGTGCAGAAGCGGTTGAGAACGCTGTGAAAATCGCTCGTAAATATACAAAAAGACCTGGTATTATCGCATTTTCTAAAGGATTCCATGGGCGTACATTAATGACAATGACGATGACAAGTAAAGTAAAACCATATAAATTTGGATTTGGTCCATTTGCGCCTGAAGTCTATAAAGCACCATTCCCGTACGAATATCGCCGCCCAGAAGGATTAACGGAAGAGCAGTACGATGACTTTATTATTGAAGAGTTTAAGAATTTCTTCATATCAGAAGTAGCACCAGAAACAATTGCAGCCGTTGTAATGGAACCTGTTCAAGGGGAAGGCGGATTTATCGTTCCAAGTAAGAAGTTTGTGCAAGAAGTACGCAATATTTGTTCAGAACACGGCATCTTATTTGTAGCGGATGAAATTCAAACAGGATTTAGTCGTACAGGAAAATATTTTGCCATTGATCATTATGATGTCGTTCCAGATTTAATTACGGTATCTAAATCATTAGGCGCTGGTGTACCGATTAGTGGTGTTATTGGGCGCAAGGAAATTATGAATGAGTCTGCGCCGGGAGAGCTTGGTGGAACGTATGCAGGAAGCCCACTAGGATGTGCAGCAGCATTGGCAGTACTTGATGTAATAGAAAAAGAGAATTTAAATGATAGAGCGATAGAATTAGGAAAAGTCGTAATGAACCGATTCGAAGAGATGAAAAATAAATATAATTGCATTGGTGATGTGCGTGGTTTAGGAGCAATGTGTGCATTCGAGCTCGTTCAAGATCGTAAGACGAAAGCACCTGATAAAACGTTAACAGCTAATTTGTGCGCAGAGGCAAATAAACGCGGATTACTTCTACTATCAGCAGGGACATACGGTAATGTTATTCGTGTGTTAATGCCATTAGTTATTACAGATGAGCAACTTGAAGAAGGATTAACTATAATTGAAGAATCATTGCAAGTCTGTTATGAGAAAGCGAATACTGCTCGTGTTTAAAAGTTAAATAATAAATCGCAAACATTCTAGCTGACTCTATATAAAATACAGAAAATTCACTTTATAATAAAGGTAGTGAAGTGAATCGATGGATTGGAAGTTAGGGGTGGCTAGGATGGTTGGAGAAAAGGAACGAGTGTTAATGGATTTACAAGATGTATTTGAATATGCGTTTGACGAAATTTTTGTGACTGACGAAAAGGGAATCGTTGTGCGTGTAAATAGTACATGTGAAAGGCACTATCAACTAGCTGCTAAAGAGTTGGTAGGTAAGCATGTGAAAGAATTGCAGAAGGATGGTATCTTTTATCCATCGGCAACGTTAGAAGTAATTGAAAAAAAGAGACCGATTGAACTCGTTCAAACGACAAAATCAGGAGAGTATTTACACGTTCGTACAAGGCCTGTTTTTGATAATGAGGGAAATTTAAGAAGAGTAATTAGTTATTCACGTGATCTGACAGAGCTCTACCAATTACGTCAAAAGGTAGAGGAAATGGATAATCAGTTAAAAACATATAAAAAAGAATTAAGAGAAACATATGAACATGAAGGACTTATTTTTAAAAGTATCGCTATGCAAAAAATAGTCGAGACAATCAAGAAAGTATCCGTGGTAGATAGTACAGTTCTCGTTTTAGGTGAGACAGGAGTAGGGAAGAGTCGATTAGTACGTCATTTACATGAAGTGAGTAACAGGAAGAATGAAAGTTTCTATGAAATTAATTGTGCGGCATTGCCAACGAATTTAATTGAATCAGAGCTTTTTGGATACTCAGGTGGATCTTTTACAGGTGCGAATCGTGAAGGGAAAAAGGGATTATTAGAATCGGCTCATAAAGGAACCCTTTTCTTAGATGAAATTGGCGAAATGCCACTTGAAATTCAAGCGAAACTTTTGCAAGTGTTGCAAGAAAAAACGTTTCGTCCTATTGGCGGAAGAGAATTAAAAAAGGTGGACGTTAGAATTGTAGCGGCTACAAATAGAGATTTAAATATGATGGTGAAACAAGGAACATTCCGGAAAGATTTATATTATCGTCTAAATGTCATTCCAATTGTAATTCCACCACTCAGAGAAAGAACTGAAGACATTTTGCCACTCATTTATCATTATTTACAGCACTTTAACGAGAAATATGGTCGGAATGTAAAATTAGCGCCTAGCACATTGCAAATGTTTGTTGGTTACCGGTGGGAAGGAAATAATAGAGAAATTGAAAATGTGATTGAGCGAATTGTTATAACTGCTGATGATATCGTTACGATAGAAGATTTGCCAATAGCGATGCAAGAATCAACGGTTGAACAGTCCGGCCAAAGTCTCTATAAAATGTTAGAAGAAGTAGAACGGAATATTATTTTGAAAGCATATAAAACATATGGATCGAGTTATAAAGTAGCGGAGTTTTTAAAAATAAGTCAATCTGCTGCCACTAGGAAGATAAAGAAACTTATAGAGGAGGAAGAAAACATTGGATAAAAAAGCGACGTTTGTAAATGTAGAGAAAAAGGCGATGTATATAAATGGTGAGTGGATTACATTGCAAGAACAAATCGAAGTAAATAATCCAGCAACGAAGGAAATATTTGCGACGGTACCAAAGGGCGGGGTAACAGAGGCAAAGCAAGCTGTTGATGCTGCTCATGAAGCTTTTAAATCATGGTCTAAGTTAACAGCAGCAGACCGTGCAGTGAAGTTAAAAAAATGGTTCACACTTATCGATGAAAATAAAGAAGAGATTGCAGCGATTATGACGAGAGAACAAGGAAAGCCATTTGTAGAAGCACTTGGTGAAGTGAATTATGCCAATAGCTTTGTTGAATGGTATGCAGAAGAAGGTAAACGCGTATATGGCGAAATGATCCCTGCTTCTCATCCGAATAAACGTATTTTAGTTATGAAACAACCGGTTGGAGTTATGGCCGCTATTACACCTTGGAACTTCCCGGCTGCTATGATTACGAGAAAGGTAGCCCCGGCGCTTGCAGCGGGATGTACGGCAGTTGTAAAACCGGCAAGCCAAACGCCTTTAACTGCTTTGAAATTAGCTGAATTAGCCCATGAAGCGGACATTCCAAAAGGCGTAATAAATATTGTAACAGGTAGTGCGAAAGCAATTGCTGATACGTGGATGGAAGATGGGCGTGTTCGAAAAGTTTCCTTTACAGGATCAACTGAGATTGGGAAAGAATTAATGGCTAGTGCTGCACAAACGATGAAAAAGGTTTCACTTGAGTTAGGTGGTCACGCGCCGTTTATTGTTATGAATGATGCGGACTTAGATAAAGCGGTAGAGGCGGTAATCGGTTCGAAATTCCGTAACGCAGGACAAACGTGTATATGTACAAACCGAGTATTTGTTCAGGAAGAAGTGTATGAAGTATTTGCAGAGAAGTTTCAAAAGGCAGTAGGGCAGTTAAAAGTAGGAGACGGTTTCGGTGATGGAACGACTGTAGGACCACTTATTGACGAGAATGCAGTTTCGAAAGTACAGGAACATATTGAAGATGCTATTCAAAAGGGTGGAACAGTCCTATTTGGTGGTCATAAGGTTGCAGAGCTAGATGGACACTTTATGCAACCAACTGTAATTGGATTGGCGAACGATACGATGCTTTGTATGAATGAAGAAACATTCGGACCAGTAGCACCAGTTGCGAAATTTAAAACGGTTGAAGAAGTAATCGAACGTGCAAATAATACACCATATGGTTTAGCTGCTTATATTTTCACAAAAGATATTAGTCAAGCATTCCAAGTTAGCGAGGCATTAGAGTACGGTATTATCGGATTAAATGATGGACTTCCATCAGTTGCACAAGCACCATTCGGTGGCTTTAAAGAAAGTGGTATTGGCCGTGAAGGAGGGCATTTCGGTATCGAGGAATATTTAGAAATTAAATATATTTCATTAGGACTATAAGTAGTATACTAGAATCTCTATAAGGTAACAGAGAAGGAGATTCTAGTATGGTATATTGGTTATTATTACTTGTTACAATTATTTTTGAAGTAGCTGGAACAATTGCGATGAAACTATCAAATGGTTTAACAAAGCTTGTTCCAAGTGTACTTATTTTCGTATTTTATGGAATTTGTTTCAGCGTATTTGCTATCGTTGTCAAAAAAATTCATTTAAGTATTGCTTATGCGATTTGGTCTGGTGTAGGAACATTACTTATTACAATTATTAGCGTGTATTTCTTCAAAGAGCACATTAACTTATTCCAAGTATTTTGTATTCTTTTTATTGTTTTAGGAGTAATTGGGCTTAAGGTTTCATCGGCATCATAAAAGGCTATCTTCCGGTGTGGAAGATAGCCTTTTGTTTTTATTAAAATGCCCAGTTACCTTTACGGAAGATTGGTTCATGTCTTCCATCATCTGTAATACCATCGATATCAAGCTCAGCGGATCCGATCATGAAGTCGTTGTGTGTAATACTATTGTTTGCTCCGTTTTCAGCAAGTTCTTCTTTAGACATTGTTTTTCCGCCAATTAAGTTGAATGCATAGGCACTTCCGATTGCAAGGTGGCAAGATGCGTTTTCGTCAAATAGTGTATTGTAGAATAAAATATTTGTATTTGAAATTGGTGAATCATGAGGTACTAAAGCAACCTCGCCTAAGAAGTGAGAGCCTTCATCTGTTTCTACTAAATGTTTTAAAGCCTCTTCACCAGTTTCAGCTTTATAGTCTACGATACGTCCGTTTTCAAATGTTAACGTGAAGTTATCGATAATGTTACCTGCAAATGCTAACGGTTTTGTGCTAGATACTTGGCCGTTTACACCTGTTTTAAGTGGCATTGTAAATACTTCTTCAGTTGGAATGTTCGCCATAAATGGTACGTTCTTTTCATTTAAGCTACCAGCACCAGCCCATACATGCTTTTCTGGAAGTTCGATCGTTAAATCTGTTCCAGGAGCTGTATAGTGAAGGGCTTTATAATGCTTTTCGTTTAAGTAATCAACTTTTGTATGTAACGTTTCATCGTGTTCTTTCCATGCTTCCACAGGATTTTCTAAATCCGCACGAGTAGCTTTGAAAATAGCATCCCATAGTTTTGCTTCTTGTTCTTCTGGTGCAACGTCAGGGAATACTTTCGCAGCCCATTCTTTCGTAGGAACAGAAATGACACACCAGCTTACTTTATCAGCTTGTACGTAATCACGGTATACTTTCATTGCTTCACCAGCTACTTTATGAGCTGTTGCGATACGCGTTGCTTCTACACCTTTTAATAAATCCGGGTTTTCTGCATAAATAGACATAAATGCAGCGCCTTCTTTTGCTAATTCTTCACGAGCGTGTGCTTTCCAAGATGGGAACTCAGCGAATGCTTCTTCAGGAGCTAGGTCGAACTTTAAGCGTGTTAACGTCTCATCATTCCAGTCCACATATACGTGTTTTGCACCAGAGTTATATGCTTTTTCTGTAACGAGGCGCACAAATTGTACAGCTTCAAGAGGTGCACTAATTGATAGTGTTTGTCCTGGTTGAATATTAACACCAACATTGACTGCAAGGGCAGCATATTTCTCTAACGTTTGTTCAAATGACATATGTATAATCTCCTTTAGTTTGAAAGATTTCTTACTATATATAATACAAGAAAATTCAAAAAATATATATAAATATAGCGTAAAAAGAGAGCTCAAAATATATTGAGCTCTCATCGTTATTTAATCGAAGAAGCAAATTGTTCTACGGTCGTCGTGTGGTGTATGCGAACACGCCTCATTTTTAACAACTCATCGGGTTCACCTTTCGTAATGAACTTTCCGGGTTTTGTTGTCGTCGCAAATTGATAATATTTCTTCGTTTCTGCAACGACTTTATCATCCACATGACCGAATGGATAAGCAACTGCGATAACGGGCTTACCAGTTATTTTTTCTAGCTTTTCTTTCGATCCTTTTAATTCTTCTTCATAGTTTGTAATCTTAGGTAAGTCTGCATGTGTTGCAGTATGAGATTGCATGGAGAAAATGCCGGAATCAACGATTTCTTTTATGTCAGATGTAGAAAGAGATCCTTCAGCATCGACATTATTAATAATCATATATTCTGTTGCTGTTGGTTTAAATGTATCGTCTTTTAGCTTTTGTAAAATATGAAATGCATTCATATTATTTTTCATACCGTCATCAAATGTAACAAAGATAGGTTTATTCACTTTATTTATATCGCCCCAGCGTTCAAAAGTTAGTAATGTATAGCCGTTGTCTTTTAAATATTTCATTTGGGCTTCAAAATTAGCAGGTGATACGAATAAATCTTTAATGCCTTGTCCGTGATAATCATCGATTGCATGGTACATAAGAACGGGAACCTTTTGCTCGAAAATAATAGTAGATTTTGTGAGTGGAATGTTTTTCCCATCTTCTTTCATTCCTATTGCTTCAATTTGAAACTCACCGCGTTTTCCTTCAAATTCTTTTATGTCAAAAGGAAGTGTAAATTGTTTCTCCTTTTCTTTAGAAGAAAAAGATTTAGCACTTTCCTTCCCATCAGCTGTGCGCCAAATTTTATATTGTACCTCACTTAAAGTATCCTTTATATCTGTCATATGAATAGTAGTGTTTGTAGATTCGTGTGTAATCGGATGATAAGAAATTTTACCTTGTTCTTGCACAGTCTCTTCTTGTTTCTTAACTTCTTGAACCTTTTTCTCTTTTTTAGGTTCCTGGTTTACATCGCTACTTTTACAGCCAGCTAAAATGGCAGACGTACATAAAGCGATTGCTGCGTATTTTCTCATAAAATCACCTTCTATTGTGTATTATGTTGCATACTTATATTTAAAATCCCCACCGCTGTAAGAGAGGTGGGGACATACCCTTGTTCATCATATCATTTTAGTAATGAGATAGGTTAGTGACTTATTTCTATCATCTTTTAGTAAAGTTTACTTTATCCCGCTATTTGTGGGCAGTAAGACTCCACCTCAGAATTCAGCAAAAGCAAAGAGGTTAGGTGGGGGTGAACAAAACCCCTACTGATCAAGTTTTACTTTATAAGAGATATGAATTTTTCCATTGATGTATTAGGCCCTACAAAGTGGCGTTTAATTAAGTACTGTTCGTTTGGCATCCCTTTTGTAATGTGATTACCGTGATCAGTAGTTACTGCGAACTCATAATGTTTTTTTGTTTCTTCAACAGCTGGGTCATTATAAGAACCTACTGGATAGGCGAGAGCGATGACCTTTTTACCAGTAAGGGCTTCGATTTTTTCTTTCGAACTACGTAATTCCTCATCATAATTGCTTGAATGAGCCATCATCGTATGATTAGCAGTATGTGATTGAATAGAAAAAATGCCTGAATCCATCATTTGTTTTATCTCATCTGTTGATAGACGATTTGGTTTGTCTATCTCATTTGCAGTAAGAAATTCAGTAGCCGTAGGTTGGAATCTATCATCCTTTAATTTTTGTAAAATATGAAGAGCATTCATATTATTTTTTCGACCATCATCCATCGTTACAAAAACAGGTTTATTTACACGATTTATATCATTCCAACGTTCAAACGTAAGCATTGTATAACCGTTATCTTTCAAATATTGCATATGCTTTTCGAATTGCTCAGGTGGTACGTATAAGCCGTAATCCCCATCACTTGGTCCAGGGTATTTTTCAATCGCATGGTACATTAATACGGGTACATGTTGCTGGAATGTAATTTTAGATGTTACTAGATTTGTTTCAGTATGATCTTCTTTGATTCCTACTGTTTCAATTTGAAATTCGCCACGTTTTAAATGAAATGATTTTAAATGTAGTGGGAGGGCAAAGTCACGTTCTTTTTCTTGTGAAGTAAAAGTTTGTTTGCTTTCAGGACCATCAGCAGTACGCCAAATATTGTAACGTACTTGTGTGAATGAATCTCTTAAATCCTTTGTATAAAGCGTGGTGTTTTGTGCGTTATATTCATACGGATCCCATGTAATAATCCCTTGTGTTAAAGGCAGTTCAACCGCTTTCGCTTTTTTTTGTTCAACTGTTTGTTTCGCCGTTGCTTCTTTTATTTGTTTATCACTAGTGCTACTAGTGTTACAACCTACGAGAATAGCAGAAGAAAGTAAAGCGATATATGTATATTTTTTCATTCTATCATCCTTCTATTGTGTTTTAATTATCATCACTTATGTCTTGAAATTATCATTCGTATAAGTGACAATAATTCAAATTTTCGATTTTAAAAATTTGAATTATACCCTTGTACATCATATCACTATAGAATATAGAGGGGAATACATTTTTGGAATAATTCGGAAAAAACACCTTATATTTTTCTGGTGGAGTTTACATAAAAATACATATAGAAGAAAGTAAAAAAACTCCACCTAAATTTCCTTTTGAAAAAGGAGAAGTAAGGTGGAGTTTTTTTATTATATAAACAATCCAGCGATTGTTGCAGATAAAATAGAAGCAAGTGTTGATGCAAATAACATTTTCCAACCGAATCTAGATACGACACTTCCCTGTTTTTCAGAAAGAGCACGGATTGTCCCAACGATCGCACCAATTTGGCTAATACTTGCGAAGCTAATTAAGAATACTGTAACGATTCCGACTGTACGTGGAGATAATGTTGATGCAACACCTTTTAAATCAAGGATTGCTACAAACTCGTTTAATACAATCTTCGTACCCATAATTCCACCAGCTGGGATAATATCTTGAGTTGGAATACCCATTAAGAATGCGAATGGAGCAAGTATATAACCGAAGATTTGTTGTAAAGTAACAGCATATCCCATTGCACCTGAAGCTGCGCTAATTACGTAGTTTACAACTTCCATCACACCGATGAAGGCAATCATTAATGCAGCAACGATACCAGCTACTTTTAAACCATCAAGCGCACCGTTAATCATTGCGCCGATAAAGCTGTCTCCGAATAAAGTTCTATCAAATTTTTGAATCACTTCATCTTCTTTCTTCGTATCAACTGGTGTTAATAGCGAACAAACGATCAAGCTTGAGAATAAGTTTAGCGGAAGAGCGGCTAGTACATATTTCGCATCTAACATCATTACGTATGATGCTGTAACAGAAGCAGAAACGGAACTCATTGCAGAACAACAAATGATAAACATACGGTTTTTGTTAAAATGCTGTAAATCGTTTTTAATAACGATTAACGCTTCACTTGAACCGAAGAATACAGAGTTTACTGCGTGGAATGACTCGACGCGTGGTAAACCAGTAATTTTTGAAATTGCACCACCGACAACGCGAACGATGAATGGTAAAACACCTAAATAACTAAAGATAGAAAGTAGTGCTGAGAAAAATACGATAATTAATAATACATTTAAGAAAAAGACAAAATCTCTTTGAATTCCATTAAAGAGAAAATCGACACCTGTCGTACCAAGTTTAATTAGTTTGTTGAAAACTTTACTAATGAAGATGATAATTTGTTGACCAATTTTTGTGCCAAACATAAACCAACCGATTAAAATTTGGAAACCAATCATAATAGCAATTGCACGGAAGTTGATTTTACTTCTATTGTTTGACAAAGCAAAGCATAAACCTAAAACGACAAGAATACCGATAATGCTCATTACATATTGCATGTAGTTGCCCCTTTCAGAAGTTCGTATAAAGTTTGTACATAAAACGCTCGTTATATTACTAAAAATAAAACAAAGAGGTTTTATGTCATACGTAAGATGTCTGACCTTTTAGAAAAATAAAAATAAAAAAAGACCCATATGGATTCACTTTCATCTATGAGAGAAAGCTAATCAATATGAGTCCTTTTTTGCACATAGGCTAATATTCATTAGTTTTCCCCATAGTCCAGCAATTTAAGGTTGCCGGGTAGAAACTCTCGATCCATATTATCGAATATATATGAGGTAACATCGTCCGTATTAAATTAGTAGTAGCGTAACATTAACAGAGAACTATCGTCAATAGCTTTTTTTCTTCCGATAGAAATAGACCATATAAGTATGATAAAATGTAACGCAGTGTTATGAAAAAGAGAGGTCGGAAAATGAGTACAAAAATGACGCCACCAGTTGAGAAAAATGAGTTTATAGATGTAGTATTTGAAGATTTAACACATGATGGTGCCGGTGTTGCGAAAGTAAAGGGCTATCCTATTTTCGTTAAAAACGGATTACCAGGTGAAGAAGCACAAATTAAAATTATTAAAGTGAAGAAAAACTTCGCATTCGGTCGTTTAATGAAGCTTCATACAGAGAGCCCATATCGTAAAGATGCAGAATGCCCAGTGTACAATCAGTGCGGCGGTTGTCAGCTTCAGCACTTAACATATGAAGGACAATTACAAGCGAAAGAAAAACAAGTACGTGACGTTATGCAGCGCATTGGCGGATTAAGCGATGTTCCTGTGCACCCTGTACTTGGTATGAAGAACCCATGGGTATACCGTAACAAAGCACAAGTACCAATTGGAGAACGTGAAGGTGGACTTGTCGCTGGTTTTTATCGCCAAGGAACACATGACATTATTAATATGGAATCATGTTTAATTCAGGCAGAAGAAAACGATACATTAATCCAGGAAGTAAAACGTATTTGTGAAAAACACGGTATTTCGGCATACAACGAAGAGCGTAACAAAGGAACACTTCGCCACGTAATGGCTCGTTACGGACAAGTAACAGGGGAAATCATGCTTGTCTTCATTACTCGTACAGCAGAATTACCAAACAAAAAAGCAATCATTGAAGAAATTGCTGCGAAATTCCCAGAAGTAAAATCAATTGTTCAAAACGTAAACACGAAACGTACAAACGTAATCTTTGGAGACACAACGACAGTACTGTACGGATCGGAATATATTTATGACTTTATCGGTGACATTAAATTTGCAATTTCAGCACGTTCATTCTATCAAGTAAACCCAGAACAAACGAAAGTGTTATACGATAAAACGTTAGAATATGCAAAACTAGATGGTAACGAAACAGTAATTGATGCCTATTGTGGAATTGGATCAATCTCCTTATTCCTAGCGCAAAAAGCGAAAAAAGTGTACGGCGTTGAAATCGTCCCAGAAGCAATCGAAGACGCAAACCGAAACGCAGCACTAAACAACATGACAAACGCTGAGTTTGGCGTAGGAGAAGCAGAAGTAGTTATTCCAAAATGGTACAAAGAAGGCATAATCGCCGACACAATGGTCGTAGATCCACCGCGTAAAGGTTGTGATGATGCACTACTAAACACAATCATCGACATGAAACCAAAACGCGTCGTATACGTATCATGTAACCCAGCAACATTAGCACGTGACTTAAAAGTACTAGAAGAAGGCGGATATAAAACGCAGGAAGTACAACCTGTTGATATGTTCCCGCATACGACTCATGTGGAGTGTGTGGCTTGGCTTAAGTGGGTATAATAGGAAAGCAGTTGATATAGGAGAATCTATACCATCTGCTTTTTGGTTTATCCCGCTTTAATGGGCAGTAAGACCCCCACCTCAAAATTCAGCGAAAGCAAAGAAGTTAGGTGGGGGATCAACTGCCCATAAAAGTCCGATTGGTTCAACTAATAATCAGTGGGGGATGAAGAAACCCCCCACTGATTAAAGTTTCACTTTATTGAGAGTTTGAAATTGTATTCATAGTGAGAGGATTTGAATTTGAAATGATAGATAATTTTTGGAGTGATTTACCACGACCATTTTTCGTACTTGCACCAATGGAAGATGTGACAGACGTTGTTTTCCGTCACGTAGTAAGTGAGGCAGGTCGCCCAGACGTATTCTTCACAGAGTTCACAAACTCGGATAGCTATTGTCATCCAGAAGGTATGAAAAGTGTACGTGGCCGTTTAATCTTTACAGAAGATGAACAACCGATCGTGGCGCATATTTGGGGAGATAATCCTGAATATTTCCGTCAAATGAGTATTGGTATGGCAGAGTTAGGATTTAAAGGTATTGATATTAACATGGGTTGCCCTGTACCGAACGTAGCATCAAGAGGAAAAGGTAGTGGCCTTATTCTACGTCCAGACGTTGCGGCAGAACTTATTCAAGCAGCAAAAGCGGGCGGACTACCTGTCAGCGTAAAAACACGACTGGGCTTTAAAGAGTTAAGCGAATGGGAAGATTGGTTAACGCATATTTTCAAACAAGATATCGCAAACCTTTCTATTCACTTACGTACAAGAGAAGAAATGAGCCAAGTCGATGCGCACTGGGAACTAATTCCGGAAATTAAAAAATTGCGTGATCGTATTGCACCAAATACGCTAATAACAATAAACGGAGACATTCCTGACCGTCAAACTGGACTGGAACTTGCTGGAAAATACGGCATTGATGGTGTTATGATCGGACGAGGTATCTTTAAAAATCCATTTGCTTTCGAAAAAGAGCCAAGAGAGCATAGCAGTAAAGAACATTTAGATCTTTTAAGACTACAACTCGATCTTCAAGATCAATATGCAGAAGTATTACCACGCTCCATCACAGGGCTTCACCGCTTCTTCAAAATTTATGTAAAAGGCTTCCCTGGAGCTGCTGAACTAAGAAATCAATTGATGAGCACAAAATCGACGGATGAAGTGCGTGCGTTGCTTGATAAGTTTGAGGCGAGTGTTAATGTGGTAGAAGGTAGTGAAACAGTGTAACTTTTGAAAGTTACACTGTTTCATTTTAATTAAGGTAAACCGTATCATAAGTAAGTGAGGTATTCTATGTAAAAAAGGGTAAGAAAAGAATACAGGAGAAAAGTGAAAATGGTAGGTTGGTCTTGATTTTCAATGATAGTATCATGTTTATTTTATTATGCCTATAATTGGAGGCCATGTGAATGTTAAGTGATCAGGCGAGATATTCTAGGCTCGCGAATATAACAAAAATAATAAATACAAAATTAGAACTACGTGAAGTATTGCAGCGTGTAACAATGGCGATATCAGAGGAGATTGTTAAGTGCAACGCTGTTGGAATCTATTTACCCCAGGAAGATGGAACATTTAGAGGGTTTGCAGGAAAACCAGAGACAATAAATGGCGTAACGCTCGATACTCAGGTAATTGATCCTGAAATAGACTTACTGGCAAAAGAAGTTATTGAAACAAAAAAAACTATTTATATCCCTGATACATCAAAGGATGATCGGCCTGATTCGAGACCAGTTGCTGCGTTCAAAATTAAGTCCTTATTAGCTCTGCCCATCTCATTTGGGCAAGAGTTATTTGGTCTAGTTTTTTTATTTGATTATGGAATTCCAATGAACTTAACAAATTCAGAAATTCAAAGTGTTGAAGCTTATGTAAATATGGCTGCGGTCGCAATTCAAAATGCAAATAATTTAAAACAAAAGGAAAACCTTATCGTCGAGAAGCAGCTATTACTAAATGTTACCCGTGATTTATCAATGTGTTCCTCGATACAGGAGAGTTTTGATAAATGTTTTTTTTACTTAGGACAGATTTTAGAGAGTAAAAACATGGCAGCCCACCTTTTAGACCCCCTAGACAAAACAACGATTAAAACAACGAAGTTAAGCAAGGAATGTGATTGGACAGAAGCGGATTGGCTGGAGAAAAGCTATGAAGCCAAGATCCAAGAGGTTATTCAAACAAAAAATATAGATAGTAATGGTCTACTGATGATTCCATTGGTTTCAATGGGAGAAGTATTAGGGGTAATCGTCGTTGACAAAGAGGGAAAAGCTCATAATTATGATAATTCCCAGATGCAACTGGCAAAATCTATCGTTGATGCCACAGCGCCTACGTTTTCAAACTTGTTATATATGGATCGACTTGAAAGCATGGTGGAAGAGCGAACGAAAGAACTAGCTGTTGCTAATGAAAAAATTACAAGTGTGATTGAAAGTATTACAGATGGATTTTTTACTTTGAATAATACATGGGAATTTACGTACGTAAATAAGCATCAATATTTTCCACAAAGAAAAACAGCAAAAGATGTATTAGGCAAGAATATATGGGAGATTTTCCCGAATAGCATTGACGAAGTCATGTATAAGGAACTTCATCGTGTAATGTCAGAGCGAACTACAGTGTATTTTGAATTTTTTTCTGCCCCTGATGAATATTGGTACGAAGTTATTGCATACCCGTATGATGATGGTATTTCTTGTATTTTTAAAAACATAACGGAAAAAAAGCAATATGAGCAGGAATTGAAAAGGTTATCGAACATAGATTTAATAGGGAAAATGGCAGCAGGTATCAGCCATGAGATTAGAAATCCAATGACAACAGTACGAGGATTTTTGCAGTTATTAAAAGAAGAGCCCATCTATGAGAAACATAATAAGCACTTTAATTTAATGATTGAAGAACTTGACCGTGCCAATTCTATTATTACTGAATTTCTCTCAATGGGTAATACAAGGAAATTGGATTTGCAGATGTTAGATTTAAATTCAATTATCCGCGATATTATTCCTTTAATAAAGATTGATACGCATAATCAAAATAAATATATTCAAGTCGATACAAATGACATTCCGGAATTACTTTTAAATCGTAATGAGATACGGCAATTATTAATAAACTTATACCGGAATGGCTTAGAAGCGATGGACAAAGAGAAAGTTCTAACCATTAGCACCTATAAAGAAGGTCGAGGTTGTGTCGTGCTTGCAGTGCGGGATCAAGGAAAAGGTATCACGCCTGAAGTATTAGAGAAACTAGGTACTCCATTTTACACGACCAAAAATAATGGAACTGGATTGGGGTTAGGTGTATGTTATGCCATTGCTGCCCGTCATAATGCAAAAATAGAAATTCAAACGGGATCCGAAGGCACTACCTTTTTTGTTAAATTTAATTATAAAAATAATGAACAATAACCTCATTTAGATTAGTTACGGTGAACCGTACCACAAATAAAAAGTAAAACCTAAGTAAACATAATCAATCTATTTCACCTGAATTTTGCGTAACATTCACGTTTGAGTTGCCTACTAAATTAGAGTTGCATAAAAAGAAATGGACTAACCTATATTAGGTTAGTCCATTTTTAAGTTTGTTAATTAATGGTAAATCCCCATCCTTTTTTTGCTTTATTAATATCATCCTTAAATGAAGGAGCTATCCCACTACCAACTAAAATATTTTTTACAGTATTTGAAGGCGTTTCTATCGATAGGATCTTTCTTAATTTCTAATACAACAAATTCGTTATTAGAAGTATCTTAATAATAAATAAAATCATCCCCACAACCATTAATCCACCTAAGGCTACAAAACCTCCCCCTAAAATGTTAAAGTAGTAACTTAACGACATTCATTTACACATGCTAAAAGCATTACTATAATCAACATTTCAGGAGGCAAAATAATGGCAATGAGCAACAACGATATATTAAAAAGAGTAAGGTACGCTTTAGATATAAGAGATATAGATATGGTAGAAATCTTTAAACTTGGTGGTATGGAAGTAACGAAAGAAGATGTAGTTGATATGCTTACAAAAATAAAGAGAGCTCCTCAGCATGAAGCTGAAAATGATGATGTAGCTGAAGACGAGTACGTAAAAACATGCGATATGATGATGTTAGAGGCATTTTTAAATGGATTTATTACTTTAAAAAGAGGAAAGCAAGATCCGAAACCAGGACAACCAGCACCTGTACAAAGCAAAGAGAGTGCGAATAACCTTCTGCTAAAGAAAATGAAAATTGCACTATCTTTAACGAGTGAGGATGTACTTGATATATTAGATAGCGTAGGCGTTACGGTAACAAAGGGAGAACTAGGCGCTCTATTAAGAAAAAAAGGCCATAAAAATTACAAAGAGTGCGGCGATAGATACGCAAGGAATTTCATTAAGGGATTAGGTGTAAAGTATAGAGGGTAATGAGTCGGTTAACGCGGTAAATGATATAATAGGTAGAGTAGGGCGTTCGTATCCTACTCTTTTTTATTTGTAAAAATAATACGCTAGGTGATGAAATGGTACATACATATTTAGGTGAGACAATTAATTTTCATATAAATTATAAAAAGAAAAAGTCCGTGCGTCTTTTTGTAGATTCGTATGGAAATGTGGAAGTGCAGGCTCCGAAAGGGACACCTGTTGAATACTTAGTCCAGCTGCTGGAGGAGAAGTGGGATTGGATTCAGAAAACACGTAAGGAAATGCAGGAGCGAGCGCTTGGGCCACAGGAAAAGGATTATGATCAAGGAGAGGGTTTTCTGTATTTAGGAAGTACGTATCCGATACAGATCTCCCAAGATACAAGTATTACGCAAGACAATGCAGTGTTTGAAGGAGATAAATTACACATTTATGTGAAAGAGCTTAAGGATGAGAAAATCCAGCAGGCTTTAAAACGATTTTACTATAAGCAGTGTAAGTCATTAGTAGAGAAGAGTATTAAAGTGCATCAAAGTAACTTCAAAACAAAACCGCGTTCTATTCGTATTACAGATAGTAGCCGCACATGGGGCACCTGCGATTCAAATTTACAGCTAACATTTAATTGGAAACTAGCGATGGCACCACAGCGAGTAATTGATTATGTAGTTGTCCATGAAATGTGTCATATGGTTCATTTGAATCATGATCGCTCTTTTTGGCGTCTTGTCGGGAAAATAATGCCTGATTATAAGGAAATGGAGAATTGGTTAGCGTTATCTAGTTGGAAGATGACGGTTTAGTGGTGAAATTTATATAGGTTGCGATTATTGTCAATACTTGTCGGTAAGTCGATATAATTCAAAAATCGCTGATATATTTGGAGTTGCAATCGATATGATCAATGAAGAGAAAGTAAAAGGAGATGTCACAGCAGACATCTCCTTTTTTTCAGGTATATAAATCATCGTCCAAACTTCACAACAAAATCTCCGTCTACTTTCTCCATTCCATACCCACGATAACCGTTCGAAAGTAAAGCTTGCTGTCCAACAGCATCACTCATCGGAACACTCTTAACATCCGTCCAATTTCTTTTCTTGCTTCCACGCAATTCCTTCACAAACACATACCGCATACTACCACTATACTTCTCCTTCAATGCAGCAATCTCCATTCCTTGCGAAAACTTATCTTTTAAACTTGGAATGTTAAAAGGAGCAACGGTGCAGCAAACGTAATCGTATTTGCTATCTTCGTTTTGTAATTCGTCCATGATGACTGTTGCTAATATTTTTTGGATCCCATTTCCTCGGCTGTTCGGGTGAACATTTGAAATTTCTTGATAGATGACGCGATGTAGTTCGCTTTCTGCTATGCCAATATCAAGTCCTAAATGTTCGTCGTCGATAGGAGGAACGAGTAGGGCACGAAATGCGATGAGTTCGTTTTCGATAAAAGCACCGATCATCATGCCGTTTCCTTCTAGAATGTATTGAAATTCTTCTAGCGAGAGTGGCTGTAAGCGACTTTTATCCTCTAGCGCCTCAACTACAACGTTTTGTAGTGATAAGGTTTGTTCAATGTTCTCTAGTGTTAGTAATGTAACGTGAAATGGTTCGTTATTTTGTTTTAATGATCCTTTGTATAGAACTGTCATGCGTTAGTCCTCCTTTAGCGTACAACGTCTTGAAAGACGGTTAGTTCTTGTAATGTATTTTGGTTTATTTCAATGCCAAGTCCTGGCTTTTCGTTTAAGCGAATAAGTGGTACGTCGTAATGTAAGTTTCCGATGTCTTTCGTGAACTTTAATGGACCTGTTAGCTCGACGCTCGTAATAATTTTTTTCGAGAAAGCGACATGGAATCCTGCGGAAGAGGCAACGGATGATTCGACCATGGATCCAACTTGGCATTCAATGCCTGCCATTTCTGCTTGATGAGCGAGTTTTACAGCGGGATATATGCCGCCGCATTTCATTAGTTTTATATTTACTTTATCAGCCGCGTCTAATTTAATGATTTGGCGCATTTCACGAGAACCTTTTAATCCTTCATCAATCATAAGCGGAAGGTCTGTTTTAGAACGAATGTGAGCCATTGCGTCAATATCGTCTGCGAAAACAGGCTGTTCAATCCAGTCGATGCTTAAATGACCTAATGAACGAAGTGCCGCTAATGTGTTGGCGCTATTTTTCCATCCTTGGTTTACATCAACGCGAATCGCAATATCATTTCCTACACGTTCACGTACAGCTTCAATTCTTTTTACATCCTCTTTTACATTCGTACCGACTTTCATTTTGAAAGATTGGTAACCTTTTTGAATCATGGAAGCAGCTTCTTCAGCCATGTCTTCAGGTTCGGCGATACTTAAGACGTGAGTGACAGGGAAGTCTTCATGGTAGCGTCCGCCAATTAATTGATATACAGGTTGATTTAGTTTTTTGCCCATTATATCAAAACAAGCAATATCTATTACGGCTTTTGCAGTAGGAACACCGTAAATGGTATTGTTCATCATATCGTGTATTTTCTCGATATTCATTGGATTTTGCCCGATGAGCGCAGGAGCAAGTGTATGTTTTAAAGTATGGAAAGTACTTTCCCATGATTCGCCTGTAACGTGATCATCAGCAACGCCCTCACCGTAACCGATAATGCCTTCATCTGTTTCCATTTTGACGATAATAGAAGGCATGTCAGAATAAGAACCATAACTAATAACAAACGGATCGCGAAGTGGTAAACGAATTGCGTAAAGATGAATAGCTGTAATTTTCATTAGGTAGAGACCCCTTCCTGTTTACAATAGTTTTGTACATTTGATATAGTTGACGTTAAATAGTCGTTAATTAATGATAAGGAGTTAAAGAAATGATGATAAAAATTGCAGTTGTCGGTTCAAAAGAGTTTATGGAGAATCTTTTACCTATTGCTCATAAACTAGAAGAAATAGAGATTGATCCATATATTTACCTCCATCCGGCGGAATCTTCTGAACTTTTAAAGCGTTTAAAGCCTTGTGATTTCATCTTTTTCTCAGGTGCTTTACCTTATTATATGGCAAAAGAAATAAGAGAACAATTACGAATTCCAAGTACGTACTTACAGCAAGACGAGACAACTGTCGCATCTTCCATTCTTTCTGTCATGTATCACCAACGTATTCAACCACATAAAATTTCAATTGATTTAGTAGACCGCTCATTCATTACAAATGTGTTCCATGATATCGGTATAAAAGAAAATCCACAAGTGTTAGATTATGAAAATATGCTGTGGAGTAAAGATGAAATAAATAGAGTTATTGATTTTCATGTAGCTAAATATCAATCTGGAGATGCTCATTTAGCTTTAACTAGTATTCACGCTGTCTATGATGAACTTCAAAAAATAGGTATTCCTTCAGAGCGTATGATAGATCCGAAGCAATCCATTATACATGGGTTAAAAGATGCGAAAATAAAAGCTGAGTTAGCAAAAAGCCATTCAGCTACTGTTGGTGCTTGTATGATTTCTTCTTTAGAATTACGAGAAGGTTTGCTTGAGCAATTAGATGCTATTTCAAAAGAACTACGGGGTTCATTTAAAAAAGTTGATGAAATGACGTTCATTTTGTATACGACTCGTGGTGATATTGAATCGATTATAAAAACAAATATGATAAATAATTTATTTGCGAGTATAGAAGGAACAATAGCTATTGGATTTGGTTACGGAAAAACTGTGAAAGAAGCGGAGCAAAATGCTAAAATTGCTCAAAGTTTCGCGAAGAATAATCCAATAGACCACTGTTTTTATATACTAACAAGTGATAAAGAACTATTTGGTCCGTTCCCGAAAGAACAGAGAGTACAAAGTTTGAAGAATGACAACCCAGAACTCATGAAAATAGCGAAGGAAACGAAACTTAGTCCAGCCAACTTGTCAAAAATTATTCAATTTAGTCAATCACATCCATCATTGAAGTTTACAGCAGCGGATCTTTCTGAATACTTACAAGTGACTCGCCGATCAACAGAAAGGTTATTAAAGAAACTAGTTGATTATGGGTATGCTCATATTTGCGGCGAGGAAATGCCCTATCAACAAGGGCGCCCTCGCGCAATATATGAAATGAATTTACCGGTATCTCTAAGCTTCTAGTTGAGCCTTTTGTTTTTTTAGTAGTTCCGCTTTTTCAATGTCTGATAGTTTCGTAATTGTGAGACCAGTTATGCCGTAAATGATTGAAATAATAGGTACGATGAAATTCAATATAGCATAAGGAGCATATTCGAATGCGCCAACTCCAAGTGTTGCGAGTATAAATACACCACATGTATTCCAAGGTACGAAAACAGAAGTTAATGTTCCGCCATCTTCTAATGCTCTGGATAAATTTTTAGAATGTAGTCCTTTTTCTGTGTATGCATTTGCGTACATTCTTGAAGGAACAACAATCGAAATATATTGTTCAGAGCAAGTAAGGTTGGTTGCAAAGCAAGATGCGATAGTAGAAGCGATAAGTCCTTTTGCTGATGTCGCTAATTTTAAAATTTGATTTACAATTGCGCGAAGAATACCAGTATGTTCTAATACTCCTCCAAAGGTCATAGCGACAATTGTCATCGAAACTGTATTCATCATCGAATTTAAGCCACCGCGGTTAAAGAGTTCGTCTACTAGCTTGTTGCCAGTGTCTATGACAAATCCATTTTGGAGTGCACCGACAGACGCGGAGACAGAACCACCTTGAATAAAGACTTGTGATAAAAATCCTAAAATTATACCTACGAGAATAGCTGGTATAGCAGGAACTTTTTTAGCGACCAATACCATAACGACTACAGGTATGATTAGTAGGAAAGGGGAGATAACAAAGTTTTGTTGCAATACTTGTAACGTTTGATCGATACCTTTTGCATCAATATTGTTAGCGCCAAAATTTCTTCCTAAGAATGCATAAACGATAAGAGTAATAATTAAACCTGGAATTGTAGTAAATAACATATGACGAATATGTGTGAATAAATCTGTATTTGTTAATCCTGCGGCTAAGTTTGTTGTGTCTGAAAGCGGTGACATTTTATCGCCGAAGTAAGAACCGGAAATGATAGCACCGGCAACCATTGGAGCTGGGATTCCCATACTTAGGCCAATTCCCATTCCTGCAACACCAATTGTTCCCATTGTAGACCAAGAGCTACCGATAGCTAATGCAACAATAGAACAAATAATTGTAATTGAAACTAAAAATAGTGATGGAGTTAAAAGATTTAAACCGTAATAAATCATTGTTGCGACGATTCCGCCGCCAATCCAAGCACCAATCGTTAAACCTACTAGAATAATGATAACGATAGCGGGTAATGCGAGGCGAATTCCTTTATACATTGCTTCTTCAATATCGTGCCATTTGTAACCGTAACGCCAAGCGACGATAGAAGCAACGGTTGTACCGATAATAAGTGGGACGTGAGGGCTTTGTTTTAATACAACAATTGTAACCATCATAACTGCAACTGTAATGATAATAGGGATTATTGCTACGCCAAAAGGTATTTCTTTTTTCATAAATTGCCTCCTCATTATGTATGTTTGTATTTTTAGAATTGTCGCAAAATAGACGTTATTAAATTATAATAACTAAAAATTGATATGAGCGTCAATAAAAAACAGAAAATAAGGAATGTTCTATCGTTATAAAGTGAGTGGAAATAAGTTGTCGATCGTATTTAAAAATAAATAATTGACTTTTTTCTTAAAATTCAATATGTTCATAAAAACATCTGTTTTTCATAAGTATAATTAACCTGAATGGTTTTGGAATTTGGGAAGGAGAATGTAGCTTTGAAAACATTAGAACTACAAGAGCGGTTAACTGAAATTTTTCAGCATTTACATGAAAACCCTGAAGTGAGTTGGAAAGAGTATGAAACGACAGCGTATATTACTAACTTTTTAAAAGAAGAAGGAATTTCATATAAAATATTTGATGATTGCCCAGGCGTGATTGCTGAAATTGGAAGCGGAAATCCAGTTATTGCAATTCGTGCCGATATGGATGCACTTTGGCAAGAAGTGGACGGAGAGTTTAAAGCGAATCATTCATGTGGTCACGATGCTCATATGACAATTGTGATGGGGCTTATTTTACAATTGAAAAATATGAGATGGGATAGTGGAACGGTTAGATTTATTTTTCAGCCGGCAGAGGAAAAAGGAAATGGTTCTTTAAAGATGGTAGAGAAGGGTGCCGTGGATGATGCTGACTTCTTATTTGGTGTTCATCTAAGACCGATTGAAGAACTACCTTTGAAACAAGCTGCCCCATCTATTCGTCACGGAGCAGCAGGATTTTTAGAAGGAACGATTCATGGAGATGATGCACATGGGGCACGCCCACATCAAGGGATAAATGCAATTGATGTCATTTCTATGATCAATATCGGTTTGAAAAATATATGGCTACCACCGCAAAGCTCATATTCAGTGAAGATGACAAGGTGCCAGGCTGGCGGGGATAATTTGAATATTATTCCGGGTAACGGCCATTTTAGCTTAGATGTTAGGGCAGAGAGTAATACATTATTAGAAGAATTGAAGAAAAAAATAGAACATGTAATAGAATCGGCCGCATCTATGGGATCGAAAACTTCATACAAATGGATCGACCTTGCACCAGGAGCTGAAGTGTCAGAAGAAGCTGAGCGCTTTATGCGAAAAGGCATTCTTGAAGTGTACGGGGAAGAGGGATGCACTGGACCACTGTATACGACAGGAAGCGATGATTTCCATTACTACACAGTGAAGAGACCACATTTAAAAGCTGTCATGCTTGGACTAGGTGCCAACCTACAACCTGGATTACACCATCCGTATATGAAGTTCGATCATAGTTGTATTATGGATGGAGTAGAAATATTGAAACAAACTGTATTGAAAGTATTAGAGGACAGGGGCTAGATAGCTCCTGTTTTTTTGTAGGAATGTGTCGTTAAGTCGATATATTGAAAAAATCGTTGATATATTCTAAGTTACGATAGATATATTCAGAAAATCATTCATATAATTTCACGTATCAGTTAACTTGATGCAAAATGAGTCTTCAGTACATGGTGTATAATAATAAGTACCATTTTCTAATAGGAGAAGACGAATGAACGAACAATATTACGATGCAGTATTACATATAAAAACTGTCGGTGAGCAAAAGGGTTTTAACAAGTCTATGCATTATCACCGTTATGAACCGACGCCATATAGCGGATTAGATGAGTTATTGAATCAATATGAAATAAGAAGTAGCGACCGGGTTGTAGATTTTGGATGCGGAAAAGGACGATTAAATTTTTACATGCACCATAAGTGTGGTGCTTCAGCAGTTGGAATTGAAATGAATGAAGAGTTTTATAAAGAAGCAATGGATAATTTTGAGCGCTATGCACGAAAGGTAAGAAACAGTAAAGATAAAATTAGGTTTGAATGCTGTTTAGCGCAAGAATATGAGATTGATCCACGTGATAATCGGTTTTATTTTTTTAATCCATTTTCTGTACAAGTGTTTATGAACGTAGTAAATAACATTTTGCTTTCGGTAGAGGAAACAGAGAGAGAAGTAGATATTATTTTATACTATCCTTCTGAAGATTATATTTTCTTCTTAGAGAACCAGACTACGTTTGAGCTGAAGAGAGAAGTAAGGTTGCCAGGTGCTTATGAGAAGAATGGGAATGAGAGGTTTTTAGTTTATACATTAAGATTATAAAAAAAGCAGGTGCCAAGGCACCTGCTTTTTTTTACTCACGTCTATATAATTAGTTACGGATTAAGTAATCAAATGCACCTAAAGCTGCGTTTGCACCTGAACCCATAGAGATGATGATTTGTTTGTACGGATTATTTGTACAGTCACCTGCAGCAAACACTCCTGGTACGTTTGTAGCGCCGTGCTTGTCTGTTACGATTTCACCGCGAGCGCGTTCAACTGTTTCGCCTAACCAGTCTGTGTTTGGCACAAGACCGATTTGTACGAATACACCTTGTAATTCAACGTGATGAACTTCTTCAGTTTCACGATCGATGTAAGAAATACCGTTTACTTTATCAGTACCAGTGATTTCTTTCGTTTGAACGTTTTTCAGAACAGTTACGTTTGGTAAGCTGTTAAGACGCTCTTGTAATACAGCATCAGCTTTTAATTCTGGCATGAATTCAAGAACAGTTACGTGCTTAACGATACCTGCTAAGTCGATAGCTGCTTCAATACCAGAGTTACCTCCGCCGATAACTGCTACGTCTTTTCCGATGAATAATGGACCGTCACAGTGTGGGCAGTATGCTACACCTTTATTTTTGAACTCAGCTTCACCTGGTACGCCAACGTTACGCCAGCGAGCACCTGTTGAAACGATTACGCTTTTACTTTTCAGAATAGCGCCGTTTTCAAGTTCCACTTCAATAAGTTCTTTTTTCTCTAAACGTTTTGCACGTTGTAGATTCATTACATCGATGTCGTATTCTTTTACGTGCTCTTCAAGGCTTGCTACTAGCTTAGGACCTTCAGTGCGTTTTACGCTGATGAAGTTCTCAATGCCCATAGTATCCATTACTTGACCACCGAAGCGCTCAGCAACGATACCAGTGCGGATGCCTTTACGTGCTGCATAAATTGCTGCACTTGCACCAGCAGGGCCGCCACCAACAACAAGAACATCGTATGGATCTTTATCAGAAAGCTCTGATGCATCTGGACCGTTACCCATTTTAGCTAAAATTTCTTCAAGTGTCATACGACCGCTTCCGAAAGATTCGCCGTTTAGGAAAACTGTTGGTACTGCCATGATGTCTTTGCTTTCTACTTCCTCTTTGAATGCAGCGCCATCAATCATAGTATGTGTAATACCAGAGTTTAGAACGCTCATTACGTTAAGAGCTTGTACAACATCAGGACAGTTATGACAACTTAGGCTGATATAAGATTCAAAATGATATTCGCCTTGAATGTTTTTAATTTGATCGATTAATTTTTGTTCAACTTTTGGAGCGCGTCCACTTACTTGTAGTAAAGCTAACACTAATGAAGTAAATTCGTGTCCTAATGGAATACCAGCGAATACGACACCAGTGTCTTCACCAGGGCGATTTACGCTAAAGCTTGGTGTTCTCTCTAATTCAACTTTTTCTACTGTAATCTTAGATGACATAGTAGCTAATTCGTCTACTAGAGCTAACATATCTTTAGATACGTCGTCGTCTCCAGCGCTTACTTTAAGTAAAATATCGTTCTCCATTAACTGAAGGTATTGGGATAGTTGTGTTTTTATATCTGCATCTAGTATCATTTTGATCGAACTCCTTAGATTTTGCCTACAAGGTCAAGGCTTGGTTTAAGTGTTGCAGAACCCTCTTGCCATTTAGCTGGGCAAACTTCACCTGGGTTGTTACGTACGTATTGAGCTGCTTTAATTTTGTTAACAAGAATGCTTGCGTCACGGCCGATACCGTCAGCATTGATTTCCATAGATTGGATAACGCCGTCTGGATCGATGATGAATGTACCACGAGCAGCAAGACCTTCTTCTTCCATTAAAACGTTGAAGTTTGTAGTGATTGTGCGAGTTGGGTCACCAATCATAATGTATTCGATTTTGCCGATAGTTTCTGAGCTATCATGCCATGCTTTGTGAGTGAAGTGAGTGTCTGTAGATACAGAGTATACTTCAACGCCTAAGTCTTTAAGAGTTGCATATTGATTTTGTAAGTCTTCAAGTTCAGTTGGGCAAACGAATGTGAAGTCAGCTGGGTAGAAACAAACTACACTCCATTTTCCTTTTAAACTTTCGTCAGTAACTTGGATAAATTCTCCATTATGGTAAGCATTAGCTTTAAACGGTTTTACTTCTGTGCCGATTAATAACATATTAAAATTCCTCCTAAATGTTGGTTTTGAGCATCAAAAAATAGTGTGCTCATAAAATATATTTTTTAATTAACTATAATAATTCTAATTCGATATTAATTATCATATAGAAGTGGTTATTTTGTCAAGAGAATAAACCAACTTTATATCAATTTAATTAATATTTATTCTCAATTAAGGTTGTTAGAGAATTAAAAGGTAGTTTTCATGTAATCGATTTTCAACGAGTATGTAAAAGAGTAGTGCGTATGTTAGAGACATGGTGTAAGTATAAATTGTTAGGAAGGGAATATTTCTTAGAAGTTGTGGATTTGAAAAGGGATTGCTTATTTCTATTTTACAAAGAATTGTGCGATAAATAAAATAAAATGAATTAGAATCTTTTTGAACATTTTTTGTCATCTAAAATATATAATTAGGAAGCATATTGCAGTGATATAGAAACATTGACTCAAGATGTTAACAAGATATAATAAAATCTAGATATACCTTTCAAAAAGAAGAAGATATAATATAGGATAAAAATTTTTCAACCTATTATTTTTTATAGCTTTTAGAAAACGCTTACAATTAGTGTGGAGGGGAAACCATGTCTAAGTTCACAAAGTATTTTTTAATGGAAGCTAACGATGTGATTGTATATGTGAAAGAGAAATTATGTGAGTTTGAGGATGCAAAGGGGTTACAGTGTAAAGAAATAGGCGATGGTAATTTAAATTATGTATTCCGCGTTTGGGATGAGCAGAAGAATATTTCTGTCATTGTAAAGCAAGCTGGGGATACAGCAAGGATTTCAGATGAGTTTAAGTTGTCGACGAATCGTATTCGTATAGAATCAGATGTTTTGCAGTTAGAGGAGGAGTTAGCACCTGGGCTTGTTCCAAAGGTATATTTGTTTGATAGTGTGATGAATTGTTGCGTAATGGAAGATTTATCAGACCACACAATATTACGTACAGCACTTATAAATCATCAAATATTTCCGAGGCTTGCTGACGATGTAACGACTTTTTTGGTAAACACACTTTTATTAACATCGGATGTTGTAATGAATCATAAAGAGAAGAAGGAGCTTGTAAAAAACTATATAAATCCTGAATTATGTGAGATTACAGAAGACCTCGTATACGCTGAGCCATTTACAAATCATAATAAGCGTAACGAGTTATTTCCGCTAAATGAAGGATGGATTAGAGAGCATATTTATAGTGATAAAGAGCTTCGTATGGAAGTAGCAAAACGTAAGTTTTCTTTTATGACGAATGCACAGGCACTTATTCATGGTGATCTGCATACTGGTTCCGTTTTTGTGAAAAATGATTCCACGAAGATTATTGATCCTGAGTTTGCCTTTTATGGACCGATGGGATATGACGTTGGGAATGTAATGGCGAATTTAATGTTTGCTTGGGTGAATGCAGATGCGACTATGAAGCCTGGGGCTGAGAAAGATGCGTATATGGGTTGGCTACAATCGACAATGGTAGAGGTAATTGATTTATTTAAGAAGAAGTTTTTAAATGCTTGGAATATTCATGTGACCGAGATTATGGCGAAGGAAGAAGGCTTTAACGAAGTATATTTACAATCTGTATTAGAGGATACAGCTGCAGTGACGGGCCTTGAGTTAATTCGTCGTATTGTTGGGCTAGCGAAAGTAAAGGATATTACTTGTATCGAGAATGAGGAAGCACGTGCCAGAGCAGAACGTATTTGTCTTCAAGTAGCGAAGAAATTTATTTTACGGGCTAATCAATATAAAACAGGCACAAGTTTTGTAGAAACGTTAAAAGAACAGTCAATGCACTACGCGAAGTAAGGGGAGAAGATGATGGAAGAGCAATTAATACCCATTCAGTGGAAAGATGATTCTTTAATTTTATTAGATCAAACATTATTACCGAATGAGGTTGTCTATGAATCTTTCAAGACAGCTGAAAGCGTGTGGGATGCCATTCAAGTAATGAAAGTAAGAGGAGCACCAGCGATTGGTGTTTCGGCAGCGTATGGTGTGTGTTTAGGAATAAAGGAAGTTATTCAAAGTAAGATGGAAGACTTTATAGAGGAAGTCAAAAAGGTATGTGCATATTTGGCAACATCAAGGCCAACAGCAGTAAATTTATTTTGGGCACTTGAAAGAATGGAGACAGTCGCGACAGAGAACTCACATTTATCAATCGGCCAGTTGAAAGATAGATTACTAGAAGAGGCAAAAGAGATTCATAGAGAAGATGAAGAAATTAACCGTCAAATCGGAGAACATGCATTAACGTTATTCCATGATGGAATGGGAGTGTTAACACATTGTAATGCTGGTGCGTTAGCGACGACTAAGTATGGGACTGCGACAGCTCCAATGTACTTAGCGAAAGAAAAAGGATGGGACTTAAAAATCTTTTCGGATGAAACACGTCCTAGATTACAAGGTTCAACGTTAACAGCATTAGAACTACAGCGAGCGGGGATTGATGTTACTGTCATTACGGATAATATGGCAGCTATGGTCATGTCACAAGGGAAGATTGAGGCGGTAATCGTTGGGTGCGACCGTGTGGCAGCAAACGGTGATGTAGCAAATAAAATTGGGACATTAGGCGTATCTATTTTAGCAAAATACTACAACATTCCGTTTTATGTAGCAGCACCAACACCGACAATCGACTTAAAAACAAAGGCAGGAAAAGAAATTCCAATCGAGGAAAGAGATGCTTCTGAAGTGATTAATCGCTTCGGACAATATTCTGCTCCGAAAGAAAGTAAAGTATATAATCCGGCATTTGATGTCACACCACATGAAAATGTAACAGCGATTATTACGGAAAAAGGGATTGTAAAAGCACCGTTTACGGAGAACTTAAAAAAGCTATTTCAATAAGTAGATAGATTTAAAAAGTCAGTCATCATAAGCTTCATACTTAGGGGGATGTATATGTTATTACAAAAAGAAAGAGAAGAAATTGTAGCGTATGGAAAGAAAATGATTTCTAGCGGTTTAACAAAGGGGACAGGCGGCAATATTAGTATTTTCAATCGTGAACAAGGTCTTGTTGCGATTAGCCCAAGTGGTTTAGAGTATTATGAAACAAAACCTGAAGATGTAGTTATATTAAACTTAGATGGTGAAGTGGTAGAGGGAGAGAGAAAACCGTCAAGCGAGCTCGATATGCACCTTATATATTATAGAAATCGTGAAGATATAAATGCGCTTGTGCATACACATTCACCTTATGCGAAGACAATTGCATCATTAGGGTGGGAGCTTCCTGCTGTATCATATTTAATTGCTTTCGCAGGCCCGAATGTACGCTGTGCACCGTATGAAACATTTGGTACGAAGCAATTAGCAGATGCTGCTTTTGAAGGCATGATTGATCGCCGTGCCGTTTTACTTGAGAACCACGGTTTAATTGCAGGTGCAAATAACATAAAAATGGCGTTTACTGTTGCAGAAGAAATTGAGTTTTGTGCGCAAATTTATTATCAAACGAAAAGCGTCGGAGAGCCGAAGCTATTGCCAGAAGATGAGATGGCGAATTTGGCGAAGAAGTTTGAAGGGTATGGGCAGCAGTAAATGAAGAAACACCCTCAAGATTTCACTCTTGAGGGTGTTTCTATGCCTTCTTAAGCAACAAATACATAAAGTAAGGAGCACCAATTAAAGCAACGACAATACCTGCTGGGATGCCATTAGGATCAACGATGTTTCGTCCGATTGTGTCTGCTAATAGCAATAGCCATCCGCCGATTAAAACGGCGATAGGCATGAAAATTTGATGTCTTGGACCTACTAAAGATTTCGCGATATGAGGAGCCATTAGTCCGATAAAGCTAATTCCTCCTGTTACGGAAACAGCTGCAGCTGCAAGCGCAACGGCTGCAACTAATAAGTATCTGCGTTCTTTTTCAATTTCAATTCCAACACCGATTGCGACTGGCTCGTTTAATGCTAGAATGTTTAATCGATTTGCTTTATAGAAAACGAATGGAATTAATACGATTAACCATGGGAGCATTGCTAAAACGAAGATCCAGTCATCTCCCCAAATATTTCCGGCAATCCATTTTGAAATAAAGTCCACTTTCATACGATCAGCGGATGAAATAAGGACAATCATCATTCCAGATAGTGCAAATGCAAAACCGATACCAGTTAATGTTAATCGTATTGGCTGAAGTCCAGTTGATTTACTATATGAAAATACGTAAATTAGAACAGCTGTCAGAAAAGCCCCGATAAATCCAACGACAGGTAGTAAATAAAGGAATGAACCTACATCTATTGGAAAGTATAAAAAGAAAATAGCAACAGCAACACCGGCCCCAGAGTTGATTCCGAGAATGCCAGGTTCAGCTAAATCATTTCGAGTAATTCCTTGCAGAATAGCCCCTGATAAAGCGAGAGCCATACCAGCTAATAATGTAATAACAATTCTAGGTAGTCTTAAAGAGTATAAAACAAACTCCTCTTTAAAAGTCCCCTGTCCCATTAATGTTGGGAGTAGTCGATCATAAGATAAAGATGCTGAACCAAGTCCCATTCCAACTACAATGGTGGTGATGGTCAGTATTAGTAAAGCGAGTATAATAAGACGTTGTTTTCTTAGAATAGATTGCATCATGAGAATGTTTTTCCTCCTTTACGTACAACGAATAGGAAGAATGGCAGCCCTACAATTGCGACAATAGCGGCAACTGGTGTTTCGTATGGAGCGTTAATAGTACGTCCGATTGTATCTGCAAGTAGCATAAAGGAAGCTCCAGCAATTGCTGACATCGGTATAACAAATCGGTAATCTGGACCGACAATTGGGCGTACCATGTGAGGTACCATTAAACCGATAAATGCCATATTTCCGACAAGCGCTACAGAAGCACCAGCAAGTAAGATAATAATGATAAATAGAATGGTTTTAATAACAATAATTTTTTGACCTAATCCAATAGCCACTTCTTCACTGAAACTAAGAACTGTCAATTTTTTTGCTAGTAAGATAGCGATAAAGATACTAATTGAAATGACTGGAATAATAATTTTTAATTGACTCCAAGTAGTTCCAATTACGCCCCCAGCAGTCCAAAGTGATACATCTTGTGAAATTTTGAAGTAAATGCCGACTCCTTCTGAAATTGCGAGTAGAAATGCTGAAACGGCAGCACCGGCTAATACAATTCGAAGAGGGGATAGCCCGCCTTTTTTCACCATACCAATTCCAAATACCATAATTGCGCCAATTGCAGCACCAATAAAGCAAGCAAATGTTAAGTAAAGATAGCTGATGGAAGGATTGAAAGCAAGTGTCAGTGCAAGCGCAGCATTTGCTCCACCAGATAGCCCTAATAATCCAGGATCTGCAAGTGGATTTCGTGTTAATCCTTGCATAATTGCTCCAGAAACAGCAAGTCCAGCTCCTACAAAAATAGCAGCAACTTCACGTGGCAAACGTATTTCGCGAATAATAGATATTTTGTCCCCTTTAGCGGAGGAAGTAAGTGCTAACCATACGTCTTTTATTGAAGTATCTGCAGCACCTAATACCATTGCTACCATAAAAATAAGAAAGAATGCAATTATGCTCAAAATTAGTTTGTATGTAAAAGCTATAGAACGTGGATTGTCGTGATCTTTTGTCATTCGTTTCACATCTTTTCTGTTCATAGAATAAAGGAAGAGGAATTCTTAAATTAAGAATTCCTCATGTTTGTATTATTTACCAAGAAAGCTTTTCTTGAAGAAGTCTAGTTGGAAATCTAATGTAAGTGGATCATTGAAATAGAATTCCATCATGTTTGCTTCGTATACGCGATTATTTTTTACTGCTGGGATGTTTTTATATGATTCTGTCTCTTGGAATGAGTTATCAGTATCTTTGTTTTTACTTACGATTAAGTAATCACCAGCAAACTCAGGTAATACTTCAGTAGATAATGCGTAGTAACCTTCTTTTAATGCTTTTTCTTTTACTTTTTCAGGCATTTTTAATTTCATTTCTTGGTATAGAATTTCTGTTCCACGGCCCCAGTTTTCGCCGTATACATAAAGCTGTTTGTTGAAGTTTTCTACAACAGAAACTGTTGCATCTTCACCGATTTTTGCTTTAATTTCTTTACCAGCGTCCTGTGCACGTTTCTTGAAGTCATCAACCCAAGTTTTTGCTTCTTTTTCTTTGTTTAATAATTTACCGATTTCTAAATGCTGTGTTAAGTAATCAACTTTTCCGTAAGTGTACGTTACAGTAGGAGCGATCTTCTTTAACTTATCAACATTTTTAATATTTGATAAACCAATGATTAAATCTGGATTTAGTTCAGCGATTTTTTCAACGTTTTCATCTGATACTTCAGCAACATCTTTAAGTTTGCTATCAAAGCGTGGGTTTTGTTTAGACCATGAATCTACCCCAACAAGATTTACATCTAATGACATCACGTTACCAGCGAATGATGATAAAACAACAACACGTTTTGGATTTGCAGGAACTTCTACTTTACCATTTTCAGATTGGTATGTAATTGTTTCTGATTTACTACCTTTTGCATCGTTCTTTTTGTCTGTAGAGCCATTGCTACAAGCGCTCATAACAAGAACGAAAAGAACTGTTAGTGAAATAAATAACTTTTTCATTGTCTTTCTCCTTTAACATAGATGATATTTGTATATAATAATTTGTTTAACTGCAATCTTTTTGAAAGAGTAGTGGTAATGCAAAATGCTTATTAAAAATCTTGAATATGAGATTCTACAATATAGTATTAACCATATTAATAAAAGAAGATGTAATCTCAAATTTACTAATTATTAACAAAATGATAATGATTATCACTATTGATTCTTTAAATAATATAATTTTATATAGGTGTATTGTCAATAGTAATTTTGATTGTAAATTTTGCGGAAACAGGTTATATTTTATTGAGAATGATAATCAATGACTAGTAGCTGAGGAGTGACACGAATGAATCAAGAAGAATTGTTTGATGTAACTGTGATAGGCGGAGGGCCTGCAGGGCTTTATTCAGCTTTTTATAGTGGACTCAGAGAGATGAAAACGAAAATAATAGAATTTCAACCACAGTTAGGTGGAAAAATACATGTTTATCCAGAGAAGATGATTTGGGATGTAGGAGGGCTGCTGCCAGTTACAGGTGATAAATTAATTGAACAACTTGTACAGCAAGGGCTAACATTTAAGCCAGAAGTGGTATTAAATACAAAAGTAGAATCGATTATTCGTAACGAAGATGGCACTTTTACGTTAAAAGCAAGCACTGGAGAAGAACATTTTTCAAAAACAGTTATCGTCGCAACTGGAAGTGGTATATTGAAACCTCAAAAGTTATCAATTGAAGGTGCTGAGCGATTTGAAGTATCTAATTTAAATTATACAGTGAAATCTTTAAAGCGTTTCAAAGGTAAGACGGTCATTATTTCCGGCGGAGGAAATTCTGCTGTTGATTGGGCAAATGAATTAGAACCAATTGCGAAAAAAGTGTATGTAACATATAGAAAAGAAGAATTATCTGGTCATGAAGCACAAGTAAAACAACTGCTGAACAGCTCGGCGGAGTGTTTCTTTAATACATCGATTACAAAACTCATTGCTGGTGATAATCATGAAGCGATCGAATATGTAGAATTAACGAATCATGAAACAAGTGAAATTTCACATTTACCTATTGATGAAGTGATTATTAACCATGGATATGAACGTGACATTACGTTATTAGAAAATAGTGAGTTAGACGTTGCAATTATAGATAATTATTATATTGCAGGTAATGCGAATAGTGAGTCCTCTGTAGATGGATTATATGCTGCGGGAGATATTTTAAAGCACGAAGGGAAATTACACTTAATTGCGGGAGCATTCCAAGATGCTGGAAATGCTGTAAATAAAGCGAAACAATTTATTCAACCTGATGCAAGTGAGTACGGAATGGTTTCTTCGCATAATGAAGTATTTAAGAAGAGAAATCGTGAATTGATCAAGCAGATGATGAAATAATAAAGTTAAACTGTAATCAGTGGGGCTATTCCCAGCTGAGTATGGCCGCGCACTAATAGCGGGATAAAGAAACAAGTAACCCCCATTTACTTCTCTTCTCGAGTGACGAGAGAGGTAAATGGGGGTTTTCCTGTTTACTATATTTTCAATCATTGTAATGACACCGGTTTCATCAGTTCATGTGATATGAACGTTTTATTTGTAAATCTTCCTAGAAAACAATGAATCTATGTTTTACTGCCGCAGAACAGTATTACATTATGCTGTCCCTTTAGCTCGTTCGTTAGGAAATGGCATATTTAATATGGAGGCAATGTACTGTTTTCCATGCATTCGAGCTAATGATTCTAATATTTGACGGACGCGTTTTGTAAGATGTCCTTGTTCCTTTATAGCTTCACAATATGCGTCATAGAAAGCGTATTTAGCCCAAAGGAAATCATCTTGTTGGAATAAAAAATGATTTTTGTACCATTCCCCAATTGTATGGTAACAATTGTTTTCATGTATTGCTGCGCTTTGAGAAAGAATACGATCAGATAAAGATGTAGTTAAATGAGAAATTGTGTTTTCTGTTTCAAATTGTAATGTTTTTTCTAACATTGTAATGATGTGACGAGTAGCCATATGTTAACTCTCCTTTGTGTAAATGGGTAATACCATTCTATATTTAAAAAATCCTTACTATATTATTATACAATATATGGAATGCATCCACCTTCTTTTTAAATTGCATTTACAAAATCTTTTTTATTTGTTTACAAAAATAAAGTAAGATACAGTATATATGAAAAAATAATAAAGGAATGAACGCGTTGTATATAACAGTAGAAGAAGCTGCGGAGTATTTGAATTTACCAAAGTCGTATATTGAAGAGCTAATTCAGCAAAAGAAAATTCGTACACTATTTGATGGAGAGCAATATTTATTAAATAAAGAACAATTCAATACACATTTAGAACAAATGGAGAAATATAAGCAATTAGTGGAAGATATATTGAATGAACCAATTCCAGAAGATATGGATGTTAAAGACGAAGATTAAACTATGGGAAATCCCGTATGAAGATATGCAGAAATGTATCTTCATACGGGATTTTTTGTTTAAAGATATTAAAAGCCTAAGGAGCGTTTAGCATTTCTTCGAATTTTGATAGGTAGTAGTCTACCATGTTAAAAGCATATTTTTTTCTAGCTAGGACAAACATAGAGAACGTAACCTGTACAGATACATATACTATCAGTGCAAATGCTTATAAATTAATGGAAGGGGTTTTCTCGTGAGTTTATTTCATTGTGATTTTTTGAAAGACTTAATTGGATCTTTTGTGAGAGTAAACAGGGGTGGTCCAGAATCTCAAAAAGGAACAATAATATCAGTATGTCCGGACTACTTCGTATTGCAGAATGAAAAAGGTGAGCTTTATTACTATCAACTTAGTCATCTAAAAAGTATTACAAAAAATGCGAAAGACTGTGGATCAAGTGATTGCGATTGGGAAGATTGTGCATGTGCAGAAGACTTTGAAGCACTACTTCAAAGCTTCAAATATTGCTGGGTGAAAATTAATCGCGGTGGTCCAGAGAAAGTAGAAGGCATCTTACAAGATGTTTCGTGTGATTTCGTAACATTGATCGTAAAAGAAGAAATTATATTAGTTGCAATAAAGCATATTAAAAGCGTTAACTATAATGCATTAGCATGCGGAGAGAGCGATGAGAGCGACGATAGTAGTAGTAAGGAAAGTAGTAGCAATAATTCAGGTCGCGCTCGTGCACAAAGACAATCAAGTAGAGGAAGATAATAAGAAAGGGGGATACGAAATTGGAGAGCATATTATGCTGTGAGCAAATTAAGTGTTTAGTCGGTGAGACTGTAAAAGTAAATCTTCGTGGACCAGAGAGTCGAGTGGGGGTACTTGTATCGTTAGGAAGAGATTACCTTACATTACAACTTCCTCTTGGTGAATTAGTATATTACCAACTAAAGCATGTGAAGAGTCTAGTTAAGAAAGTGAAAGAAAGTAAATGTGGCGATTGCTATGTTTCAAGTTTCTGCTCTGATGATGATACTTTTGTCGATGTATTACGTGACTTGAAGTATAAGTGGGTAAAGATTAATCGTGGCGGTCCAGAATGTGTAGAAGGTTTGTTAAGTGAGGTACACCATGACTGTATTACACTAGTAAACTGCGATGAAGTTATTTATGTAATTAAGTCTCATATTAAGAGTGTGAGCCAAGTAGTGAAATGTAAAAAGAATGAAGAAGAATAATGTTTGATAAATAAGAGGGGCATTATGGTTGAAGGTGAAGAACGATTTCTTATTTCGGATAGTATGAAAAGGAAGTCTTTACTATTAAGACGGAACATTGCCCCTGATTATTTTTTTGAATGGAGAATAGGAAAGCAAAAAATTTATAGGAAGGAGGATATAGATGAATGAGTTAAACAAAAGTATTGGAGAAAATATATATGTTAAACTAATCGGTGAAAAAAGATTTAAAGGTGTATTAATAGACGTAGGAAATGATATTGTTGTTCTTTACAATGGACAAGACTACGTATATATATCTTTATACCATGTACAATATTATAAATTTTTAAGACCATATGATGAGGAAATATCAAAACCAGATGTTGACTCTGTAATTAAGAGGGAATCGCCTTCTATTTCTTTAAGAAAAGTATTAAGCACTTCTAAAGGGATTTTTACAGAGGTTTATGTAGCAGGAAATGCTCCAATACATGGTTATGTTACAAGTGTAATGAACGATTATATTGTTTTTTATAGCCCAGTTTATAAAACAGTATATATATCTTTAAAGCATTTGAAATGGTTAATTCCGTATAAAGAAAACCAAGTCCCGTACGCCCTCAATAAAAATGAACTCCCCGTGAATCCATTAAATATTACGTTAGCTAGAACATTCGAAGAACAGCTTATTAAAATGTCCGGCAAAATCATGGTGTTCGATTTAGGTGAGGAATCTAATAAAATCGGAAAGATGGCAAAGATTGATGAAGGGCATATTGAAATATTAAAAGCACGTGATGCAAAAATGTATGTGAATATTCAACATGTGAAATCTGTCCATTGTCCGTAATCTAGTTGAAAGGGCTGGCTTTTTCTTTTATATGCAGAAGAAAAGGTCGAGCCTATTTGTTTAGCTCGATTTGAATATGAGAGGGAAAATGAATTGAATATAAATGTGTTAGTGTGACCTTTGAAGAGGAAATCTTGTGCAAAATTATAAAAAATATGTACGAGCCATTTTTTATATATTCAATTTATTTTTTTGTGGGAGAACTGCTCAACTAATATATTAAAGGGGTTTTGTTTGTGGAGCAGTTTCCAAATTCGTTATCGATTACATTACTTGGTAGTGCTGGTGGAGCAGCAAAAGCAGTTTTAGCAATTTTAAATCAAGCGATAGCAAATGAAAAAGACCCGATTTATGAAGCGATAAAGAATGTTACATTTCATTTGGTTGACATAAAACAAAAAGATAGGGCTTATTATGGTGAGTTGTTTCCAAATTTGAAAGATCAATTGTTTTTATATGAAATTGACCTTCAAGATGTAGTGAAATTCAAACAACATTTGAAAGAAAAAAGCACGGGTGTTGTTATTGATGTTTCGGGGGCAGATACAATCAGAGTATTAAGTTGTTGTAATGAACTTGGAATTTGTTATATTAATTCAGCTTTGGAAAATGAGGAAGTAGATCAGGACGATAGTTTAATCGGTTTTCAGCTTACGGAAAGATATACGAGGTTTGAGAAGGAGAAAGAGAAATTTACAAATACAAAAGCAATTATAGGCTCAGGTATGAATCCAGGTGTTGTTCAATGGATGGTTGTTGAACTTATGAAGGAACGTCCAAAGGAAAAGCCAAGAGCATGTTATATAGTAGAACATGATACGTCATTTTTAAATGATACAGCACTTATAAAGCCTCATACACTTTATGCTTCATGGGCAGTAGAGCGATTTCTAGATGAAGCGATATGGAGTTATCCGATGTATATGAGTCATCATCGTCCTCTTTATTTTTATGAAGATGTATATGCTTCAGAGTATAAAGTAAAGTTAGGAGAGAAAGAGTTTTATGGCTGTTTAATGCCACATGAGGAAGTTTTAATTTTAGGAAAAAACTTCAATATGGAAGTGGGTTTTCTTTACCGAATTAATGAGTATACGACTAATGTAATTAGACAGAACTTAGATCAAGTAGAAGATTTATGGAGTTGGAATCGTAAAGTATTTAATCCAGCCGAAGAAGAGATTGCCGGCGAGGATCTAGTAGGTGTATTACTCGTTTATGAAAATAGTGAGACATATATGTATAACGTGATGAATAGCAGTCAAGTTTTTCATAAATATAAAACGAATGCGACTTACTTCCAAGTAGGATGCGGAATTTATGCTGGCTTGTGTAGTTTACTGTTCGATAACTTTAAACAAGGTGCCTATTATGTAGAGGAATTATTATTAAATACAGAGAGTAAGTACGGAGAATATTTGAATTTATATATGAAGGATTTTGTAGTGGGCGGAAATGACTTTACGGATGGATTGCTACATGATCGGGTAAGATGGATATAAGTTGTGACGAAAAGGAAGGGGAAATCTCCTTCCTTTTCGTATGATAAGGTTACATCTTACCCTGAAAGCAATTTCATACTTATAATTTAAGGAGATAATATGTAGAGCTTTTGTATTGAGTATGAGGAGTATTTATATGAACAAATTTAAAAGCTTGATATATGAGGAAAGAGAAGCTTTTAAATTATTTAAAAAAATTAACGGATTTGTTAGAGAAAATCGGTAAAGCTTTTTACAAAACAAAGGAGAATGGTACGGGACTTGGGTTAATGATTACATATAAAATCATTGAGGAACATCAAGGAAGTATCGCGATTCAAAGTAGCATGGGAATAGGAACGAAAGAGGAAATTTTTTTACCGACAGCATAATGTGCTAGAGAAAAAAATTTCAGAAAAGTGTTCTTGTTGTGTAAATATAAACATTTTATAAAATGTTTCAAGAAGGGTTTTTTTTATAAAATACTTCGTTTATAATGGAGGAAAATATCGACATGAGATTTGTTATTCATGTAACGGTTCGGTAGTGTTAGAGAAAGAAGGGGTGCACGCGCATCCTTTTTTCTATGCAGATATTATGAAAGAGGTGGTATGATGGAATTAACATTAAATTCGACTGTATGTTTACACACGATTCAATTTCGAAAAGAGCAAAAGAATTATATTGTAAAAGATACAATTACAGGAGAAAAATATGAAATGCCGCCACTTTGGATTGATGCATTGGCAATGATGCGTGACGGTTTTTTATTGGGGGAAATTGAGGAGAAATTAAAAGAAGAGTATCCAGACGAAGAAATAAATATGTTAGCATTTACGAGGCAACTGTTAGAGCTAGAGCTTGTCGGAATGGTAGATGGCGAAGAAATAGCTTGTACAAAGAAGAAAGAGAAAGATTATTTAGCTTGGTTACGTCCTCGTGTTGAGCAATTCTTTCTTAGTTTAAATAAAAAAAATAGAAGCAAAGGTCAATGATGATCTTTGCTTTTTTGTATAGTTTGTTTAAAAAATTACAGCGAATGCCCTTGCGAAAGCACCGTCGCTATCTTTAATTTTTAAAGGTGCCGCTGAGAAAAAGAAACGTTTCGTGTTAATTGCATCTAAGTTTGTTAAGTTTTCGATTAAATAAATATTATTCCCAAGTAGTATGTGATGGATTGGCGATGTTTCTGTCGTTACCTCATCAGGAGAGATGAAATCTAAACCGACAGATTTTACTTTTAATTGAACTAGTTCTTCAGCTAATTCTTCAGAAAGATAAAAAGCTTCTTTCTCATATGCTTCTGTATTCCATTTCGTAGATAGATTGGAATGGAAAATGACAATATCACCTTCTTTTATGTCAGCGTTGTGTAATACTTCTTTAGGTAGTTTTCGTTCTTGTACATGAGTTACATCAATAAGAACAGCTTCGCCTACAAATTGATCTAGGGGTAATTGATCAATAGTCGTTGCGCCTGAAATGAAATGAGCAGGAGCATCACAATGCGTGCCAACATGAACGACAGAATGAAAATCTGTAACTTGATAGCCTGTCTCTTCAACGCTTGTAATGGCTCCTAAATTGATTTTTGGTGTTCCAGGGAATTGGGACATATTGTTTTCAAATGTTTGTGATAGGTCAATTACTTTCATTTTAAATACCTCCAATATATGTTTTGAAATAAAAAAACTCACCTTTCATAATCAAGAAAGATGAGTTTTGTACACAATAGTTACGTTTTATCTTTCAAAATGCAATGCATTTTGCAGGAATTAGCACCTATTCAGTTTGTATAAACTGAGGTTGCTGGGCGTCAAAGGGCCGGTCCCTCTGCCTCTCTTGATAAAGACATATTAAGTTTTCGTTTCTGAATATTCACTACTTTTAAATTGTAATTCATTTCCTTTTTTCGTGCAATACAAAATAGGTATTCACCCAAATAAAGTTGCTCGCATATTGTAGCTTATGTAAATAGAATGCTGCGAAGGAGTGAGTGCAGTGACAGGGAATGTATTGAATTATTACGCTGGTGGAAATACAGCTAGAGGATTTCATAATTTATACGATGAGAATTTAAAAGGGCTAAACAGGTTATTTATTTTAAAGGGTGGTCCTGGAACCGGGAAATCTTCTTTAATCAAAGCAATAGGTCGCGAGTGGGTTGAAAAAGGATATGATATTGAATTTTTACACTGTTCTTCTGATAATAAATCGGTTGATGGTGTAATTATCCCGAAGTTAAAAGTAGGAATTGTTGATGGAACATCACCGCATGTTATTGAGCCGAAAATGCCAGGAGTTGTCGAAGAGTATATTAATTTAGGGGTTGCTTGGGACTCAGATAAATTAAGAAAGCAGAAGGTGGAAATTGAACGATTTGTTTCAGAAGCAAGCAAGGCTTTTCAAACTGCTTACGCTTGTTTTAACGAGGCACTAGTTATACATGACGAGTGGGAGAAAATATATATTAATAATATTGATTTTAATAAAGCAAATGAACTAACCGATCAGCTGATTCAGAAGTTATTTACAGATAAAGGCGGGAAACAATCGCTTGTGAAACATCGGTTTTTAGGGGCAGCTACACCGAAAGGAGCAGTTGATTTTGTTCCTAATTTAACAGAGGGATTACCACATCGTTATTTTATAAAAGGACGCCCAGGATCTGGGAAATCAACAATGCTTAAAAAATTAGCTAAGGCAGCAGAAGAAAAAGGATTTGAAGTTGAAGTATATCATTGTGGATTTGATCCAAATAGTCTTGATATGGTTATCGTAAGAGAATTAGGGTTTGCAATTTTTGATAGCACCGCACCACATGAATATTTTCCGAGCCGCGAAGGTGATGAAATTATAGATATGTATGCCTTGATTGTGACACCAGGGACAGATGAGAAGTATGCGACAGAAATTCGTGACGTGTCGATTCAATATAAAGCAAAAATGAATGAGGCGATGTCTTTCTTAGCGAAAGCGAAATCAGTTCGTGATAAATTAGAACGAATATATATTGCTGCTATGGATTTTTCAAAAGTAGATGCATATAAAGAGGAGATTCAAAAAGAGTTTGAACGAATTGCGGTTAGTGTAACAGAAAAGAACAAGTAAAAAATAAAGGATTTTAGTAGGCTGTCGGGAATTTTCTGACAGCTATTTTAGTATGTAGTAAAATTAGCAGTATATTTGTCGAATTTCCAAGGAAATAATCAAAAAATGGAGAGGGTATGAAATGAGAGAGAAAATTAGAGTGGAGTTAGCAAGAATTGAACAAGAGAATGATGTGAAAATTTTATTTGCAGTGGAATCAGGGAGTCGTGCTTGGGGATTTCCATCGAAAGATAGTGATTATGATGTTAGATTTGTTTATATGCATCCGGTAGAGTGGTATTTATCAATTCATGATAAACGAGATGTAATTGAGTATCCGATTAGTGATGATTTAGATATAAGCGGGTGGGATATTAAAAAGGCGTTACAGTTATTCGCAAAGTCAAACCCAGCTTTACTCGAATGGATTCGATCACCGATTTTCTATTCGAAAAACTCTCATTTTCCAGAACAGCTTCAGCAAATGAGTGATAAGCACTTTGATCCAAAAGCAACGATATATCATTACTTACATATGGCTTCAAAAAATTATCGTGAATTTTTGCAAGGTGAGAACGTAAAATTGAAAAAATACTTTTATGTATTGCGTCCGATTTTAGCTTGTAAGTGGCTAGAGGAGAAAACAACTTTACCACCTGTAGAATTCGATCGATTGATTACAGAATTATCGTTAGAACGTAGCGTATTAGATGAAATTGAACAGTTGTTAATAAAGAAAAAGGCAGGTACTGAATTAGATGTTGGATTAAAAATTGAGGTGTTGAATCAATTTTTAGAAGAACAAATTCATTACTATCAGCAATATGTAAAAGGAATTGAAAAGGGATCAGGAATCGATATTGAGAGTTTAAATACATTGTTTCGAGATATGTTGTTTGAAGTATATGAAAAAGGGCACAAGTGAGTTTGTGCTCTTTTTTTATTTTGTAGGAATAAAGAAAACAGATATAGCTGCAAGAAGACCCGCGAATGAGAATAAGTAAAAATTCCATGCTAAGTCATATTGCATTGTCATAATAATACCGACAAGAATAGGACCAGCAATCGCACCAACTCGGCCAAGTCCAAGTCCCCAGCCTAAGGAGGTAGCTCGGATATGGGATGGGAAGTATTGTGTTACATATGCATTTAATATTTGAGTAATACCGACTGATCCAATTCCAGCAAGGCCGATTAAAAGATAAATGATTGTAACAGATGGTTTAATTGTTAATAGTCCAATACATATAGCTGCCATAAGATAGGAGATGCTAATAACAATTTTAGCCCCTATACGATCCGCGATTGCTCCAGCAAATAATGCACCGATAGCGGCAGTAATATTTAGCATAAGTAAAAATGATAGACTAGATCCAAGAGGGTATCCTGCTTGGCGCATCATCTGCGGTAACCAAGTGTTTAAACCGTATATTAAAAACATTCCCATTATATAAGTAATCCAAAAAAGCAGCGTCGCTTTTATGTACTCTTTTGAGAATAACGTAAGAAATCCATTTTTCTTTCGTATATTAGGTGGGGCTTGATGAGTTTCCTCTTTTGCATTGAATTCAATTTGAAAACGATTAAGGATTTGTTCCACTTCTTCTTGTCGATTACGTGATAACAAAAATTGAATGGATTCAGGTAAATAACGAATGATGAAAGGAATGAGGAGTAGTGGAATCATTCCGATGCCAAACATAATTCTCCATCCGAAATCTTCTAACATAAACATAGACAAAATAGCACCTAACACGATACCTAAAGGATAGCCAGTAAACATAAGAGCATAAATAAAAGATTGTCGCTTTTTTGGTGAATATTCAACAGTAAGTGCTGAAGCTGTTGGAATAACACCGCCTAATCCGATTCCTCCGATAAATCGAGATAAACCAAATAATTCAGGGGAAGGAGCAAGTGCAGCAAGGCCCATTGTGATGGAGAAAAGTGCTAAACAGCATATAAGCGTCCATTTTCGTCCAATTAGATCTGTAATGGTTCCAACTAGAATAGCGCCAATAAACATCCCAAATAAAGCATAGCTAGCAATTGTACCAGCGTGTGCCGGTGAAAGTGCCCAGCTTTTGTCTTCTAGGAGCTTTGGCAGAACGGCACCGTAAATACCTAAATCATATCCATCAGCTAGAATGGCTAGCCAACAAATAAAAACAACAAGTTTTGTAATAGAGCTTGAAAAGATAGTTTTTGTAGATTCTAGATGAGGTGAAGCTGAAGTTTGCATAGTATTCCCTCCTTTTATTTATAGATAAATATATTATTTTATTTGATGTTAATATTTCCCTTCTTATGTCGAAGTTTATCTGAAAAGGTTTTATAACAAATAAAGAAGTTCAACAGGAATCCTGTTGAACTTCTTTATTTGTTTACTCATTATCAACTCGTTTTAACGGTTGATCTGCTGGACCTTCCATAACATCTCCCTCAATTGAAAAGCGGGAACCATGGCAAGGGCAGTCCCAAGTACAATCACCATTATTCCATTCAACTTCGCAGCCGAGATGTGTACAAGTTGTATCGACAATATGTAATTTCCCATCTTTGTCCTTATAAGCACCTGCTCGTTTCCCATTAACATGTACGACAGATCCTTCACCAACTTCGAGATCTTCTGGCTTACGTAATGCGGTTTCAATCTTTCCTTCAATTAAATGTTTCGCAACATCAATGTTCTGGGAGAGGAATGTTTTTATATCTGGATTTGCATGGAAGCGTGATGGTGCATACAGCTCCTTATAGGGATTGTGGACTTTTAGAATGGAGTCCTTCAGTAAATGAGCGGCAGCAGTTCCAGTTGTCATTCCCCATTTACGATATCCAGTTGCAACAAATATATTTGGATTTCTTTCGTTAATATGTCCGATATAAGGAAGCTTATCTAGCGTGATTAAATCTTGTGCTGACCATCTATAGGGAACTTCATCTACTCCAAACGTTGCTTCCGCAAAAGAATACAGTGCTTCGTAATGAAGCATCGTGTTTATTCCTTGTCCTGTTTTATGACTTTCTCCGCCAATTAAAATTAATTGTTCTCCATTGTTTGTTGTATAGCGTAAGGAGCGTTTTGGATCATCAATACTTAAATACATGCCACCTGGATAATCTGTTTTTGCTTTAATGGCAAGAGCATAAGAGCGTTCTGCGTACATTCGTGTAAAGAAAAAGCTATTCGCATCATAAAAAGGAAAATGTGAACAAGAGACAACATATTCACAAGTGATGCGATGTCCGCTCTTTGTAATGATTTGTGGATAATCACCCTTTTCCACATCAATAGCTGTTGTTTGTTCATAAACTTTTCCACCCATCTCTACAAACTTTTCTAAAAGTGTTTTCAAATAAAGGAGGGGATGGAATTGTCCTTGGTTTTTCATGACAAGTGCAGATTGTACTGGAATCGGAATCGATAGAGATTGAACATAGTCACAAGGTATATTTAATTTTTGATAGGCTTCATATTCTTTTGATAAACTTCTTAATCCATTATCAGTAGTTGTATATAAATATGAATCTTCATTTGAGAAATTACAGTCGATTTTATATGTTTTCACCGTCTCATTTATAAATTGTAGAGCATGATTATTTGATTCATAGTAAAGCCTCGCTTTTTCCAAACCAAAATGATTTATTAATTCATCATAAATAAGATCGTGTTGTGCTGTTACCTTTGCTGTTGTATGCCCAGTCGTTCCATTTAAAATAAGACCAGAATCAATTAAAACAACATCGATGCCTTCTTTCGCAAGTAAATAGGCAGTAGTAATACCTGTAATACCGGCACCGATAACGGCAACTTTTGTCTTTATATTTTCAGATAAAGGGGGAAAAGCAGGGATTTGAGTAGATTCAATCCAATAAGATAATGGGAATTGTGGAAATGTATCGCTTGTCATTATAGAAACCTCCCGATTTTAGAACAATTTTCCTTTTAATATTTCCATAAGATATGAAATTCATGTGTGCTGTTTTAGAGAGAGCCTATTTTTATTAAAAGAAAGATAAAATTATTTTAATATAATTTTGGTGTTGTCGGTATGAAGAGATAGGAGTTGTGCAAAGCTAGATTCAGGTGAGTTTATTTGTTGTTTACACAGAGAGTTCTTGAATAAGATAGAGTCTATAGTATGTCAGCATATATATATGCATAATGGGTAAAACCTTATAAAATCTATGTTTTTTCTTTAGTGGAATAAAGTATGATTATAAAAATATAACCAACTTTTATTACTAGGTCATAAAAGTTGTTGACAATATGGAAATTCTATTGATATGATTCATCATGTGGAAAGGTTGATAGAGAGTAAAAAGAGAAATGTTTTTCATTGATAATAAAAGCGAAAAGATAAGTGACGATAGAGTGAGTATATTTTCCTTATACATAGATGCTTTTTAATCAGCTAGTAAAATCAATCTGGAAGCAAGAATTGATATATGTAAGTTGCGCAAGACGCGGCATAAGAAAGGGGCAAAAGGATGAAGGAGCTTCATACGTTTGGGTGGTATGCAGCACGTGTATCACCACATTTGCCGAAAAAAGCATTTAAACCAGTTCCTACACGTTTATTTGGTGGACTGGCTTATTTGCTTGTGGCATTGGCGGGGTTAATATCGATTGGTGTATTTGAATTGAATGTGTGGGCGAATCTAGGAATTGCGATTGTTCTTGGATTATGTTTTGCTTCACTTGGATTTTTAGGACATGAAATTTTACATGGAACTGTTGTAAGAAAAGCATGGCTTCGTGATTTTTTAGGCGCGATAGCATTTATGCCATTATCAACTGGCCCGAAGCTTTGGAGAAAGTGGCATAATGCAACGCATCATGTTCATACACAACATGAAGAAAATGATCCAGATGCATGGCCTACACTTGAGAAACTGAAAAAGAGTAAGTTTTTAAGGTGGGTATATCGCATGCCTCTTCATGTTCGTTCATTCTTTAGTTTTCTGTCACTAACCATTCAATTTACGTTACATTCGACTCGAATGTTCTTTCATTTTATAAAGGAATTTAAGTCATCCAATCAAAAATCTGTATGGCTTCAACTTCTTTTGCCTTGGACTGTTTGGATTAGTTTATTGTTTATTATGGGACCTGGAAAATGGTTATTTGCATATGTAATTCCATTGTTAATTGCTAACTTTATTGTAATGGCATATATCGCAACAAATCATCGCTTAAATCCAATTGTTCCAGTAAATGATCCGTTAGCGAACTGTTTATCAGTAACAGTGCCGCGCTGGGTAGACGTTTTACATTTCAATTTCTCATATCATACAGAACACCATTTGTTCCCTGCTATGAGCTCTAAATACTATCCGTTAGTAAAAGAGAAAATTAAAGAAATGTGGCCGGAACGCTATCATGAGATGCCAATGACAAAAGCTTTGGCAGCGCTATGGAATACACCACGTGTGTATTATCAAGGAAGTGAATTAGTGGATCCGCATAGAGAGCATTTCTATGGTTCTTTAGGAAATGGACTAGATCCTCATAATATTTCATATCGTGAGGAACATATAGAGGAAGAAGAGAGTATTAAAAAAGTAAATCAATAAAAATTGATATATTTTGCAGTGAAAAAGCAAGCCATTTCAGGCTTGCTTTTTTTTTATAAAGAGACTTCTTTTTTATTCTTTTTGCTAAATTGAACTGAATTTGTTTCTTTTCTTTGTAATCGTTTCTCTAAAAGATTAACAAAATAAGTAAATAGAAGAACAAGTACGAGGTAATATAAACCAACGATTATGTATGTATCTAATTGTTGGAAGTTACTTGCAGCAATTGATAAACCTGATCCCCATAATTCGGACAATCCTACATATGCAACGAGAGAAGAGTCCTTTAATCCAATAATAAACTGATTTCCTAAAGGAGGAAGAGATTGACGAAATGCTTGCGGTAATACAATACGGCGCATTGCTAAAGGATAAGGCATACCTAAAGAACGAGCGGCTTCCAATTGTCCACGGTCGACAGATTGAATGGAACCGCGGAAAATTTCAGTAATATATGCACCGTTATGGATTGCTAAAGCAATTGCTCCTGCCCAAAAAGGAGTGAAGACAATAATCGATGTAATACCGAAATAGAGAATGGCAATTTGAACAATTAAAGGTGTACCACGAATAATGGCGATATATACATGAGCAATACTATTTAAAATCTTATTGTTAGAGATTCGAAAAAAAGCGAATAGTAATCCAATTAGTGAACCAAGTAATAGGGATGTTAGTGTTAATTGTAATGTGACAATAGTAGCCTTTAAGAGTGTGGGATAAGTAGACATAAAAATTTCAAACATATGTGTCACCTCATATTGTATGGATTTTGGTAGGGAATGAAATACCCCACATAAAAAGTGGGGCATAATGTATGAAACATTTGACTAGCTAATTTACTTCGTTTTTTCCTCTTCGCCGAGAATATTACGCCCAAACCATTTTTTACTGATTTTTTCATACGTACCATCTTTAATGATTTCATCTAAAGCTTTATTTACTTTCTCAACCATTTCTTTATCATCTTTACGAATAGCAATTCCCATTTCATCAAGATTTAATGGTTTTCCAGCTTCTTTTATATTTGATTTACCTTCTTTGATCATACGTAAACCAACCATTTGATCAGTGATTACTGCATCAATACGTCCAGGCTCTAAGTCCATAAGTGCAGTAATATCGCTGTCATATTCTGTGATTTGATCTGTATGTTTTGCAACAAGGTCTTTAAAGGTACTAGCCTTTACAACACCAATTTTTTTACCTTTCAAATCTTCTGGAGAAGAGATAGATGTATTCTTTTTAGTCACAAAAATTTGGGCACCAGAACGATAATAAGGATTTGAGAAACTAACAGCTTTTAAGCGTTCTTCTGTAATTGCCATACTGCCCAATATAGCATCATATTTTTTCGATTGTAGACCTTGAATTAGCGTTTCCCATGGATTTGTAATAGGAGTGGGTTTCATATTCATTTTTTTCGCAAGTGCCTCACCAATTTCCACATCAAAACCGGCAAGCTTTCCGTCATTTTCTTTATAGTTAAAAGGTTTATATAAGCCACTCATCGCATAACGAAATTCTTTTTTACCATTTGAAGAAGTAGTAGCACTTTCCTTACTACAGGCTCCTAGTATGAAGGATGTACATAATGTAATACTCGCAACAATGGTTAATAGTTTTCTTTTCATAAAACCCCTCCTATATATTGATCATACGGATGGTTTTAAGTATGTTACTGAGATATTTTATTTGGACAATTAGTTGTGCACCGTATGAATGTATTTCTTTTCATTTGAAACAGAAGTTACATTATAAAACGTTGCGTAAAAATTGTTTTGCTCGTTCATGTGATGGAGCTGAAAAGAATTGTGCTGGCGGAGCGTCCTCTACAATCTTTCCGTCATCCATAAATATGACGCGATCAGCTACATCTCTTGCGAAATTCATTTCATGAGTAACGATAACCATGGTCATTCCTTCTTCAGCAAGTTCTTTCATAACTTGCAATACTTCTCCAACAAGTTCAGGGTCTAAGGCTGAGGTAGGTTCATCAAATAGCATAATTTTAGGATTCATGGCAAGAGCTCGTGCAATGGCAATGCGCTGCTTTTGACCACCTGACAGGAGGTGGGGAGTTACATCTGCTTTATCTTGTAGACCGACTTTTTGCAAAAGCTGATTTCCAATTTCCTTTGCATTTGTTGTTTCTAATTTTTTTACATGGATAGGTGCTTCTATGATGTTTTCTAGTGAGGTCATATGAGGAAAGAGGTTAAAGTGCTGAAAAACCATTCCGACATTTTCACGGACTTTGTTTAAATTTGAATGCTGTGGATCAATTCGTTCACCTTGTAAGTGAATTTCACCTTCATCGTACATTTCTAAAAAGTTAAGACAGCGAAGTAATGTACTTTTACCGGAACCACTGGCACCAATTAAAACAACAACTTCTTTTTCTTTTACTTGTAAATCAATTCCTTTTAAAACATCAAGCGAGCCGAATGATTTTACTAGATTTCGAACCTGAATCATACAAAACCCCCAGTCAAAATATATTTTACAAATGTTGCCCCTTATTTCTGTTATTAGTCATAAATTGTCAGAATCCTTTATTTTTTTCGGGTAATTTGATATTCAAAGAAATAATGATTTTAAAAATCCCTATATCTTTCTATAACGAAAATATGGATAATAATATATAGGTAGTACTTATGTTGCTTATAAAAAGGGGGAAAGAAGAGATGGAAAAAGAAAGGAAGACATTTTCCTTTGGCTTACGTACACAACTTATGCTATTTACTACAGTTTTAGCTTTTATTACATATTCAACAAGTATATTTTTTATTTACGTGATATACGATTATTTTCAAAGTTATGTAAGTCAAACTGTTTATAATATTATCGTTATGTTATTAGGTGTAGTATGGTCTGGAATTTTAGCGTATGGAGCAGCAATCTTTTTAATTAAACCACTTCGAAAGTTGGAGGAGGCTGCAAGGAAAGCGGCCGATGGCGATATTCGTGAAGATGTCCCGTTACCAAAAACAGATGATGAGATTAAATCTTTAAGTGTTGCATTTAATATGATGCTTGGGAACTTAAGAGGTATGGTAAAAAATATTGATACTACATTTTCGTATACAAATAATCAAGTTCAGCAAATTAGAAGGCAAACAGGGGAAGCAACAAAGCAAGCACGAGGTGTGTCTGAAACCCTTGCAGAAATTTCTTCTGGCGCCGAGCAATCAGCAGCTTCCATTCAGGCGATTGTTTCTGCTGTTGATACAACAACTTCTATTGCGAGTGAAGTAGAAGAAAAAGCAAAACAGTCTGACGAGCTGTCTTTAGAAATGGTTCAAGCTTTAGGGCAAAGTACACGAGTCTTTACTTCTTTAATTCAAGGTATTCAAACATTGGCAAAAGAAAATGAAAATTCGATGCAAAATGTAAAGAAATTAGAAGAACGAATGAAACAAGTAGAACATATTGTTTCTGTTGTGAGTGAGATTGCTAGTCAAACGAATTTATTAGCACTGAATGCTTCTATTGAGGCAGCTCGTGCTGGAGAGCATGGAAGGGGCTTTGCAGTTGTAGCTGAAGAAGTACGTAAACTTGCCGATGAAAGCGATCATTCTGCAAGAAATATATCGCAGTTATTACGGAATATGCAAGAAGAAGTGCAACAAGTCGCATTGAAAATGACAGAGCAAGTGAAAACGGCTAAAGAAGAGGCGAAACGTGGGGAAGCTACTGAATTAATTTTAAAAGAAATGTCATCAAGTATTATGGAAGTTGCCGATGCAACGAAGCAAATTAGTGGCTATATGAACGAACAAGTGAGTCACATTCATCAAACCGGAGCACAGACGAAGGCTGTAGCAGCAATTGCTGAGGAAACATCAGCTGGTTCACAAGAAGTAGCACGTGTGACGTTGCAACAATCTAAAAATATGGTAGTAATCGATCAATTGTTAAAGGATTTAGAAAAGCAAGCAGCAGACTTGAAACAAACAATTGAACGATTTTCAATGTAAAAAGGAAGAACAGCATTCTGTTCTTCCTTTTTACGTATGAAAGGGTGGGATACTTTGTTGAAAACGAAAAACATTGCAAGGATCATATATGGTTTTCACTTTACGCAATCTTTGAAAGTTAGGGCCGTAATAACTAGTTTGCCAATTTTTAATGTCGATATCGGGCCAATTGATAAAGCTGTCTCGTAAATCTTTAACCGAGCATATGTAACGTGCGTGGACAAGAGCAGGTGAGGAATGAGATTTGCTTTTGTGAGAAATAAATAAAGCATAAGAATAAGGAATCTACATAGAGTTCAATGAAAACAGTTGCAAACTATTCATATTTTGTTATGATAGTGTTACGAAAACGTTTGCATAAATTTCTGATGGGATGCAAAAGGAGAGAATGACTATGAAAAAGACATGGTGGAAAGAAGCGGTTGCGTATCAAATTTATCCGCGTAGCTTTATGGATTCAAATGGTGATGGTATTGGAGATTTACAAGGTATTATTGCAAAACTGGATTATTTAAAAGATTTAGGTATAGATGTAATTTGGATTTGTCCAATGTATAAGTCACCTAATGATGATAATGGCTATGACATTAGTGATTATCAAGATATCATGGATGAATTTGGTACGATGGAAGACTTTGATGCTTTACTAGATGAAGTTCATAAGCGTGATATGAAGCTTATTATTGATTTAGTTATTAATCATACGAGTGATGAACATCCATGGTTTATTGAGTCACGTTCATCTAAAGACAATCCGAAGCGTGATTGGTATATTTGGCATGATGGTAAAGATGGTGCGGAACCAAACAACTGGGAAAGTATTTTTAATGGTTCGGCATGGGAATATGATGAAGTAACAGGACAATATTATTTACACTTATTCTCGCGTAAACAACCAGATTTAAACTGGGAGAATAAAGAGGTTCGCGAAGTGTTATACGATACAGTTAATTGGTGGCTTGATAAAGGAATTGATGGTTTCCGAGTGGATGCAATCAGCCATATTAAAAAAGAAGATGGTTTCAAAGATATGCCAAATCCAAAAGAACTAAAGTATGTACCATCTTTTGATAAACATATGAATGTGGATGGTATTCAACCTTTATTAGAAGAGTTAAAAGAAAATACGTTTTCTAAGTATGATATTATGACTGTTGGTGAAGCGAATGGCGTTAAGATTGAAGATGCTGAGCTTTGGGTTGGAGAAGAGCAAGGTAAGTTCAATATGGTATTCCAATTCGAACATTTAAGTTTATGGGATGCAGAAAAGAAGAAAGATCTTGATGTTGTAGGTTTGAAAAAGGTATTAACGAAATGGCAAAAAGGGTTAGAAAATAAAGGATGGAATGCTTTATATATTGAGAATCACGATAAGCCACGTATCGTTTCAACTTGGGGAGACGATAAACAATATTGGCGTGAAAGTGCAACAGCTCTTGGAGCAATGTATTTCTTTATGCACGGTACACCGTTTATTTATCAAGGACAAGAAATTGGGATGACAAATGTTCAATTCCCAAATATTGAAGATTATGATGATGTAGCAATTAAAAATTTATATCGAGAGAAAATTGCAGAGGGCGTATCACATCAAGATATGATGGAAATTATATGGGCTTCTTGCCGCGATAATTCACGTACACCTATGCAGTGGAACGATGAGATGAATGCTGGCTTTACAACAGGTGCATCTTGGTTTGGTATGAATCCAAACTATAAAGAAATTAATGTTGAAAAGCAAAAGAATGAAGAGAACTCTATTTTCAATTTCTATAAGAAAATGATTGCCTTGAAAAAAGAGCACGATGTACTGAATTACGGTACGTATGATTTACTTTTAGAAGATGATCCGCAAATTTATGCATATACTCGTACATTAAACGATGAAAAAATCGTTGTAATTAGTAATATCTCAAAAGAGGTAGCTGTGTATAATGAAGGTTCATTTGCACTAGAACGCAAACGTTTGCTTTTAAATAACTATAAAGTTGCGGAAAATGAACAAGTAACTTCAATCACGTTAAAACCTTATGAAACAAGGGTTTATCGCATTTCATAATAAAAAAGGATGCTCTTAGAGCATCTTTTTTTATGAAAAAAAATAAATTTCTGTTGCAAAGTGAAAACGCTTTTATTAAAATAGATTTATGAAAACGGTTGCGTAAAGATAAAAATAAAGTAACGTAAGGAATCGTTTTCATAATAGAAACAGAAATTATCATTTAAATCATTATGTTGTTATAAATAAAGGGGAGGAAGAACAGATGAAAATTACGTCTTTTGATTTTTGGCAAAAGTTCGGGAAAGCATTATTAGTTGTTGTAGCTGTAATGCCAGCAGCTGGTTTAATGATTTCTATCGGTAAGTTAATTGGGATGTCTGCTGGGGATATTAACGCAGTTCATACAATCGCTCGCGTAATGGAAGACATCGGTTGGGCAATCATTACAAATCTACACATCTTATTCGCAGTAGCAATTGGGGGATCTTGGGCGAAGGATCGTGCAGGTGGTGCATTTGCAGCGCTATTAGCATTCGTCTTAACAAACAGAATTACAGGAGCTATATTTGGCGTAAACGCTGAAATGTTAGCTGATTCAAAAGCGACAGTTTCTTCAGTATTAGCAGGAGATTTAGTTGTAAAAGATTACTTTACTTCTGTACTTGGTGCACCAGCATTAAACATGGGAGTTTTCGTAGGGATTATTACAGGTTTCTTAGGAGCTACTCTATATAACAAATATTATAACTATAATAAACTACCACAGGCATTAGCATTCTTTAACGGAAAACGATTCGTACCATTCGTTGTAATTGTTTGGTCTACAGTCACTGCAATTGTATTATCACTTTTATGGCCGTTCATCCAAAGTGGATTAAATGAATTCGGTCGCTGGATTGCAGCATCTAAAGATAGTGCACCAGTTGTTGCACCATTTGTATATGGAACGTTAGAGCGTTTACTATTACCATTCGGTTTACATCATATGTTAACGATTCCGATGAACTACACAGAGCTAGGCGGAACATATACGATGTTAACTGGTTCAAAAGTTGGACAAATTGTAGCAGGACAAGATCCTTTATGGCTTGCATGGATTACAGACTTAAATAATTTACTAGCAAATGGAGATACGAAAGCATATAACGATTTATTAAATAACGTTGTACCAGCTCGTTTCAAAGCTGGACAAGTTATTGGCTCAACAGCAGCGTTAATGGGTATTGCTTTCGCGATGTTCCGTAATGTTGATAAAGAAAAACGTGCAAAATATAAACCAATGTTCTTATCGGCTGCATTAGCAGTATTCTTAACAGGTGTAACAGAACCAATTGAATTCATGTTCATGTTTATTGCTCCAGTATTATATGTTGTATATGCAATTACAACAGGACTTGCATTCGCATTAGCAGATTTAATTAACTTACGTGTTCACGCATTTGGATTTATTGAATTAATTACTCGTACACCGATGATGGTTAATGCAGGACTAACAAGAGATTTAATCAATTTCGTTATCGTTTCATTAGTGTTCTTCGGTCTGAACTTTACATTATTCAATTTCTTAATTAAAAAATTCAATTTACCAACACCAGGACGTGCAGGTAACTATATTGATAATGAAGATGAGTCATCAGAAGGAACAGGAAATGTACAGGATGGTTCATTAGCAACAAAAGTTATTGATTTATTAGGTGGTAAAGAAAATATTGCTGACGTAGATGCTTGTATGACGCGTTTACGTGTAACAGTAAAAGATTTAGATGTTGTTGCACCAGAAGCACAGTGGAAACAAAATGGTGCTTTAGGACTTATCGTAAAAGATAAAGGTGTACAAGCAGTATATGGTCCGAAAGCTGACGTATTAAAGTCAGACATTCAAGATATGTTAGGTGCGTAATAAGATGAAATTGCTAACTTTAAACTGTCACTCTTGGCAAGAAGAGAATCAACTGGAAAAGATAAAATATCTTGCTAAAGTCATTCAAGAAGAAGAGTACGATGTCATCGCATTGCAAGAAGTAAGTCAGTCGATACAAGCTGAAAATGTATGCGGTAACAAGAAAGAAGATAATTTTGGACTTTTACTATTAGAAGAGTTAAAAGCATTACATGTAAAAGATTACAATATTACTTGGGATTTCTCTCATATTGGTTATGATGTGTATGAAGAAGGATTAGCGATTATAACGAAGCATAATGTTGTAAAAGAAGATACGTTCTTTATTTCAGAAAATAAGGATACAACGTATTGGAAAACACGCAAAATTGTAAGTGCGACAATTGCTTATAATGATAAGAACATCACGTTTTACTCTTGCCACCTCGGTTGGTGGAATGATGAAGAAGAATCATTCAAAGATCAAGTTAATCGTTTGATGGGGCGTGTAGATAGTAATGAACTTTCCTTCTTAATGGGTGATTTTAATAATAACGCTCGTTTACAAGGTGAAGGCTATGAATATATGATGCAAAAAGGTTTGTATGACACATATGAACTAGCGATAGAGAAGGATGAAGGAACAACTGTCCAAGGTGAGATTGCTGGTTGGGATGAAAATAAACATAACTTACGAATCGATCTAATATTGTGTAACCAAAGTGAAAAAGTTTGTTCTTCAAAAGTCATTTTTAATGGTACGAACAGAAATGTAATTTCAGATCATTTCGGTGTAGAAGTACAAGTAGATATATAATAGAAGAAATCCTCACAGATGATGAAAAGCTGTGAGGATTTTTTTGAGGAATACAAGTATTGCCAAGATAAAATACTTGTATTTTTTATGACATTTCCTATATATTTGTTATTATTGAATGTAAAACTAATTTGGTCATTTTGTATGCATACTTTTTTTACTTCGTTATATAATGAAGTAAGTGAAATATTTAATGGGAAAAATAGTGTATTTTCGTTTAATCCACGATGTAGAAAGTGATATAATTGCAAAATGTATGTATCATTTTCTAAAGAAGGAAAAATATATAATTAGGTGATAACTTCTATGAAACAAATTTGGCGTATTTATAAGACAGATTTACGGAATGTAGCTAAACATTGGGCTGCAATTGTTATTGTTTTAGGATTAATGATTTTACCATCGTTATATGCATGGTTTAACATTAAAGCTTCTTGGGATCCATATGGAAATACAAAAGAGGTTCCCATTGCCGTTTCTAACCAAGATGCAGGCTCTAATTTAAGAGGGAAAGATATCAATATCGGGGACGAGATTGTAGATTCTCTAAAGAAAAACAAGAATCTTGGTTGGAAATTTGTAGACCAAAAGCAGGCGATTTACGGAGTTGAGCGTGGGGATTATTATGCAAGTATTACAATCCCAAAAGACTTCTCTGAAAAAATTGCAACTGTTCTGGATGAAAATCCACAAAAGCCAGAACTTGATTACTATGTAAATGAAAAAGTAAATGCGATTGCACCGAAAATTACAGCAAAAGGTGCATCAGGTATTACGGAAGAAATTAGTAAAAACTTCGTTAAAACAGCAAACGGTGAGATTTTTAAAATCTTCAATGACCTTGGAATCGATTTAGAAACAAACTTACCAAGTATCGAGAAAGTAAAAGACCTTGTCTTTAAGTTAGAAGCGCAGTTCCCAGAAATGAATACATTAATGGATAAGGCGTTAGATGATGCAACTCGAGCAGAAGATGTTGTGAAAGTGGCGCAAAAAGAGTTGCCGGTTGTAGAGAGTGTTATTAATGATGGGCAGGATACACTTAAGAGTTTAGATGCGTTCTTTGCGAGAAATGATGAAACATTGAATCGTGCTCCGGGAACTATTAAGAATAATTTAATTGCAATGCAAACAGGTTTGAATGGTGCGGCGGCAATTACGGATTTCTTAAAAAATCCATCTGTTGATTTCAATCTGGCACTTCCAGATCCATCTAAATTCCCAGTGTTACCTAATATAACTATTCCGCAGATACCAGAATTACCGCAGGTGAATGGTCAATTGTATAAAGATATAGCTAAAAATATTGATCAAACTGTAAATAATGTATTCGGCTCAATACGTGTTGGAACAACTTATGCACAAGGAGTTATAAACGGGTTACAAAATGGTAATTTTGATCCAGAAAAAGCGAAACAAGATCTTAATAAGGTTTCTGAGAATCTTCAAGGTCGTGTGGATAGTGTTTCATATTTAATTGATGTCTTTACTAAATTTAAAGAATCTGCACCAACTGATTCTGGAAAAGACTTCTTCCAAAGACGTATAGATAAATTAACGAATCTTAAATCAGCTATAGAAAATGCAAATGGTGGCGTTAAAGATATCGCTAATATTATAGGTACAGGGCAAGAAGTGAAACAAGATGTAAGAGATGCTACTAATAAAAAGTTAGATGCAATAAATAATTTGGTAAACCAAGCGGAGGCAGATTATAATGCGACGTTTGTAGCAGATTTTGAAAAAGCGGTAAGTACGGCTGAACAATTAAAAGATAAAGCTGGAAATGCGCAACAGAATTTAAATCAAGAAATAAAAAAAGTTAACGAGATATTAGACAATGGTAGAGAAGGCTATGATCAGGCTGTAAATAATTACAGCAGATTAAAAACGGAGCTTGGAAAAGCAAGAGAAGACTTGAATAATAAAGGGATTAACGGATTAGATTCTACAAAAGTAGCTTTAAATGATATAAGAGGAGAGTTACAAGCTGGAAAGAATTTAGTTAATGATACGATTCCTGTTATGGAAAATGCGAATAAAGTTTTAGCAGATGTAAATAGTGATAAAAACATGAATAACACGATTGCTAAATTGAATAAATTAAAAGATGGTTTCCAAAAAGGAATCGATTTAACTGATAAAGGAATTGACGCTATTAATAAAGGTCAAAAACCAGCAGCAGATGTTATTGAAAGTATTAACGCAGTATCTAAAAGTACTTCGGCTCAAATAGGTGACATTTTAGCTAAATATGACTCGGAAATCACTCCAAATTTCAATGCAGCAATTGCTCGCACAAAAGAGATGTCTAAAAACACATCTCAAATTTTAAAAGAAGCAGACAAAAAGCTTCCAGATGTTAAAAAATTACTAGAAGATTCATCAAAAGGCTTAGTAGACGGTAGAAAAAAATTAGCAGATATTAAAGCTGAAATGCCGGAGACTGAGAAAAAGATTAAAGAATTAGCAAATAAAATTCGTGATTTTGAATCTGAAGAGGATTTAAAAGACATCATACGCTTATTAAAAAATGATGTTGAAAAGCAAAGTGATTACTTCGCGAATCCAGTCAATTTAAAAGAGAATAAGTTATTTGCGATGCCAAACTACGGTTCAGCGATGTCACCATTCTATACAGTGCTTGCATTATGGGTAGGCGCATTATTAATGGTTTCATTATTAACAGTAGAAGTGCATGAAGAAGGCGCGAATTATAAGAGCCATGAAATTTACTTCGGACGTTTATTAACATTCTTAACGATAGGTCTTTCACAAGCGTTTATCGTATCGATGGGAGATATATTCTTGCTCGGTACGTACGTAGTCGATAAGTTCTGGTTTGTGTTATTTAGTTTATTTATTGGTGGAGTCTTCGTTTGTATTGTATACTCACTTGTTTCTATTTTCGGAAACGTTGGGAAATCGATGGCGATTATTTTACTTGTACTGCAAGTAGCAGGATCGGGCGGAACATTCCCAATTCAAATGACACCAGCGTTCTTCCAAGCAATTTATCCGTTCTTACCGTTCACATATGCAATTAGTGCAATTCGTGAAACAGTAGGTGGAATGCTTTGGGATATCGTAACGCGAGATTTACTTGTGTTAAGTGCTTTCGTAGTAATTATGATTGTTGCTGCGTTATTACTGAAAACACCAATTAACAAATCGAGTGAAAAGTTTGTTGAGAACGCTAAAGGAAGTAAAATTATTCATTAAAAATAAAAGGTTCCTACCGATAGTGGTAGGAACCTTTTTGTTTAATCGAATTTTAACTTCTTTAATGCTTCTGCGAACGGATTGTTTAATGGTTCTTCTTCTTTGTTCTGCTGTTTCATATATTTTTGAACGTCGCGTTTATCAGCTTTGCTTCCAGATTCCTTTTTACGTCTTTCTTGGAATGTGGATAATTTCTCACGATAGCCACATTTACATGCAAAGATTTGTCCTGCACCTTCACCACGTAATTCTAACTTCTTCTTACATTGCGGACAACGAGCGTTTGTTGTACGAGATACATTTTTACGATGACCACATTCACGGTCTTGGCATACAAGCATTTTTCCTTTTTTGCCGTTTACCTCTAGCATTGGTTTACCGCAGTCTGGACAAGACTTTGTTGAAATGTTGTCATGTTTATATTTTTTATCACTCGATTTAATTTCAGAAACAATTTCTTTCGTATAGTTCTTCATTTCTGAAATGAATACTTCTTTTTTCAGTTTACCCTTTGCAATTGCTTCGAGTTTTTGCTCCCATTCACCAGTTAGTGTAGGAGATTTCAGTTCTTCTGGCACTAAATCAAGTAGCTGACGGCCTTTTGAAGTAATGTGAATATCTTTACCACGTTTTTCAAGTAAGAACGAATTGAATAACTTGTCGATAATATCTGCGCGTGTCGCTACAGTACCTAATCCACCAGTTGATTTTAACGTATCAGCAAGTTGTTTGTTTTGCGTATCCATATATTTTGTAGGATTCTCCATTGCTGAAAGTAAAGTTGCCTCGTTAAAACGTGCAGGTGCTTTCGTTTGACCTGATGTTTGCATAATTAACTTTACAGTTAATGTATCGCCTTTTTCAATGCGAGGTAGAAGTTGCTCCTTTACGTCATCCATTACATCATCATCTTCAAAGCGGTTTTCATATACTTCTTTCCAGCCGGCATGTAAAATTGTTTTTCCTCGTGCAATGAACGTTTCATTGTCAACTTTTGTGCGTAACGTTAGTTGTTCGTATTCGAATGCTGGGAATAAAATGGCTAAGAAACGTTTTACAACTAAATCATAAATTTTACGTTCTTTATCTGTGAAGGCGGAGAAATTAACGTATCCTTCTGTCGGAATAATTGCGTGATGATCGCTTACTTTACTATCATCAACAAATGATTTATTAGCCTTGATAGGCTTTTGTAATACTTTATGTGCTAAAGGACGGTATTCTCCAACGCCACATGCTTTTAGACGCTCTGGAAGTGTTCCAACGATATCAGATGAAATATAGCGTGAATCTGTACGAGGATACGTTAGAACTTTATGTTGCTCATACAATTTCTGCATAATGTTTAATGTTTCTTTCGCAGAGTAACCGAACTTTTTATTTGCATCACGTTGTAATTCAGTTAAATCGTAAAGACCAGGAGAGAATGACTTCTTCTGTTTTTTATCAATTTCCACAACGGTAGCATTATGCTTATCTAAACCTTTTACAATACCATCAATTTTTTCTTTATTAAAACTGCGGCTATTACCATTTGCATCTTGCCAAGTTAGTTTTAACTGATTCGTTGTTTGTGCTTCGATACCGTAGTAAGTTTGAGCTTTGAAGTTCTTTATTTCATCTTCACGATTAGCGATCATAGCGACAGTAGGTGTTTGTACACGGCCGCAATTCAGCTGGGCATTAAAGCGAGTCGTTAAAGCGCGAGTCGCGTTAAGACCGATGTACCAGTCAGCTTCTGAACGTGCGACAGCCGAAGCGTATAAATTGTCATATGCTTTACCTGGTTTTAAATTTGCGAAGCCATCTTTAATTGCTTTATCAGTAACAGATGAAATCCATAAACGCTTAATAGGTTTTTGTATTTTAACTTTATCGATAATCCAACGTGCGACTAATTCGCCTTCGCGTCCAGCATCTGTCGCTACAATAATTTCATTTACATCTTTTCTAAGTAGCTGACTCTTCACAGCATTAAATTGTTTCCCTGTTTGTTTAATAACCGTTAATTTCAAGCGCTCAGGTAGCATCGGTAAATCTTCTAAATTCCACTGTTTATATTTCACATCATAGCTTTCTGGATCAGCTAATGTAACGAGATGACCTAAAGCCCAAGTTACAATATATTTACTACCTTCAAGGTAGCCATTTCCTTTTTTATCGCACTTAAGTACACGCGCAATATCACGTGCAACGGAAGGCTTTTCAGCGATTACAACGCTTTTTACCATATTTAAAACATCCTTTCAAATTTCCATACGTTAACTATAGCATACATCTTCTTGAGATTCAGTTTCGCTCCAGATTTGAACGTTTTTTAGTGGGATAACATCTGTTTGAGGGTGAATGATGGCGACAGAACATAATATGCGCCATGATGAGACTATGAGAAATAGATACTTATTTATTATGCTTATTGTTTTATTAGTTGCTCCTATATTAAATAGAAAAGTAAAGAACTTGTTATTTTACTAGAATAAGAGTAGACTTTGAAGTAGATGAATAATAAACACATGGGAGTTTGTGGATGCAAACTGAGAGTATGACTAATCCGTCATTGACCATTTGAACCTGTTGGATAATGCCAGCGTAGGGAGAGTGTAAAAGCACATGTTCAGGCACTTTGCGTACGCGCAAAGTGCCTTTTTGTGTATCTCCCATCACTATAGTTAGGAGATGAAAAGGATGAATATGAAAGAAATTAGTAAAGTAGTGGATTTGGTGAGAGAGTCTAATCCACTCGTGCATAATATTACAAATGTTGTTGTAACAAATTTTACAGCTAACGGCTTGTTAGCGTTAGGAGCATCACCTGTAATGGCGTATGCGAAAGAAGAAGTAGCAGAAATGGCTAGCATTGCGGGAGCCCTTGTTTTAAATATGGGTACACTTCGTCCTGAAGAGGTAGAAGCGATGTTACTTGCTGGTAAATCAGCAAATGTGAATAATGTACCAGTACTATTTGATCCAGTTGGTGCAGGAGCAACATCGTATCGAACAGAAGTTGCGAGACATATTCCGGCTGAAATTGATTTAGCGATTATCCGCGGAAATGCAGCTGAAATAGCGAACGTTATTAATGAGAGATGGGAAATTAAAGGGGTAGACGCCGGTGTTGGAAATGGCAATGTCGTAAGTATTGCAAGGCAGGCAGCGGATGAATTAAATACAGTAGCGGTGATTACTGGAAAAGAAGATGTTGTTACAGATGGAGAACGAACGATCCTTATTCGAAATGGTCACCCTATTTTAACGAAAGTTACGGGAACTGGTTGTTTACTAACTTCTGTAATAGGAGCATTTGTAGCAGTAGAAAAGGATTATGTAAAGGCAGCAGTAGTGGCATTAACGTTTTATGGTGTAGCTGCGGAACTGGCAGCTGCTAAGACAGTGGAAAAGGGACCTGGTAGTTTCCAAATTGAATTTTTAAATCAGTTAGCGAATACCACTTCGGGTGATATTGAGAAGTATGGGAAGATTGAGCTTATATAGTAAGGAGGTGAACTAGATGCCCTGTATTACAAAGGCTGAAATGTCTAGATTATTATCAGTATATTTTATTATGGGAAGTAACAATTGTGCGAAGGAGCCACTACAAGTATTGAGAGATGCACTTGAAGGTGGTATAACAATTTTTCAATTTCGTGAAAAGGGGGAAGGGGCTTTAACGGGAGAGAAACGTATTTGTTTCGCGAAAGAACTACAAGCAGTCTGTAAAGAGTACGGTGTACCATTCATCGTAAATGATGATGTGGAACTAGCTATGGAGTTAGATGCAGATGGCGTGCATGTTGGCCAAGATGATGAAGGAATTACTTCTGTTCGTGAAAAAATGGGTGATAAAATTGTTGGTGTATCTACACATACAATTGAAGAAGCACGCTGGGCAATTGAAAACGGAGCTGATTATTTAGGTGTTGGCCCTATTTTCCCAACGAGTACAAAAAAAGATACGAAAGCAGTTCAAGGAACGAAAGGTTTAGCTTATTTTAGAGAGCAAGGAATTACAATACCGATCGTCGGGATTGGTGGCATTACAATTGAAAATACAGCGTCAGTTATAGAAGCAGGTGCGGACGGCGTTTCTATTATTTCCGCGATTAGTTTAGCTGAATCTCCGTATGAAAGTACGAAGAAGCTAGTTGAGGAAGTAAATAGGGGTTTGTAGGAAAACGGAACTTCACAAAAATAGAAAAGAACATAATGGACAGTTAAAAATATTTAAACAAACGTTTGATTAAAAAAGCACAAACCCTTTAAAATTATCGGTTTGTGCTTTTTCTTTAAAACATAATTGATATTAGGAGCATTCCGATTCCGATAGAGGTGAATGTTGCGATTAGGCCTGGAATCATAAAGCTATGATTTAAAACATATTTACCAATACCTGTTGTACCAGTGCGATCGAAGTTAATGGCAGCAACGATTGTTCCATAGTTTGGAATGAAGAAATATCCATTTACTGCAGGGAACATTGCGATTAGTAGTGCTGGTGGAATACCGAGTGATAATCCAAGAGGCATTAAAGCACGTACTGTTGCTGCTTGGCTATATAGTAAAATAGATAGAATGAATAATGCGATGGCAAATAGCCATGGTGCACTTGTTACTAGGTGCTGAATTGATCCTTGAATCATATTTAAGTTTCCGTTAAAGAAAGTATCTCCCATCCAAGCGATACCGAAAATAGCAACAACAGCTGTTGCCCCCGCTTTAAAGACGTTACCAGACACGATGCTTTCTACATTTGGTTTGCAGAAAATAATAATAAGAGCTGCGATAGTTAACATAACCATTTCAATTGTGTTTGGCATGGAAAGACGAATTAACTTCCCGTCAACCATCCATCCTGGACGAAGTGCTTCAAATGAACCGAGAAGTACGACAAGGAAAGTTCCTACTAAGAAAAGGATAACGGATAGTTTAGCGCCTTTTAAACCAACAAATTCTTTCTTCTCTTCAATTTTAGGAATCATTCCTTCTTTTAAACGTTTCAAGTATTCAGGGTCTTCATTTAATTCTTTCCCCATTTTGCTAGCAACAAATGCAGCTACCATACAAGCGATGAAGGTAGAAGGAATACTTACTTTTAAAATATCTAATAAGGTGATTTTATAGTCAGCTAGCATTGCTAAAAGTGCAACTGTTGCAGCTGATATAGGGCTAGCTGTAATTGCTTGTTGGGAAGCGATTACGGCAATTGACATTGGTCGTTCCGGTCTAATCCCAGATTCGCGAGAGACTTCTGCGATAACAGGAAGTACAGAATAAGCAACGTGACCAGTTCCTGCGCACAGTGTAAATAAATAAGTAACAATTGGAGCAAAGAATGTAATGCGCTTTGGATTTTTTCGCAATGCTTTCTCAGCTAGATGAACAAGGTAGTCCATTCCTCCAGCAGCTTGCAGTGCACCGGCAGCTGTAATTACTGCTAAAATCATAAGCATTACATCAATAGGAGGAGCTGTAGGTTGTAAGTGGAAGACAAAAACAAGTATTGCCATACCAACGCCACCCATTACTCCTAGACCAACTCCGCCTAGGCGTGCGCCAATAAAAATGCAGAGTAGTAACGTAAGAAATTGTAGCCAAAACATGATAAACTACCTCCGGAATTCATTAGTTAAGATATATTTGAATAATTTAATTTGAACGAAAATTAAAACAAATACCCAAAATAATCCTTGTGTTATATACATTTTTTATTATATAACACAAGAAATGTAACATTCACGAACTTTGTTAAATTATTTCGAAAAAATAATACCTTGAAACTTTACATTTGCATCTCTAAATAGGTAGACATTTTAATTCTTATGTTGTAATCTTTGATAGAGAATAATTTAATTCTCATAGAACTCCCATATCGTTCAACTCGTTCAGCGAGAAAGGCAAACTGATGGAAACATTAGGACGCAAAACTACAGGAGCTAAGGTCGAAAGGCTATGCTAGCCAGTTACCGGACGGATAGGGTTGGTCTTGACCAATGCTCTTTTCATTGGTCTTTTTTTTGTTTATAAACAAATGAGAGTCGTTATCATTTATTAATAAAGTGTATATTTTAATAGCGTTACTTTATAGTAAGTTAATTAAGAAAGGTGATGTTAATGAGAAGATATTGGCATAAGCTATCATTTCTTCAAAAAAATGTATTGTTAACTGTGTTAGTTATTTTGACGCTTGTCGGTACTATGGGAGCGTTAAGTTTTAACATGTTTCAAAATAGCATGATGTCTATATTTGAAAGGCATTCTTTTGAAACAGGAGATACGGTATTACATAAATTAGACGCAGAAATATTGAGAGATGTTGCAAAAGACCCAACGGCAGAAAGAGAAAAGAGAGAGAAGTTAACAGAGAAATTAGATGAATCAACGGAAGAATTGAACAGTGTTGGACAAACCTATATTGTTGGAGCGAAAAAAAATGAAAAAGGTGAGCTACAAATCATTGATTTATCTACAGGTTTAGCAAATGTTGTTGAAGTAAGGCCGGGAGAATATTATAAACAACCAGACCTTTGGATGAAAGCATATGATAAAGTAATGAGCACAAAAAAAGCAAACATGACAGAAGTATATGAAGACGCATTAGGAACATGGGTAACGATATTAGAGCCAATTAAGGATGGAGAAGGTAACATTGTGGCACTTGTTGCAGCTGATGTAGATGCTTCTATTGTTCCTAGTACAAAAGAAAAGTTTATTATACAAGGTTTAATGTTTATTTGTATTTCTGTTTTAATTGCAACTTTTATTCAATTCTTAATTGTGCGTAACGCACTTGCTCCATTGCGGGATTTACGTGAAGGATTGCGCAGAGTCGGTGAAGGTGATTTAAGTATTAAATTAGAGGAAAGACCAGATGATATTGGTATTATTAATGCGTATTTTAATAATACCATTGAGAAGTTTAAAGGAATTATAGATAAAGTGAAGCAGACAGCAGAACAGGTTTCCTCATCTTCGCAAGAATTGTCAGTGAGTACGAAAGAGAATAGCATGGCAGTCCAAGGAATCGTAAGTTCTATAGTTGAGTTAAGGGCTGGCGTTCAATCACAAGAAACTTCAGTACCAAAGTACTTAGGTATTGTATATGAAATGGAAGATAGGATGGAAGAGATAACTAATATTACAAAACAAATGGCGAAAGAGTCTGAAGGTACGACGCATCATTCAGTAAAAGGAAATGGTGTTATTGAACAGACGATTAATCAAATGAACATAATACAAAATGCAGTACAAGATTTATCTTCTATCATTCATTCTTTGGAAACAAGATCAAAAGAAATTAGTGATATTGTAAATGTAATTACAGGTATTTCAAATCAAACGAATTCGCTAGCTTTAAATGCTTCTATTGAAGCTTCACGTGCTGAGGCAACCGGAAAGGGATTTGCCGTTGTTGCTGATGAAGTGCGTAAATTAGCAGAGCAGACGGAAGCATCAGCAAAAGATATAGCGAAATTAATAGGGGAAACACAAGTTGAAACGGAAGAAGCTGTTGTTTCAATACAAAAAGCTTCAAAAGAAGTAGAATCCGGAATTAAACTTTTTCAAAGTAGTGGTGCTTTCTTTGAAAAAATTTCAAAATCAGCACAATCTGTTACAAATCAAGTTAGAGTTGTTTCTAGCAATTCAAGTGATATATTGAAAAATAGCCAAAATATTGTTCGTGTTGTAAATGAACTATCACTTATTGCAAATAAGTATGCAAATAGTAGTAATAATATTGAAGAAAGTATGAAAGAACAGGAAATGTCTGTACAAGATATTGCTGAATTAGCTAGTTCTTTAAGCTGGCTTTCACAGGAGTTACAAGAGTTAATAGGGGAATTCAAAAGTTAAATGAAATGATTATACGTGCTTTTGTTTGTTCAATAAAATAAATCATGCTACAATGAAAACGAATTAAGGACCGGGGAGCCAATTGGCTGAGAGGATGTAAACAAACATCGACCCTCAACCTGATCTGGATAATGCCAGCGTAGGGAGTTACTTAAAGTGATGTAGCATATGTTATTCTATAATAACTTGCATACAAGGCTTTCCTACGCAGTAGGAAAGCCTTTTCTTGTTTTAATATTTCATTTTATAAGGGGGATTTTACTATGTCACAACAAGTTACAATTTCATTTTCAGTAGTACCACAAGCGAAGAACAAAGATGTGTATTCTGTTGTTGATAAAGCAATTGAAGTTGTACAACAATCGGGAGTTCGTTATGAAGTAGGGGCAATGGAAACAACGCTGGAAGGAGAATTAGATGTACTTCTTGATATCATTAAACGTGCGCAACAAGCTTGTGTGGATGCTGGAGCAGAAGAAGTGATTACTTCTATTAAAATCCATTATCGTCCAAGCACTGGTGTAACGATAGATGAAAAGGTTTGGAAGTACCGTGATGAATATGCAAAACCAGAAGCAATCTAAAATAATTACAACAATTTGGCTTATCCTTCTCATAGCGATATGGGAAGGATCTGTTTCATTATTTAAAATTGAACCGTGGATTTTACCGAAGCCTTCTGCCATTGTTCAAGAATTAATTGGAATGAAAGATTTACTATTACCGAATACGATGCAAACGTTACAAGAGGTTCTAATCGGACTGTTTTTTGCGATTTTAATTGGGACAAGTATTGCAATTATTATGGATGTTATCCCTTTATTTCGTATTTTAATAAATCCGTTGCTTGTTATTTCGCAAACGATTCCAATCGTTGTACTTGCACCGTTATTTATTATTTGGTTTGGATATGGAATGCTACCGAAAGTAATGGTAGTAATACTCGTTTGTTTCTTCCCGATTGCGCTCAGCATTTTAGAAGGTTTTCAAACGGTAGATAAAAATATGTTGAAGTTGTTGCAAACGATGAAGGCAACGAAATGGCAAGTTTACCAGAAAGTAAAGTTTCCAGCAGTGCTGCCATACTTTTTCTCAGGTTTAAAAATTGCAGTTACATATAGCGTAATGGGAGCAATTATTGGGGAATGGCTCGGTGCAAGCGAAGGGTTAGGAGTTATGCTTACAAGAGCTACAAAATCCTTTCTAACAGCCCGAGTATTTGGTGTGGCGGCAATTATTGTTATGGTGACATTATGTCTGTATTTTATCGTGGAGTTTATGGCAAGAATAACAGCACCATGGATATATAGAAAGGACGGCAGAAAATGAAAAAAGGTTTAAAAGTTATGTTGGCTGCCTTATTAGCAGTAGGTGTAGCTGGATGTAATCCGGCGAAGAAAGAAGAAAGTGCAAGTAAAGATCAAAAAGTAAAAGTAGTATTAGATTGGTTTCCGAATACGAATCATACTGGCCTATATGTAGCGCAAACGAAAGATTATTATAAAAAGCAAGGATTAGATGTAGAGATTATTCAGCCAGGTGATAATGTGACAGCGGAGCAAATGATAGCTTCCGGAAAAGCTGACTTCGCAATAAGCGCACAAGAAAATGTAACGTTGGCTCGTGTGGAAGGTATTCCTGTTGTATCTGTAGGAGCAATCATCCAACATAATACTTCAGCTTTTGCATCACTTAAAAAAGATAATATGACGTCACCAAAAGATTTTGAAGGTAAACGTTACGGCGGCTGGGGAGGACCAGCAGAAGAAGCGACGTTGAAGACAATCATGGAGAAGCATCAAGCTGATTTTAATAAAGTTGAAAAAATCATCTTAGGACAAACAGATTTCTTTAAATCAATCGGTCGTGATGCAGACTTTGAATGGATATATTACGGATGGGATGGAATTGAAGCGAAGCGCCAAGGAAAAGAGTTAAATACGATTATGGTGAAAGACTTAGACCCAGCGCTTGATTTCTATAGTCCTGTTATTATTACGAGTGAAAAACATACGAAGCAAGATAAAGACTTTGTGAAAAAGTTTATGAGTGCAACGACAGAAGGTTATAATTTTGCAATTAAAGAACCGAAAGAAGCTGCTGATATTTTAATTAAAGCAGTTCCAGATGTGAATAAAGAATTAGTACAAGAAAGTCAAAAATGGTTAAGTACGAAATATCAAGATGATGCAAAAACGTGGGGAGTACAGAAGGAAGAAGTTTGGACGAATTACATGAATTTCTTATATGATAACAAAGTTATTAAGAAGAAAATTGATGTGAAAGATGCCTTTACAAATGAGTTCCTTCCAAGTGAAAAATGAGTGGATTACAAATAAAAGAGATTGTAAAAGCTTTTGATGGAAAGAATGTATTAGCAAATATTAGTGCTTCTATACGAGAGGGAGAGTTCGTTTCCTTTGTAGGACCGAGTGGTTGCGGGAAAAGCACATTATTAAATATGATTGCAAATGTTGAAAAACCAACAAGTGGAAATGTAACGTATAAGGATACGCACGTACAAGAGCAAGATGTTGTAAGTTATATGCCGCAGCAGGATTTATTACTACCTTGGCGATCAGCTTTGCAAAATATAGTTCTTCCATTGGAAATCGAAGGGAAACCGAAAAAACAAAGGCTGACAGAGGGAATGGAAGCATTAAAGCAATTTGAACTAGATGAATATGCAGACCATTATCCAGATGAATTGTCTGGTGGTATGCGTCAAAGAATTAGTTTTTTGCGCACATATTTATGTGAAAAGCCAATTATGCTACTTGATGAGCCTTTTGGAAAATTAGATGCCTTTACAAAAATGGAAGTACATAGCTGGCTTTTAAACTCTTGGCACCAAGAGAAGCAAACAATCGTTATGGTTACACATGACTTAGATGAGGCAATCTTACTTTCGGATCGCGTATTTATTTTATCTCAAAGACCAGCATCAATAGTTGGAGAGGTACAAGTGAAATTACCTAGACCAAGAACGATGGATATGTTAACATCACTTGAGTTAAAGAAGGATAAGGAAGAAATTCTGAGAGTATTAGCTCCTTATATGAAAAAATAGAAAAAGCTCTTACCAGATTTAAATATAATTGCTGGTAAGAGCTTTTTTTTATAGAACATGAAAAGAATGAGAAGGAACAAAAGAAAAAATAGAGAATAGAATATAACAGAGTAGTTTATACTCTTAATATAACAAATGTTAAAGGAGTGAAAGGATAAAATGACTTTATCAACTGTTCTTCAAATGGTTTTAGCTTGATACGGGAGAAGTCTGCCCATTTTTAACGATTAAGCTAAATTGAAGACAGCAGGTAAAGAACCTTAATCCTTTTTTACGATAATATGTAATGGGTAAGGTGTATTCACCTTACCCATTTTTTATATGCACAATTAAATAAGGCTTTTTACTGTTGCTCTCTATTTAGCTTATGAATCATAAGTAGAGGAGAGAAAAAAATGAGTATATTAACAGTAGAAAATTTAAGTCATTCATATGGTGAGAAAACCATTTTATATAATGCGTGTTTTCGACTATTAAAGGGCGAGCATGTTGGGTTAGTTGGGAAAAATGGAATTGGGAAATCAACATTGTTAAGGATTTTAACAGGAGAACTTATACATGATGACGGAAACATTGAATGGTTTCCACATGTGAAGATAGGTTTTTTACAGCAGCATATGGATTTACAAGAGGGGATAACAATTGAAGGATACTTACAAAGTGCATTTTCTAATTTGTATAGGATTGAATGCGAAATGTTAAAAATTGCTGAAGAAATGAATGGAGCAGGAGAAGTAGAAAAACTGTTAGTAAAGTATGGAGAATTACAAACTATATTGGAAAGCTCTAATTTCTATCAAATTCATACAGAAATTGAAGAAGTAGCAATCGGTTTAGGTTTATTTGAAATAGGGTTGAAAAAGGATGTTTCAAAGTTAAGTGGAGGACAGCGAACAAAGTTATTACTTGGGAAGCTCCTTTTAGAAAAAGCTGATGTTTTATTGCTAGATGAGCCAACAAATTATTTAGATACAGCCCATATAGAATGGTTGCAATCGTATTTGAGACTGTATGAAAAAGCTTATGTGATCATTTCACATGACGAAGTATTTTTGAACAGTATTACGAATGTTATTTATCATCTAGAAGAACGGAAAGTGAAGCGGTACGTAGGAAATTATGAAAAATTTGTGCAAAGTTATCAATTGCAAAGGAAACAATTGCAATCGGCGCATGCGAAACAGCAAAAAGAAATTGCTCAGTTAGAAACATTTATTCAAAAAAATAAAATTCGAAAAGCGAAACAGGCCAAAAGTCGAGAGAAAGTATTGGAGAAAATGCAAAGGATTGAAAAGGTTAATCATGTACCTCGATCCCGTTTTGATTTCAATGTTTATGAGGAGCCAGTTAGTCGCATATTACAGGCTGAAAAACTAAGGATAGGATATAGTTCTCCGTTATGTCCAGAATTGAATTTGCAAGTAAAAAAAGGAGAAAAGATAGCGATTGTTGGTCATAATGGGATTGGAAAAACGACAATGTTAAAAACGTTATTAGGTCAAATAAAGCCGCTAAGCGGTTCAATTTCTATTGGAGAACGAGTAAATCCTGCTTATTTTGCGCAGGAAGAGTTTGCTTCAGAAACAACACCATTAGAAAAAGTTTGGGCAGAACGACCAGATATGACAAAGAAAGAAGTACGCCAAGCATTAGCAAAGTGTGGATTGAAAGAAGAACATGTATTAAAACCTATTCGTTTATTAAGCGGCGGGGAACAAACGAAAGTACGTTTATGTGAACTTATCGTAACGAAAAGCAATGTTTTAATTTTAGATGAACCGACTAATCATTTGGATATAGAAACAAAGAAGTCTTTGCAGGAAGCGTTACAACAATATAAAGGAACAGTTTTACTTGTCTCACATGAGCCTTCTTTCTATGAAGCATGGATAACAAAAGTATGGAATATAGAAGAATGGGATGCTGAACGATATGAATAAAGAAAAGGCATTAGCTTGTATAAGCTAATGCCTTTTCTTTGTGATTAACATGATTTTCGAGAACTCTTACATGAGAATTGTATGAAGAAGCACTCTTATGGTGCGCTTATAAGCGTGCTTTTTCTTATGTTATGTTTATATTTAGATGCCTTTCCCTAATAGACGACTATCTTTCTTTGTATATATAGATAGTTTGAAATGGAATGAAAATAATTCCTATATGTAAAGGATAATGTGATTAGTATGGGAAGACAATAGAACTTAAAGGAAATTCATGTAAAATTCAGATGAACTTCACACGAACTTCATATTAGAAACCAAATATAATTATAATAGGTTATTGTAATTATAATTGGTGATTTTTCATAACATTAAAAGTTTGAATTTAGGATAGAGCACTCAAACCTAAATTCAAACTTTAGTGAAATAATTAATGGAGGTTACGCTTAGTTTTCGCTAATGGATGCATTTACAAGTTCGGCGGGAGTGCCTGTTCCTGCCCCTCCGATTGTAACGGATCCACCAGGAGGAATTTCACCATTCCATCCTGCATTCGTAATTACGTAATGATTATTTATTTTACTACTAATTTTAGAATCCCAAACTTGTGTTAAATTGCCGTTATAATCAAATTCTAATTTCCAGTTTTTAATAGGGGTCGTTCCACTATTTTTAATTACAATCGAGAAGTTGTAACCACTTCCCCAATTTGAAGTGACTGAAAAGGTAGCATTACCATTTCCACCAGGGGGTGTTGTATCAGTATCATCTGTTTTTACAATGATAGAAGTAGGCTGTGATTTATTCCCGGCAGCATCTTTTGCAATTATTGAAAATGTGTATTCGGTATTAGATTTTAAGTTTTTGATTGTAATGCTATTTGTTGTTGTACTCCATTTCTCTTCTCCGGCAGTAATTTCATATTCCGTAACTCCTACGTTATCAGTAGATGCAGTCCAGTTTAATTGAACGGAGTTTGAATTTTTATTTGTAACAGCAATATTTTTTACGTTTGTTGGGGGCTCAGTATCTTTTTGAGTAATAGGTCCACCAAGTAATCCTTTTACTAACGTATCAAGCAATTTTGGTCCACTGCAACTATATTTTGGACTTGTACGGCAATCCCCGCTTAGTTCCCAAAACATTGCGCCACTTAGACCCTTTGTCTTTATATAGTCTGTTTTATATTTCATAGATTCGTTGTCATCATAGCTAATAAACGTGCCTGTAGTCGCATTATATAAATAAGGTACTTTCGCTACATCGTTCCAGTGGCGAACAAAACCATTTTTATTAACATAATTAGCTGCTAAATCACCATAATCGTACACACCTGTGTCACCGGTAGAATAATCATCCCAAGTACCTTTAGAAGCGAGCTTTCCGTCACTACCTGGTTTACAAGGTTGGTATTGCCCATTATTTTCTTTTCCGCAACTTTTCCATCCACGTCCGTAAAAAGGTACACCTAATACGAGTTTATCCGCTGGAACCCCTTCATTTGTATAAATGTCTATCGCACCATCTACATAAAATTTTGTATCCGCTGCTGGGTCATTTGAATCTTTGTATAGTGCTGCATTATGGTTAGAAGTAGCTTCCCATCCACCGTGGAAATCATATGTCATAATATTAATCCAATCAAGTATTTGAGAGATCTGCTTTAGCTCTGTATGATCCGCATAACGTTGGCTTGCACCTGATGCGATTGTTAGTAAATATTGTTTCCCATCTTCTGCAGTAGCTTTCGTTAATGCATTTCGAACATCTTGAAGGAGTAGGGTGAAGTTTTGCTTATCTTCAGGACGATAACTACCACCAGGAATCGTTTCAACGCCCGGATATTCCCAATCTAAATCAACGCCGTCAAATCCATATTCACGAAGAAAAGCTACTGTAGATTCAGCGAATACTTTTCTTGTTTTTTCATCAGCTGCCATATCAGAAAAGCGGTTAGACCAAGTCCAGCCACCAACTGAAATAATTGTTTTTAAGTGAGGATACTTAGCTTTTAATCGTTTCAGTTCTCCGAAATTTCCACAACGGGCGTATTTATCACAATCTTCCCAAGTTGTACCTGATCCCGGATAAGATTTTGTGACATCAGCCCATGGTTCACCGAGTACGAGAGTGCCATTAGGAACCTCTTTATTTTGCAGTGGTACACCAGACTCTTTACAGTTCCACGTTTGTTTATTTGGATTATCGGGGTGAGTAGAAGGGTTTCCATGTTTTCCATTCCAGCAAATATCAGCGAAAGCATAGTTTAAATGAGTTAGCTTTGATGCATCAATGTCTGCAACTTGATAATTACGTCCGTAAATGCCCCATGAAGGAAAATACCCAACAATTTTTTGACCTTGCTTTGGTGAATCTGCTAATGCAACATTTGGAGTAATAAAGTTTGTAAGAAAAAGAGGTAAGAAGAGTAGTAGGGATAGTAATAGCAGTGTGAATTTTTTGGAGCTCATAGTCATTTCTCCTTTCAAAATAAAAGATATATTTAAAGGCATGCGCCAATAAACCAAAGTGAATCTAGACGTATGAAACGTCTAGATAAAGTGAAACTTTAATCAGTGGGGGGCTTCATCCCCCACTGATTATCAGCCCTCACCAATCGGACTTTTATGGGCAGTTGATCCCCCACCTAACTTCTTTGCTTTCGCTAAATTTTGAGGTGGGGGTCTTACTGCCCATTAAAGCGGGATAAAAATGATAAGACATCACGAAGTCTATACAAGGGAGCTGGGGGTGATTAAATCGTAGCAAATGTAAGATTTGGTGTAAACGCTTTATTTGATTCGCAAAGATTTTCTCAATATGAAATGGCTCTAATACAGACTACACATGAAAATAAAATATTGATTAGGGAGGAAAAGGCTCCTTGTAATTAAATTTGAGAAAAAATTGTATGAATTCAATTTGTAATAGCGTAGCAAGATGAGAAAATATCATGTAAAATAATAGTAAAAATATGTAAAGGAGCGAATGGTGTGGATGTCTTTTTGAACATTGCTGAAGAAAAAATTCGACAAGCAATACGGAATGGAGACCTTGATCATATTCCGGGAAAAGGAAAACCACTACAATTAGAAGACCTTTCAATGGTACCTCCAGAACTTAGAATGAGTTATAAAATCTTAAAAAATGCGGGTATGATTCCACCAGAAATGGAACTACAAAAAGATATATTAAAAATAGAAGACTTAATTGCGTGCTGTTATGATGAAGCAGAGAGAAAAAAATTACAAGAAGAGTTAACGGCAAAAACGCTGCGTTTTCAGCAGGTAATGGAAAAGAGAAAGATTAAAGAGAGTTCAGCTTTTCGTATGTATCAGGATAAAGTATTTCGTAAATTACGCTAAGAGGGATAAGATGAATAAATTTGAAACGATAGAAGAATTAGCGACACATATTGAAGAACAACAATTAGTACTGCTCTTTATTAAAACGGAAAATTGTGGTGTTTGTGATGTTATGCTAAGAAAAGTAAATGGTCTATTAGAGAATTATGATTACGTAGAGAAAGTGGAAATATTACTACAAGACATGCAAGAGATTGCGGGGCGTTATGCAGTGTTTACAGGGCCAACAGTTTTATTATTTTATAATGGAAAAGAGATCCTTCGTGAATCGCGCTTCATTTCACTTGAAAATTTAGAGAGAACCATTCAATTATTCGAAGATTAAGGGAGGCTTTTATATGGAATTTATTATTGTCATACTATTATTTGTTGTAGTTGGAATAATTGTAACAGCAGTTCGATCAAACAAAAAGAAGGTAAATCTTACGAAACAAAATAACATTCATAATTCATCTAACAACTCATCACCATTATTTTTCTTTGCTGGATCTGATAATGATAGCTCGCATGGAGGTTCACATGATTGTGGAGGATCTTTCGGTGGAGATAGCGGAGGTAGCTGCGATGGTGGCGGAGGTGGCGGTGATTGATGAAAATGCGCCTTATATAGGCGTATTTCTTTTTAAACAAACGTTTGATTAATATTTTTAACGTACTAAGGGGAATAGAAATGAAAAGGGAACCGAAAGTGAAAAATAAGGGGAAAGTAGTGTTATTTTTATTAGCTGCGGGAGGCGTATTTCTTGTTAAATTAGGATTTAAAATTGGAATAATACATATGATTCGAACGTGGTTTGAAAGTACGTTTTCTTAAATAAGGAATATAGCCTCTTGTAATAGAGGTTTTTAATTTGTTATTATTAGACTGAACGGTCGGTTTAAAGAGGTGTAAATATGAGAAGAAGTGCAGAAGAGATAAAGAAAGAAATTGCATATAAAGCAGAAAGTCTGTTTTCACAGAAGGGTTATGCAACTACATCTATGGAAGAGATTTGTGAAATTACAAAGCGAAGTAAAGGAAGCATTTATTATCACTTTAAAAGTAAAGAAGAATTATTTTTATTTGTAGTGAAACAGCATACGTATGATTGGCTTGAAAAATGGAATGAAAAAGAGAAGTTGTATAGTACGAATACTGAAAAACTATATGGTCTCGCGGAATATCATGTCGAGGACATACAGCAACCCATTTCAAATGCAATAGAGGAATTCTCTATGAGCCAAGTTGTAAGTAAAGAGATTTTGGATGAACTATTGGCTTTAACTAGAGAATCATATGTTATGTTTGAGAAACTAATTGAAGCAGGTATACAGTCTGGAGAGTTTCGTGAAGATAGTACGCGCGACCTTATGTATATTGTGAATGGATTATTATCAGGGCTTGGAGTACTTTACTACGAGTTAGATTATAAAGAGCTGCAACGTATTTATAAAAAGGCAATAGATGTATTGTTAAAAGGAATGGCAGCTGAATAATAAATCAGTTGCTTTTCTTACAAAACAAATTAGACCGAACGGTCGGTTTATGAAAGGGGAATGAAAATGAACGCTTTATTTAAAAACCGAGCATTTATGCTCGTTATGGCATCTGATATTTTACAACAATTTGCAATTTGGATCAGAAATATGGCTCTTTTGTATTTCATAATGGAGCGAACGAATAATGATCCAGTTTCAGTTTCGTTGTTATCGGTTATGGAATATGCACCTATTTTTATTTTCTCGTTTATCGGTGGGGCGCTAGCTGATCGCTGGAATCCGAAAAGAACGATGGTTGCTGGAGATGTATTAAGTGTACTGTCTATTGTAGGAATTGTCTTGTTGTTAAAGCTGGATTATTGGCAGGCCATATTTTTTGCAACACTCATTTCCGCGATTGTAGGCCAATTTTCTCAGCCATCATCTTCGCGTATATTTAAGCGCTACGTAAAAGAAGAGCAGGTAGCAAATGCGATTGCATTTAACCAAACATTACAGTCATTATTTATGATTTTTGGACCAGTGATAGGATCACTTGTGTATACACAACTTGGTTTATTTACGTCACTATATAGCTTAATCATTTTATTTTTGTTATCTGCTATTGCTCTTTCGTTTTTACCAAAATGGGTGGAACAAGAGCAAGTGGCGAGAGATTCATTAAAAAATGATATAAAAGAAGGATGGAAATACGTTCTTCATACGAAAAATTTACGTATGATTACGATCACTTTCACCGTTATGGGCTTAGCTGTTGGATTAACGAATCCATTAGAAGTGTTTCTTGTAATAGAGCGTCTTGGAATGGAAAAGGAAGCAGTTCAATATTTAGCCGCAGCTGATGGGATAGGTATGTTAATCGGTGGTATTGTTGCTGCAGTTTTTGCTTCAAAAGTGAACCCGAAAAAGATGTTTGTATTCGGTATGAGCATATTAGCAATGTCATTTTTAGTAGAAGGGCTATCTACATCATTTTGGATTACTAGTTTCATGAGGTTTGGAACAGGTATTTGTTTAGCTTGTGTTAATATCGTTGTCGGTACGCTTATGATTCAACTTGTACCAGAAAATATGATTGGAAGAGTAAATGGAACAATTTTACCACTGTTTATGGGGGCAATGTTAATCGGAACTTCACTAGCTGGAGGATTGAAGGAGATGACCTCACTAGTTACTGTATTTTGTATAGCAATGGCACTTATTTTATTTGCGATAGGGCCAGTTCTACGCATGCAAATAAATAAAGAAGATGTCGCTAATAAAGAGGAACTAACAAATTCGTTAGCTTCGAAATAATCATTGTAAGGGAGCAGGATTGCTCCCTTTTCTTGTGGCAATCTTTTGACAATGACATGCCCCAACTATATACTGATGATGTAAAAACGAGTTTACAGGTTAGGAGAAATGGTGTGAAAAATCAAATCTATGAATTACGCACTGAAAACAATATTTCACAAGGTGCATTGGCTGATAAGTGTAAAGTTTCTAGACAGACGATAAATGCAATTGAGAATAATAAATATGATCCAAGCTTAGCGTTAGCATTCCGTTTAGCTGAAGTATTAGGAACAACTGTTGATAAACTATTTTTGTACAAGTTGTAGGGGGAGTAGTTGTTGGGGAAAGAGAAAATAAGCCTTGTAGTTACGGCATTAGTAGCTATAAGTACGTTAGTGTTTGCACTCTATTATTGGTTAACTGAACTTCAAGTAAACTGGTATGCACTATTTATTTGTAGCATCGCATTACATTATATGTTTAAAAGTTTGGCATCGCATAATGTGGAAGGGACAACGGAGGAGAAAGAAGATGTAGAAAAACATGTATTAAAAATAAGTGCAAATGTTACGTATTATGTACTTGTTGTATTAATTTTTGGTTTGTTTTTCGCATCGGTAGGTTTTAATAAATGGATTGATTTTCATAACATACCGCTTTTGTTTGCGTTATGCGCTGCGATAGTTGTAAAGCCGGCTGTAGAATTTTTAATTGTAAGACGTTATCGCTAAAAATAAAGAAAAGATCCTCTTCTCATGAGAAGAGGATCTTTTTCTTATAGCGTTTTAGTTTTTGGACTAGGTGGTGTAACGGACGTATCATTTTCGGGAACTCTAGTTAGTAAGAATCCACCGATAACGAACAGTACAATAATACTAAGGACACCAGCGTTGGTTTTTCCTGTTAATTGCGTTGTAACACCGACTAATACTGGACCCATAATTGCCGCGAATTTACCAAAGATATTATAAAATCCGAAGAATTCATTTGCAGATTCTTTTGGTACTAGTTTTGCAAAATAGGACCGACTAAGTGCTTGAATACCACCTTGAGAAGTGGCAACTAACATTGCTAAAATCCAGAAATCGAGTGTCGTTTTTAAGAAATAAGCATATATGCAGATAATGATATAAATAATAATACCGACGTATAGCATTTTTTTACCTGTAAATGTTTCTGATAACTTTCCGTATAATAAGGCGAATGGACAAGCTACAATTTGTGTGACAAATAAGATGATTAATAGATTCGTTGCACTAATACCGAGATCTGTTCCGTAAGCGGTAGACATAGTAATAATTGTATCGACCCCGTCAATGTAGAAGAAGTAAGCGATTAGGAACATAAATACGGTTTTATATTCTTTAATATTTTTAAAAGTATCAGCAAGGCGTTTGAAGCTCATTGCAATTGGTCTTGGATGACGTTCAATATAATGTGTTTGCTCTACATTTTTTAGCATTGGAATTGTAAATAATCCCCACCAAAGAGCTGTTATTGCGAACGAAATTTGACTAGCAATGCCGACTGATAAAGGGATAGTTCCTTTTTGAGCAAGAATAATAAGAGCGATACAACCGATAAAAGGAATTGTGCTTCCAATATAACCTAATGCAAAGCCTCTTGTAGAAATTCGGTCCATTCTATCTTTAGAGGTAACATCTACTAAAAATGCATCATAAAAAATGTTTGCTCCCGCAAAACCGACTAATGCGAGCATATAGCAGCCTAGTAATAAGTACCACTGAGATGTTGGGACGACTGCTAGCATACTTGTAAATACGATACCGAGTCCAAAGAAGAATGTGAAAAATCGTTTTTTAAATCCTTTATAATCAGCAACTGTGCCGAGAATAGGGGCAAGTATAGAAATTAAAAGTGTAGCGAAAGAGTTTGCATATCCCCAATATGCCGTTGAAGTTGCACCAGATAGTCCGGCTTCTTTTGCAGCTGCTTTAAAGTAAATTGGGAATAATGCAGTTGTAATGACGAGCGAATATACCGAGTTCGCCCAATCGTATAATATCCAGCTTTTTTCTTGTCTGGACATTTTTTTCATATAATGTTCCCCCTTAAATTGTTCTACTAACAGTGTACAAAAATAAAAATTATAAAAAGAGAAACAGTTATGATTTTTACATAACTTTTACATATATACACAGTTCTTTACAATTGAAGTAAATCCTCTACAATTGATCCGTCTGTTTCACCTAAGTGTAAACCGAGTAGTCTAGCGATAGTTGGACCTTCATCAATAAGTCTCATGTACGGAATGGTAACGCCGCTTTTTATCCCTTTCCCAGCAGCGATAAAAATTGTTTCATAGTTAGGTTTTGTTGGAGAGTACCCATGCGTACCAAATGTATATTTTTTACTGGGCGTAACATCTTTTTCAGTAATTTCTTTTATAAAATCGCCTGTATAGTTTTCAGTGAAATAATATCCTTCTTGTGCTTCCAACATAAATAAACAATTACCATCTGCACCGCAGTCTTTTGCAGCTTCATCATGAAGCATAAATTCAATACCGTTTTGTTTATTTTGAAGTAACTCTTCAAGTAGTAGTTGTACTTTTCGAATTGTATCCGTATCATTTTTGTCTTTCACATATACATAGGCAGAGCCGTCGCAACTTTGGCAATAGACCTTCCAGTCTACTAATTTTCCTTTTGAATTTATAAATATAAGCCCATTTTGATGAAATAGTACATTTAATTGAATGGCTTTGTTTTCACTTAAAGCGCTATGATCACCGAGAGCGATAATTGTACTTTCTTCGTATAGGTCACTGTCTTTTAAAGCTTGAATAATTTTTCCTAGCCGTTCATCATGTCTTTGGATAGCAGCTATTGTTTCGTTAGATTCAAAGCCGTGATAGTGTCTTTGAGTGTCTAAATCGGTGAAATGTATAAACATGACATTAGGCCTCTTCGTCTGGATTGTATGCACAGCAGATGCAAGTACGAAATCATCGAGTTCAGGCTGTGATAAGCCATTTCTTATATGACCAAAACGCTGATTCAAATCTAATTGATATAGTGGGCTACCGCTAAATAATGAAACTAAGATTTGATTTTGCCACGGTCTATTTGGAAAAATTTCAGGTAAATTGTAATCAATATTTGCTCTGCCGGTAACAGGCCATAGAAGGGCAGCTGTCGTTAAATTTGCTTTATGTGCTTCATCGTATAACGTTGTTCCTTTAATGGATTTTCGGTACCAATGCCAATCTGGTGACTCGCGTCCAGGTTGAAGTAACGTATTGCTAACTACGCCATGTTTATTAGGGTAGTTTCCAGTAACGATTGTTGAGTGACTTGGATATGTTACAGAAGGATAAATAGGTTCCACTTTTCTCGCCATCGCGCCCTTGTTTATTAATGTTTGAAAATTAGGGAGTTTTTGTAATATAGGAAAATCTAAAGCTGATAAGCAATCGAAAGATAAAATAATGACGTGATTTGTTAATGCTTTATCCATAAAGTTCCCTCCTGATTATATAAAACCTATTCTTATATATTACTATTAATACCTAGTAATAAAAATATATTTCTAGGTAAAAATTTATTATTTATTTTCAGAAAAATTAAACATATAATTAAGTATAAGGGAATGAATGGAAGGAGGGAATACTATGGATTGGCTAGATGGATTTAGTATCTTTTACATCATTGGCGGAATTACGATTATCCTTGTATTTACTATTTCGTATTTACTAAAGAAACGGTTTCCAAACAAACAGTTCGATATTATATTTGCACTTAGTTTAATACTTCTTTGCTTAGCATCCTTTCCCGTTACAATGATGGTGATTGGTGGATGGGAAGGAATGGGATATGGATTTATTGGTTTCTTCGTTCTACTTGGTACACTTATCGGTATGATTGCACATCAACTGGTAAAAATCTCGCGAAAAAGCTACGTATAAAACTGCAGAAAATGAAAAGAATATATAAAAATGAGAAAATTAGCTATTGTTTAAAAAAAGAATTTGTATTATGATAATCAACAAATTTATTTCGTTATAACGATGAAAAAGGACTAGTACATGTTCAACCTTTTTAGCAGAGAGAGAATCCGCTAGGCTGAAAGATTCTTAAAAAGGCGATATGGAACCTACCTTTGCGTTCTGCATATGCAGCGGGAATTTCCCGTTATCAAAAAGAGAGCATGCACAATTTTTGTGCATGAATCAGGGTGGTAACGCCGGCAAAGCTCGGTCCCTATTTAGGGACACGGGCTTTTTTGTATTTTCAAAAGGAGGAAGATTGACTATGGCAAAAGAACAAGTACAAGCGATTACGAAGATGGAAGAGGATTTTGCACAGTGGTACACAGATATTGTAAAAAAAGCAGAACTTGTTGATTATTCAAGTGTAAAAGGATGTATGATTCTACGTCCGTACGGTTATGCCTTATGGGAAAATATGCAGAAAGTTATGGATGAAAAGTTAAAAGCAACTGGTCATGAAAATGTATATATGCCAATGTTTATCCCAGAGAGCTTATTGCAAAAAGAGAAGGATCATGTAGAAGGATTTGCTCCTGAAGTAGCATGGGTGACACATGGCGGGGATGAAAAATTAGCGGAGAGACTTTGTGTACGCCCTACATCTGAAACTTTATTCTGCGAGCATTTTTCAAAAATTGTGCAATCCTATAATGATTTGCCAAAGCTATATAATCAGTGGTGTTCAGTAGTTCGTTGGGAGAAAACAACGAGACCATTCCTTCGTACAACGGAATTCTTATGGCAAGAGGGCCATACAATTCATGAAACAGCAGAAGAATCGCAAGCTGAAACGTTACATATTTTAAATCTATATGCTTCTTTCTGTGAAGATTATTTAGCGATACCAGTAATTAAAGGGCAAAAAACAGAAAAAGAAAAGTTTGCAGGAGCAAAGGCAACTTATACGATCGAAAGTTTAATGCATGATGGGAAAGCACTTCAAACAGGAACATCCCATAACTTTGGAACGAATTTCTCTGAAGCATTTGATATTAAATTTTTAGATCGCAACGGTAAGTGGCAATATGTACACCAAACATCTTGGGGTGTATCAACAAGAATGATAGGTGGACTTATTATGGTTCATAGCGATAATAATGGTCTTGTAATGCCTCCTAAAGTTGCACCAGTGCAAGTTGTTATTGTACCAATTGCGCAGCATAAGGAAGGAGTTTTAGCGAAAGCAACAGAGTTACAAGAACATATTCAAAAGGTTGCACGAGTAAAAATAGATGCTAGTAATAAAACACCAGGCTGGAAATTTAATGAGTATGAAATGAAGGGTATTCCAATTCGATTAGAAGTTGGTCCTAAAGATATTGAAAAGAATCAAGTTGTACTTGTAAGAAGAGATACGAAAGAAAAAGAATTTATATCAATAGATCAATTAGAAGAGCGTATTCCAGCACTACTTGAGGAAATTCATAATTCTTTATTTAATAAGGCAAAAGTATTCCGCGATGAGAATACATATAGTGTGACGAATTTCGAAGAGATGAAAAAAGTAGCTGATGAAAAGCAAGGATTTATTAAGGCAATGTGGTGCGGAGAATTAGCTTGTGAAGAGAAACTAAAAGAAGAAGTTGGAGTATCTTCTCGCTGTATGCCTTTTGAGCAAGAGCATTTAGCTGACGAATGTATTTGTTGTGGTAAAGAAGCTAAACAAATGGTGTATTGGGGAAAAGCGTATTAATGCTTTTTTGATAGATGATAAAAAGGACTTTGGGCTGCATAATAAAATGCAATCCAAAGTCCTTTTTAGTTTTGCAATTTGTTTCATGTATGTTTTAGATGGAAGGATGTGTTTTTATTTTGCGTTTTTACGGCGAATAAATAGTAACATACCGATTAGGAATGTTGAAAGTCCCATTAAAATAGATGCAGGATAATGTGTTGCCGTATTAGGTAACTTATCGCCTTGTTCTTTCGCATTATCTTTTACATTGCCACCTTGAGAGCCGTTGCCACCCTGAGAACCGCTATCGTCTTTAACGCGGTTGCCGCCTTGAGAGCCATTGCCACCCTGAGAACCGCTATCGTCTTTAACGCGGTTACCGCCTTGAGAGCTATTGCCACCTTGAGAGCCGTTGCCACCCTGAGAACCGCTATCGTCTTTAACGCGGTTACCGCCTTGAGAGCTATTGCCACCTTGAGAGCCGTTGCCACCCTGAGAACCGCTATCGTCTTTAACGCGGTTGCCGCCTTGAGAGCCATTACCACCTTGAGAGCCACTGCTGCCAGAACCACTGCCACCCGAGCCATTGCCACCCGAGCCATTGCCACCCGAGCCATTGCCACCCGAGCCGTTGCCGCCAGAACCGTTACCACCGGAACTGTTGCCACTAGAACCACCGCCATCAGAACCGTTACCGCCTGAGCCGTTGCCACCAGAACCGTTACCACCAGAACCGTTACCACCAGAACCGTTACCACCAGAACCGTTACCACCAGAACCGTTACCACCAGAACCGCTACCACCAGAACCGCTGCCGCCAGAACCATTGCCACCAGAACCGTTACCACCGGAACCGTTGTCGCCAGAACCATTGCCACCCGAGCCATTGCCGCCAGAACCGCTGCCGCCAGAGTCGTTGCCGCCAGAGTCGTTGTCGCCAGAACCATTGCCACCCGAGCCATTGCCACCCGAGTCATTGCCGCCAGAACCACTATCGTCCTGAGAACCATTGTTTCCTGGTGGTTTATTATTATCTTTTGAGTTGCCTTCTGCTAAATGATCGTTATTTTGTACAATCGCATTTGTTACTGGAGAGAAGTTGTCTGTTGCTGCATTACCGATATTTAAACCACTAAAAAAAGATAAAGAAAGAGTTGATGCTAAAATGAAGATTTTTGTCATTGATTTCCTCCTGAAAATTAATATTCCATCTAAAATACATCCCTTTGTAATATTTCATAGGAAAAAGAGTTTTATGCAAAAAAAACTATATATAGAAAAAGGTGGTGTATTTCTGAAGAGAGAAAAGAGTTAGTGTAAATTCTTTATAATAGTAGAGTGGTGGGAATTTTACACTCATTACAGTAGAGGAAGTGACAGCAGATGAAAGAATATATTGCATTTGATATTGGTGGTACGCAAATTAAATATGGGATTGTTTCAGAAACAGGGACGGTATTAAAGCATAAAACAGTTTCAACAGAAATTCATTTGGGCGGGGAACAAATCATTCAAAAACTTATTCTTCTATCCAAAAAATTAATGAATGAGCATACGATTTCGGGAATTGGTATTAGTACTGCGGGAATTGTTAATATTCATAAAGGGGTTGTAACGGGAGGGGGGGAGCATATTCCGAACTACGCGACTATTCCTATTATTGATAGATTGCAAAGGGTATTACAAGTTCCTGTGTCCATTGAAAATGATGTGAATTGTGCAGCTTTGGGAGAGAAATGGAAAGGTATTGGAAACCGAAAAAGAAATTTTATTATGCTTACTCTTGGAACTGGTATTGGAGGAGCAATTTTTATAGATGGAGATTTATATAGAGGGCATTCGTTTAGTGCTGGCGAATGGGGAAATATGTTGATAGAAGGAAGGCCGTTTGAAGAGGTCGCTTCCATTTCAGGGTTAATTTGTCTTGTGCGAAAATATAAAGGTGAAAGTGATTGGAATGGAAAAACGATTTTCGAACTGTATGATAAAGGAGATAGAGAAGTTACGCAAGCAGTTGAGGTTTTCTTTAAACATTTAGCGATTGGAATTAGTAACCTTGCTTATATTTTTAATCCAGAAATGATTGTTATAGGTGGAGGAGTTACTGATAGGGGAAAGCAGTTCTTAAAAGAAGTAAAAGGAGAGGTAGAAAAATATTTAAATAAAGAGATTTATAATAATTGTGAGATTGAACTTGCACAAAACGGAAATTGCGCAGGAATGGTTGGTGCTATTTACCACTTCTTACATTAGCATAAATAAGTTATATGAATGTTTTCATATAACTGAGAATTTATCCTTTTTATCACTAGGTAAATAATGCTACAATATAAGGGAAGAATACAATATTTTCCGATTTGGAAAATGCTTTGTAGAAAGGAAGAAACTTCATGCCTATTATTTTAGAAAAAGGTCAAAAGATCGATTTAACGAAAGGACAACCAAAAGTAGCAAAACTACAGGTTGGCTTAGGCTGGGATCCAATTGGACAATCAGGTGGGTTTCTGTCTTCATTATTTGGAAGTAAACCAAATGTAGATTGTGATGCATCTGTTGTTATGTTAGAAGGGGATCGCTTTTTAAACAAAAACGATTTAGTTTACTTCGGAAACAAACTTTCTACTTGTGGTAGTATTATTCATTCAGGAGATAATTTAACAGGTGAAGGCGCTGGTGACGACGAAACAATTTTCGTAGAATTACATAAAGTTCCAAGCCGTATTAATCGTTTAGTATTCGTTGTAAATATTTATGACTGTGTAAATCGTCGTCAAGATTTCGGGATGATTCGTAATGCATATATTCGTATTCAAAACCCGCAAACTGGTGAAGAATTAGCACGCTATAATTTATCGGATAATTATGCTGGCAAAACGACTCTAATTGCAGGTGAAATGTATCGCCACGGAAGTGAATGGAAGTTTTCAGCTGTTGGAGAAGGCACACAAGATAAAAACTTAAGTGAGATTGTATCACGTTATTAATAAAATAAACCGAGGAGGAATTGAATATGGCATCAATTTCATTGAAAAAAGGACAAAAGGTAGACTTAACAAAAACAAATCCAGGTCTTTCAAAAGTTCTTGTAGGACTTGGTTGGGATACGAATCGTTATGACGGACAAAACGATTTCGATTTAGATGTTAGTATTTTCTTAGTAGGTGCTAACGGTAAAGTTTCAGGTGCAGAGGATTTCGTCTTCTATAATAATCCAAAAGGTGCGAATGGTGCTGTCGAGCATTTAGGAGATAACCGAACTGGTGAAGGTGAAGGCGATGACGAATCGATTAAAGTAGATTTAAAAAATGTACCTGCACATATCGAACGTATTTGTTTCTCAATCACAATTTACGATGGAGAAGGTCGTAGCCAAAACTTCGGACAAGTTTCTAACTCTTTCGTACGTATTTTAGATGAAGAAAAGAATGCAGAGTTAATTCGTTACGATTTAGGAGAAGATTTCTCTATTGAAACAGCTGTTGTAGTAGGGGAATTATACCGTCATGCAGGTGACTGGAAGTTCAATGCAATCGGAAGTGGGTTCCAGGGCGGATTAGCATCTCTATGTAATAATTTCGGTTTAGATGTAGAGTAATAGATTTTATATATCCATCGGTGAAACAGGTGTTTACTGATGGATATATTTTTAAAGATATAAAATATAGAGGTGAATATAAATGGTTATTCAATTGCAAAAAGGACAGAAGATTGATTTAGGTAAGACAAGCCCTGGCTTAACAAAAGCAGTAATTGGTCTTGGATGGGATATTAAATCTTATGACGGTGGATCAGATTTCGATTTAGATGCATCAGCATTCCTATTAGATGCGAACGGAAAATGTACGAAGGAAACCGATTTTATTTTCTATAATAATTTACAGTCTCCTTGTGGATCTGTTCTGCATACAGGGGATAACCGGACAGGTGAAGGTGAAGGCGATGATGAACAACTTGTTGTGGACTTAAAGAAAGTTCCGGCAGATGTGCACAAAATTGCTATTACAGTTACAATTTATGATGGAGAAGGCCGTAATCAAAACTTTGGACAAGTTGGAAACGCATTCGTTCGTTTAGCGAATGAAGAAACTAGTGAAGAAGTTCTTCGTTTTGATTTAGGGGAAGATTTCTCCATTGAAACAGCAGTTGTCTTTTGTGAATTATACCGTCATAATGGACAGTGGAAGTTTAATGCAGTAGGAAGCGGTTTCCAAGGTGGCTTAGGTGCGCTTGTAAGAGCGTATGGCTTGGATGCATAAGAAGGGAAACGATATTCGTTTCCTTTTTTTGACCTTTCTATAAATCTAGCAAAGAATAGGGGATAAAGGTAAGATGAGTATTTTGCAAGGGATCCTTGATACGTATGCTCAGTTTTTCGACTTGGACATGTGGATTAAAGTGTTGCAAGATCCAGTATCTTGGGGATTAATAGGTACACTTGTTGTACTTGAAGGTTTGTTATCTGCTGATAATGCACTTGTATTAGCAGTAATGGTAAAACACCTTCCGGAAGAAAAACGTAAAAAGGCATTATTCTATGGACTTATTGGAGCTTATGTATTCCGATTTATTGCGATTGGAATTGGAATGTTCTTAATTAAATTAGCTTGGGTAAAAGTGTTAGGTGCACTTTACTTAGCTTGGCTTTCAATTAAATACTTCATTGATAAAAGAAAAGGTAATGCAGAAGAAGAGGAAGCTCATGGTATGAACCAAAACAGTATTCTCTTCAGAATGTTTGGTGTCTTCTGGGGAACAGTTGCGATGGTTGAATTAATGGATATCGCGTTCTCTGTAGATAGCGTACTTGCTGCATTTGGTGTATCAAATGAAGTTTGGATTCTATTATTAGGTGGAATGCTCGGTATTTTAATGATGCGTGGTATCGCTGGTGTATTCTTAAAATTGTTAGAGCGTATTCCAGAACTTGAAACGACAGCATATATTTTAATCTTAATTATTGCAGCAAAAATGTTACTGTCTGTTATTCATATTGAAATAAGTCATATGCTATTCTTTATCATTTTAGTTGTAGCATTTGGAGCAACGTTTATACTTCACTACATGAAGAATTCTGGACAAGCTAAAGAAGAAGTTGCAGCTACTAAAAATAATCATAAATAATTGAAATGGGTTTGCTCGTTATGCGAGCGCCCATTTTTTATAACTAAAAATAGTTTATAATAGAAGAGAGACTTTATAAAAAAAGTAAATGTTTTTGGAGGTGAACTGTTGTGTTTTCACGTTTTACACTTCAACCATGTGCATTAAAAGACGAATCAGATTTAAAGCAATTTGAAGCGCTTTTAGAAAAACGCCCACAATATGAACTGACAGAGAATGAGATGAAGTTTAGTTATATAGCAACTCGTATTCTTGGTGTTCCTAATGATGTAGATGAATATTTCAATGAGCTATTTGATTATAGCGAAGTGAAAGGGATCGTGGTTTTGCATGAACAAAATTTAAATAAGGTGATTGATCCCGAAAAACTGCGCCATATTCAAGAGGTTTTTACATTACATCAAGAAGCACCGAATGGCCTTACAGTAAATAGGCTTGTCGCCCATCTGTCTGGAAAACAACTATTACCACAAGTAGACAATCCTGACTTACAGCATTATATACATACGACGTTTATTTCTGTATTGAAATTGTATGAAAAACAACATAACCAATCATTAAAAACAGAAGGGTTCCGTCGTTTCTTAATCGATATGATTAAGTTAAGTGACAATTACGTAGCGAAGTGGTTCTCTACGATTAATTATAAGAAACAAATGCCGCGCATTATTTGGTACGGTGATGCACAGGAAAGCCGTATATATTTCTTATACTTTCTTATTATGCTCGGTTGCGATGTACTTTATTATCACCCAGAAGGAAAAGATGGATTTGAGAATGTTGATGAGGAAGGAAGAAGTTTTGTTGTGTCTCATCCAGGTCGCATTTCTCTTGAGCCATTTCCAGATCGCCGCCGTGAGCGAGTTGCGACAGTAGCGTATCAGGCTTCAAAAGAAATTGAACAAGTACTTCACCACGATAACTCACTGCTGTACAAGCCATGGCAATTTCGTTCCTATACGCCTGTAGCTCGTACGCTCAAAACAACGTATGATGAACTCTTTTTAATTACGAAAGAAAAGGCATTTGTGCGTCCAACATTCTTTGTTGAAAATAAACACATTTATATCCCTTCTTTATTTGCGAAAATATCAGGTGTCTCAAAAAATGATAAAGAATATTTTCAGCGATTAAAGGCTATTACATCATTTGATAACAGTTTATTAATTAATACATTTCCGTTTACGAAAGAACAAAAAGCGAATTTCCAATATCATTACCGAGATGCGTTAGACCGCGGGGGGAAATTACACCCTGATTTAATTATGAACAGTCATTGGTGGCCACATAAACGTTTGCCAGAAGGATTGCAACATGGTATTGCAGAGGCGATCATCCATACGTGCGAAAGTGAAATGTGTAAACCCATTGCGAAAGAGACGAAACAAGATGTAGCACTGTATGTTTTCGCACAGCTTTCTCAAATACCGCCGAACATTTTAGAGCAACTTGAGAAATTTGATTACTCGCAAGAAGTACCGAAAATTGTTATATTTAATAATGAGAAGAGCGGAGAATTAAGCCGTTCAGATGCTGTTTTATTACTATTTTTAAATCAAATTGGAGTAGATGTATTCCATTTCAATCCAACGGGAAGAAACGATATCGAACCGTATATTGAAGCAGGAGCATTTGATTCCCATTGGCTTGAAGAAGTTAATTTCGATCTTGAGTTTCATGGTTCATCAGCCTATAAAAATTTATCACAAACAATAAAAGGACTATTTCGTCCATTTTTATAAGGAAAGGGAGAATACCATATGAATAACCCAGTCATACTAGATTCGAAAACAGAATTAAATGAGCAAACGGCACAAGATGTTCGTTTACAACTTAGACAAGATGCAGAAGTACAACGTATTTATAATGCAGTAGATATTAAAGATCAGTTAGAATTAATCGAGCTTGGAAAAGAACCATCTATGGAAATTTCACGTTTCGCTGATCAAATTTTACATACAATGTCTTTATCAAAAATAGAAGACTCTGGAGAATTATTAAAACAGCTTGGTAAAATTATGGACAGATTCGATAGCAAAGACTTTGCGGAAGAGAAAAGCGGTTTCTTCTCACGCATGTTCAAAAAAGCTGATAAAATGATTGAACAGATCTTTAGTAAGTACCAAACAATGGGTCGCGAAATGGATAAAGTATACGTAGAAATTACAAAGTATCAAGATGAAATGAAAAAATCAATCGGTACGTTAGATGGTTTATATGAGCAAAATTTGAAATATTATTTAGACTTAGAAAAGTATGTAGTAGCAGGGGAAATGTTATTAGAGCGTTTAAATACAGAGTTGGTTCCAATGTACGAAGAGCGTGTGCGTAACAATGACCAATTAGCAGGTATTGAATTAGAATCACTGAAAAACTCTGTTGAAATTTTAGAGCAGCGTATTGATGATTTAGAAAAAGCACGTATGGTTGCGCTACTTACAGCACCACAAATTCGTATGGTTCAACGTGGTAATAATAAATTAATTGGTAAAATCAATACAGCATTTATTACAACGATTCCTATCTTTAAAAATGGTATTATTCAAGCGGTAAATGCGAAACGTCAAAAGCTTGTTGCAGATTCTATGGCTGAACTTGATCGCCGCACAAATGAATTACTTAAGAAAAATGCACAAAATATCGCAACGCAAAGTGTGGAAGTAGCGAGATTATCAGGTTCTTCTAGTATTAAGATGGAAACACTTGAGGAAACTTGGAACATTATTTCAAGAGGTATGCAAGAAACACAACAAATTGAAGAGCAAAATAAACGTGAGCGCGAAGAAAGCCGCAAGCGTATGGCTACGTTAACAGAGAACATAAAAAAAGAATTACAAGGATAAAGTGAAACTTTAATCAGCGGGGACATCTCCCACAAATAGTGAAATAAATGAAAAGGCAATGAGGAATAATCCTCATTGCCTTTTAGTTTCTCTTTACTAATTTAATGATCTCATTCACAACAAGTGGAATGATACTTAAGAAGAGAACAAATCCCCAATCTCGCATCGTTAATGCATGTACACCGAATATATTTGCAAGAGGTGGGATGGAGATAATACACACTTGCATAAGAACACCGATAAGAAGGGAGAAGACTAAATATTTATTTGTAAAGATCCCAATTGAAAAAATGGATTTCGTTCTTGAACGCAAGTTAAATGAATGAACGAGCTGAGAAAAACTAAGAACGACAAATGCCATTGTTTGAGCGTGTAATAGAGCATCTTCATCAATTTTCTCTGGGAAAAGAGGAAATAAATTTGTATCTCCGGTATAGAATTTTGCCCCGATGATAAAGGCTGTTAGCGTTAAAAGTCCAATGACAACTCCATTGAAAATAAGAAAAGGAACGCTACCACTAAATAAGCTTTCTTTCGCATGTCGTGGTTTTTCCTTCATCACATCTGGATCTTCAGGGTCAACCCCAAGTGATAATGCAGGCAGTGTATCTGTAATCAAATTGACCCACAAAATGTGAATAGGTCGTAGTGGTGTTGCCCAACCGAGTAAAATAGCTAAAAATAAAGCGATAATTTCTCCAAAGTTACAAGAGAGTAGGAAGAGAATTGATTTTTTTATGTTACGATAAATATTTCTACCTTCCTCAACAGCTTTCACTATAGATGAGAAATTATCATCTGTTAACACTACATCCGCTGCCCCTTTTGCAACGTCTGTTCCTGTAATGCCCATCGCTACGCCAACATCAGCCTGCTTTAAAGATGGAGCATCATTGACACCATCACCAGTCATAGAAACGATATTTCCTTTTGCACGTAATGCTTTTACAATCTTTACTTTATGCTCTGGAGAGACCCTAGCGAATACATTTAAGTGATCAATTTTGCTTGCTAGCTCTGTATCTGAAATGTTATCTAATTCAGTTCCAATCATAATTTCAGATATGTCTTCAGCAATGCCAAGTTCTTTGGCAATTGCAAAGGCGGTATCTTTATGGTCACCAGTAATCATAACTGTGCGAATACCGGCCTTTTTACATTCTGTAATTGAATCTTTTACTTCAGTTCGCGGTGGATCAATCATACCGACAAGACCAATAAAGATGAGATTTTCTTCAAGATGATCTATAACCACATCGTTTGAATTGTATTGTTTAAATGCAAATGAAAGTACTCTTAAAGCCTCTTGAGACATTGCCCCGGCAGCTTCTAATATTTGATTTTTATTAGCATCTGTTAGAACCTCGATTTTACCGTTTTTAAATATGTGGGTACATCGAGGTAAGAGTTTATCAATAGCACCTTTTGTCATGCTATAGTAGCTTTCATCGTATGTATGAACGGTTGACATCATTTTACGATCTGAATCGAAAGGCAGCTCGTTAACGCGTTCATGTATCTTTTCTAAATGATCTTTTTGCATGTTAAAAGTGTTTCCGGCAACAAGAAGGGCGATTTCTGTAGGGTCCCCTGTTTGTGAATCGGAACCGTAAGACGCATCGTTGCATAGCACCATATTTTCTAACAATAGACGTTGTACATCATTATTTACATTTAAGTTTTCTAAGTGGTCGTATGTGTTATCACTATAAAAGTGAGTAACGGTCATTTTATTTTGCGTTAACGTACCTGTTTTATCTGAACAAATAATTGTGACAGAACCGAGAGCTTCGACAGCTGGTAGTTTACGAATGATAACATTTTGTTTAATCATTCGCTGCACACCAATTGCAAGAACGATGGAAACGATAGCCGGCAAGCCTTCTGGAATAGCTGCAACGGCTAAACTAATAGCAGTCATAAACATTTCTAAAGTATCTCGTCCTTGTAAAAAACCGATGATAAACATAATGACGCAAATAGATACAGCGACAAAGCCTAAATACTTTCCGACTTGTGCTAAGCTCTTTTGAAGTGGTGTCATATCATCGTCGGCTTCATGTAAAAGGGTAGCAATCTTACCAATTTGTGAGTTCATTCCCGTTTCAACAGCGACACCGACTCCGCGCCCATATGTTACTAGTGTCGACATAAAGGCCATATTTTTTTGATCGCCCAGTGGTACTTGCTCATCGCTTTGCATAGAAGGGTGGTAAATTGCATCTTTATCAACAGGGACGGATTCACCAGTTAGAGCAGATTCTTCAACTTTCAAATTTGCGGTTTCGATAAGCCGTAAATCACATGGGATATAACGTCCTGCATCCAGCATGACAATATCACCTGGAACGACTTGTTCAGATGGAATTTCTTTTAGTTCACCATCTCGCTTGACGATAGCTTTAGGTGTCGCCATCTTTTTCAATGCCTCTAAAGCTTGTTCTGCTTTCGATTCTTGGATGACACCGATAACAGCGTTTAAAACTACAACGAGCGCGATAATACTTGCATCAGCCCATTCACCTACAAAGGCAGAAATAAGGGCAGCAATAATAAGGACATATACGAGGACGTCATTAATTTGGGCGAAAATACGCTGCCATAACGTGCGTTTTTGTTTTGTAGCTAATTCATTAGAACCGTATTGCTTTAAACGTTCATTTACGATTTCATCTGTTAAACCGTGTTGTTCGTTTGTTTCTAAGTCGATTAATGTTTGATCTTTCGTCTTACTGTACCAATTGCTCATAAGTAAGCACCTCCAGTAAAAACAGTTAGCAATGGTAGTGTTGCTATTATTTGTGAGTAGTATGTATGGAGAAAAAATCTAAGGTGAGGTTCTACTTCCATTGTACAGTATTTTACAGTTGGTTGAGGGAAAGAGAAGAGTTGTCATGAATTTGTTGGAAATAAAAAAAAGCCTCATATAAACGAGGCTTTTTTTACTTTTTAATTAATGTACCTAATTCTTCTGTAATAGCTTGCATTTCACTGATGCTGAATGTTTCACGTTTCATAACATGCTCATAAATGTCACGTAAGTCTTCGTACATTTCTTCATTAAAGCTAGCAGCTCTCATCGCTCCAGCATTAACCATACGTAATTTTTCTTTAATAGCTTCGACCATATATTCAACGTTTTCTTCTGACTTTACGGATAAATCCACCGAAGTGTCCCCCTTTAAAATAACATAAGGATATCTTAACATTTTTTATCATTTTCGTTAATGAATCTTTTCAATCCTATTAAATTAGTAGGGATTTCCTTTATAATTAATAATTGGTTGTTTATACTATAAGTATATATAAAGAAATGCACCAAGAAGGGAAGAACAAAAATATGGTTCAAGTATTGTTTGTTTGTCTTGGGAACATTTGCCGTTCACCGATGGCAGAAGCAATTTTTCGAGATCTTGTCGTAAAAGAGGGACTCGAGGAGAAAATTGTCATTGATTCTGCAGGAACTGGAGATTGGCATGTTGGCCATCCGCCACATAAAGGAACACAAAAAATTTTAAAAGAAAATGCAGTCACTTTTGAAGGAATTAAAGCAAGGCAAGTAGAAAAAGAAGACTTAACAAAGTTTGATTATATTATTGCCATGGACAACAAGAATATAGCAGATTTAAAAAGTTTAGGTAAAACTGGAGGCTATATTGGTAGACTGTCCGATTTTGTTCCAGACGGTGGCTGGACAGACGTTCCCGACCCTTACTATACAGGGAATTTCCAAGAAGTATATGACCTTGTAACAGAAGGGTGTGCAAAGCTATTAGCTTTCATTCGAAATGAACAAGGAATATGAGGAAGCTTAGAAAGAAATACTTTCTAACATAAGAAATGAAAGGGTGAAGGAATATGGCAAAGAAAAATAATATTGCTCGAAACATTGCGATTGGTGTAGCTGCAGGTGTGGCTGTATCTATGTTGAAGAAGGAAAACCGTGAAAAAGTAAAAAATACTGCGGAAAAAGCAAAAACAAAGATGATTGAAATCGGTGAAAATGCGAAGATAAAAGAAAAAGTGCAAACTGTTACAGATAAAGGACGCGAACTCGCTGACTTCAATGTAGTAAAAGCGAAAGTAGCAGAAATTAAAAAATTGACGCCGTCTGTTGTAGAGACGTTAAAAGAAACGAAAGAAATTTTTAGTAAGAAAAAGGTTGAGCCAGCAGAGAAGCCAGAAACGATTGAAATTCAAGCTGTATCTTCAAAGGTAGATGAGCTGAAAGCAGAAGAAGAGCCAATAGTTGCTGAAGAGGGCGGTATGAAAGAAGCGCGTGAACTATTTATGAAAGACTCAAATGTAGAGGAAAAAAAAACTGAAGCGTACATTGAGTTGAAGCAAGATAAAGAAGAGAAGAAAAGCGTTTAAACATATATGAGAAAAATTTTAGAAAAGGTGAGAAGAAATCGTACTTATTCGTTTGGTAAAGATTTGTATGACCGGACGATGCGCGATGATGTAGCGGGCTTGGCAGCACAGCTCGCTTATTTCTTCTTGCTTGCGATTTTTCCTGGGCTTGTTTTCTTAATTACGCTTCTTGGATTCATTGACCTTCAAACAGAAAGTGTGCTCAACTTATTAGAACCGTACGTACCCGAAGATGCAATGTCTTTAATTGAAGTAAACGTTGATAAAGTTGTAAATGAGCAAAATGGTGGTTTATTATCATTTGGTTTATTATCAATGCTATGGTTTGCTTCAAACGGGGTAAATGCGGTTATGAATGCTTTTAATCGTGCGTATGATGTAACAGAAACACGTTCCTTTATTAAAACGAGAGCTTTATCCATTGTGTTTACATTAGCGATTATTTTTATGATTGTGTTTGCGCTAATTGTTCCAGTGTTTGGACAAGTCATTGGAGCAGCGGTATTTAAAGCAATTGGGTTATCGGATAGTTTTTCTTACGTGTGGAGTATTACGCGATTAGTAGCGAGTTTTTTCGTGCTATTTGCATTGTTTAGTTTTTTATATACATTTGCACCAGATCGAAAGTTAAAAAGAAGAGAAGTCATTTCAGGAGCAACATTTGCTACTGTGGGATGGATTGTGGTATCGTACTCATTTGCTTATTATGTAGATAAGTTTGCGAATTACGCCAATACATATGGTGGTCTCGGTGGTATTATTATTTTAATGTTATGGTTTTATTTGACTGGATGGGTCATTTTACTTGGCGGTGAAATTAATGGTTTACTCCATCATTATAGGACGGGTGACAATAATTCCCGTAATGAAAAGTGAGCTCTTGTTCCATAATAATAGGGAACAGGGGGGATATTTCATGAGTAATAATAAAAAGAATCACAACAATAAAAATAACAATAAACAAAAGAGTAGTTCGCATCCAAAGCATAAAACGAGTGGGAGTGCGAACGGGCATAATAGCTACCATTAAAAAAAACGGGTCCTCTATGAGGGACCCGTTTCTTATTTGTTTCCTTTTAATAATCGTAAGCCATTCAAAATGACAAGAATTGTACTTCCTTCATGCCCAATAACACCGAATGGAAGAGCTAAAAATTGCAAGAAGTTTGAACAAATCAGCATTGCAATTACAGCTAGTGAAAAGATTACGTTTTGCTTTACAATACGATTCATTCGTTTTGATAAGCGGATCGCTTGAGAAAGTCGAGATAATTCGTTTTTCATAAGTACAACGTCTGCAGTTTCTAAAGCTACGTCTGTTCCTTCTCCCATTGCTACACCAATGCTAGCAGTAGCGAGTGCAGGGGCATCATTTATACCATCTCCGACCATTGCTACTGTCCCGTATTTTTCCTTTAGCTTTTTAATCGTTTCAACTTTTGTTTCTGGTAAGCATGATGCGTAATATTCTTTTATATTACTTTCAGAGGCAATAGCTTTTGCCGTTTCTTCATTATCTCCAGTAATCATAATTGCCTCGACACCGATGCTTTGTAATTCGCGAATAGCAGCTATTGTTTCTTGGCGAAGTGTATCTTTTAAAGCGATAAGTCCAAGAATGCCTCTCTCATCACTAATATAAACGACAGTTTTACCTTCTTTTTCAAGTGAGGCAGAAATACCATTATGAAATGTCTTTGTTTCTTCACCGATAAAATCAGCTTTACCTATTTTATAAGCTTTGTTTTCAAATATTCCTTTGAGTCCAAAACCAGTTACATCTTCAACATTTTCTGGTTTTTTTAATGCAATGTCATACGCATGTTGTGCATATTTAACAATAGATTCAGCTAAAGGGTGTGTAGAGTGACTTTCAATTGATGCTGTAATAGAAAGTACTTCTTTTTCTGTCATACTTTCTCGAACATATACATCTGTTACGGTAGGTTTTCCTTGTGTTAATGTTCCTGTTTTATCAAAGGCGATCGCTTTTACTGAAGCGAGGCGTTCTAAATGTATGCCACCTTTAAAGAGAATTCCATTTCTTGCTCCGTTAGAAATTGCAGATAATGTTGCTGGTGTAATGGCAGCAACGAGTGCACAAGGAGATGCGACTACAAGTAAGATCATAGCGCGATAAAACGTTTCATTCCAGCTCCAGTCAAGTAAGAAATGAGGGACGAACATCATAAGCGCAACAACGAGTAGTACACCTTTTACGTATGTTCCTTCAAACTTTTCGATGAATAGTTGTGATGGTGATTTTTCACTTTGTGCACTTTGGACGAGACGGATAATCTTTTGGAATAATGTTTGATCGCTCGGCTTCGTAATTTTAACTTCGATAGCACCGCGTAAATTTACAGTACCGGCAAATACTTCATCGCCATATTTTTTTTCATTTGGAATAGGTTCTCCAGTAATTGCTGCTTCATCGATATTTGTTTCACCGTTATGAATCGTACCGTCAGCAGGAACGCGCTCACCTGGCTTAATTAAAATAATGTCGTTAATTTGTAATCGTCCAACAGGAACACGTTCCTCGGTTCCATTAGAAATACGTAATGCTTCTTCTGGTTGTAAATCAAGAAGCGCTGAAATTTCTTTTTGACTTTTACTTAATGTATAAGACTCCATCGCACCGCTCAGTGCAAAGATAAAGATTAAAATCGCGCCTTCTGCCCAGTAGCCAATGATTGCAGCACCGATAGCAGCGAAGAGCATGAGCATTTCGACATTTAGCTCTTTCTCTTCAATTGTATCTTCAATACCTTCTTTCGCCTTTGCATATCCACCAACTATATAAGCAAGGATATAGCAAGTAATGCCTACATTCACTGCATCGTTCTTTGTGAATAACCAACCAGCTAAAATGAAAATACCAGATGCGATTGCAAATATAAGTTCATGATGTTTCTTTAATGTATCCCATAAAGAGGGATGAGAAATAGACTTTTGTACTTGTAATGTTTTTACTTCTGAGTTCATTCTACTCGCTCCTTCCAAATTCTTATTGAGAAAAAGAATCAAAATCGAAACCCCTATAAAACGACGAAAGCTGCCATCCATAATGGATAGCAGCATTTCTGTTGAATCTGATTTTAATAGTTATTATGTTGTAATTATTCTATAGTATATCATATCTTTTTATAAGATGGCACAGTTTTGTTTCAAGTATAAACGGAAAACTTGTGTTTTCGCAATACCTTTGGTATATATGAATATTGTTCATATAAAGATCGGAAAGGAAGACAACAAGTGAAGACAGAGAAATTTTTTACCCATCCGATTGGCGTACTAATTGCTGCAATAGTAGCGACTTTTTTATGGGGGAGCGCATTCCCATTTATTAAATTAAGTTATGCTGAACTTGGAATTCAGCCACAAGAAGTTGGGGAGCAAATATTATTTGCTGGTTATCGTTTCTTTTTATCTGGAGTCATGCTCTTATTATTCTTTAAAGTATTAGGAAAAGATATGAGCTTCAAAAAAGGAACGGGGAAACAGTTAGTACAAATTGGTTTATTTCAAACATTTCTTCAATATATATGTTTTTATATTGGAATGAGTTATAGTTCTGGCATTGAAGGAGCTATCATTTCAGGAACATCATCATTCTTTCAAATTTTACTCGCTCACTTTTTATATAAAGATGACGCTCTCAATATGAGAAAAATAATTGGGGTCTCTATCGGCTTTTGTGGTGTCATTTTAGTAAATGTACCGAGTGATGGTAGTTTGTCATTCCATTTCGGAATCGGTAGCTTATTACTTCTTAGTGCAGCAATGTTGTATTCATATGGAAACATATTGGCGAAAGAAGGTAGCAAAACATTAGATGTTGGCTATATGACAGCATACCAAATGATTTTTGGTTCTATCGGGCTATTATGTATAGGGGCTTTGCAAGTTGGAGCCATGCCATTTACATTTAGTGTACATGCAATACTTATGCTTCTCTACTTATCTTTCTTATCCGCAGCAGGCTTTTGCATTTGGAATACAATTATGAAGTATAACAAGGTTGGAAAAGTATCAATGTACATGTTCTTTATACCCGTATTTGGTGTGTTATTATCGAGCATGATTTTAGGAGAAGCAATTCATTCATTTGTATTATTCGGTTTGGCATGTGTAGCCGCGGGAATTATCGTGGTGAATCGAACGACAGCTAAGCAGAAAAGGGCGAACGAAAAACAAGTAGCATAGATAACAGGAAAACGATTACAATGGAAGAACAGTACTGTTCTTCTTTTTTTATATAGAAAAAGGATAATAGACTAGGTGTAACGAAAAAAGATACAAAAAGCATTTATTGAGGAGAACATGTTATGAATCTATTTTACATGGTGTTAATTGGACAAATCATTCTTTTTTTAATTGGTGCAATGTACGCAATAGGACAGACAAAAAAAACAAGAAATAATATGCCGTTACCTTTAGCGGTGCGTCTTATTCTTAGTTTTTCTTTAACAGCAAGTGCAATTTGGATATGGTTACAAGATCCATCAGTAGAGTATAGTACGTGGGTTGCACTAGGTATGACGTTATCAACTGTAGGAGATTTATTTATGGCAGGTTTGATTCCAATTGGTCATCGATTAATTGGAGGTATGATTACTTTTGCCCTTGCGCATTGTTTTTATGTAAAAGCATTTTTGCAAACAGGCATCTCATGGAATGGTTTTTGGATTGGTTTACTCGTATACGGACTCTTTCTAATTATAGGATGGTTCTTTTTTATACGAAATGATAAACAAGATAAATTGTTTACGATAGGAGCTCTAATTTACGGATTGTGGGTTGGAGGAATGGCTTGCTTTGCATTCGCCCTATACTATGAGAATATAGGAATATGGTGGATACCGGCTTTTGGTGGTTTACTATTTGTGATTTCTGATTTTATTATAGGTGTGACAGATATTGGAGGACGCAAATTAAAGTATGAACCACTTTGGATTTGGTTTACATATGTAGCGGCTCAAATGTGTATTGTATATGTGGGAATATAAAAAGATACTCTCAAAATAGTGGATAGACTATTTTGAGAGTATCTTTTTTACTGCTCGCAAATAGTGAGATAAATATAGATTATGGTATATAAAAATAATAAATTTATGAGGATGTTATTTTTAAGTTTGTAATATTACAATTTTATAATTCGGAATTTTGTGGAAATTTTACAGTTGAATTCCTTATAATAAAAGTAAAAAGATGATGAGATGGTGGAATGATGCAAAAGAAAAAACGTTTGCGTGAATTCTTTGGAACAATTGCAATTGCATGTTTGTTAGTGTTTTTAGCGAAAATTTTTGTGTTTTTTCCTACGACTGTAAAAGGAGCGTCCATGAAGCCGACGTTACAAGATGGGGATAAGCTGATTGTTAATAAGTTAGCAAAGCAGTTTGAAAGTTATGGGAGAGAAGATATTATTGTTGTGAAGACGGATAATTTTTATGTGAAAAGGGTTATTGGTTTGCCTGGCGATGTAATCGAGGTGAGAAATGATCAATTATATGTGAATCATGAAGTGACACAGGAAGCGTATTTGTATAGTAATAAAAAACAAGCTGAAAAAAAACTTATGAATTTAACAGAGGACTTTGGACCGATTACAATTCCTAAAAATAAGATTTTTGTTATGGGAGATAATCGCTTAATAAGCAGAGATAGTAGAAATGGTTTAGGACTTATTGATAGAGAAGATGTATTAGGAGAATTAGCGGCAATTTATTATCCATTTGAACATATGAAAATAATGAATTAAAGTAAAAAACCAAGCAAACTGAAATTTGCTTGGTTTTTTATGTTAAATCGTAGGAGACTCATTAAATTCATAGACGTCTTCATTGTTTTTGTTTGTACTTAAAACGAATTTGTGTTGCAATAGTTGCAGTTTAAAGAATGCTAACGGATCGTGATAAGTTTCTGGGTTGCTTCTTAATGTTGCTAATGTTTGCTCGTCTTCCTGTATTTCAAGTTGAGCTGCTTCTACATTTTGTTTCAATATGCTAAGTGGATCTTTAAAGAACATCATGATATCTCGTTCTAATGCGCCTTCAAATACTTCAAATTGAAGGAAGAATTGTTTTGAGATTGTTTGAGCAATTTCCGTATAGTCTTCCGTTTCAATGTATTGTTTATATTTGTTTGCGAGCATAGACTGATTTTTTTGCATGTTACCAAATAGTTTTCCCGCACTTTTTAAGAAAAATTGTGTCGGTGTAAAGCGTAATAAAATATTGATGTTCGTTACTGTAATTCTATTTGTCATGCGTACAACATCTCGATGCCAGTCATCTAGTAATTTGAAATCACAAGGAAGTTTCATGCGTTCTTCTTTATATAATTTATTAAACGTTTCACTCATTTCATCTAAATAAGATTGAGCTTGAATAAATTCATTATGAGCTGTTTCAATCCATTCCTGAATAGAACCAGTAAATTTAGGAAGAAGCACTTGTTGTACATGTTTTTGAACTCGTTCGTTCATCGCAGTATTTAATTCTTCATGAACTAATTTGAAGTCGCTATCTTCTTGAACGAGGTCAGAACAACTCTGTAATAATTCAGGAATTTGAGAATGGATATCTCGTGTGATTTCTTCTTTCGTTAAAAGATAAGATTCTGTAATAGAACGAATTTTATCTTTTTCAAGAGCAGTAAGGTTGTTAATAAATCCATTTAATTTAACTGAGATATGTTTATTCCAGCGTACGGATTTCACTAATGTATTTTCTAACTCCACACGTTCATTTACAAGGTATGCGATTGTCTTTTGAGTAAACCATATTAGTTTTTCTATACGTTCTTGTTCCATGTTACGTTCTGCTAGATTAGAAAGAATAGACTCTGTCACGTCTCCAAGTTGCTGGCTACTCTCTTGTGAAGGAGAGTATGGGAAGAACTGTGCATTTGGGAAATGGACTTTAATTTTACTCATTAGTTTTTCGTTATTGGTCGTATTATTTGTGTGTAATACGAAATGAATTTGTAAATTTGGCACTTGTTCACGTAAATAAAGTAATGTATCAAGTTCTTCACCATGTAATGGTGAAGAAGAATTTAATACGTAAATAAGGCTATCTGCTGCTTGTAAGTATTCAAAATATGAGCTGTTTTTATCCACTTGCCCTTGAACAGGTGGCGTAACAAGAAATGCAAATTTATTTTTTCTTAAAAATCTACTTGGTAACTTAATTTCTATACATTTTTTCTCAAGTTCTGATTCGGAAGGTGTAGCCATTCTTTGATGGAATTCATCAAAGCTAGGTATATTGTGTACATCTAACGCAGTGAATTCTGTTATTTCAGTTTGGCTATCATCTTTAAATAGAATAGGAGTTGTTACAGTCTCAGTTAAGATGTTCTCTCCTAGTATAGAATTGATGAATGATGATTTATCCTGGTCACTAGTTCCCGCTATTAGTAATTGTGTAACATTTAAATCACACAGTTCGTGAACGAGTAACGTAAATTGATGACTTAAATCCACATCGTTTTTTTCAGCCCATACAGCAATTGTTTCGAATAAATGAGAAACTGTTTCCATATTTACATTTGTTTCAGCTGTTGAATTAGAAAGTAGGGCTCCCGCACTTTTTACGAGTAATGACTCTAAAGTTGTAGGTGAAACTTCATTCCATGCTAACACTGCAGCAGAGACAAATAGGGCATCTTTTGCTTTCGTTAAACTAAACCAATTGGTTAATAAATCTGGTACAAGTCCCTGCATTTCATGCATGAAATGCTCACCAGTAATTAACTCAAAGTACGTATCTTGATAGCGTTCAACAATTTCATGCCAATCGTCATTGTTGTCTGTTTCAATATGTAAGAATAAATGATTTATTGTTTGAATCCAAGGTAGATGCAAGTTTTCATTTTGATAGCTGTTCCAAAGCGCAATAACAAGTTCTTTAAATTGGACTTGATCAATTGCATATAATGCTTTTAAAGATTCATAGAAATATTCTGGTTTGATTTGTTTCGTGAATCCTTGATTCACATAATTGATTAAAGTATCGAACCAGTGTAACGATTTTGTTCGAATTCCTTCTTGAACGGCAAGTTCGATAGCATTATTCCAATCTTCTTGTTTTTCATAGAATGAGCGAGCAATTGCAGTAATATTAGGATAGTCAGGTTGAAATGCAACGGCCTCACTAATCGTCTTAAATGCTAGACCTAAACGATCTTGTTCGATGTACAGAGAAAGAAGTTGTAAGGAAACTTCCATTGTAAGAGTTGTATCTTCCGTTTGAATAGATTGATAAATCTCTTCTGCTTTTGGCAAGAATCCTAGTTCAAAATAAGAATCTGCAATATTTTTGGTTGCCCAAAGTGCAAGTTCGTTATTTACTTTCTCCCATTTAAATATCGCTGCTTCAAAGTCTTTATTTTGGTAATAAAATTCACCTTGAGCAAAGCGGATATTAGAAATGTTGGAGAATTCATTTGTAGATTCATTTATATATGCTTCACCGAGTACTTCTGATACTGGAGTAGAAGTTTCTTCTGTTAAAAATGTTTTATAGTAAACCTTTTGGATAAATTGATTTTCAATGGTCATGTTCGTTCCCCCTGTATAATTTAGAAAAATGATGTTGTATGTAAAGGGTGTATGTTCTTTTAATAGGTAGAAGTTGCATTATATCGACCAAACTATGTTTTTGCTAGATATATCATTTTTCCTGAGAGTTAAACCGTTGCGAAAAGTAACTTTCCTTTATTGTAACAAAAAAACAAGCATATGAATTTTTATTTTTTAATCCCACTATTTACAGATAATAAGACTAGCACTTTAAAAAGCGGTGAATACAAGGGAAGTAGGAGGGAGTCGGGCGCACAATTGGTGTGTGCTAAAAATTAGTTAGGATGAACAAATCACCACTGATTAATGGTTCACTTTCTTCCTGCTAAAGGAATGGATAGAAGTAGAGTTCATTATAAAAACAATGTATAGTGAATATGTATACCATGTTTGTCTGAAAGATAGAAAGGGCACAATGTGGAATAACGATCGTGCATAGGATGTGTTTTCCGAATGGAACAACATATTGGCGAGTTAATCGCGCATTATGGGTATTTTGGAATTATTATAGCGTTGGCCGGTGGAATTGTTGGATTACCGATACCAGACGAGTTTTTATTGACCTTCGTTGGTTATAATGTTTCTAAAGGAGTTATGTCAGGAACTGCTGCTTTTTTAAGCGGGATGGCTGGTGCGATGTTAGGTATTACATTAAGCTACATATTAGGTTTAAAACTTGGACTCCCTGTTTTAAAAAAATATGGACCGAAGATTAGAATTAAAGAACATCACATTGAAAAAACGCATATTTTATTTGAAAAATATGGACCATTTCTTTTAATGATTGGTTACTTTATCCCGGGAGTACGTCATTTAACAGCATATTTTGCTGGGATGTCGAATTTAACACTTTGGCGTTTTTGTTTGTACGCTTACGGTGGTGCGCTTATTTGGATAAGTGTTTTTATTGGACTTGGCTGGAAGTTAGGAGAGAAGTGGCGTTTCGTTGAGTATAGCCTACATCATTACGGAGTATGGATTTTATTCATTTCAGTAGTTGTTACATGTATTGTATGGTTTTATATAAAGAAAAAGAAAAACCGCTATTAGCGGTTTTTTTAGCTGAAAGCAATAAATAATACACCAGCTGTAATAAAGACTACACCAACGCCAGTCATAAAGTTTAACTTTTCACCGAGTATAATCATCGCGAGGATGATAGAAAATACGACGCTTAATTTATCGACAGGAGCCACTTGTGAAACTTTCCCTGTTTTAAGGGCAAGAAAATAAAATAGCCATGACGAAGCACCTGCAACCCCACTTAATGTGATAAAGAGCAGTGCTTTTTTATTTAGCAGTACGTCGCTGATATTTTGAAATTTACCTTGGATAATAATAACGCCCACCATAAATAATGCCATAATAATAGAACGAACCGTTGTTGCAACATTGGCATCGATTCCATCTAAACCAATCTTTCCGAAAATAGATACAAGGGCAGCAGCGATTGCTGATAATAGTGCGAATAAGAGCCATGAACTCATAGTAAAATTCCTCCAATCTTACATTATTATACATGAAAACCATTCTCACGTATAAAGCGAAACTTTAATCAGTGGGATTTTACCGCTCCGCAAATAACGAAATAATCCCCACCTTATATTTCTAATAAGGTGGGGATTATTATACTACTCTGCAATTTCTTCATACAAAAAGTACGTTACATTATAAATATGTTCTACTTCATCGTCTGTCATAAACAATAATTCATCACGCTCAATCCCTTTTTTCTTTTCAATAAACTCAATCATGTTTTTGCGTTCTTCTCTTTTCATCAATTTGATTTCTCCTCTCAATCTGTTTTAATACAGTTTATTTAAGTTACTGCTATTATATAACAGAATCTTTAGAAAGTTCCACCTATTTTATTGTTTTTTTCAGAAGAACTTTTCGACAAAACAAGCCCACCTAAAGGGGGCTTGTTTTATTTTATAGTCGTAAAAACTCGGGCTCCGTCGTACCAGCACCATCGATGTAATAAATTGTGTCGGGATTGATTTTTATTAATACGTAATTAGGGTCTTCAGGACCAAGTAACCAGCGTTTTAAGCTATTATTCCAAAACTTGTTTTTTAATGTGGAGTCTTCCTCGATGGAGGCTAAGCCTTCAACTTCAATATAATCTTCATCTAATTTTTTTCCTTCACGTCCAAGTAGTACATGTACATTTGGATTGTTTTCGATATCTGTTATCTTTTTTGATTTCCGATCTGTTGCAACATATAACACAAAATCTTCGTGGAAAAACATCATAAAGGTACTATGAGGCTTATTTTCACGTACAGTAGATAATACACCAGTTCGTTGACCGCAAATAATAGTTTCAATTTTTTCTTTTAAATGCATGCTTTTAACCCCTGTTCATAATTTATTGTTTTCTCCGTTTAAACAAGATAATTTAAATATCTTTTATACTGTTTTCTTCAATCCGATTTTTTAAACGTAATTGTGATGAAATCGGACAAGTTAGGAGAAGAATAATAATAATATCGAGGAGAAATACATACGATGGAAGGATGAAAAGCATGTTTAATAAAATATTTCTTATAGTAGCGCTGATCGGGGTACCACTTTCTGTACTTGGAAAAATGCTTCATTGGCCTCAAACAATTATGTTCGCTGTGTATTGCATTACTATTATCGCCTTAGCGGGTTTTATGGGGAGAGCGACAGAAAGTTTGGCAATTGTCTCTGGACCTAGAATAGGCGGATTATTAAATGCTACTTTTGGTAATGCTGTTGAACTAATTATTTCGATTTTTGCACTTCAGGCGGGATTAATTGAGGTTGTATTAGCCTCTTTAACGGGTTCTGTACTTGGGAATTTATTATTAGTAGGAGGGCTATCCTTCTTTATAGGAGGGCTTAAATACAAAAGACAAAGTTTTAATGTATATGATGCAAGGCATAATTCAGCTTTATTAATCTTTGCGGTAGTAGTAGCTTTTGTTATTCCAGAGATTTTTTCAATGAAGATGGATGCTGGGAAGACGTATCAATTAAGTATCGGTGTTTCTATCATTATGATTATTATGTACCTTGCTGCACTGCTATTTAAGCTCGTTACGCATCGTGGTGTATATCAACATAAAACGGATGAAGTAGCTCATGAGGAAGAACCAGAGTGGTCGAAAGGTAAAGCGCTACTCATTTTAGCAATAGCGACAATTGCGGTCGCTTATGTGTCAGAGGCGCTTGTGCATACATTTGAGACAGTTGCAAAGTCATTTGGTTGGTCAGAGTTATTTATAGGGGTTATTATCGTTGCAATTGTTGGGAATGCAGCGGAACATGCATCTGCAATTATTATGGCGTATAAAAATAAAGTAAATATTGCAGTTGAAATTGCAGTCGGTTCTACGTTGCAAATTGCCATGTTTGTTGCTCCTGTATTAGTACTGCTTTCTATGTTCCTTGCACAAAGGATGCCTTTAGTATTTACAATACCAGAACTTGTTTCTATGATTACAGCTGTTTTCTTAACGATTGCGATTTCAAATGATGGAGATACAAATTGGTTTGAAGGCGGTACTTTATTAGCGGCGTATGTCATTATGGGAATTGGTTTTTATTTATTATGAAAAATAGGCATAACAATTGTATTGAGAGAAAACAATAAACAAAGTAGTATATATACCTTTACATAGGAAGGAGCCAGACAGGTGAAACGAGTATACAGCATATGTCTTTCAACTATGGTCTCGTTTATTCTATTATTTCCTAACATGAGTTTTGCAAAGACAACGGTAGAAACAAAAATGCCTTCATCTGTTTTAAATATTTCTAAAGACAATACGTTTCCAAATGATGCGCAAGATTTGCCGCGCTTACAACCGAGTAAGTTTGCTCAAGAACTATTGAAAACAGCAAATATTAAAATTGAAAATCCGGACTTAATTCGAATGTTTAATGAAACGACAATTTCGAATGCGCCGCTTGCGGTAGGGTACCGAGCGAAGATTTATCTAGGTCAATGGGCTTTAAATTATGAATCGGTTGATACGTCGATTAATTGGGAATATAAACAAGTAAATCGCAATGTGTACGATAATCGCGGAGGAGATCGCTTATATCCGCTACGCTATAAGCAAGAAACGCAAAAGACGGTTGAAGGTGATTTAACAGCAGATATGAAAAATACTGCGGATGTGAAAAAAATGATGCTTCTCAAAGCACTTGAAAAAGTACAATTGCCACTTGCATTTAAAACGACCATTGGTTATGGTACTGGACATGAGCGTGTGTATAATATTAGTCCGAGTCAACTTGGATATTTATACGCTTATACACCAGCAGTAAATGAAAAAGGAAAAGTAACATTTGGAGAAGTGTACCTTGTGTTAAAAGGAAATCAAAAGAGGCTTGTAGTAAAAAATATTACCTCACAAGGAATCGGAGCTGCTATTCCAATTCATGATCATTTGTATTTTAAATTCATTTCTTCTTCTCACTCGCAATAATATGAAAAAACGTCAGCTTATAAGCTGACGTTTTTATTTATCCCGCTATTTGTGGGCAATTGGTTCAACTAATAATCAGTGGGGAATGAACAAAACCCCCACTGATTAAAGTTGAACTTTAAAATGTTATGTTTGCTGTTTTTGATAAGAAGTCTTCTGTCGGATAGTAGCTATTTTTTACAAGAACATTTGGTCCAAGGCATTTTACTGCAGGACAGTGACAGCTTAATGATTGTGCTGTTTTTGAAGCACTCCATTTGTCATACGCTTCTTGTAGTGTGTTTGTTTGTACGTTACCTAGAAGAGGAACGTCACCGAAATCAGTTACAATAATATTTCCATCGAAAATGTTGACGTTTAAACGAGAACGACCATCTGGATCGTTACGAACTGTTACATTTTTGCTTTCTTGTAATTTCTTAAATGTGGCGATGTCTCGCTCGTCATCGCTACAAGCGTAGAAAGGTAAAGTTCCAAATAACATCCATACATTTTCATCGCGAATTTCTAGTAAATGCTCAATTGCATCTCGAATTTCAGCTTTTGTTAAGATCTCTAGATTACTCGCGAAGTCACTTGGATACATTGGATGAACTTCATGACGTTTACAGCCCATCTCTTCGACAATTTGACGATGAATATGTTCAATATGCGGTAGAGTCCTTTTGTTTAACATCGTTTCGGCTGATACGAGTACACCTGCATCTGATAGAGCTTTACTATTTGTAATCATTCGTTCAAATAATTTTGCACGTTGTTCATAAGTAGGTTTACGTTCCATCATTGCAAATCCACCTTCAACGAAGTCATCAATTGTTCCCCAGTTATGAGATATATGCAATACGTCTAAATAAGGAATAATTTGTTCGTAACGTGCTAAATCTATAGTTAAGTTTGAGTTGATTTGAGTGCGAACGCCTCGTTCATGAGCGTATTTTAAGAGTGGTGTTACATAGTTGTCGACGGATTTCTTTGAAAGCATTGGTTCTCCGCCAGTAATACTTAAAGAACGTAAATGAGGAATCTCATCTAATCGTTTTAATAAAAGTTCCATAGGAAGCGGATTTGGATCTTTCGGCTGTAATGTGTAACCAACAGCACAATGCTCGCAACGCATATTGCATAACGTTGTCGTTGTAAACTCAACGTTTGTTAATAGTAGTTTGCCGTACTCTTCAAGGTCCATATACGCTTCCCATGGATCGTAAGAAGGAGTAATCGGCTTCATTTTTTGTGATATCGTCATATGAAATACTCCTTTGACTATTGAAATAACAATTTGTCCATTCTCTATAATAGAAGAATATGTACTTTTTATAAAGTGAAACTTTTTTGTGAAAAAAGAGAGAGGGCTTACATTTGAATGAATGGCTGTGACAAATTGATGAAATTTCATGCCCATAGCAATCATTTTTGCGGTATAATAAAAGCATCTCGAATTAAAAGGAGAGTGCCTTCATGGGAAAAGCAATTGAAGATAAAGATTCACAACTAGTATATTTAAAAGAACGTTTAAATATGTTCATTGAAGTAATTGATACAATTGAACCTGAAGAAGTAGAGTTAGAAGATGTAGATCGTCTTCTTGCGATGTTAGATGAATTAGAATTAAAATGTGAGCAATTTAAAAAAGACGAATAATATATTAAAAAGGCTGCCAATGCAAAATTGGCAGCCTTTTTCTGTATGGATAATAGAAGGACGGTAGAAAAAAAGGTATAATCAAGTTGTGAAAAATTTCATTTATGCTTTAATAGCGTGAAACAAATAAAAAGCTGAAGAGCATAACGATGGAATTTTCAGCTCATAACGTTTTGGTAGCGTTCACAATTGAGGGGGAAGTAACAATGGAAAAGCTTCAAGAAAGCATGTATCAACTAATTGTTGAAACGTCAACGAACTTACCGAAAGATGTTCGTCGTGCGATTCAACAAGCGAAAGAACGAGAAAATGCAGGGACTCGTTCTGCGATGGCACTTGGCACAATTACGAATAATATTAAAATGGCTGATGATAACATCTCGCCAATTTGCCAAGATACAGGGATGCCAACGTTTAAAATTTATACACCAGTTGGTGTGAATCAATTACATTTGAAGGAAGCTATCTATAATGCGCTTGAGCGGGCGACAAAAGATGGTAAACTTCGTCCCAATTCTGTTGATTCTCTTTTTGGAGACAATAGTGGAAATAATTTAGGACCAGGTACACCGGTTATTAAGTTTGAACAATGGGAAAAAGATTATATTGATGCACGCTTAATCCTAAAGGGTGGTGGCTGTGAGAATAAAAATATTCAGTATAGCTTACCGTGTGAATTAGAAGGACTTGGACGCGCTGGCCGTGATTTAGAAGGGATTCGTAAATGCCTTCTTCATGCTGTATATCAAGCGCAAGGTCAAGGCTGTAGTGCAGGTGTAATTGGTGTTGGTATCGGGGGAGACCGCACATCAGGTTACGAATTAGCAAAAAATCAATTATTCCGTACATTAGATGATGTCAATCCAGTACCAGAGTTACAAAAACTTGAAGAGTACGTATTAGAAAATGCGAATAAGCTTGGCATTGGTACGATGGGATTTGGCGGAGAAACAACTTTACTTGGTTGTAAAATTGGCGTGTATAATCGTCTGCCAGCTAGTTTCTACGTATCTGTTGCGTATAATTGCTGGGCATATCGCCGCCTTGGCGTAACAATCCATCCTGAAACAGGTGAAATTATGGATTGGCTATATCAAGAAGGTGAGGATACACTTCAGCAAGAAGCGCAAGAAAAAACAGAGCAACGTGAGATTGTATTACAAGCACCAATTACAGAAGAGCAAATTCGTGAACTTCGCGTTGGTGATGTTGTAACAATTAATGGCATGATGTATACAGGTCGTGACGCAATCCATAAGCATTTAATGGATAACGATTGTCCAGTAGATTTAAAAGGACAAGTTATTTATCACTGTGGTCCAGTTGTCGTGAAAGATGAAAATGAAAACTGGCAAATTAAAGCGGCAGGTCCAACGACAAGTATTCGTGAAGAACCGTACCAAGGCGATATTATGAAGAAATTCGGTATTCGCGCTGTCATTGGAAAAGGTGGTATGGGTGCAAAAACATTAGCGGCTTTAGAAGAGCACGGTGGTGTATATTTAAATGCAATTGGCGGTGCAGCGCAATATTATGCCGAATGTATTAAAGAAGTAAAAGATGTTGATTTCTTACAATTTGGTATTCCAGAGGCAATGTGGCATTTACGTATCGAAGGATTTAAAGCAGTTGTAACGATGGATTCTCATGGTAATAGCTTACATGCAGATGTTGATAAAACATCACTTGAAAAATTAGCTAGCTTTAAAGAGCCAGTATTTAAGTAAACAAAAATGCATCTCGAATGATTCGAGATGCATTTTTTTGGTATATATAGAAAAACATGTTCAGCATGAAAGAATGCACGGCAACAGAAACTACAAGTACGATTATATATGGAAAGGAGACTATTTATGAAATATAAATGGTTATATATCGGTCTCATTTTTTCAATTATGATGGCACTTGTTCCAGTTTCAGCATTAGCTTATACAAATACTCCACATAACTGGGGAATCCCGCGTCCTAAAAATGAAACAGTACCAGATGCAGGAAAGTTATACACAGATTTACTACAAAAAAATGGTGGGTTTTATTTAGGGGATACAAAGAAAAAAGATATTTATTTAACATTCGATAATGGGTACGAGAATGGATACACAGGGAAAATCTTAGATGTATTAAAAGAGAAAAAAGTACCGGCAACTTTCTTTGTAACGGGTCATTATATTAAAACACAAAAAGATTTGTTATTAAGAATGAAGAATGAAGGACATATTATTGGAAATCATTCGTGGAGTCATCCTGATTTTACAACGGTAAATGATGCGAAACTTCGTGAAGAATTAACGAGTGTAACGGAAGAGATTAAAAAAGTAACTGGGCAAAAAGAAGTAAAATATGTACGTCCGCCGCGCGGCGTATTTAGTGAAAGAACGTTGGCTCTTACGAAAGAAATGGGCTATTATAATGTATTTTGGTCACTTGCATTTTTGGATTGGAAAGTGGACGAGCAAAGAGGATGGCAATATGCACATAATAATGTAATGACGATGATTCATCCAGGATCTGTTTTATTACTTCATGCAATATCAAAAGATAATGCAGAAGCACTTGCGAAAATCATTGATGATTTGCGCGAGAAAGGGTATCATTTTAAAAGTCTAGATGACTTAGTAAAAAGCAATCAACCGTAAGCATGTATGCTTGCGGTTTTCTCATGCTATAATGATGTGTAAAAAGGATGGGGAAACGTATGTGGAGCGAACATGTTACGTTAGAGTATCCGTATCATTTTGAAGAGGTATTAAAACGTTTATCTTTTGATCCTCTTAACGTCATTCAATTAGATGAGAAAGTCATTTATGTCCCGCTTTGTATAGACGAGGAACAGATTGTTGTTCGCTTGCAAGGGATTGGTACTGTTCAAAATCCACAGTTTTGGATCTCTAGTCAGGCAGGAGATCAAGAGAAAGTCATGAAACGAATGAGGGCCATTTTTCATTGGAATGAACCGTTTCAAGATATACAAAATCATTTTTTAAACACATCATTACGTCCACTATTTGAAACATATGCTTATACTCCAATTATTTTAGAGTTTGATTATTTTGCTTGTCTTCTTCGCTGTATCATTCATCAACAAATAAATTTGAAATTTGCTACTGTGTTAACAGAACAGTTTGTGAAACGATATGGAACAGAGAAGAACGGTGTATTCTTTTTCCCCACTCCAGAAATAGTAGCAAATATTTCAATAGAAGAATTGAGGGAGCAGAAGTTTAGTCAGCGAAAGGCTGAATATATAGTAGGGTTAGGTCGAAGTATTGTCAGCGGTACATTAAATTTAGCGAGTATAGAAACCAGGGCGGATGAAGAGGTTTCCGCACAATTGTTACCAATTAGGGGGATTGGTACATGGACAGTGCAAAATTTTTTAATGTTCGGGCTTGGACGGAAAAATATGTTTCCGAAAGCGGACATTGGGATTCAGCGTGCAGTGCAAGGTGTATTTCAATTAGATGATAAACCTGATGATGCATTTTTAGAAAAAGTGAAACAAGAGTGTGAACCATACTGCAGTTATGCAGCGTTATATTTATGGAAAAGTATAGAGTAGAGGTGTAATAATGATACAAAAGCAACATGAGAGTAAGTTGGAAGTTGGTCAAACGTTTCCTGTGACAATTAAACGTCTTGGGATTAACGGAGAAGGCGTTGGTTATTTTAAGAGACAAGTTGTTTTCATTCCAGGGGCATTACCAGGAGAAGAAGTTGTTGCTGAAACAACGAAAATTCAGCGTGGCTTCGCTGAAGCGAAAGTGAAAAAAGTTCGTAAAGCTTCACCACATCGTGTGAAAGCACCATGTCCGGTATATGAAGAGTGTGGCGGTTGTCAGCTGCAACATTTAGATTATAAAGAACAATTAAATCAAAAGCGTGATATCGTCGTACAAGCATTCGAGAAGTATATGAACAACAGCTTGGAAGAAAAAATTCGTCCAACGCTTGGTATGGAAAACCCATGGCATTATCGTAATAAGAGTCAATTACAAGTGGGACGTAAAGACGAAAAGGTTATTACAGGGCTGTATAAGCAAAATTCACATCAGTTAATTGATATTGCTCACTGTATGATTCAACATAAAGCAACGAATGAAGCGACAAAAGTTGTAAGACGTATATTAGAAAAATTAAATGTTTCTATTTACAATGAGAAAAAACAAAAAGGTTTAGTACGCACAATTGTGACACGTACTGCAGTTCAAACAGGGGAAGTACAAGTTACACTTATTACAACAAAAGAAGAATTACCAAATAAAGATCAATTTATCGCAGAAGTACAAAAACAGATGCCAGCTGTTAAATCAATTATGCAAAACGTAAACTGGCGTAAAACATCTGTTATTTTCGGTGATAAAACATTTAAATTAGCTGGAAAAGAAGTAATTCAAGAAACACTAGGTGATTTATCATTTGAATTATCAGCACGTGCATTCTTCCAGTTAAATCCAGAACAAACAGTTGTTTTATACGATGAAGCGAAAAAAGCAGCTGCTTTAACAGGCGATGAGAAAATTGTAGATGCTTATTGTGGTGTTGGTACAATCGGTCTTTGGCTTGCAAATGATGCAGCGGAAGTACGTGGTATGGATGTAATTCCAGAAGCGATTGAAGATGCAAGAAAAAATGCGAAGCGTCACGGATTTACAAATACGAAATATGAAGCAGGTAAAGCTGAACAATGGTTACCGAAATGGGTAAAAGAAGGATGGCGTCCAGATGTAATTGTTGTCGATCCACCTCGTACAGGTTGCGATGATAAATTACTGGAAACAATTTTAAAAGTGAAACCAAAACAAGTTGTTTACGTATCTTGTAATCCTTCTTCATTAGCACGTGATGTACAAGCATTAATGAAGAGTTATGAAGTGGAATATGTACAACCAGTTGATATGTTCCCACATACAGCCCATGTAGAAAATGTAGTGAAGCTTGTTAGAAAGTAAAGTGTATTCATATTCCCTCACGATATGAGGGAATATTTTCTATGAAGGAGAGTAAAATGAATAATTATAAATTAACGATTCAGTACGATGGTGCACGTTTTAAAGGATGGCAACGTCTCGGTAATAACGATAATACAATTCAAGGAAAAATCGAGAGTGTCATATCTGAAATGATCGGAAAAGAAATTGAAATTATCGGTTGTAGTAGAACAGATGCGGGTGTACATGCTTTGAATCAAGTTGCTAACTTTCAAAGTGATGAGAAGTTAGTGGAACATAAAGTGAAAAAATATTTAAATCAATATTTACCCAACGATATTAGCATTACGAATGTAGAAGAAGTACAAGATCGCTTCCATGCCCGTTATAATTCTAAAGCAAAAACATATCTTTATAAAATTTGGAATGAAGAGCATACAAATCCATTTATGCGTAAATACAGCATGCATGTGAATAAAAAATTAAATGTGAAAAGCATGAAAGAAGCTGCGAAACATTTAGTTGGTTCACATGACTTTACTGCTTTTTCAAATGCGAAATCAAAGAAAAAGTCTATGGTTCGAGAAGTATATACACTTGAAGTGATGGAAGAAGCAGGATTTGTACAAATTAGAGTAAGTGGTAACGGATTCCTTCATAACATGGTACGAAAAATTGTTGGAGCATTAATTGAAGTTGGATTAGGACAATTAGATGCGGACGCAATCCCAAATATTTTAGAGGAAAAACAACGTAATCAAATTAATTGTCTTGCTGAGGCGAGTGGTTTGTATTTGGAGAATGTTGAATTTTAATAAACAATAAAAAAATCGAGCTTTGTAAGCTCGATTTTTTTATTGTTTTGGCATTAAGAAGATTTTTCTTTCTTCATACGTATCTTCAAATTCCAAAAAGCAGCAAGCATAATAGCTGCAAAGGAGCCGCTAATTGTTGCTAATAGTTTTGCATAAGGATAAGCATTCATATCAACTAGTAACATCATACATACAAGGGTAGGGAAGAAGGCTAAGTATTGTAATAACTTTAATTTGTTATCATTACTCATATATATCGTTCCTTTCTAGTATGTTATATGTTTATTGCAGCATATTTTCCCAATTTTCATTTGCGCTTGGAAGCGGATTCATCCTACATTTGATTAAAGTTTCATTTCATATGTGTAAATGCAATTTTTTAATTCGATATTGTAAGTTTTGCCTACTTAATCCTAAAAACTTTGCAGCCTGTGAGATATTACCGTGATACTCTGTCAGAATTTGATTGATGTAGTTCTTCTCCATTGTCTCTATTGTGTGCTTTAACGTTTTAGGTGCATCATCCTCGTTATTAGTTAGGGAAGGTTGCATATTGAATTCTTTTTTTATTTGTTCACGAAAGCGAGCGGGAAGATGAAACGCTGTAATGATATTTTCATCTTCAACTAAATTCATCGAACCTTCAATGATATGTTCCAATTCTCGTACGTTTCCAGGCCAATCATATGCATACAAGAATTCTCTTACATGTACATCTAGATCCGTTACGCCAAGTCCAAATTGAATGTTGTACTTTTCGATAAAGTGCTGCACAAGATCAGGAATATCTTCTTTTCGTTCACGTAAAGGCGGGAGACATAAAGTAACGACGCTTAATCGGTAATATAAGTCTTCCCGTAATCGATTATGTGTAATAGCTTCAAGAGGATCTTCATTAATAGTTGCTATAATACGAACATCAATTTCTTTTTCTTGTGTGCCTCCGATTCTTCGTATTGTTTTTTCTTGTATAGCTCGTAGTAACTTCGCTTGAAGTGCTGGACTTAATGAGTTGATCTCATCTAATAACAAAGTTCCTCCATTTGCTTCTTCAAATAAACCAGCTTTATCGATAGCTCCTGTAAATGCACCTCGGTTCGTACCAAATAATAAGCTTTCCATGAGTGTATCAGGTATAGCGGCACAGTTTTGTGAAATAAATGGTTTTGTTGAACGTTGACTTTCATTATGGATACTTTGTGCAAATAGTTCTTTACCGGTCCCTGTTTCTCCTACGAGAAGTATGGATGAGGATGTACGAATTACTCTCTTTGCTTCTGTAATGACAGATTGAATAGCATTAGAATCACCGATTATGTGATCAAAGGTAAACTTATTATTTTGTTTTCGAGAAAGGTTCGTTTTCATTGTTTGTTTGAAATGGCTAATCTCTGTTGAAATTTCAATAGCGCCTTTAATTTTTCCGTTTTCTATTATAGGGAAAGTATTGTTAATTGTTGTAATTTCTTGCCCTTTATTGTTAAAATACGTTTGTTTTATATTTTTGTTTGTTTTTCCTAATTTTAATGCCTCTATTAGAGTACTATTTTTATTTTCTTCAAATGCGAATACTTCTAAAGGACTTTTATATAGCACATCTGAGCGTTCCATTGATTCAATTTCCATCATTTTGCGGTTATAGATAATCGTTTTACTTTCCTCATTAATAATATGAATCCCGATATCGAGCTCATTGAGTAAAGTTTCATATAGCATATTCATTTCAATGATCTGTTTAAAATTAATTTCTTCTGTACGCATAGATTATCTTCTCCTCATTTCACCCTATGAAGACTGACTTTTTATAATTTTATTAAAATTCTTATAAAATCGCAAAATTTTTTTGCTATTTTCCCTTTAAAACTTCTCAAATGATAGAAAAATTTTGCGGTTATGAAGATTTTTTTTTGAGAAACCTTCATTTTAAATAGGAATTGGAGATTGGTACGCATTTTGCATAAATAATAGTTGAAATCTCTAAAGGAGGGATATGCAACGTTTCAGTACCGATTAATAAGAAGGAGGAGTTTATAAAGTGAAGATGGTTATAGAAGGCGTGTATAGTCCTTGTTACGGGAAAGTAGAGAAGTTATTTGTTACGGAAAGTTCTTACGTATACGAGTGGGAGAAATTAGCGTTAATTGAAACAATAGATAAACAGAAAGTAGAAATTAAAGTAGGAATCAGTGGATATATCGAATCATTAGAAGTAGTAGAAGGACAAGCTATCGCTGATAAAAAGTTATTAATAACAGTGAGGGATGATCTTTTAATAACAGGTAGTGATTGATACTATGTATTTTGCTCTTTTCAATAATTATTCTTATTATGAACATTTTTAAAAACGCTTACATGAAATGGGTTTCCAAAGTGAAAAGGGGGGATTTATATGATGGATCAAAACCAAGGGTTAAAAAGGGAATTGAAAAGCAGGCACATCTTTATGATTGCACTTGGAGGAGTTATTGGTACCGGTCTTTTTTTAGGATCTGGGTATACAATTCATGAAGCTGGGCCTGGAGGAGCGATTGTAGCGTATCTTGTTGGAGGATTTGTTATGTATTTAACGATGCTCTGTCTTGGAGAGTTAGCTGTTGCGATGCCTGACGCAGGATCTTATCAAACGTATGCTACAAAGCACATTTCCCCTGCAGCGGGTTATGTAGTCGGCTGGATGTCATGGCTAAACTGGTCTGCTACGATAGGTATTGAACTGATTGCAGTTAGTATTTTAATGAAACGATGGTTTCCTGATGTACCGTCATGGATTTGGTGTGTAGCGTTTGCGGTGCTTCTCTTTGCTATCAATGCGTTATCTTCAAGAAGTTTTGCAGAAGTTGAATTTTGGTTTGCAAGTATTAAAGTAATTACAATCATTGCATTTATTATTTTAGGCGGGGCAGCAATGTTTGGTTTTCTAGATATGAAAGGAAATGAACCAGCACCGATGTTCTCTAGCTTTACTGATTATGGTGGGTTGTTTCCAAATGGATTATCAGCCATTTTAATTACGATGATTGCAGTTAATTTTTCCTTCCAAGGAACGGAACTAGTTGGTATTGCAGCTGGAGAGAGTGAAAATCCAGAGAAAACGATTCCGAAGGCAATTAATAATACAGTTTGGCGTATACTTGTGTTCTTTGTATTATCTATTTTCATTCTTGCAGGCTTATTCCCTTGGCAGCAAGCGGGAGTGATAGAAAGTCCATTCGTAGTTGTATTTGATAAAATTGGTATTCCTTATGCAGCCGATATTATAAATTTCGTTATTATTACAGCGGTTCTATCCGTTGCGAATTCAGGATTATATGCAACTTCTCGTATGCTATGGTCTATGTCTAATCAAGGAATGATTAGTCCAATTTTCGGTAAGTTATCTAAAAATGGTGTTCCTATTTATGCATTGATTGTAAGTACAATTGTAGGTTGCCTTTCATTACTATCAGGTATTTATGCGGAAGATACAGTTTATTTATGGCTACTTTCTATTGCCGGGTTCGGGGCGATATTAGTTTGGGCATCTATTGCTCTATCTAACTTGTTGGCTAGAAGGTCATACATTAAGCAGGGCGGGGATGTGAAGGACTTGAAATTTAAAACACCGCTGTATCCATTCGTACCACTGCTTGCGTTAGTATTAAATGTAACAGTAATTGTTGGTATGGCTTTTATTCCAGAACAAAGAATGGCATTATATTGTGGTATTCCATTTATGATTGTTTGTTTACTGTTTTACCGTGCGACAAGAAATAAGGCACGTAAGGTAGAACATATTGAAAAAACAAATACAACAGAGGCAGAAAGTTTGTAAATATATTAGAAACTTATGCTAAAAAAAGAGACTGTAAAATTGTAAACAGTCTCTTTTTTTGTGACAATAAAGCTGGAAACATACTATGTATGCAAAGGGGAACTAGCGATGAATCAAGAAGTTTCACAGCTATTAGAACAGATTGATTTACGAAAAGATGAGTTACTAGAGCTTACAAAGATTTTAATTCGTTTTGAAACACCAGCACCGCCGGCGAGAAACACAAATGAGGCGCAAGAATTTGTTGCAGATTTTCTAAAAAAACGAAATTTTAGTGTTGATAAATGGGATGTATATCCGAATGACCCGAACGTTGTTGGGGTGAGAAAAGGGCTAGAAAGTGACACACATAAAAGTCTTATTATTAATGGACATGTGGATGTAGCAGAAGTATCGGTAGATGAAGCGTGGGAAACCAATCCGTTTGAGCCATTTATAAAAGATGGTTGGTTAGTTGGACGTGGTGCGGCGGATATGAAAGGAGGACTGGCTGGAGCACTATTTGCTATTCAACTGTTACAAGAAGCTGGAATTGAATTACCTGGAGATTTAATCTTTCAATCAGTAATTGGGGAAGAAGTTGGAGAAGCAGGTGCACTTCAATGCTGCAAAAGAGGTTATGATGCTGATTTTGCAGTCGTAGTGGATACAAGTGATTTACATATGCAAGGACAGGGCGGCGTAATTACTGGATGGATTACTGTGAAAAGCCCCCAGACGTTTCATGATGCAACACGCAGGCAAATGATTCATGCTGGAGGACGTTTATTCGGAGCGAGTGCGATTGAAAAAATGATGAAAATTGTGCAAAGTTTACAAGAATTAGAGCGTCATTGGGCAGTTATGAAAACATATGAAGGTTATCCATCTGGAACAACAACAATTAACCCAGCTGTTATTGAAGGCGGACGGCATGCAGCATTTATTGCGGATGAGTGCCGGTTATGGATAACGGTGCACTTCTATCCGAATGAAACACATGAACAAATAATAAAAGAAATTGAAGAGTATATTGAGAAAGTAGCGGCTGCCGATCCATGGTTAAGTGAAAATCCACCACAATTTAAGTGGGGCGGAGAATCAATGATTGTGGATCGTGGCGAAATTTTCCCTTCTTTAGAAGTAGATAGTGAACATGAAGCAGTAAAAACTCTTAGCTCAGTACACGAATCAATTCTATCTAAAAATGCAATTTTAGATATGTCTGCAACGGTAACGGATGGTGGTTGGTTTAGTGAATTTCATATTCCAGCTGTTATTTACGGACCAGGTACATTAGAAGAAGCTCATTCAATAAATGAGAAAGTTGAAGTAGAACAGTTAATTGAATTTACAAAAGTAATAACAGCATTTATATATAAATGGTGTCACACGAAAAAATAGATTAGTGTGTTGAAATCGTACAGGTATGTATACTTGTACGATTTTTTAGTGAACTATTTCAGAGTTGAACAGAAACAACTGAAATAGTTCTTTATTTTTCTATGTTTTTCGTTTTAGTTCGATTAATTTTTCTTTCGCTAATTCAACAGCAATTGCATCATCTAAATAGCCAATTGGAAAGAGATAGTCGGGAATAATATCTGTCGATAAAATGAAATACAGTAATGCGCCTCCAAGAACTGCACGCTCTTCTTTTGAGATAGTTTCATTGCAAAATTGTTGATACATATCGGTTAATTGTTCAATAAAAGGACCAGCGCTATCAATTTGTTCTAATTTACTCGCGAAACTTTCATGAATACGTTTTTCACCTTCTGTTGTCTGAGCATAGCGTTCATAGTTTTCAAGTTCTTGTTTTACGCGAGTTGTTGTATAGTCAAAATCGAATAAGTTAGAGGATTGCAGTGTTTGCTGAATTGTATCAAGAGATGTGTACATATCCGTCTTTTCTTTATTAATGTGAGGAGAATCAGGATACATTTCATCAAATAACAATTGGGGTGGAACTTGCAAACATTCTGCAAATTTTTGTAGATGTTTTTGTTTTGGCGGTTGTTTACCATTCATAATTCTTGAGATTGTTGCGGGATCAATATTTGTATGCATTCCTAATTGACGCATGGATAAGGCACGTTCTTTTAAAAGTTTTTTTATTAATGTACTAAGCCGCTCATTTGGGTTTTCTTTAGGCATAGTGAAGGCACTCCTTTTTTATTGTTGAAAAAATGTTGAGCATTTCTTACATGTATATGAAACAGACAGGCACAGTTGCTCAACATTTTCATAATATGCATTGAAAAGTGAGAAAAAGGGGTGGCTGTTTATGAGTACGGCAGGTCTATTTTCAATTTTTTTAATCGGTATTGCTTCTAATTTAGATAATGCAGGTGTTGGGATTGCATATGGCATTCGTAAAATTCGAATTTCGTGGCTTAACAATTTTATCATCGCATTTTTTGGTTTTTTATTTACTTTATTAGCTGGCTTTTTTGGGAACTGGATAGCGTTATTTATTTCAGAGTTTACTGCAAACCTAATTGGAGCAATCGTTTTAGGTATAATCGGTGTGTTTATTTTGTGCCAGCCTTTCTTGGGGCAAAGAAATACTGTAGGTTCTAAAGATGGTAATGTACTTATGGGCATTTTACGTGATCCAGAAAAAGCAGATTTTGATGGTTCTAAAACAATTAGTTTTTCAGAAGCAATTGTTTTAGGGGTTGCGTTGTCTATTAATAATATTGCAGGTGGATTTGACGCTGGGGTAACAAACTTGAATCTGTGGCTTACAGCAACTATTTCTGGGGTGTTTAGTTTTATTTGTATTAGTGGTTTTGCTTATGTAGGAAAACGATTTTTAGCAGAATACTTAGGGAAATGGGCTACTGTTATTGCGGGCGTGCTATTAATTCTTATTGGGATAGATCAGTTATTGTGAGGAGAACAGAAAACAATGTTCGAGTATTTCCTTGGAAATATGGCAAAGGATTGCATATATCGACGTACTTTTCTCCATACTAATACGGATTTCTTTTAAAGAAAGGATGATCCGTATGGGACGCGGAAAAGCATTTGATCATAAGAAAAAAGGGCATGACCATCAACCGCCTAAAGGTGCGTTTATTCATAAAGATGTAAATGAACATACTTTAGAAGAGGAAGAGCTACCAGTAAATATTGAGGCGTATAAAAATAGTTTAAAAAAACATTAAAAGCACCTACATAGGTGCTTTTTCAACGTATATCTTCAATTAGTTGTTCCGATTCTTCATGCATACTGTATTCACTTAACACTTGAATGCAAAGCCACTTTAATTCTTCGATAGTATGTTCAAGTTCTTCTGGAAGCACATGATGAATGTCTTCAAGTCCCATTCCGAAATGAATAAGTTCAAGTACTTGATCATCGATGTTCCGATCCATTAGTAGTTCAAGTACTTCTAAATTGAATATGTATCGGTGAGCTTCATCGAGTGAAACCACTTTTAACTTCAAGCTTTCTACAATACTCAATATAAAAAGAAGAATCGTTTTTTCAAGAACAGGCTGTTTTTCCATTTGAAATATTAGTTTCATCTTTCACACCTCCACATATAGCGCTAGGTTGTACTATATTATTCAGGAGGGGGGAGCAAATATGCATGATATAGAGAAACTTTTAGTACTGTTTTGTAAGGGGATGGATAGCGGATAAAGTTGAGGTTTTTATGAAATGAAAAAAATCCTGCTAGTATAGCAGGATAACTCTGAATTAAAAAATGCTCCAACCTTCTTGAGCAGAAAGAAGTTCAAGAATTTTAAAACCAGCGATACTATTTCCGTTTGCATCTAAAGCCGGTCCGAAAATGCCAATTCCCATTTCTCCTTTTACGCAGCCGAAAATGCCACCAGCTACGCCGCTTTTTGCGGGGATACCAACGCGGATCGCAAATTCACCAGACTCGTTATACATACCACATGTAACCATAAATGTTTTACAGATTTTTGTAATATGTTTAGGGATAATTTGTTTTTTCTTATATGGATCATATCCATCCATCGCAAAAATTAAGCCGATACGTGCTAAATCGATACAGTTTACTTCAACTGCACATTGTCGAGTGTATAAATCCATAAGTTCTTCGATGTCACAATCGATAATTCCGTTTTGTTTCATGTAGTAACAAAGTGAACGGTTTAAGTAAGCTGTCTCTAATTCTGAATTGGCAACTTTAGAAGAATAATTAATGGTAGGATTATCTGTTATTTCACGTACAAAATGAAGGATGCGCTCCATTTTTTTTTCATTATCTTTTCCTGTTAACATGCTCGTAATAGCTAGTGCTCCCGCATTAATCATTGGATTAAGTGGTTTGGATGGACTTGTTGTTTCTAACTTAATAATAGAGTTGAATGGATCACCAGTTGGTTCCATTCCAACTTTAGAAAATACATATTCTTCACCACGATCTAAAAGGGCAAGTGCAAGTGTAATTACTTTTGAAATACTTTGAAGAGTAAATAGTGTTTGTGAGTTGCCAGCATGGATATATTCTGTTTCTTTATGGAAAATGGCAATCCCTAAATCGTCTGGATTTGCATTTCCTAGTTCGGGGATATAAGTAGCAAGCTTTCCTTTTTTCGTATATGGTTTTACTTGTTCTAACAACTGTTGTAAGTTGTTTGTTTCAATGCACTGCATAGTACCAACGCTCCTATTTCGAATTAACTACGTTTACTTTTCCCGATATGCTCGGAAATAAATAATAACATGAAAAGGTGGAATGATAAAACGAAAGTTACATGTTCTATAGTAGGTATTTCGTTTCGAGTATTCTATATTAAAAAAGGAGAATTTTCCTTTTATATAACAGTTTGGAAATAGGAGATTTATCCATAAAAAATTCAAAAATAAAAACTACACATCTATACAACTATATGTTATTATGGTTATGTAAATAGAAAGCGTTTTCTAAGGCGTACTTATAATGATAACGATTTCATAAATTGAATTAGGGGGAATTAAAATGTTGCAGTTTCTACAACGTATTGGTAAAGCGTTAATGCTTCCAATCGCAGTGCTACCAGCAGCAGGATTATTGCTTCGTCTAGGACAACCAGATGTATTTGATATTCCTGTTATGGCACAGGCCGGTGCAGCAGTTTTTGATAATTTAGCACTTATTTTTGCAATTGGTATTGCAATCGGTTTGTCTGTTGATGGTAGTGGTGCAGCAGGTCTTGCAGGTGCAATTGGTTATCTAGTTATGAAAAACAGTATTGATGCACTTAGTAAGGGATATTCTACTGTAGAATTACAAGATAAATTAGGCAAAGTTCAAGATTTAATAGGTAATAGCGCTAATGTAGACCCATCTAAGCTTGCAGATACAATGACACAGGTATCTAAGGCAGCCGAATTATCGACTAAAGTGGATATGAAAGTTTTAGGTGGTATTATTGTCGGTGTTATAGCAGGACTTCTTTATAATAAATTCCATAAGATTAAACTTCCAGAATGGTTAGGGTTCTTTGCTGGAAAACGTTTCGTTCCGATTGTTACATCGGTTGTGATGTTACTATTAGGAATTCTATTCGCACAAATTTGGCCAGCAATTCAAAATGCTATCGATGCATTAGCTCATGGAATTGTTAATTTAGGGGCAGTTGGTTCAGGTCTATTTGGTTTATTAAACCGTCTATTAATTCCAATCGGTTTACACCACGTAATGAACACATACTTCTGGTTCGTACTTGGTGACTTTACAAATGCAGCAGGTAATGTTGTAAATGGTGATATTGCTCGCTTCCTTGCAGGAGATAAAACAGCGGGTATGTTTATGACTGGTTTCTTCCCAGTTATGATGTTCGGTTTACCAGCAGCATGTTTCGCAATGATTGCGGCTGCTAAACCAGAAAAACGTAAAATGGTTACAGGTATGTTAGGTGGTCTAGCATTAACTTCATTCTTAACTGGTATTACAGAACCAATTGAATTCTCATTCATGTTCTTATCACCAGTATTATATGGTATTCATGCTGTATTAACAGGTCTGTCTCTATTTATTACAACAACTCTTGGCATTCACGATGGTTTCACATTTAGTGCCGGTGCAATCGATTACTTCTTAAACTTCGGTATTGCAACAAAACCAGTATTACTCGCGGGAGTCGGTTTAATTTACGCAGTAATTTATTTCGTTGTATTTTACTTCTTAATTAAGAAGTTCGATCTAAAAACTCCTGGTCGCGAAGATGACGACGAGCTAGCTGAAGAGGGTGACGCACCTGTTGCAGGTTCAATTGGTGAAACTTACGTAGCAGCTTTAGGTGGAAAAGAAAACTTAACAGTTATTGATAACTGTGCAACACGTCTACGCTTACAAGTGAAAGATGCTGGTCAAGTAAACGAAGCAGCATTAAAACGTGCTGGTGCAAAAGGTGTTATGAAATTAAGTAACACGAGTGTCCAAGTTATCGTAGGTACAAATGTTGAATCTGTTGCCGATGATATGAAAAAACACGTATAAATAATGAGATAAGAGGATATCCCAAAAGATTGATAACATCAATTTTTTTAGAGGATATCCTCTTTTTTATGTTAACGATTTAACGGGAATCTTACTTTTGTAAATTTTCTTTTTCTTTTTTATACATATAGGTTGGTAATATGTGCAGTGCGTGATAAAGTAGGGATGATATAGAATAGAGTATCCATAATCTGCTAAAATAAATCTTTAGTAGAGGAAGTAAATTATTGGTGAGTAAGGGGAAAAAAGCAATCATGGATCAGGAAAAAAATAATGCGAATGGGAAAGCACGTCGGCCGATTGTATACATAAAAAGAACAATCATTCTCGTCTTACTATTTTCACTTGTATATTTCATGTATACAAAAATTGTTGCGCATAATAAGAAAGAAGAAACTTTAAAAGCAGCGGCAGAAATGAAGAAACAAGAAGAGCTGAAAAAGAAAGAAGAAGAAAAAAAGAAACAAGAAGCACAAAAACAAAAAGAGCAGGAAGAACAAGAAGAACAAGTGAAGCAAGCACAAGCTGTGGAAAAGCCTGCTGAGGGACCACCTCAAGAAATTAATGAAAACGCTCAATTAGATCAATATTTACAAAACGCAGGATTTAGCGGGACAGCTGTTATTGTGAAGAACGGAAAAGTTCTTTTGAATAAAGGATACGGTATGGCGAACAAAGAGAAACAAGTACCGAATAATTCAGAGACAACTTTTTATATTGGTTCTATTTCAAAGGCATTTGTAGCGACTGCTATTATGCAATTAAAGGATCAAAATAAATTAAATGTAGAGGATACGGTTGCAAAGTATATTCCAGATTTCCCTCAAGGTAATGGGATTCAGTTAAAGCATTTACTAACACATACATCAGGAATTCCAGAGTATGAGCAAGGAACAGAGGATATTTCTCATGAAGAACTGATAAAACGAATAGGAAAGCAAAAGCGTGTTGGGAGCCCAGGAGAGAAATGGAAATATTCCGATTCGAACTATTCGATACTCGCCTATATCGCTGAGAAGGTAAGTGGACAACCGTTAGAAGACTATATTAAACAACATATTTTTGCTACTGCGGGTATGAAACATTCTGGTTTCGGTAAAGCGTTAGAGCAAACAAGGTTCCCATCAACAGGTTATAAAATAGTAAATAACAATATGACAACACCTAATATTCCAAGTATGTCACAACTATATGGTTGTGGTGATATATATACAAGTGCACATGATTTATATTTATTTAATGAAGCACTCTTCTCTGGAAAGCTGATTTCAAAAGAGAGTTATAATCAAATGTTTACGGCTGTGAAAAAGGATTACGGATTTGGTTGGTATGTAGACCCGGGAAGTTATTCGAATCACGGTGTAATGCCAGGATGGAATTGTTTAAATGGATTTAGCAAAAACGGAAGTGTGTATGTCGTTTTATTATCTAATATTCAAAATAATATTAAATCGTTTGGTAAAGTGAATAACGACATTTATACGATGTTGCGAAATATTGAAGTGTAAGAGGCTATCCTATTGGATAGTCTTTTTTTATTGAGGAAGTGTAGGGGCAATGGGATAATGAAATAAAGTGAAACTTTAATCAGTGGGGGATTCTTCATCCCTCACTGATTATTAGCCCTCACCAATCGGGCTTTTACGGGCAGTCGATCCCCCACCTAACTTCTTTGCTTTCGCTGAATTTTGAAGTGGGGGTCTTACTGCCCGGCGAATAGCGGGATAAATGGAAAAGGGGGAGGAGTATGAGTATAGATAGGCATCACGCACGTAATGCAAAACGCATTTTTTTTGTATCTATTATTGTATGGGTTATTGTCACAATTGTATTAGTGATGGAATATAAAAAAGGGACGCTATTCACTTCGGAGAAAGAAAATTTGAAATTAATAAGTGTTGTAATACCGGCATTTGGATTATTCATATATAGCTTTATGGAAAAACGAAGATCAAAAATACTTAAAAAGGAAATTTATAATATAGATAATTCTGAATTATTTGAACAACAAAAATTTGTTGTTCGTAAAGAGGTAGGGATATTTCAAGTAATAACGTACTTTGGATTAGATGGCAGTGCATTAGGTTTTTTAAAAGAAGAGTATGATTTTGTTATTCAACGTGTATGGCAAGTTGTACTTTCTTTTCTTTTAAAGGGACTACATAAGCAACAATTTTATTTATATAATCATTCGGGAGAAAGATTGTTGCGTGTTCAAAAGGAGATGGGAGTACGAAACTTCTATACTTTTTCTAATATAGATGGAAAGAAAATTGGAGAGTTGAAACAAGTACTAAGTTTAACAAAGTGGGAATGGACCTTTTTAGGGATGGATGGTGAAGAAATTGGTAAAGTGGCTGGCGATTTCTCAGCAACAATGCAGAAAATAGATTGGCGAGATGGAACGCATATTGATGTAAAAGAAGATGGTATTCCTTTAGAAGCTGTTAAGTATTTCTCGGCAAGTGGTGGTTCACTTGTTACAGCTTCTATAAGTGAACAGGCAGAATTGCCACGAGCGGTTTATTATAGTGCAGCTGCCATTGTTACAATTAAAAATTAAAATATACATAAAGATAGATGGGATACCATCTATCTTTTTTGTGTGACTAGAAAAGATGGTTTCTTTGAAAAATGTATGCCTTACCTATCACAAAAAAAGCCTGCTCTGTATACATTAAGATGTATGGATGTGTTTTTATACTTTAAAAATAATAGGAGGAGAAGTGTATGTGTTTGTTCGGTAAGTATTGGAAAAAGCTATCGAGATTGTTTAATAGACAATTAGATTATTTTTTAGATAATAAGTTATTGCCTGCTGTGGAGAGACTTTTATTTTCACAAAACTTCGCGAGATTTATTCAAAGAAACTCTAAGCAAGCTACGGAAGAAGTTATTGAATCAAGTAGATTTCAATCTATTATTTGTAACATTTTAAAAGAATGTAATACATCACCTTTTAAAGAAATTGCAGAGCAGTATTTGGGTAAAAACGTAGAGATTACTGTGACAGTTGGACAGTTAACGGGTGTGATTGTAGCAGTTGGTGATGATTTCTTAACACTGCAAGAAGGAATAGGAACAGAAGTTTTATTACCATTTACAAGTATTATATCAATTAAAGAAGTGTAAGAAAGGAGAGTTATATATGTTATTTACTGATGAATTACGTAACCATGTTGGTGAACTAGTGCAAGTTGTGACAGCTGTAGAAATCATTGCAGGCGTTCTTTTATCTGTGACGGATGGGGCAGTAATTGTTCGTACTTCTCCTTCTTATGGACCACCAGAAGATGTAGTTGTACGTATTCCGATTATTGCTTATGTTCGCTTGGAAGGGTAAGCGTGATACAAGTATGAGAGTGTCAGTTGTTATTCCAGTGCATAATGAAGCAAGTACTTTATCAAAAGTTTTAGTAGAAGTAAGGAAGTTGGAACCATATGAAATTATCATAGTAGATAATGGATCGACAGATGGTACGAAAGAAATAGCGTTACAGCTTAATTGCCGTGTGATTTATTATAGATATTCTCTTGGTAATGATGTGGGACGGGCAATTGGTGCTAGAGAAGCAAAAGGTGAAATTGTTTTATTTTTAGATGGCGATATCGTCATGAAAAGTGAAGAATTATACAATTTTATTAAAGGAATACAGCAAGGACATGAGATTGTTTTAAATAATTTAACATGGTCCGTTTATTTGAAGATGAGACCGCATTATACGACGGTTGGAAAATATATGTTAAACCGTTATTTGAACAAAAAAGAATTTGTTGTAGGATCTTTAATTGCGATACCACATGCGATAAGTCGTGAAGTGATTGAAGAACTAGGGTGGTGGAATTTAGCGGATCCAGCACTATTTCAAGCGATGGCGATGTCTAGAGGAGTAGATATTTCTGATATGGCTTCAGTTGATGTCATTTACACAAATAAAGTTCGTCCTGTCCATACGGGCACGTCACCTGGCTCTCCTTATCCGAAAGCGACTAGTCGTATTATGGGTGATCATTTGCGAGCTTTACAATACGTAATCGAAACATACGGTAATCGCGGTGGTTTTTCAGAGGGCAATAAAGATAGGGAGTTTGTAGGAAAGTATAAACCAGTTTTATTACAAAAGAAAAAAGCGAAATATAGTGCCATTATCCCAGTATCAGAAGAGAAAACAACTATAAGGTCTGTTATACAAGAAGTGAAAAAAGCAGGTGTAGATGAAATTATAGTTGTTGTGAATGGAGCTGCCGTAAAGACCATTAAACAAGTAAAGCTAGAGAATGTTATTGTTGTTGAGTTGGATGAAGTGCTTGGGCATAATGTAGCACGGGCGATAGGGGCCATGTATGCTACGGCAGATATTTGTTTATTTGTTGATAGTGATTTTGTTATTCCAGCAACAAATTTAATTCTATTTTTGCGTGCTATTGAAGATGGAAGTGATGTGGCATTAAATGATTTACAGTGTTTATTAGATATGTTTCATCCAGCAGATCCAATTAGCATGGGAAAATATTTTGTGAATTTGATAGCGAAGCGACCAGATTTATGGAATAACTCATTAACAGCAGTACCACACGCTATGCATAAAAAAGTAATAGAGAAAATTGGTTATGATTCTCTTGTGATTCCTCCATTAGCTCAGGTGAAAGCTATTTTAGAAGGATTCTCTATTACAGCAGTAGAGTTATTAGATGTTATAAAAACAAATCGAGTACGTCCAGAGCAACACGAATTTGTAAATGGGCGTATTTCAGCATTTGATCGTATTTTCGGTGATCAAATTGAGGCGATTGCGTATTTATTACAATGTACAGACGAACGCGGTGGCTTTACGGATGGAGATAGAGAGAGAGATATCATTCAACAATTGAGAAGGGAAGAAGAGAATACAAATGAATAGTAGTAAAGTAGCTATTATTGGCTTAGGGTATGTTGGCCTTCCTTTAGCAGTCCATTTTGCAGAGAGAGGGCATACAGTACTTGGGTTAGATAAAGATATTAGAAAAATAGAATCAATTATAAAAGGAGAAAGCTATATTCCGGATGTTTCTTCTAAAGAGTTACAAAGTTTATTGGTGAAAAAAAAATTAATAGTGAACACACCGGATCAAGGCATTGCTGATTTTCAAAATAGTGATTATGTTATTGTTACTGTCCCGACTCCGATTAATGAACAAAGAGAACCAGACTTAAGTGCCCTCATTTCAGCCTCACATTATATACAACAAAACCTTCAAAAAGGACAAACCTTCATTTTTGAAAGCTCCACATATCCAGGTACACTCGAGGAAGTTATCATTCCTATTATTTCTCAAACAGGTAAAAAGGTAGGAGAAGATTTCTATATCGGATATTCCCCTGAGAGAATTGATCCGGCTAATAGTCACTATTCTGTTCAAACGATTCCAAAAGTTATTAGTGGACAAACAGAAAAGTGTAAACAAAAAGTTCAGGAGTTGTATAGCACTACATTTGATGTCGTTGTTCCAGTTAGTTCTCCGAAAGTAGCGGAAATGTGTAAGTTATTTGAAAATATTCAGCGCCTAGTCAATATTTCATTAGTAAATGAGTTAAACACACTATGTGAAAGTTTAGGAATTGATTTTTATGAGGCGATTGAAGCCGCATCTACAAAACCGTTTGGATTTACTCCATATTGGCCAGGACCAGGAATAGGAGGACATTGTATTCCAGTAGATCCTTTATATTTCCAATGGAGAATAAAAAGGAATGGGGAAATTAGTCAATTAATTGAGGCTGCACATGTGATTAATGAAGAAATGCCAGAGAAAATAGTCCGGAAAGTAAAAGGCATGGTGCAATCACCTGCATCAGTTTTAATTGTAGGAATTGCATATAAGAAAGATGTAAATGATTTGAGAGAATCACCGGCTTTACCAATTATTGAATTGTTACTAAAAGAAGGATATGAAATCGAATATCACGATCCATATATTTCTTCTGCAAAGTTTGAAGGCAAGGTGTACCAATCTGTTTCTTTGGATGAACATGTCGTTAAACAAGCGGGTTGTATATTAATTTTAACTGATCACTCTAATATCGATTGGAAGCTTTTTAAAGGTATGAAGCGAGTAATAGATACACGTGGAATTATAAAGAAGGTGAGTGTATGAGTAAGAAATGTTTAATTACAGGTGGAGCAGGATTTATTGGTTCACATTTAGCTGAAGAGCTGGTGAAAAGAGGGTATGGGGTTACGATCGTTGATAACTTCTATAAAGGGAAAAATAAATATCATGATGAGTTAATGAAAGAAATTCGAGTTATTCCAATAAGTGTTTTAGATAAAAATTCTATTTATGAATTAGTAAACCAACATGATGTAGTGTTTCATTTAGCAGCAATTTTAGGCGTGAAAACGACAATGGAAAAGAGTATAGAGCTTATTGAAACGAATTTTGATGGAACGAGAAACATTTTACAAGCAGCGCTAAAAGAAAAGAAGAAAGTGGTCTTTGCTTCTACTTCAGAAGTATATGGTAAGGCAAAGCCACCCTTCTCTGAAGAGGGAGATCGATTATACGGGGCAACTTCTAAAATACGCTGGAGTTATGCAGTGTGTAAAACATTAGAAGAAACATTATGTTTAGGATACGCATTAGAAGGTTTACCGGTAACGATTGTTCGTTATTTTAATATTTATGGTCCAAGAGCGAAAGATGGTCCGTATGCAGGGGTAATCCCACGATTTATTAGTGCGGCTTTGCAAGGAGAAGACATTCTCGTATATGGAGATGGAGAGCAGACACGTTGTTTTACGTATGTAAGTGATGCGGTAGAGGCAACGATTCGAGCGATGGATGAGAAGGTAAATGGTGAAATTATTAACATAGGTTCTGACAATGAAAAGAGTATAAAAGAAGTGGCAGAAGTAATTAAAAAGCTAACGAAATCCTCTTCAAAGATTGTTCAAGTTCCTTTTGAAGAGGTGTACCCACATGGCTTTGAAGAAATTCCAAATAGAAGACCAGATGTTGCGAAATTAAGAGAACTTGTTCAGTTTCAAGCAGAAGTAACATGGGAAGAAGGATTGAAAGAAACTATTAAGTGGTTCCGTGAAGAAAATAATGGCTAAGTCACTATCGGTCATTATACCTGTATGTAATGAAGCTGAAACGATTTCAGATGTTATCCAATCGGCAAAAGGATTAAATCCAATAGAGATTATTGTAGTAGCAAACGGTTGTAACGATGGTACAGAAGAGGTTGCTGATCGTTTAGGGTGTAAAGTAATCAAGTATATAGAGCTACTAGGGAACGATGTTGGCCGCGCGATTGGCGCAAAACATGCGATAGGTGATGTATTACTATTTATAGATGGAGATTTTGCTATTCAAACTTCAAAATTACAATTATTCCTTAATCCGATTTTACATGATCAGGCCGACATCGTTTTAAATAATTTGGACGCATTATTTTTAAAGAAACAAAAACCGTACGCCGTGACAGTATGGCGCCAAATATTAAATGCAATGTTAGAGCGTGAAGAATTAAAAATTGATTCCTTATTAGATGCACCTCATGCGCTGACGAAAGAGGTCGTTCAAAGCATCGGATATGAATGTTTTGTTAATCCTATTTTGGCTCATTTACGCCTCGTTCAAAGTGAATGGAGAATTAGTCGGCATTGTGCAATTGACGTTATTACGCCAAATAAATTTCGGCCGACCGAGCATGCTGCGTACGGCACGGGTCTTTCGCAATCTGAAAAACGGATGATAGGTGATCATATAGAAGCTGTAGCGGAGCGAATAGTAGGTAGTGATGAGCGCGGAGGATATTATGATGGAAATAGGAAAAGAGATAGTGTCTATCATACTTTAGATTTCGAAGATCTTTATCAAGGATGGGGCATTACATCTAAATTGTATAAAGGAAAGCAATTATCAGTCATTATTCCTGTACAAGATGAAGAGAAAACAATTGGAAATGTTATAGAAGAGCTTCGCAAAATTGAACCTTTTGAAATTATCGTTGTTGTAAATGGTTCGTCTGATAAAACAGCAACGATTGCAAAAGACAAGGGAGCAACAACAATTGTATATAAAGAAGCACTTGGCAACGATGTGGGACGTTCACTTGGGACTTATTTCGCCAAAGGAGAAATTGTATTATTTATAGACGGTGATTTTGTTATTCCAGCTAGTGAGCTATATCCATTTGCAAAAGCTATTGCAGATGGAATGGATGTCGCATTAAATGATCTAAATCATTATTTAGATTTAAGAGTACCGCTTCATCTTGTAACTGCATTTAAATATGCATTAAATTTAGCTTGTGATAGAAAAGATTTAGGAGTAGGATCTCTTATCGCTGTACCTAATGCGTTTAGCCAGAAGTGTTTGAAATCAATTGGGTATAGGTCTTTATTGTCACCTTGCGTAGCGCAAGTGAAAGCTATTCTTTCAGGATTCGAAATTGCGTGTGTAAGTCGTGTAGAGGTCGATAAGATGAACCGCATTCGTCCCAGTGAACATTTTGCAAAAATAGGTCATCCTCCAGCTGTCTTGCGAATTATAGGTGATCATATAGAAGGATTAGAGCAATTAATTGTATTAGAAGGTAGCCGTGGTGGATTCTATGATGGGAATAGAAAAAGAGATGTTTTAGAGTAGTAACAAAAAAAGTGTACAACATATGTACACTTTTTTGTTCTGTTATAAAAACTATAACAGATTAGGAGATAAGAGTATTACAGCTCTACAATGGGTATTGTTCTTATATTACAAAATAGGACTCGTATATAAGGGTACCAAAAAAATACAATTAAGGAAAGGGTTAATTATAAAGACTTTTAAGTGAAGTTAACACTGTGCATATAGTAGTTTGCTCAATATTTCACAAACATGTCACAACTATTTCGTTCACTTTAGCAAAAAAGTAGTATTCTAAGTGTGTAAGCTGTTATATAAAAAATCTTAGTCCTGTACTAATCAAAAATGGAGGAGATTAGGATGACTCAAGTATTAGAAAATGTTAAAAACGCATGGGAAAACTTTAAAGGTGAAAAATGGAAAGCAGAGATTGATGTTCGCGATTTCATTTTAAATAATGTAAACGTTTTCGAAGGAGACGAATCTTTCTTAGCGGGAGCAACTGAAGCAACGAAACAACTTTGGGATCAAGTAATGGATTTAACAACGAAAGAACGTGAAAACGGTGGCGTTCTTGATATGGATACAAAAATTGTTTCTTCTATTACATCACATGAACCAGGATATTTAAATAAAGATATTGAAAAAGTAGTCGGTTTCCAAACTGAAAAACCATTTAAACGTTCTTTACAACCATATGGTGGTATTCGTATGGCGGAACAAGCTTGTGAATCTTATGGATACGAAATGGATAAAGAGCTTAGTCGTATTTTTAGAGATTGGAGAAAAACTCATAACCAAGGTGTATTCGATGCTTATACACCAGAAATGAGAAATGCACGTAAATCAGGTGTAATTACTGGTCTTCCAGATGCATACGGACGTGGACGTATTATCGGTGACTACCGACGCGTAGCATTATATGGTATTGATCATTTAATTGAAGCGAAAAAAGCTGATTTGAATTTAACTGGCGGTGTAATGAGCGAAGATACAATGCGTTTACGCGAAGAGTTATCTGAGCAAATGCGTGCACTTCAAGAGTTAAAACAAATGGCTGCTTCTCATGGCTTTGATATTTCTAAGCCAGCAACAAACACACAAGAAGCATTCCAATGGTTATACTTCGCATATCTTGCAGCAATTAAAGAGCAAAACGGAGCTGCAATGAGTCTTGGACGTACTTCTACATTCTTAGATATTTATATTGAAAGAGATTTAGCAAATGGTACTTTAACAGAAGAAGAAGTACAAGAAATTGTGGATCACTTCATTATGAAATTACGTCTTGTGAAATTTGCAAGAACACCTGATTATAATGAATTATTCTCTGGTGACCCAACTTGGGTAACTGAGTCTATCGGTGGTATGGCATTAGATGGTCGTCCATTAGTAACAAAGAACTCATTCCGTTTCTTGCATACATTAGATAATTTAGGACCAGCTCCAGAACCAAACTTAACAGTTCTTTGGTCTAAACAATTACCACAGAACTTTAAAAACTACTGTGCGAAAATGTCTATTAAAACATCAGCAATTCAATATGAAAATGATGACATTATGCGTGCTGACTACGGTGATGACTACGGAATTGCTTGTTGTGTATCTGCAATGAGAATTGGTAAACAAATGCAGTTCTTCGGCGCACGTGCAAACTTAGCAAAAGCATTACTATATGCGATTAACGGTGGTAAAGATGAAAAATCTAAAGCACAAGTTGGTCCTGAGTACGCACCGATTACTTCTGAAGTATTAGATTATGAAGAAGTTATGCGTAAGTTTGATATGACAATGGAATGGTTAGCAGGTCTATATTTAAACACATTAAATGTTATTCATTACATGCATGATAAATATAGCTACGAACGTATTGAAATGGCACTTCATGATACAAATGTTCTTCGTACAATGGCAACAGGTATCGCGGGTCTATCTGTAGTAGCAGACTCTTTAAGTGCAATTAAACACGCAAAAGTAAAACCAATTCGTGATGAAAACGGTATTGCAGTTGACTTTGAAATCGAAGGAGATTTCCCTAAATACGGTAACAATGATGACCGTGTAGATGAAATCGCTGTAAATCTTGTAAAAACATTTATGAATAAACTTCGTAAACATAAAACATACAGAAATTCTGTTCATACAATGTCGATCTTAACAATCACATCTAACGTTGTATACGGTAAGAAAACTGGTAACACTCCAGATGGTCGCCGTACTGGAGAACCATTTGCACCAGGTGCGAACCCAATGCATGGTCGTGATACAAAAGGTGCATTAGCTTCATTATTATCTGTAGCTAAATTACCATATGAAGATGCACAAGATGGTATTTCTAATACATTCTCTATTATTCCAAAAGCACTTGGTAAAGAAGATGATGTACAAGTACGTAACTTAGTATCAATGCTTGATGGTTATGCAGTAAAAGAAGGCCATCACTTAAATATTAACGTATTTAATCGTGAAACATTAATGGATGCGATGGAACATCCTGAGAAATATCCACAATTAACAATTCGCGTATCTGGTTACGCTGTAAACTTTATTAAATTAACTCGTGAACAACAAATCGATGTAATTAATCGTACAATGCATGAAAGTATGTAAGTGAAAAAGTGTCCCTCTGCTTTTTATAAATAGCAGAGGGGGGCTGCTTCAATAAAGGAGGAAGTAACATGATAAAAGGAAGAATTCATTCTGTAGAGTCTTGTGGTACTGTTGATGGCCCAGGAATTCGTTATGTCATATTTACACAAGGGTGTTTATTACGTTGTCAATACTGTCATAATGCTGATACGTGGGAGATCGGTAAAGGAAAAGAAATAACAGTTGAAGAAGTAATGCAGGATGTGACATGTTACCTTCCTTTTATTGAAGCTTCTGGAGGCGGTATAACAGTTAGTGGTGGTGAACCATTATTACAGCTAGATTTCTTAATTGAATTATTTAAGAAATGTAAGGAAGTTGGAATTCATACAACAATTGATTCTTCGGGTGGTTGTTATTCTGAAGAACCAGAATTCCAAAATAAGCTAGATATTTTAATGGATTACACAGATTTAGTTTTATTGGATTTGAAACATATTGATTCAAAGAAACACCGTAAATTAACAGGGAAACCAAATGAACATATTTTACAATTTGCTCGTTATTTATCGGATAAAAATAAACCAATTTGGGTAAGACACGTATTAGTTCCTGGTGTTACGGATAATGAAGAGGATCTACAAAAATTATCTAGCTTTATTCAAAGCCTGTCTAATGTTCAGAAGGTTGAAGTGCTACCATATCATAAGCTTGGTGTATATAAATGGGAGGCACTTGGGCATAAATATCCACTCGCGAATGTAGAACCACCTACTGAAAAAAATGTAGAGCAAGCAAGACATATTTTACAAGCAGTCTAATCCAAATATTGGATTAGGCTTTTTGCTTTCTTTACAATAAAACCTAGAGTATGTATATAGAAAAGAGTATACTAAAAATAGAATATCCATATTTTTGTAAGGAATAAGTGGAGAAATTTACATAATTGTAAAGGGAAATCAAAATAGTAAAAAGAATTAAGAAGTAAAAGAGTGAGTATCATGGAATAGAGAACATTTGTAAGTTATTGCGAAAGCTCTTGTAGGAAAGTATAATGTAAAGATATGAGCACAGATAGGATTAAGGGGTCAATCTTATATGCTTTGCATATCCACGACAGGTACATAGCTGAAAGAGAAGTATTAGAATCTGTTTATGTAATTTTTAAGGAAAATGTTTTTCCTATTGTCGTATATGCAATATGGAGAAACAATAAGCTAGGAGTGGATTTGTTTGATAAAAAACCCCAAGGTTTTAATATTAACTGCACATTACGGTAATGGTCATGTGCAAGTAGCGAAAACATTAGAACAAACATTTCGCCAAAAAGGAATTAAAGATGTAATTGTATGCGATTTGTTCGGAGAATCACATCCAGTTATAACCGATATTACAAAATATTTATATTTAAAAAGTTATACAATAGGAAAAGAATTATACCGCTTGTTTTATTATGGCGTAGAAAAAATTTATGATAAAAAAATAGCATCTTGGTATGCGAACTTTGGAAGAAAACGTTTGAAATTACTTTTACAAGCAGAGAAACCGGATATTGTTATTAATACTTTTCCGATCATAGCTGTACCAGAGTTAAAAAAGCAAACAGGTATTTCAATTCCTGTTTATAACGTATTAACGGATTTTTGTGTGCACAAAATATGGATTCATCGGGAAGTAGATCGTTATTTTGTAGCAACGGATCACGTGAAAAAAATTATGGTTGATATTGGTGTGCCCTCGGAGCAAATTGTTGAAACTGGAATTCCGATTCGTAGTAGTTTTGAGCTGAAGATCAATCCAGACATTATATATAATAAATATCAGTTATGTAAGAATAAAAAGATTTTACTAATTGTAGCAGGTGCTCATGGGGTATTAGGAAGTGTAAAAGAACTATGCCAATCATTTATGTCATTACCTGATTTACAAGTAGTTGTCGTTTGTGGAAAGAATGAAGCGTTAAAACAGGATTTATTAGGAGTACAGGAAAAAAATCCTGATGCATTAAAAGTATTTGGTTATGTTGAAAATATTGATGAATTATTCCGTGTTACTTCTTGTATGATTACGAAGCCAGGCGGTATTACGTTAAGTGAAGCGGCAGCATTGCAAGTACCTGTCATTTTATATAAGCCTGTTCCAGGGCAAGAAAATGAAAATGCGATGTACTTTGAAAGAAAAGGAGCTGCAGTTGTCATTCGTGATGATAGTGAGGTTTTTGCAAAGACAGAGGCGTTATTACAAGATGATATGAAGCTTCTTCAAATGAAAGAAGCGATGAAAAGCATTTATCGTCCGGAGCCAGCTGGTCATATTGTGGATACAATTTTGACAGAAAATCATGTAGAACCGAATCATATACCTATTAAATCACCTGCTCTTGCACAATTATTTACTTAATATGAAACCCTCTTTTATATGTTTAAAGAGGGTTCTTTATTGTTTTATAAGATAAAGTAGTAACTTATCCACATGAAGATTACGCTTTCATTAAACAGTAAAGTCGAAATATTAACAACTATATCCACATTGTCCACAATTTTTAGAAAACTATCCACAATTCTAACATTTACTATGCGTTACAACATATAAACTTGTGAAGGATTTGTTGAATTTATTCACAATTCTATAAATTGTGTGGATAACGTTATCCACACAAAAAAGGTTCCTTATAAATAAGGAACCTTTTTGTCTATTCTATCACGTAGAAAAAATATGTAATGAGAATGAATAATTAGGGGGGAAAACTTCTAATTATTCATTCTCACTTTAAATACTTTTCGAGCGATAACCCGCTGCGCGATCTGCTTTGCGAAATTCTCGTTGGTAAAGAACTTCTTGTGTACTAGATAATGTGTTTTTTGTTTTGTCACGTTTCTTTTTATCCATTACAAATCACCTCGTGTCCTAAAGTCACTATCTATCGTTTCCAAAGACATAGGGTGATATACGTATATGGTAAAATGTTAATGATTAACTATTTTTTCTGGAAATTTAGATTATGCTTCTTTTAATTGGTGAGCATCTTGGAACGTTGTATCTCGCATTGTAGCAAGTGTATATTGATCTTTTGGGATTTCATATAAGTTATATACTTCTTCATTTGCGTTAATTTCATCATAAACGGCTTTTCTTGTTTCGTTTGCTAGATTTACATATTGTAGTTTTTCGGCAGCTTTAATAGAACGAATATTTATTTTACGAATACGCATAAAGATTGTTTCAATATCTAATTCATAGAAAAGTTCACTAAAAAATGAATCTTTCGCCAATTTATTATAGCCTTTTCCATGATAGGGTTTGCCAAGCCATGTTCCGAGAAATCCGGCTTTTTCTTGCACATCAAATAAAGTAATTGTTCCGATAGGGTTACCCCATTCATCTAAAATTGTGCGTGAAATTAATTCCCCACGCTCTTCAGCTTCAATCGTTTGTTTCGTTAAAAATAAATACTCTTCATAAGAATAAGCCTTTTGACGCACAAAAGGGAAGACAGCTGGGTCCACCATTAACTCGTATAGAACGTGGCTGTCGTGTAAGTCGCGTTTTTTCAACATACTAACTCCTCCTCACACGAGGGTAGCATGACGAAAAAACACCCCACCCTCGAAATTTTTATATCAATCTTTAAAAAATTTCGGGGTGGGAATCGAACCCACTAGAACCAGTTTCTAACGCTGGTGGCGCACCATTTGCCTTCCCCATTCATCAATTTGAAAATGATAATCACGACACAAATTGATTATGGTTTCATTCAGTTTATAATCGTATAATACTTTATCTAGTCAAAAAAATAAACTAGTTTTTTTTATTTTTTTTGTAAATTATTTTTCCATCAATCATGGTTAGTACAGGCTTGGCTAAATAATGGAAAGGATGATGAGTCCATAACACAAGATCAGCGTCTTTTCCGACCTCAATGCTTCCAATTCTATCCTCTAAACGTAAATTTCGTGCTGGAAATATGGTGATTCCTTCTAGTGCAGTTTTTTCGTCTAATCCTTCTCTTACTGCGACAGCAGCACAAATATTTAAATATTGAATTGGTGTATAAGGGTGATCTGTTGTTATAGAAACTTCCACACCATTTTTCGATAATATATGGTAAGTATCCCATGTTTTGTTTTTAAGTTCGATTTTAGAACGGCGTGTAAGAGTGGGGCCAACTGAAACCTTCAAATTGTGTTTCGAAAGTTCTTCAACAATAAAGTGTCCTTCTGTACAATGTTCAATACGTAAATCGAGATTGAACTCTGTTGCAAAGCGTAGAGCAGAACTAATATCATCTGCTCGGTGAGCGTGGATACGTACGGGTATTTCGCGGCGTAATGCTTTTAAGATAGGAAGCATTCGAAAATCAGCTTCATGCCCGTAGTGCTGTGCTTCATAGAATGATTCCCGAAGTAATCCCATAATTCCCATACGTGTTATGGATTCTTTTGTTCCATTACTATGGACCTTTTTAGGATTTTCTCCGAAGGCAATCTTTAAGCCGGCAGGTTCTTGAATAATCATATGATCAATACAAGTTCCAGCTGTTTTTATTACACAAGTCGTACCACCGATAATGTTTTGACTTCCTGGCATAACGTGAACAGTTGTGATTCCGTTTTGTACAGCATCTTGAAATGCAATATCAAAAGGGTGGATTCCGTCCAAAGAACGGATATGTGGTGTTGAAACTTCAGATGTTTCATTTGCATCATTGCCAGCCCAACCAGTACCTTCATCATAGAGACCAAGATGAGTATGGACATCAATAAATCCAGGTAAAAGATGAAGAGCACGAGCGTCTATAACTGTCATATCTTGAGTAGGTTGAATGGAAGGCTTGACCTCGGCAATTCTTTCTCCTATAACGAGTACATCCCCTTGAAATTTTTGGGATGTAATAGGATAGACAATGGCTTGTTTGAGCAATATTTTCATAGGTACCTCATTTCTGTTACTTTACAATGTTAATGGAATTTAAGGGAAAGTAACTGAAAGGTTATTTGTGTAATAATGCTCCGGATTCTAGAAAATGAAAGTTTTGAAAGGGGACCCTGTAAAACTGTGTTTTAGAAGTACTACATTGTATGCGAAAGTATATTTTGTAATGCATGGTCTATTGCCGGAAATGTGTATTGATACCCATGTTCAATTGCTTTACTAGGTAATACATGTTGTCCTTCGAGTACAAGTATACTCATCTCACCTAATAAAGTGTGAATCATAAATGAAGGGACAGGTAACCAATGAGGTTTTTTCATTATAGTTGCAATGGTTTCTCCAAATTCCTTCATTCTTATAGGTAGGGGAGCTGTGATGTTAAAAGGGCCATCAATTTCTTCTTTGTGTATGATGAAATCAATTAGGCGAACGACATCGTCTATATGAATCCATGATAACCATTGGTTTCCAGATCCAATTGTACCTCCAATATAGAATTGATAGGGGAGTAGCATTTTGGGAAGAGCTCCTCCGTCTGCGCCTAATACAACTCCAAGTCTTACGTAGATTGTTCGCATTCCAAGAGAACGTGCTTTAGATGCTTCTTGTTCCCATGAATATACTGTATTTGCTAAAAAGTCATTTCCAGGAATCTCATGCTGTTCTGTAAAAGACTCAGTTTCAGACGTTCCATAGTATCCAATAGCACTTGCGTTAATAAATGTATTTGGCTTTGTACCAAGTGTTTGCAATTGTTTAATGAGTCCTTTTGTTGTTTGAATTCGACTGTTTAAAATGGATTCCTTTTGTTTCTTTGTCCATCTACTATTAATAGACTCTCCAGCTAGATTAATAACTACATCGATAGAAGAGAGGGGGAAGGTTTGTAAATCTGGTGTCCATTGTACATACTGAAGGTTAGGATGGGAAGTTTCAGTAGTTTTGTTTCGAGTAAGAATGTAAACATTATATCCTTTTTGAATAAAAAAAGTAGAAAGGTATTTACCGATAAAGCCGGTACCACCAGAAATTGCGATTCTCACAATTATTTCCTCCTCATTATATATATTCTTGAAAAGCAAAAACGTTCCTTGACTATGTTAAAATAATAGAGAGGTGAGAGTATGGCTGTCATTACAAAAATAGAAGTGCAAAAACGATCGAAAGAACGATTTAATATTTATATTGATAAAGGTCAAGGTGAAGAATACGGATTTAGTGTGGATCAAGTAATCTTAATGAAACATGGATTACAAAAAGGATTAGAAATTGATGAAATAGCGTTAGGGAATATTTTATACAATGAAGAGGTACAAAAAGCATATTTACAAGCAATTTCCTATCTATCCTATCAAATGAGAACAAAAAAAGAAGTAGAAGACTATTTACGAAAAAAAGAAGTGGGACAGGCCGTCATCTCTGAAGTCGTTTCGAAATTATTACATGATCGATATATTAATGATAAAGAGTACGCTGTTTTATATACGCGAACGCAAAGTAATGTGAATCGAAAGGGTCCGACTGTTATTAAAAGAGAGTTATTAAATAAAGGTGTTCAGGATCTAATCATTACACATAGTTTACAAGAATATCCGAAGGAAAAGCAAATTGAGAATGCTTTACTTCTTATAGAAAAGAAGAAAAGGTCTTATCAAAAGCATTCCTTTTTACAAATGAAGCTAAAGTTAGACGAAATGCTTGTTCGTAAAGGATATTCTAGAGATGTGATTCAAATTTGTTTGGAAGAATTGAAAGACGAAAAAGATGACGAACAGCAACAAGAAGCGTTACACTATCATGGGAATAAATATTATGAGAAATATAAGAAGTATGATGGATGGACATTCGAAAATAAGATGAAACAAGCGTTATATCGCAAAGGGTTCTCTATTGATGAGATAGAGATATTTTTGCAGATGAAACGTGAAGAGGGATGAGGGGAATAAGATGAATATGCCAAAGCGCTACAGTGAAATGACACCACATGAGCTAAGGGAAGAAATTGGGGTTTTGAAAGAGCAAGCAATAAAGGCAGAGCAGCTTGGTATTGTAAATGAGTTCGATGTATTAATGCGCAAGATGGCAATGGCTCGTGCTTATATGACTGATATAAACAAATTCCATATTGGTGAGACATATGAATTAGTAGAAGAACCTGGTATATTATTTGAAATTACGTATTTCAACGGGGTATTTGCTTGGGGACATAAGCAAAATGATAATGAAGAGATTGGAATACCGATTTCTTTATTGCAAGAAAAATGAAAACCAGAGAGCGAATATCTCTCTGGTTTTCATCTTTGGTAGGCGTTACAGGAGATAGGAGATTCTAAAATTGGCGTTTTTTACATTCATTCGCCAGTATAATGAGAGACTGGGTTTGTTGCGTCTGTCCGTTAACTTGCGCCTTTGCATGTTTCGGACGAGTCCACGTATGGTTAAATAATTCAGAACGACTATCTAAGCGATCACGGTAGCTCATCTTTATCACCTCGTGTAGGAAGTTAATTTTTTAGGTTGTACCTGAACTATTCTTCCTGCTGATTTGCAGCACGCATACGTTCTTGTGGGTGCGTGTTAATTGTGCCGTTAGGTCGTTTCGAAGCGAAGCGTGATTTCGCTTTCGGCTGACCATCGATTTTGCTGTTGTTTTTTGACTCAGACCAAAATTCGGCTTGTTTACCCATTGCGAACGCCCTCCTCATCATCAGTTGATACCTCTTTAAGAAGTATCACTTATAGAATGTGCAAAATAGAGGAAACTATCCTTTAGAAATTAAGGGAATAAATAGGTAAAAGGAGAATAGAACATGAATGATATTCACGAAACATTAACAAAAGAATTGTTAGACAAAAATGACAAACTTTCTTACGCACAAGCTCGTGCGTGGGTTGAATTATTGTGGGAAGACTTTCAAACAACTTATGCTAAATCAGGTCGTTATCAAGGTGATGAAATGACTGAACAAGTGGTACGAACATGGATTAATAATCATGGAGGTCGCCTTCATGAAATGCGTACAAATAATCCGAAATATAGCCATTTAATCAATCAAGAAGATCATTTGAAACATTAAAAAAAGCGACTTAAGTCGCTTTTTTTAATGTGGAAGTAATTCCAGTTTTTTTCGAAGTTTTTCTTCACTAAAAATCCATCCTGTATAGGAACTAATAATATTTAAATTGTGGTCGAGTTGAACGATTGCAACGAATGGATAATAATCTTTACTGCGATAGCGCAAATCAATGAAGCGAACTTCGTAATAATGATCATAATCGAAAATGTCCCAGCGATACACAGGGGAGAAAGATAGAAATGCTGAGATGTTTTCATCTTGTTTAGCTGCGCGCATAATAGCATTATCTGGGAACGGTACCCGGTCGAACTTATCATATATCATGATGTTACCACGATGCCATCTAGCAACGTAGTAATAATCAGTTGTAACGATTGCTAAATGGTAATGATAAAATCTGTAAGAAGGGGAAATGATTATTTTCTCCACATGATTGAAACGTTTATATACGACGCTACGTATGTTTCTATGCATCATAATCCGTCCGATATAGTAAATAATCATCAATATATACGCTGCTAAGGCAGTATACCCTTTATGGGAACCTACAAGCATACAAGCAATCGCGAGTAGGTGGATAAAGAAAATGACGGTATCAAATGTATTAATGATGCCGAGCGCTACCCATTTTTTTGTGAAGGGCCGTAATGCCTGGGTACCGTAGGCGTTGAAAATATCTACAAAGACATGAAGAAAGACGGCAATAAATGACCAAAGTAGTAGATGCAAATATGGAGCGTCTGAAAAGAAGGCGAAAGAGATGCCACTTATAAGGAATGACCAAAGAATCACTGCAGGAATGGAATGAGTAATCCCGCGATGATTTCTTATATATTTAGCGTTATTACGCAATTTTAAAACTGTATCGATGTCAGGAATATTGGAACCGGCAATTGTAGCAAGCATAACTGCTTGTGGCCCAATATCACTTTGTGCTATGGCTGGATCTAACGTTGCCAAACTGCCTAGAGTAACGCCCATAACAAGGTGAGTGGCTGTGTCCATAGAAATCCACCTCCGTTTTTTATTAATGTAACTCTTTTTATTCGATACCTCAAGTCCTTTGCCTTCTATTTCCTATGTCATCTTACTTAAATTTTTTCCTAAAATCTTTATAATAGTACTTATATGCAAAAAAATGAGGGGGATCAAGTTTGACACTTGAAATATTAAATAATTTTAACATAGAGCAGTTTCAAAATGATTTAATTGGTTGGTTTGAAAAAGAGCAACGCGACTTACCGTGGCGTAAAAATAAAGATCCATACCGCGTCTGGGTTTCGGAAATTATGTTGCAGCAAACAAGGGTAGAAGCTGTAAAACCATATTACGCGAATTTTATGGGGAAGTTTCCTACTCTAGAAGCTTTGGCAAATGCTGGTGATGAAGAAGTGTTAAAAGCATGGGAAGGTTTAGGATATTATTCTAGAGCACGAAATTTACATGCGGCTGTAAAAGAAGTGAAAGAAGTATACGGCGGGATAGTACCAAGTGATGTAAAGAAAATTGAAAAATTAAAAGGAGTTGGCCCCTATACAAAAGGTGCTATTTTAAGTATCGCATATGGTATACCAGAGCCGGCAGTTGACGGAAATGTTATGCGTGTATTATCTCGCATTTTATCAGTATGGGATGACATTGCAAAACCGAAAACTAGAAAAGTGTTTGAAGAGATTGTACGTGAAATTATTTCGGCTGAAAATCCATCTTATTTTAATCAAGGTTTGATGGAATTAGGTGCACTAATTTGTATTCCAAAAAATCCATCTTGCTTACTTTGTCCTGTACGTGAACATTGCCGAGGATATGCTGAAGGTGTTCAAAAGGAGTTACCAGTAAAAAGTAAAGCGAAGGCTCCTACAATGGTACCGATTGTTGCAGGGGTACTTCAAACAGAAGATGGTCGTTACGTCATTAATAAACGTCCAAGTACCGGGTTATTAGCTAACATGTGGGAGTTTCCAAATGCTGAACTTGGGGAAGGGATTCGGAATCAGAAAGAGCAGCTTACAGATTATATGAAAGAAAAATTTGAGCTCTCGATTTCTATTGAAGAATACGCAATGAATGTACAACATACATTTACACATCGCACTTGGGATATATTCGTATTTTACGGAAAAGTAACTGGTGATATTGTTGAAACAGATACATTGAAATTTGTATCGAAAGAAGCATTTGAGCAGTTACCATTCTCGAAATCGCATCGTACGATTTATGAGAATTGCGTTGAGAAAATTACAATGCAATAAATTAAAAAAGTGTTCCCTAGATTGGGAACACTTTTTTAATCGTAAGAAATTTTTGTCCCATGAGTCCAATTAGCTTCACCTTGTTGTAAGCCACCTCTTGATTCAATTTCTACTACAATTTCTTTATAGATACTTTGACCTTCTGCATTTAAATACGGCAAAATCTGTTGTAATGAGTGATGAAAATAAGCTAATTCATCTTCTTTCCACTCATTTTTTGAAACCATCGTTAGTTCAGTCATATCGCGTCCTATATACATATTTCCACCTCCATTTCCTATAGTTTGAATGAGTGATAAGAGATATATACGGAGATTAAAAAAAGAAAATCACGGATAACTTCTAAGTGAATTGGTTACATTATTGGTTGTGGAGGTGAGAAAGATGAGTAAAAAACAACAAGGTTATAACAAGGCAACTTCTGGTGCTAGCATTCAAAGTACAAATGCTAGTTATGGTACAGAGTTCGCGACTGAAACAAATGTACAAGCAGTAAAACAAGCAAATGCACAATCAGAAGCAAAGAAAGCACAAGCTTCTGGTGCACAAAGTGCAAACGCTAGTTATGGTACAGAATTCGCAACTGAAACAGATGTGCATGCTGTGAAAAAACAAAATGCACAATCAGCTGCAAAACAATCACAATCTTCTAGTTCAAATCAGTAATGAAAGAAAAACACTTCTCTAATTCGGGAGAAGTGTTTTCTTTGTGCCTGGGTCATAGTAATGAAAATAAAGTGAACGACATAACTTCTAATAAGTCAACAAATGTAGTCAAAGGAGAAGGAAGTTAAAGATGAGAAATATGTAATGAGGAAGAATAACTGATAAATAAGTCCAAAAGGGGGTAAGTAATGAACGACTTTGATAAGTTGGTAGGAGAGCAATTGGAAACGATGGACGAGTTGTTAAAGTTACAAGCTCATCTAGAGAAGTATCAGCAAATTGAAATGAGCGAAAAGGATACGTGCGATAAAAAGGAATTACATTTTATCCGCCAAGAAATATATAGAACAGAATTAGCGTTAAAACTGTTACATGAGAAATTTGAAGAGCAAACAAATAGTGTGATTCAATCTTTTGAGACTGAAAAAATGATTTCGAATTTAGGGTAAGGCATGTTGTTACCTTCCGGTGAAAGGTCCTTCTTTAGATAGAAATAAGGAAGGGCTTTTTCTATTTCTATTTCCTCGTTTGTAAATCATTCAGTGAAGGCCCCGTCTCCTAAGAAGATTAGGGATATAGTATTCAGTGTGAAAAATAGAGTCTTGTCGCTTTAGTTTTAAAATTTCGACAAAAAAGTTATAATAGAAAAAAAGTGAATGCAGCTCAAAGGGCATTTGCAGTTGAAAGAAGGGAGCATATATGGGATTTCCCAAAGAAGGAGAAAAAGTACAAATACATAGTTATAAACATAATGGCTCCATTCATAGAATGTGGGAAGAGACAACAATTTTAAAAGGGACACAGAGCCTTGTGATCGGAGCAAATGATCGTACAGTAGTGACAGAATCAGATGGCCGAACATGGATTACTCGTGAACCAGCAATTTGTTATTTTCATGCAAACTATTGGTTTAATGTGATTGGGATGCTAAGGGAAGAGGGAGTATATTATTATTGTAATTTAGGCTCACCTTTTGCATATGATTCTGAAGCATTAAAGTACATTGATTATGATTTAGATATTAAAGTATATCCAGATATGACATATACGCTTTTAGATGAAGATGAGTATGAAAAGCATAGTCAAATTATGCAGTATCCACCTGTTATTGATACTATTTTAAAACGAAATGTAGCACAATTAACACAATGGATTCATCAAAGAAAAGGGCCATTCGCGCCAGATTTCGTAGATATGTGGTATGAAAGATATTTAATGTACAGAAATTAAAACAAACCTGCAGGGGATTTCCCGGCAGGTTTGTCCTATTAGAGGGGGGATTATGTGCAAGGTATAAAAAGATATTTGCAATTTGTTAAACCGTATCGATGGCTTATTGCTATTACGATTATGATTGGTCTAGTTAAATTCGGCATCCCGCTTATTATGCCGTGGTTATTAAAATATATTATCGATGATGTAATTCAAGGGGGAGGGTCACTTCAAGATAAAACATCCCAATTAGTAACAGCCGTTGGGATTGCTTTTTTTATTTTTGCAGTAGTAAGACCGCCAATTGAATATTATCGTCAATATTTCGCGCAGCGTATCGCAAATACAATACTATATGATTTACGAAAACATATTTTTGGTCATTTACAAAAGTTGAGTTTACGCTATTATTCGAATACAAAAACAGGAGAGCTTATTTCACGTGTAATCCATGATGTAGAACAAACGAAGGATTTTGTAATTACTGGTTTGATGAATGTTTGGCTAGATACTGCAACAATTGCAATTGCTATTATTGTTATGTTTTCTATGAATATAAAATTAACATTTGTTGCGTTATTAATTTTACCTATTTATGTAGTGGCGGTGAAATATTTTTTCGGGCGTCTTCGAAAATTAACGAAAGAGCGTTCGCAAGCGTTAGCAACGATGCAAGGGTATTTACATGAACGTATTCAAGGGATGCAAGTGACACGTAGCTTTGCATTAGAAGAGTATGAGGGTAAGCAGTTTGAAAAAAGAAATAATGCATTTTTGATGAAAGCATTAACGCATACGAGTTGGACTGCAAGGACATTTTCAGCAGTGAATACGTTAACCGATTTAGGCCCGTTACTGGTTATCGGTTTTGCAGCATATGAAGTAATTCAGGGGCAGTTAACATTAGGGACTATGGTTGCCTTTGTTGGATATATGGATAGTTTGTATAGTCCGCTTCGCCGCCTTGTCAATTCCTCTACGACATTAACACAGTCTTTCGCATCGATGGATCGAGTGTTTGAATTGTTAGATGAAAAATACGATATTGTCAATGTGCCAAGTGCGGTACAAACGACAAAATTAAATGGTGAAGTGATATTTGATAATGTATCTTTTCGTTACAATTCGGATGAAAAAGAGATATTACATAACCTTTCGTTAACTATGTTGCCAGGAGAAAAGGTAGCACTTGTAGGAGCAAGTGGGGGAGGGAAGTCATCTCTTGCTAGCTTAATCCCACGTTTCTATGATGTTTCTTCAGGTGCAGTTTATGTAGATGGGATAGATGTTAGAAAGTATGATATGAGAAATTTACGTAGTCATATTGGAATTGTACTGCAAGATAATTTGTTATTTAGTGATACAATCGGGGCAAATATTTTATATGGAAACCCGAAAGCTACAGAGGAAGAAGTGATTGCAGCTGCTAAAGCTGCGCAAATCCATGATTTTATTATAGATTTACCTGATGGCTATGATACTGTCGTTGGGGAACGCGGTGTGAAGTTATCTGGTGGGCAAAGGCAACGTGTAGCGATTGCAAGAGTGTTTCTAAAGAATCCATCGTTACTTATATTAGATGAGGCGACTTCCGCTTTAGATTTAGAAAATGAACGGTATATTCAGCAGGCGCTTCAGACGCTAGCTGCTGATCGGACGACGATCGTAATCGCACATCGATTGGCGACGATTACACATGTGGATACGATTATTTACATTGAAGATGGTGAAATTAAAGAAACAGGTTCTCATGAAGAGTTAATGAAAAAAAGAGGGTTTTATTACAATTTATATCAACTTCAACATATAACAGAAACAGCTCCTTTAGCGTAAAAGGAGCTGTTTTCTTTATTCGTCTTCTTTTTTATCTTCGATTTGGAGTTCTGCTTCTGGTTTATGGTATGTGTAGAAGCTATCCACAAGTAAATCTAAATGCTCTACTTCTTCACTATAGTTAATAATGGCAGAAATAAGAGGGAAGAGGTGTAGCCATGTTTTATACGCTTCCTCATCGTCCTTGTTTTGATAATCCATAAAGATATCAATTAATTCTTGTTTACCTGTTTCAACTTCATCAAGCATTTCAACGGATTGTTGTTTTTTTGCTTTACCAATAAATTTTAATAAAACTTGTTCATGGTAATGGGTTAATGAGTCAAGTTCGTTTTGGATAGATTCCTGAAATTCTTCTGGCATATAGCGCAGTTCATTTTCAGTACGATGTAATGATTTTAACGTACTTAAAGCACGGCTTGTCGTCGCTAACATTTGTCTGAATAAAACGAGCTTACGAATTTTTGCGAACTTTACTTTTTTCGTGTAGCTTCTTTCTTCTTTATACAGCAAATAGTAATGGTTTAGTTTGATCATCTTTTCTTTCATACGATCAATATCAGTTTTTAGCGTTGTAAAATCAGAAGCTTGCCTGCTATTCATTCGAATCCATTTTACAATTTCTTCTGTATTATCAACGATACGATGATATAGTTTTGTTTCGTATTTTGGCGGCATAAACACTAAATTTACAAGTGAAGCCGCAATAATTCCAATCATAATCGTCGCAAAGCGAAGTAAGGCAAAACTAAAGAAATCGTCGCCCTGATACTCCATAATGGCGATAACTGTTACTAAAGCAATTGATATTGTGTTTTCTAATCGTAATTGTAACGTAAGCGCAATTACTAATATACATGTTAATCCAATAATAAAAGGATTATGTCCAAAAGCAGTAGCAAATACGATAGCGAATACGGCACCAATGACGTTTGCTTGAATTTGCTCAAGAGCTGTTAAATACGAGCGGTATACAGACGGTTGAACAGCGAATATAGCTGAGATTCCCGCGAATACTGGACTCGGTAATTGAAGTAAAATACAAGCAAATAAAGCTAATGTGATGGCAATACCCGTTTTTAAAATGCGAGCACCAAGTTTCATACCCTTAATAAGATCCTTTCTCTTGTCATAATGAATGTACAACATGATACTATACATTCATTACAATATGTTAGCAAGTGATATTTTAGTGACGTTAATAAGAAATTAAGATTCATTTTATACTTTTTCCTAATTCTTTTTAAACATCAATTTTTAGTGAAAAAACCTGCTGAATTTCAGCAGGTTTCAAATTGTTACTATAGATTACTATGAGAAGTGTACTTCGTCAATTTTTTCTTGAAAATGAAAAGTTGGTATATCACTCTGTTGAGATAGATGGATCAGCCTGCTCTTTTTTCGGGATAATTTCAAAAAACTGTTGCTGCATATCATCGAGTAACGGTGTTAATAAAGCAACTTCCTCGTATTGCTCATGTTCATTTAATACACGAATGTAATCTAACAATAACTCAGTCACATCTTGCACGCCGTTTTTACTAATTGGTTGTAATGTAACATTTGCCCCTTTTGCGATTCTTCTTTTTAAGGCGTGTTCTGTTAAACCCGAGCTTGAATCATGACGTAAATAAATAACACCACCAGTCATACCAGCACAAATCCATGGACCAGGATCCCCTAAAACAAGCGCTCGCCCATTTGTCATATATTCAAAAGCGAAACCTTTAATATTAGAGTATACACCTATATTCCCTTGCTCTTTTTCACGGAGTGGCTTTGTCATTCGCCCTCCAATTATCATGTCTGCTCCAGAGAGGCGAATGCCAGCGCGAGCATCAGCGTTACCTTGAACGTATAGAGATCCTTTTTGTGCACCGTACCCAAAACCTTTTCCGACAGAACCGTTATAATATATGCCGTCTTTTCCTTTTGCTTTCGTTATATAAATACCACCACCAAAGGAGGTTTTACCAATACCATCTTGTGCACCGCCATTTACGTGTATAAATAAGTTCTCACTATTGTAAGCACCTAATCCATTTCCAGGAATAGAGCCATTCGTATACTTTAATGTAAGTGGTTCAAGCTTCGTGTCTTCATATAATTTACTACGAACGCGATAGCAAGATTCTAGACCACCCATAACGCGTTGCTCTACGCCAACGCCTACTAATTCTTTTGAATGAGGGGAATGAACTGTTTCAAATTGTTTTTCTGGTACGTATTCTGTTTTTGTAACAGATGGGTGTTCTATCGTTTGTAGTAAATTACATAAGTCTAATAAATTTTCGCCTCGAACTTGTTCTAATAAATCGGAATGTCCGACAATTTCTTGTAAATTTGTATAACCAAGATTTCCTGTTAATCGTTTTAGTTCTACGCCAAAAGTGGTGAATAAATGTAATAATCCAGCAACGGCGCTTTCTAATTCGCGCGGGACGAAGCGGCGTAATCCGTGTTCTTTCGCCTGAGCTTCAGACTCAATTTGTGTTGCAATTCCAACGTGACAAGTATCTAGATGACATCCGCGGCAAGTTGTACAGCCGATTGCAATCATGGATAATGTACCAAATCCAATACGGTTTGCCCCAAGGAGCATGATTTTCAAGGCATCATTAACACTTCGAATACCACCGTCAGCCCAAATTTCTACCTTTTGCCTCATATTTGCTTCTAATAAAGCATTGTGAGCGGCTTTCACACCAATTTCTACAGGAAGGCCTACATGTTGCAATGCGTGAATACGTGCGGCACCTGTACCACCATCAAATCCGCTAATGTTAATAAAGTCAGCACCAGCCTTTGCGATACCGACAGCAATTGTTCCAATGTTAGGGACAACAGGGACCTTTACAGCTACTTTCGCAAGTTGATTAGCCGTTTTAATTTCTGTAATCATTTGAGCTAAATCTTCAATGGAATAAATATCATGGTTGTTAGAAGGTGAAATTAAATCAGAGCCAATTGTAGCATTACGCGCTTCAGCGATTTTTGCTGTTACTTTTGAACCAGGCAAATGTCCGCCTTCACCAGGCTTTGCGCCTTGCCCAATTTTTATTTCAATTAAGTTTGATGAATTTAGTAGTTCGGCGTTTACACCAAATCGCCCAGATGCAACTTGTTGTCCACGTGTATGTGGATATTTTCCAATCATATCTTTAATTTCGCCGCCTTCACCGTTCAAGCTAATCATATTTAGCTGATCGGCCGCTTCTGCATATGCACGAAAGGCAATTTCATTTTGAGAACCGAATGACATGGAACTAATAATAAATGGTAAATCATGATTTTGAATGCTGATGGATACTTCTTCAGCTGGAACGACATGTTTTGTTTCTTTCGTTTGAACAAGATGTCTAATCGCGATTGGATTATTTTCTTCTAACTCACTTAATTTGTCACGGTAATCATCATAAGAATTTCCTTTTGCGACATCGCCGATTGCTTTCCAAATTCGCGGGAATATATGAAAAGATTTTCGCATTCTAACTTTAGGATTGTTATAATCATCCGCTCGCAATTGTGCATCTTCAGCAAGTGATTCAAGCGAAAAAGCTAAATCATTTGAACCGAAGAAATTCGTAATTTGTAATATATTTGCGATTTCCTCATGTAATCCGATAGAAGAATAGAGGCGATCGTAACCACGTAATTCATGAATTCCAATTGTTGAAATGACTTTTTCTAGTCCTTTATTAAGAGCATTATACAAATTCGTAATTGGCGTTTTTGTTCCATCATTTACGGTTGCAAATAATAAATATGGATTCATACCATCTGCTCCTAATCCATACAGTGTGACGATATCATGTAAGGAGCGAAGGGCACCAGAACGTATAACGAGAGAGCAGTTTCGGCGTAATTTATTTTCGCTTAATACTTGATGTACTTTAGCGGTAACTAAATGCGGATCAATCCATAACTGTTCATTTAGATGAGCGTTGGCATCGTCTATTAATAGTAGGGAAGCTCCATCGTTCACGGCCTTTATCGCTTCAGAACTAATTCGATTTAAGGCGCATTGTAAAGTTTCTGTCGGACTGAATGTAGCAGAGATTGTAGCGATAGAGCTATGAGTATTGAATAGCTCTATAAGTTGTTCGTACGTAATTGTGTGTAATTCCTCTGTAATAGATTGTGCTACACTTCCTTCTAAAATAATGGGGGAAAGCATCTCAACTACAAATGGCCGTTTAGCTCCGCTTAATAAACTTGGGCGCTCTCCAAGTATTGTTCGTGTGGAGAAGTGCTCGACCTCTCGATCACGATCGATTGCTGGATTTGTAACAACGGCTACACTTTCCTTAATGAAATCAGCGATATTTCGTCTATCAGTATCGAGTGCTGCAAGTGGTGAGTCATGCCCAAGTGAGCGAATTGGCTCAACGCCTTTTGTTGCCATCTGTTCAAGAAGCTGAATATGTTCTCGGTCCCATCCGAAAGCAACGTATTGTTTCGTTTCGACTTGTATAGAATCACATAATCCTGGGATTTCTTTCGTTTCAGGGATAGATAAGTTTAAATGATAATCTTTAGTACCAACTCGCTTYTTAAAACGGTTATATACTTGAGTTTGGTAGTCATCGTATTCGTAGAGTACAAGTTCATCTTGTTCATTCCACTTTAGACCGACTTTTTCTCCAGGAGCGAGTGGTTTTGGTTCTGCTACATATTCAGTTGGTGATACAACTCCAGGTTCAGAAGAGAAAACATAAGAACTCGCTGTCTCTACTTTCCATACTGGTCGTAGTCCAAGGGAATCAACGCTGAAAACAGCCTCATCTTTATAACGTGAAATAATACCAGCTGGACCTTGCGCAAAATGGCCCCAAGCTTCACGTATATACGTATATAAATCTTGTAAATGCGGTTCATAAAGTTTCATTTCATTAATAATTGGTGGGAATAGTATATCCATTGCTTCAAATAAACTGTAGTCGTATTGAACAAGTAGAGTTTCTAAGGTGCGGTTTAAATCTTGGGAGTCACTGCCCCCAGCAGTAAGTGGAACATGAATCATGTCAGCTTGATCACGTAATTTTGCAATTGTGTTAATTTCACCATTATGTCCGAGAATGCTAAATGGTTGTACACGAAAAAAATTAGATAATGTATTAGTAGAATAGCGGTTATGTCCTAGTGTCATAGTTGAAGCGATAAGTGGATGTTGTAAATCATTGTAATAGGCAACAAGTGTATCCCCAGCGCCTAGAACTTTATATACAACATGGTCACGACTTAATGAAGCAACATGAATCGCTTCGTTTTCCTCTATTTTTATCGTTACTGAAAATAATGTTTGCTCAACATTTTCAACTTTATTTTCTGCGATAAGAGCAACTTGCCAAAATAAAGGTTCTTCCTGTTTACCAAGTGGACCGAGTGCATCGGAATTTATTACATCATCACTTTCAAAAATAATAGTAAAACTTTCGTTATTTAATTGCGTACGAATATGATTTTTTAAATTAACGATATTTGCGTTTTTGTTTAGAAAAAAATGTCCAACGATAAAGTGGGGATGATCCACAATCGTTGGATTGTATCCGTTATTTTTCAGCTTTTCATTCCAAAGTGCTTTTGGGACATCAATGTGAATTCCGATACCATCTCCTTCACCATTAATGAAACCAGCTCGATGATTCATTTTGACAAGTGATTGTATGCAAAGATCAATGTTTTCTTTCGTGGCAACTTTTCGTTTCTCCATAACGGAAACGATTCCACACGCATCATGTTCTGCATTTTTATAATCTCGAAATAAAGACGGTGTCCATGTATTTGTTTTATTGAGCATCCGTCAATCCCCCCTTTTATTGAAGTTTGAATAATCTTACTATTCAAGGCGTGAGCAGCCTTATATACAAGGATAGTAAGGATATAAAAGAAAAATAAAACAGATAATTATGAATAATTATACTATTAATAAGGGATTTATGAAATAGAAAAAAGGAAAAAAGAAAGATGTGCTTTCTTTTTTCCTTTTTAATGAAGGGATTATTTATTATCCGCTAAAGCAGCGAATGCTCTGCCTACAGCTTCAATTGTATATTCGATATCTTCTTTTGTATGTTCTGTCGTTAAGAACCATGCCTCGTATTTAGAAGGTGCTAAGTTAACTCCTTCTTGAAGCATAAGCTTGAAGAATTTACCGAACATTTCACCGTCTGTATCTTGTGCTGCATCGTAATCTTCAATTGTATTTGTTGTGAAGTATACAGTTAAAGCACCTTTTAGTCGGTTTAATGTAATATCGATATTATGTTTTGCAGCTTGCTCTAAAATTCCCTTTTCAAGCATCGCACCAAGTTCATCTAATTTCTCATAAAGACCTTCTTGTTGAAGAACTTCTAGACAAGCGATACCGGATGCCATAGAAGCAGGATTTCCTGCCATTGTACCAGCTTGATATGCAGGTCCGAGCGGGGCAACTTGTTCCATAATTTCTTTCTTACCACCATAAGCACCGATCGGAAGTCCGCCGCCAATAACTTTACCAAGCGCTGTTAAGTCTGGTGTTACGCCAAGTAAGTCTTGAGCACCACCGTACATGAAGCGGAAAGCAGTAATAACTTCATCATAAATTACTAGTGCACCAGCTTCGTGAACAAGTTCATTCACTTTCTCAAGGAAGCCAGGTTTTGGCTCTACAATACCGAAGTTTCCAACAATCGGTTCTACAAGGATAGCTGCTACTTCATGTCCCCATTTATCTAATGCTTCTTTTAAAGTTTCTACATTATTAAATGGAACGGTAATAACTTCTTGAGCGATACTTTGTGGTACACCGGCTGAGTCAGGAGTTCCTAGCGTAGAAGGGCCAGATCCAGCTGCTACAAGTACTAAATCAGAATGACCGTGGTAACAACCAGCAAATTTCATAATTTTTGTGCGGCCTGTGTAAGCACGAGCGACACGAATTGTTGTCATTACTGATTCAGTACCAGAGTTTACGAAGCGGACTTTATCTAATGCAGGCATTGCTTCTTTTAACATTTTTGCAAATTTTACTTCTAGTGCTGTTGGTGTTCCGTAAAGTACACCATTTTCAGCAGCTGTTGTAATTGCTTTTGTAATGTGCGGGTGAGCATGTCCAGTAATAATAGGACCGTATGCTGCTAAATAATCGATATATTTATTTCCGTCTACATCCCAGAAATAAGCACCTTTTCCACGTTCCATAGCAACAGGAGCGCCGCCGCCAACTGCTTTAAAAGAACGAGAAGGACTATTAACGCCACCAACGATATGTTCTAAAGCTTCTTTATGTAATGCTTCTGATTTTGTGAATTTCACTACAATTCATCTCCTTACAAAAATCTATGTATTATTCTAACATGTTTTTCGAAAAGACGTATTGTTTGTGATAGAGAAGGCAGTTGGGTAAACTATTCGTTGTGACATTTAGGAAGGGGGGTCCGATTATGAAATCGGTAATTGAGGTACAAGGGTTACGTAAAGAGTTTACAGCCTATTCAAGTCGTCCGGGATTAAAGGGTGCTTTTCGCGATTTATTAAATCGTAATTATAAAATAGTACCAGCAGTAAATGATGTATCTTTTAATGTGAAACAAGGTGAAATGGTTGGATATATCGGTGAGAACGGTGCTGGTAAATCAACAACTATTAAAATGCTTACGGGGATTTTGACTCCGACATCAGGAGAAATTTTAGTAAATGGGATGAACCCGCATAAGCAGAGAGAAGAATTCGTAAGAACAATTGGTGTTGTTTTCGGTCAACGCTCACAACTTTGGTGGGATATTGCTGTACAAGAATCTTTTCGTTTATTAAAAAAAGTGTACGGTGTATCAGACGCTCAGTATAAAGAGCATATGGAACACGTGATTGAAACGTTAGATATTGGTCCTTTATTAGATAAGCCAGTTCGAAAGTTATCTCTAGGTCAAAGAATGCGTTGTGAATTAGCGGCAGCATTAATTCATAATCCACCGTTATTATTTTTAGATGAACCAACAATTGGGTTGGATGTTCTTGTGAAATTAAAAATACGTGAATTTTTAAAAGAAATGAATGAACGTTATAAAACAACAATCTTATTAACAACCCATGATATTACTGATATTGAAGCTTTATGTGAGCGCGTTATCATGCTGGATGAAGGAAATATTATGTATGACGGTTCTTTAAATAATCTTCGTACACAGTGGGGAGCAGAGAAGGAAATCCATTTTCAATTTATTGCACCAGTTTCCTATCAGGCTTTATCAATGGTTATGCCAGATAGTCATGTCGTTTGGTCGAAAGCGAAAGAGGAAAACGCGTGGGTTGCAAAAATACCGAATGAAGAAGTTATCATTTCAATGCTTATTTCTAAAGTAGTACAAGCCTTTCAAATTAAAGATTTAAAAATTAACGAAGTATCTACAGAGGAAATTATTCGTAACATTTATGAAGAAGGTATTAAACATGGGTAAGTACATTGAAATGATTCGGATTCGCTTTTTAATGATGCTTGCGTATCGTACAAACTATTATAGTGGGATTTTAATTTATACAATTAATATCGGTGCGTATTATTTTTTATGGCAAGCAATTTATAGTGGAAAAGAGAATATTGAAAGTTTATCTATTTCGCAAATGACTACTTATATCGCAATTGCGTGGATGGCACGTGCTTTTTATTTTAATAATATAGACAGGGAAATTGCGATGGAGATTCAAGAAGGACGTGTAGCAGTAGAACTCATTCGTCCATATAACTATTTAGGCATGAAAGTGATGCAAGGTCTTGGTGAAGGAATATTTCGTTTTGCTTTCTTTTCAATTCCAGGTATGGTTATCGTTACCTTATTATTTTCATTGCAAATTACAACGAATTTTCAAACGTGGTTATATTTCTTCTTATCTTTAATATTTAGTTTTATTATTAATACACAAATTAATTTAATGACGGGAATGCTCACGTTCTTCCTATTTAATAATAGTGGAATTATGTATGCGAAACGTGTCGTTATTGATTTATTTTCAGGTCTATTATTACCAATTAGTTTTTATCCGTTATGGGCCCAAAAGGCAATGATGTTTTTACCGTTTCAGGCGATTAGTTATATTCCGAGTATGATTTTTTCAGAAGGTATACAAGGAAGTAAATTGTATGAGGCATTATTATTCCAAGTAATTTGGGCAATTGTACTTATTATTCCAATTGTACTCATGTGGAGAACGGCGAGAAAACGTCTAATTGTACAAGGGGGATGATGAGATGATATATATAAACCTATTTTTGCAATATGCAAGCCAATATATAAAAACAAAATTGGAGTATCGGGGCGATTTTATCGTTGGATTACTTTCTGATTTAGCACTACAGGCTGTTAATTTAATCTTTATTCTCGTTGTGTTTGGGCATACACAAGCATTAAAGGGCTGGAGTAGAGAAGAAGTAATCTTTATTTATGGTTTCTTTTTAGTGCCGTTTGCCATTTTCTCAGCTTTCTTTAACATATGGGACTTTAATGATCGTTACATTATTAAAGGAGAAATGGATCGTATATTAACGAGACCGATTCATAGTTTATTTCAAATTATATTAGAAAGAATGGAACTGGAATCTTTAATTGGAGCGATTACAGGAATAATTGTAATGGGATATGCAGCAGTGGAGCTGCAATTATCTTTTTACTGGTACGATTTCTTCTTATTCTTACTGATGGTAGGAGGAGGAGCACTTGTATACGGAGGGATATTTGTTACGCTTGCGAGCCTTGGTTTTTGGTCGGATGCGAAAAGTTCAATTATGCCGCTAATGTATAACATAGGTAACTATGGTCGCTATCCTGTTAACATTTATAACCGTGTGATTCGCTTCATTTTAACGTTTGTTTTACCATTTGCGTTTGTCGGAGTGTATCCAGCAGCATACTTTTTAAGAAAAACAGAGTGGAATAGCTATGCATTTGCAACACCATTCGTTGGTGTTATCTGTTTTACGATTGCAATTACTCTTTGGAATCAAGGGGTAAAAAGGTACCGTGGTGCTGGGAATTAATTATAGAAGCTTGTTTGTTTCTAAGGGATAAATCCAATGGCCGTCTCATACATATAAAATGAGGTGGAGGACATGTTATGGGGATTTATTCTATTAATTGCAGCAATTGCTATTTTGAGAAGTGTCCAATTGTTATGGAGTTCATATTCAGATTCTAGGCGTTTCTTTTCGCTTTATAATTTAGCCTCCTTATTTTTAATTTATACAACGGTATTGATTGCGTTTGGGTTAAGTTATGTTGTATTAGAAGAAATGGGTTTTGCAGTTTTGAAAGAAGATGGAGAAAGCTTGCATGCCCAATCTTTTCAACTTGTAGAAATTTGCTTATATTTTAGCGCAGTTACTTTATTGTCCGTTGGGTACGGTGATATAGCTCCGATTGGAATAGGGAGATGGATTGCGATTGCAGAAGCGCTAATTGGATATACATTACCGTTTGCTTTTGTAATGAGGTCTGTAATAGACAATGAAAAATAAGATAGCATTTGATATAGTAAAGAAAAGAGTAGGAGTGATAACAATGATCACAGTAGGAGAAATGGCTCCAGAATTTACATTAGAGGGAAGTAACGGGGAACAAGTTCGCTTAGCTGATTTTCGTGGTAAAAACGTAGTGCTATATTTTTATCCGAAAGATATGACTCCAGGGTGTACAACTGAAGCATGTGATTTTCGCGATGCGTATGGATTATTTCAAGAGAAAGATACAGTTATTCTTGGTGTAAGTCCTGATTCAGCGAACAGACATCTGAAATTCATTGAGAAGCATGAGCTTCCATTTGTACTTTTAGTAGATGAAGATCATAAGGTAGCGGAATTATACGATGTTTGGAAATTGAAAAAGAACTTTGGAAAAGAGTATATGGGAATCGAGCGTTCTACATTCCTTATTAATAAAGACGGTGAGCTTGTAAAAGAGTGGCGTAAAGTGAAAGTGAAGGGACATACTGAAGAGGTTCTTTCTTATATAAAGTAAATTCATTGTGGAGATAAAATATATAGAAGTAAGGCGAGTGTCTATACATATTTTATCGTCTTACATAAAGTGAAGTGTAGGGCATACCTCCTCAGATGATAGTATTCCAAGTGCGATTATGTCGCACTTTTTTTCTATGTAAATGTATAGAAAATGGGGAAGGATATATAAGAATAAGGCTATATACAAAAATAAACCACATACTTATAGTAGAAATATTGACGATTTATAAGAAAAGGAGTACACTCTTTATAAGAATTATAAAATAATAATCCGTATAGAATCGGGGTGCATGACGGTGGTCAAAGAAGAATTAAAAGAAGCGCTAGAAATGCTGAAAAATACGGGTGTACGCATTACTCCACAGCGTCATGCTATTTTAGAGTACCTTGTGGAATCTATGACGCACCCAACAGCGGATGACATTTATAAAGCATTAGAAGGTAAGTTTCCAAATATGAGTGTTGCAACTGTCTATAATAACTTACGTGTATTTAAAGAGGTTGGACTTGTAAAGGAATTAACTTATGGAGACGCTTCAAGTAGATTTGATTATGTTACAAGTCAACATTATCATGTGATTTGCGAAAAATGTGGTAAGATTGTTGATTTTCCTTATGGAGGTTTGGAACAGCTTGAAGAGGAAGCTGCGAAAACGACAGGCTTCGTTATTAATAGTCATCGCTTAGAAATTTATGGCGTTTGTCCAGAGTGTCATAAGGCGTAATATATAATAAAGAAAGAGGGAGACGTAAACGTCTCCCTCTTTCTTTATTATATATGGGAATTACGTTAGGTTCAGGAGGATTTAAAACGTTCAGTGAAGAACCTAATTTAATTAAAGATAAATACAAAAGGTGATTTCTTAACAAAGAAATCACCTTTTAACGTTTAGTTTTGTAAGGGCACATTGTACCTATATATGCCTATGATTTATAGCTCTTCTTATTATATTTCTCATCAAATTCTTTTCCTTCTAGATTTCGATCCATTGTTAAAGGTTGGTTGCAATGCATACATGCGTCGACACGACCGAGCATTTTGGTCGGCTTATCGCAGCTTGGACAAATAATTTGTACAGTTTTAGTAGATAACATGCCAATCCAAAAGTAAACGACAGTACTAGCGATAACAGCTAAAAAGCCAACCATCATAAATGTTGTCATAATAATAATGTTTTCACGGAAAAAGACACCTAAGTATGCAATGAAGAGGCCGATAAATACTAAACTTAATGCAAAGGTCCGGATTTTATTGATTTTGTTCGAATACTTAATGCTCATTTGCATCACACTCCTATAATAATAATATAACATAAAATTTAGAATTTTCACTCGTTCGTAAACGTGATAAACCGATAAGATATGAGATATGGAGTATGATGCAGAATGAAGGGAGACTATAATGATTTTTGGAACATGGTTTTAAGATTTTAACGGGATGTGAATTTTTTTTATAAAAAGTATTGACCCCTTATATACTACATGATATATTAATAACCGTCGCTGATGCGGAAATGCAGAAAACGACAAAAAAGAAATTAAAAAACTTAGTTGACATCGAAAAACGAAGATGTTAACATAAGGAAGTCGCAAATGAGCGACCGAGTAGTTCTTTGAAAACTGAACGAAACAAACAACGTGAAACGTCAATTTTTATTTTTAGATGCTAGACAAACTAACTTTATTGGAGAGTTTGATCCTGGCTCAGGATGAACGCTGGCGGCGTGCCTAATA
>NZ_JBFTQW010000010.1:0-200576 GCF_056399205.1 Bacillus sp. 01N45
AGCACGGTAGCTCGTCGGGCTCATAACCCGAAGGTCGCAGGTTCAAATCCTGTCCCCGCAACCAAATGGTCCCGTGGTGTAGTGGTTAACATGCCTGCCTGTCACGCAGGAGATCGCCGGTTCGACCCCGGTCGGGACCGCCATTTTAATAAGGCTCGGTAGCTCAGTCGGTAGAGCAGAGGACTGAAAATCCTCGTGTCGGCGGTTCGATTCCGTCCCGAGCCACCATTTATCTTAATAATATACGCCGGCTTAGCTCAATTGGTAGAGCAACTGACTTGTAATCAGTAGGTTGGGGGTTCAAGTCCTCTAGCCGGCACCATGTAAGTTTCGGAGGGGTAGCGAAGTGGCTAAACGCGGCGGACTGTAAATCCGCTCCTTCGGGTTCGGCAGTTCGAATCTGCCCCCCTCCACCATTTACATAGGGGCATAGTTTAAAGGTAGAACTGAGGTCTCCAAAACCTCCAGTGTGGGTTCGATTCCTACTGCCCCTGCCAAATATATTTACACAACATGGCGGTTGTGGCGAAGTGGTTAACGCACCGGATTGTGGCTCCGGCATTCGTGGGTTCGATTCCCATCAGTCGCCCCATTTTTATTTTTAAAATTACAAATAATTTAATTGATACTTACATATAATTAAGTAAGAATTCGATGGGCTATAGCCAAGCGGTAAGGCAACGGACTTTGACTCCGTCATGCGCTGGTTCGAATCCAGCTAGCCCAGCCATTTTGCGGAAGTAGTTCAGTGGTAGAATACAACCTTGCCAAGGTTGGGGTCGCGGGTTCGAATCCCGTCTTCCGCTCCAATAAAATTTAGCATGGCGGCATAGCCAAGTGGTAAGGCAGAGGTCTGCAAAACCTTTACCACCGGTTCAAATCCGGTTGCCGCCTTTCTTTTGTGCCGATGTGGCGGAATTGGCAGACGCGCACGACTCAAAATCGTGTTCCTTCGGGAGTGTCGGTTCGACCCCGACCATCGGTATCATGAACGGCGAAAAAAACTCTATACAATTAGTATAGAGTTTTTTTGTATTTTCTTTTCATTATATGACAAAATAAGTACAAAAAGTGTACGGTGAGTAGACTGCGAAACATTAAAAGGATAAAAACAAACATTCATTTTTATCCTTTTAATTGTGATATTCTATAAAATTCCAGCAAAATATTGTATATACAATATTCCCTTCGAGCACTCTAGAGAGAATTTCTCCAACCCGGTGACATGAAGTTAAATCCGACAGCACCAGTAGATATTAGTACATTATCAACGGTTAAGTTTGTAATTTCTAAAAACCTCTTTTCAAACTCTTCTTTGTTGTACTTGTACATAGTTGAGTGGCACGCCCACATGTGCGTTGAAGTACTCAACCAATCTCCTAATTCCTTTAATTCAGGAAATGACTCAAATTGAATTGGTTCATCTAATTTCATGAATCTCACTTGATAGATAGTTGGGTTTAACTTCTCTCCTATTCCTTTCAGACCATGTGCTTTTTTCTCATGTGAATGTGTCATACTTCTCCCTCCATCTCTCTTCAAATTTTTTCCTTTTTTTATTATACAACAATAGAAAGTAGTTATGGGAATATTATGGAAATATGTATCGGCTATATAAAAAGACTCTAACATTTCTGTTAGAGTCTTTTTTGTTAAATTATACTATGTGCTTTTAAAATTCGTAATAAATGTAGAAATTCATGTATAATATAACTTGTCGAAAGAACAAAATGATAGTAATTTATATTATGTCTGTAATATGAATCAAAAATGAACTTTTTATATTTCTTTTAAAAATGTGTTGAATACACATTATATTTCATATTAATATTTTTATGTAGATTTAAAACGGGAAAGAGAGTGGAAAGTATGGGTCGTAAATGGAATAATATTAAAGAAAAAAAAGCATCAAAAGATGCAAATACAAGCCGTATATACGCGAAATTTGGACGTGAGATTTATGTGGCAGCAAAACAAGGCGAGCCAGATCCAGAATCAAACCAAGCGCTTAGAGTTGTATTAGAACGTGCGAAAACATACAACGTACCAAGAACAATTATTGATCGTGCAGTTGAAAAGGCAAAAGGCGGTTCAGAAGAAAATTATGACGAGCTTCGTTATGAAGGATTCGGACCAAACGGATCTATGGTAATTGTAGATACACTTACAAATAACGTAAACCGTACTGCAGCAGATGTACGAGCTGCATTTAGCAAAAACAGTGGTAACATGGGTGTAAACGGTTCTGTAGCTTACATGTTTGATGCGACAGCTGTTATCGGTCTTGAAGGTAAAACATCAGATGAAGTTCTTGAAATTTTAATGGAAGCAGATGTTGATGCACGTGACATTCTAGAAGAAGAAGATTCTGTTATCGTGTATGCTGAACCTGATCAATTCCATTCCGTACAATCTGCACTTAAAGATGCTGGTGTTGAAGAATTCACAGTTGCAGAATTAACAATGCTTGCACAAAGTGATGTAGAACTTCCTGAAGATGCTCAAGTACAATTTGAAAAAATGGTTGATGCATTAGAAGATCTAGAAGATGTGCAACAAGTTTACCACAACGTAGACTTAGGAGAATAATACGATAGAAGCCCCTGTTCATTTAACGGATAGGGGCTTTTTTTCATGAAGTTAATTAAGAGGATGAATTAGTAAAGGTATTTTGTTTTAGACAGGGAATATGCTTATAGGGATATATGAAATAATCATTATTTCTAGGAGGTTTAATATGGAACATAAAACACCAAAGCATATCGTTGCTGTAGCAGGTTATTTAACAAATGAAAAAGACGAAGTGTTATTAGCTAAAGTACATTGGCGATCGGATACGTGGGAGTTGCCAGGAGGACAGGTGGAAGAAGGAGAAGCGCTCGATCAAGCTGTTTGTAGGGAAATAAAAGAGGAAACAGGATTAACGGTGAAGCCTATCGGTATTACAGGAGTTTATTATAATGCTTCCATGCACATTCTAGGTGTTGTTTTTAAAGTGGCATACGTGAGCGGTGAAATACAAATTCAGCCTGAAGAAATACAAGAGGCTAAATTTGTTGCTTTAAATGAAGAGAATATAGATGGGTATATAACGCGTCCTCATATGAAATCCAGAACGCTTGATGCGATGAGAGCAGCACATTGTATTCCGTACGAAACGTGGGAAGTGCAGCCATATAATTTAATAGATAGATTGTAAAGAAAAGGGTAGCCGGTTTGAGATACAATCAAATCACTACTCTTTTTTGTATACTGTTTAAGAAAAAGGTCAAAATAATAATAGTGCTAGTATTGATTCCAGGAACGTTTGTTCTGTATAATGTATGATATATTGTATACATTTAGATTACTAGATACTTACAAATATATATTTTTGTAGATGATATAATGAAAATAGGATGTTTTAATAGGGAAGTATAGGCTTAAGGTATACTCTGTTATTGGTTTAGCATAATCTATATTCAATATTTCAGATGAGTAGTAGATAAAAAAGGACTGTGATACAATACTTTTTTATACCTTACAATGATGTAAGGTACGTGTAAGAGAAATCGATGGGATATTTTTTTACAACAAGGTATTCTTAAAGTAAGAGTTATACGCTGTGTGGAAAAGAGGTGTTTAAGATGAAAGAACGAGTATTATCTAGGGTGAACTATCATCAAAAAGTTGCATTAAATCCAATGACTAAATTCTTTTATAAAGCCATTATTTTATTATTATTGTTAAGTTGTACGTTATTATTCATTGGAAATGTAATGATCGAGCAAAGTGATATTAGTAAATTACATGTACCTGCTAAGTTAGAGGTGCCAGAATCATTAACACATGCATTTATTGCGACAGAAGATAAAAGGTTTTATCATCATAACGGTTTAGATTATATAGCGATTGTCAGAGCGTCTGTTGAGAATATAAAAGCTGGTGGTGTTGTGCAAGGCGGAAGCACAATTACACAACAGTTATCCAAAAATGCCTTTTTAACGAATGAACGTACATTTTCTCGTAAGTGGAAAGAAATTTTTTATACGAAAAAAATTGAACGCACATTTACGAAGGATGAAATTTTAAAATTGTATGTAAGTAATATTTATTACGGAGAAGGAGCATGGGGAATTGAAAAAGCAGCAAACCTTTACTTCGGTAAAAAGGTGAGCCAATTAACGTTGGCTGAAAGTGCAATGATGGCTGCTGTAGTAAAGGCACCCGCTTATTACTCACCTGCACAAAATTATGATAAGGCCGTAGAGAGACGAAATGTCGTTTTGAGATTAATGGAGAAAGAAGGCTATATCAATCATAATGAGTATGTGCAAGCAGTTAGTGAGAAGTTAGTAATTCGTCATGATATAAAAACAGAGCAGTCGATGTTAAAGAGTGCTCGTGAAAAAGCAGTAAGCTAAAGGAAGTTCCTACATAGGAGCTTCCTTTTTTTGAATAAATTGTGACAAATTGTGACACAATATCGTCACAATTATTGTGTTTTTGTAATTTATGTGAGCGTGTTCATTGCGTGACGTATATAAGTGTTGATATTATGTGTATTGTGTACAATGCTGTATACAGAATATGAATTTAAAGAGGAATGTATATGAAATCAAATAAACTCATGGCTCTTGGTGTAGTTTTTTCTATCGCAGTATTGATTGTAATCGGAACAATTGCGTATAGCATCATAAATGACAAAAAAGATAAAGGGAATGAGATGTTTGCTTATTCCACACAACAATCTTTAGGGAAAGATGATGCCCCAGTTAAGGTAGTTGAATTTGGAGACTTCAAATGTCCTGCTTGTCGTACTTGGGATGTAACAGTATTACCACGATTAAAAGAAGAGTATATCGATAAAGGTAAAGTGCAGTTATACTTTATTAACTTCCCATTTATCGGAAAAGACTCTGATTTAGGTGCAGCAGCTGGTGAAGCAATTTATAAACAAGATCAAGATTCATTCTGGATTTTCTACGATGAGATTTATCAAAGTCAAAAGAAAGACACGGAAGAATGGATTACAGAAGAATTACTTCTTAACATTGTGAAAGAGAAGCTTCCGAAAGTTGATGTAGAACAATTTAAGAAAGATTTACACAGTAAAGAAATAAAAGAAAAAGTACGTAAAGATTCAGATCGTGCTCAAAAATTAAAAGTTCAAGGTGCTCCTTCAGTATATATAAACGGAAATCTTGCAAACCCTGATTTCGATAGTATGAAGAAGGCGATTGATAAAGAATTGAAAAAGTGATGAGATACTCATCACTTTTTCGACTTTTTTCGATAAAATTCTTGCTTCCGTTTTTTTTACATGCTATACTACTTTACATAAGTTATTCTAATATCTTATATTTATTTCATATTTGCGGGTGTAGTTTAGTGGTAAAACAAGAGCCTTCCAAGCTCTGGTCGAGAGTTCGATTCTCTTCACCCGCTCCAAATTTTATTAAATGTTTTTCTATAAATTGTGATCAACGCAGTGTTTCGTTTCTAAGATAAACGAGGCATTGCGTTTTTTAATGTTTGAAAAACATAATTGTATGCGAAAATAGAAGTAAAGAATAGTATTCCAAAAGTGAATTGCTAACCAATATAGTCGTTACATAAGGGATGGATTCATCTGAGGAGGCGATTAGGAATGGATTTTGAACAATTAAAGCAAGATGTCATTGCGTATAGTAAAACAATTGGTATAGATAAAATAGGCTTTGCTAGTGCCTCACCATTTGAGGAATTAAAGCAGAGGTTAATCCAGCAACAACAATTAAATTATCAATCGGGATTTGAAGAGTCTGATATAGAAAAGAGAACGAACCCACAGCTTCTACTACCTGGTGCAAAATCAATTATTGCGATTGCATTAGCGTATCCTTCAAAATTAAAAAATGCACCATTAAGTAAGCGCGGAGAACGCCGCGGTATTTTTTGTCGTGCCTCTTGGGGACAAGATTATCATCTTGTTTTACGAGATCGTTTGCAAAAACTAGAAGCATATTTAATCGAAAAACTTCCCGATATAGAAGTTAAGTCAATGGTTGATACGGGTGAATTAAGTGATCGAGCTGTTTCGGAGCGTGCCGGTATTGGATGGAGTGGTAAGAATTGCGCTATAATTACACCTGAATTTGGTTCGTATGTATATTTAGGAGAAATAATTACAAACGTTCCCTTCCCACCAGATCAGCCGATAGAAGATCAATGTGGAAGTTGTACAAAATGTATTGATGTTTGTCCTACAGGCGCTTTAATACAAGGAGGACAGTTAGATTCGAAGAAATGTATTGCATTTTTAACACAAACGAAAGGATTCCTACCGGAAGAATACCGCGACAAAATAGGAAATCGTATTTATGGATGTGATACATGTCAGACTGTTTGTCCGAAAAATAAAGGAATGGATTTTCATAATCATCCTGAGATGGAACCAGATCCTGAGTTAGTTAAGCCGTTATTAACACCACTTTTAACAATTAGCAATCGTGATTTTAAAGAGAAATATGGAATTATGTCTGGTTCATGGAGAGGTAAAAAGCCGTTGCAACGAAATGCAATTTTGGCACTTGCGCATTTTAAAGAGGCATCAGCAATTCCAGATTTAATTGGTGTTATGAAAGACGATCCAAGACCAGTACTTCGCGGAACAGCAGCATGGGCACTTGGGAAAATTGGTGGAGATGGCGTGGGCGAAGCTATTGAAAAAGCGATGCAACGTGAGAAAGATGAAGAGGTTCTTCATGAAATGAATCGCGGACTTGAATTGTTAGCGCAGAAAAAAGAGTAGATAATATCTCCCTTCTTCATATTGTAATATGGGAGGGAGACGAAATGGTTGTAAAAATAAATATTGAAAAGCAAGTACAACAATTTTTAGCATATGTAACAGAGAAACGAACAAATGTAGATGGTATTGCTGAAGATTTATTACAAATAGCACAGAGAAAGAAACAATTGTTTCAAAAGCGTAATGCAGAGATAGTGAAAGCAACTGCGGATGTTTCTTTCATGAGACAATTAAATAATAGCAATCATCAAGAAATTGATTATCAAATACATTTTAAATATTTAATTAAGCATAAAGAATTATTTTATATCGAAGAGGAACAACTAAAACGAAGAGTTTGTTTAAATAATAGCCGGGTAATAGGTGATTATGCTATTGAAGTGCCAGAAGCAGTTGGAATGAGTGAGACGTTAGAAAGGGAAGTTACAAAAGAGAAGTACGGTTCTTATCGGTACAACCGTTTAGAGGCAGTTAAATATGCAGAGCGTTGGTGGGATGATCGAAACCCTGTATATCGTAATTTCCCTGATAATTGTACGAATTTTATTTCTCAATGTCTTCATACTGGAGAAGTACCAATGAATGGATATCCTAATATTCGCAAAGGATGGTGGCAAAGGGAGAATCAGTGGAGTTGGAGCTGGGCTGTCGCACACTCTTTTTATTGGTATTTGTCAGGTGCTACAACAGGGCTTCGAGCTGAAGCGGTAGAAAGGCCAGAGGACCTTATTCTTGGTGATGTCATCGCTTATGATTTCGAGGATGATGGTAGGTGGAATCATACGACGATTGTAGTAGCAAAAGACGCAGATGGTATGCCACTTGTAAATGCACATTCAGCGAATAGCCGTCGGCGTTATTGGAACTATGAAGATTCTAGTAAATATACACCACAAATGAAATATAAATTCTTTCATATTATTAATGGGTAGAGATTTTTCGCTCAAGTGGTATAATACGTAGTAGACAAAAAACAGAGGTGAATATCGCGTGGGAGTACATGTTGTTTTATATCAACCAGAAATTCCAGCAAATACAGGGAATATTGCTCGTACTTGTGCAGCAACTGGAACAGAATTACATTTGATTAGACCGCTTGGATTTTCAACGGATGATAAAATGTTAAAGCGTGCAGGATTAGATTATTGGCAGCACGTGAAAGTTACGTATTATGATTCAATTGAAGAATTTTATGAGAAAAATAAAGACGGTGAATTCTTCTATTTAACAAAGTATGGCGAGAAAGCTCATACAGCATTTGATTATAGCAAACGTGAGAAGGATTACTATTTTGTATTTGGAAGAGAAACAAACGGCTTACCAGCTAATGTAATCGAAGAAAATTTCGATCATTGTTTACGTATTCCAATGACTGATAAAGTGCGCTCATTAAATTTATCTAATACAGCAGCTATTTTAATTTATGAAGCATTCCGTCAACAAAATTATCCGGGATTAGATTTAGAAATTGTTTATTAAAAGTCGCCATATGGCGACTTTTTTTCTAAAAATAAAAATAATATGTAATCATACATTTAAAAAAGGGTACATATTCATATAGAATGGGATATATGAATAAAAATAGATTAGACGGGTTGAGATAAATATGAAGGAACAATATAATAATCAAAATACCTTTTTAAGTATGATAGATATGGATTTAATAAGAAGAGGACTATTACATGCTATTCAAGATTTAGTATTTATTGTGAAAGTTATGGATGAGGAAACCTTTAAATATATTTATGTAAATAAGATAGGTATGGATTATGGGAAGCTAGGCGAAGAATGTTATGGAAAAACGTTTGCTGAAGTATTATCAGAAGATACGGCGGAAATATTGCGAGTGCAATATGCAAAAGTAGCGAGCGAAGCGAAAGCACATACCTTTTGTGATGTAGTTAGTTTACCAAAGGGTGAGTTACATTATGAATCTTCACTTAATCCTGTATTCGACGAAGAAGGAGTATGTCAGTTTATTATTTGTATTACGAGGGATATCACAGCTCAGATTGAGGAAAAGGCAGAGATAGAGGAAAAACAAATGTTGTTTAAGTCGTTATTAGAATATAATAATGACTCCATTATATCTATGGATTCTATAGGTAGAATTACATATGCAAATCCAGCAACGTATGAAATATTTGGATATCGATATGAAGAATTACATAATAAATTTATTTTTGAATTTATTAATAAGGAATATGAAAAAGATTTTCAAATTATATTTAAAGGAGCCCTGCAAGGAAGGGCAAAACAAATTGTTTCAAAGAAATATGTTCATAAAGAAGGGTACGAGCTCTATATTTCTTTGAGAACTATTCCGATTATTGTGAACGCCGAAATTGTTGGGGTATATATTGTTACGAGGGATGTTACAAGGCAAGTATTGAATGAAATGCGAACAGAATATTTAGCTTATTATGACCAATTAACAGGATTAATGAATAGAATTTCATGTGCAAATAAGTTAAATGTTTTTTTAAATGATAATACAGAGTTTGCACTTGTTTTTATAGATTTAGATGAATTTCACCTTATTAATGATACTTTTGGTCATAAAGAAGGAGATAAAGTATTACAAAAAGTTACAGAATGTTTAAGCAGTCTTCAAATAGACGGTATGCACTTATTTAGAGAACACGATGATCAATTTGTTATGTTAATAGAAAATATAACGAAAGAACGTGTAGAGATAGTTGCAAAAAGCATACTAAAAAAGATTAGTGAACATTTTGTAATCGAAGAAGAGGACGTCTATTTAAGTGCGTCAATCGGAATTGTAATGGCTCCAACAGATGGAGAGGATGAAAAAATATTATTCCAAAGAGTTGATGCTGCTTTGGAAAAAGCAAAAGAAAAAGGAAAAGGGCATTATCAGTTTTATTGCAGTGGATTAGATTGTGAGCGTGAACAAAGATTTATAATAGAAAACCAATTGCATCGTGCTATAGAAAAAAATGAATTCTGCTTGTATTATCAGCCACAAATGAATATTGAAACGAAAAAAATAGCGAGTATGGAAGCTTTAATAAGGTGGGAGAATAAAGAATTGGGATTTGTCTCTCCCAATCAATTTATTCCGCTAGCAGAAAGAACAGGATTTATTATTAAGCTTGATGAATGGGTAGTAAATGAAGTGTGTCGGCAAATACGTGAATGGTTAAATAAAGGATATGAAGTTGTCCCGATTGCAGTTAATATTTCAGCCAGGCACTTTCGCTCGATTACATTAATAGAGATGATTACACGAGCGTTACATAAGTACAATGTACCAGCTCATCTATTAGCGATAGAGGTTACAGAAGGAGCCCTTATGCATAAAGACATATCGAAAAGGGTATTGCTACAATTAAAAGAACAAAATTTAAAGATTCATTTAGATGATTTTGGGACGGGATATTCATCTTTAAGTTATTTAAAAACGTACCCAATTGATACGTTGAAAATCGATCGTTCTTTTATGGAAGGTATACATGTGGATGAACGTGATACGAATATTACAGCTGCAATTATTCATTTAGCTCATACTTTGGAATTGAATGTAATTGCAGAAGGAGTAGAAAAAGCGGAACAAATACAATTTTTGAAGGAAAAGAATGTGAAGTTTGTGCAAGGTTATTATTATAGCCGACCTTTATCAAAATATGATGTGGAAAATGTGTATTATAAATGATTGATAAAAAAAGTGATGTGCTAAGAAGCACATCACTTTTTTTGTGTACCAGGTTTATCATTGTAACCAGATGTGAAAATAGCTGTAAGAAATGTGAGTGATACACCTAAAATTAATAATAATTTCATACTAATATCCCTCCTATTTTTCAGTTTACGAATCTTAAATATGAATCAAAATGTATGTAAGGTTCTTGGAAGAAAAGAATTTATTTAAAATGAATAGAGGTGTAAAAACTTTAATACCTATATTATACAGAATTTTCTTTGAATTTTGGAGAGAATTTTATAGCACTACTGTATATTTCATTTTGATTTAAAGAATGTTTAAGGACATCCTAGCATACCTTTTATAATAATCCGATTGAACAAGGAGATGGGGGAGGAGCTATAATGGATATTCTAAAAAAGATTGAACAGCATCGAGCAGCAGAAGAACGGTTACAATGGGAAGGTACGTTTGCGGAGTATTTAGAGCTTGTGAAGGAAAGACCATGGGTGGCTCAAACAGCACACTCTCGCATTTACAATATGATAAAAGATGCTGGAATCGAAGAAGTAGATGGTAGAAGAAAGTATAACTTCTTTAGTAATCAGCTATTTGGATTAGAGGATGCTTTAGAACGTCTTGTGGAGGAATATTTTCATCCATCTGCAAAACGATTAGATGTTAGAAAACGTATTTTATTATTAATGGGTCCTGTTAGTGGCGGGAAATCAACATTAGTTACGATGTTGAAACGAGGATTAGAAACATATTCACGAACAGATCGAGGCGCAATTTTTGCAATTAAAGGCTGCCCAATGCATGAAGATCCACTGCATTTAATTCCGCATCATTTACGGGATGATTTCTTTGGTGAGTATGGAGTTAGAATTGAAGGGAATTTATCGCCATTAAACGTAATGCGTCTAGAGCAAGAATATGGTTCAAGAATTGAGGATGTAGTTGTAGAGCGTATTTTCTTCTCGGAAGATCGCCGTACAGGGATTGGTACATTTAGCCCGTCTGATCCTAAATCACAAGATATCGCCGATTTAACAGGTAGTCTGGACTTTTCAACAATCGCAGAATATGGTTCAGAATCAGACCCACGAGCGTATCGCTTCGATGGAGAATTGAATAAGGCAAACCGTGGGATGATGGAATTCCAAGAGATGCTAAAATGCGACGAGAAGTTTTTATGGCATTTATTATCGCTTACGCAAGAAGGGAATTTCAAAGCGGGAAGATTTGCGCTTATTTCAGCAGATGAATTAATTGTAGCGCATACGAATGAAACGGAGTATCGTTCCTTCATAGCAAACAAGAAAAATGAAGCATTGCACTCAAGAATTATTGTAATGCCAGTTCCATACAATTTACGAGTGAGTGAAGAAGAACATATTTATGAAAAAATGATTCGTGAAAGTGATGTATCCAATGTGCATATTGCACCGCACACACTTCGCGTTGCAGCAATGTTTACGATTTTAACTCGTTTAAAAGATCCGAAGCGTCCAGATATTGATTTAATTAAAAAGATGCGTTTATATGATGGAGAAACGGTAGAAGGCTATAATGCGATTGATGTAGAGGAGCTACAACGTGAATATCAAGATGAAGGTATGAGAGGTATTGACCCTCGTTATGTTATTAACCGAATTTCTTCTACAATTATTCGAAAAGAGGTACCATCTATTAACGCATTAGATGTACTTAGATCGCTCAAAGACGGGTTGGATCAGCATCCGTCAATTAGTAATGAAGATCGAGAGCGTTATATGAATTTCATCTCATTAGCGAGAAAAGAATATGATGAAATTGCGAAGAAAGAAGTACAAAAAGCATTCGTGTATTCATATGAAGAATCAGCGAAGACACTTATGGATAATTACTTAGATAACGTTGAAGCATATTGCAATAAATCGAAATTACGTGATCCATTAACAGGTGAAGAAATGAGTCCAGATGAAAAGCTAATGCGCTCAATTGAGGAGCAAATTGGAATTTCAGAAAATGCTAAGAAAGCATTCCGTGAAGAAATTTTAATTCGCATTTCTGCTTACGCGCGTAAAGGAAAACGCTTTGATTATAATTCACATGAGCGTCTTCGCGAAGCGATTCAGAAAAAACTATTTGCTGATTTAAAAGATATAGTGAAAATTACAACATCAACGAAAACGCCAGACGAAAATCAGCTTAAGAAAATCAATGATGTTGTTGCACGCTTAATTGATGAGCACGGCTATAATTCTTCATCTGCGAATGAATTATTACGCTATGTAGGTAGTCTGCTAAACCGATAGTTTGATAACAAAACGCTGTCTCTTGTATTTTGCGGGACAGCGTTTTATTATCCATTTATATGTGTAAAGTGTCATACCTTGTCCAAATGTAATAAATTAAGATACAATTTCATGAATTTATTGTCAATTATTTTTACAATATGCATATGATAGAGTAACCAACCATTCATACGAAAAAAGCCAACACAATACAATATGTTGCAAAGTGTAAATGTGTGCAACTATGCATTGTGTTTCTTTCTTATCAACGGCTGAATATTTCTTTCTAGTATGTGAGTGGCAAAATTTTGTTTAGGATGCTCGGAGTATTATATGAAAAACGTTATATATGTTTATGGGATGAATTTCGATGGGCAGTTATCTTTCATTCTAGCTTGCACAGTATAAAATAAAATTTCTAGCTTACTGTTCATAAGGGAAGACAATTACAGTAAGGAGGGAAAGAAATGGGTGAAGAAAACCAACCAAATTATACGATTTCACAGGAAAACTGGTCCCTCCATCGCAAAGGATATGACGACCAACAACGCCATCAAGAAAAAGTACAAGAGGCAATTAAGAATAATTTACCCGATCTTGTAACAGAAGAAAGCATAGTTATGTCTAATGGTAAGGATGTTGTAAAAATACCGATTCGTTCTTTAGATGAATATAAGATTAGGTACAATTATGATAAAAACAAACACGTTGGGCAAGGAAATGGTGACAGCAAAGTTGGTGATGTCGTTGCGAGAGATGGATCAGGTGGTCAAAAGCAAAAAGGACCAGGAAAAGGGCAAGGAGCAGGGGACGCGGCTGGAGAAGATTATTATGAAGCTGAAGTCTCTATTTTAGAATTAGAGCAAGCATTTTTCAAAGAGTTAGAGCTGCCTAATTTAAAGAGAAAAGAAATAGATGAAAACCGGATTGAACATGTTGAATTTAATGACATTAGAAAGACTGGATTATGGGGAAATATCGATAAGAAACGAACGATGATATCCGCATATAAACGAAATGCGATGCGTGGTAAAGCCTCTTTTCATCCGATTCACCAAGAAGATTTAAAGTTCCGTACTTGGAATGAAGTATTAAAGCCAGATTCAAAAGCTGTTGTATTAGCGATGATGGATACGAGTGGATCGATGGGAATATGGGAGAAATATATGGCACGTAGCTTCTTTTTCTGGATGACGCGATTTCTACGAACGAAGTATGAAACAGTAGATATTGAGTTTATTGCCCATCATACGGAGGCAAAAGTAGTTCCAGAGGAAGAGTTTTTCTCAAAAGGAGAAAGTGGCGGAACGATATGTTCTTCTGTATATAAAAAAGCACTCGAGCTAATTGATAATAAATACTCACCAGACCGCTATAATATTTATCCATTCCATTTTTCAGACGGTGATAATTTAACATCAGATAATGCTAGATGTGTAAAGCTTGTCGAGGAGTTAATGAAGAAGTGTAATATGTTTGGATATGGGGAAGTGAACCAGTACAACCGCCATAGTACCCTCATGTCAGCCTATAAAAATATTAAAGATGAGAATTTTAGATATTATATTTTAAAGCAAAAAGCAGACGTATTCCATGCGATGAAGAGCTTTTTTAAAGAAGAAACCGGAGAAAAAATGGCATAACCCCCTTAAAAAGGGGTTATTTTTTTGTTAACTTTTTATTTTTTTAGTTGACAATGATAATGAAAATTATTATCATTTATTCGAGATATGATTACATTTAGATTTATATATTTTGGAGGAGATGTAAAGTTGAAAAAAAATAAAAGAAAACATATAAATGCGATGATTATCGCTGCGGCGTTATCACTTCCATTTGCCACGTATTCAACGCCTGCTTTAGCGGYAGTAGCAATTGAGGCTAATAAAAAGGGCTATGCTTTAGAAGATGGTACATATGATGCTGTTATGAAAGCATATAAAGATAAAACGAATGAGGAGTCTATGGCAGCTGTTTATATAAAGGATCCTAAGTTAACGATTGAGAATGGAAAGAAAATGGTAACGGCAACGTTAAGTGATAGTGATTTCTTCAAATACTTGAAAACAGAAGATGTTCATACTCCTGGTGTGTTTCATGATGTAAAAGTAATATCAGAAGATAAAAAGAAAAACGGAACGAAAGTGATTCAGTTTGAAGTAGGAGAATTAGGAAAAAGATATAATATGCAAATGCATATTTATATTCCGACAATGGCCTATGATAATAAATATCAAGTGCAGTTTGAAGTAAATGCTTTAAATTTAGAAAATAATGTTCCAGAAAAGCAAAAGGAAAATAAAGAGGATCAACAGGATGAAGACGGAAATGTAATATTAGATAAGCAATTACAAAGGCATATTAATAAGTATAATTTAAATAGAGAGAATCTAAATACGCCAATAACTAAGGAAGATTTATTAAAAGTTAAATCTTTAATAGTCGTTGAAGCGAAAAGTAAAGGAATACAAGACGTAACTGGTTTAGAATATATGACGAACTTAGAAACCTTAACATTGGAAGAAGTTAAGTTAGAAAATATACAATTTATCTCGAGTTTGAGACAATTGAAATCATTAAGTATAACTTATGGTGAACTTAAAGATATTGGACCTTTGGCTGAGTTAGAACATATCGAAAGTTTAAGCTTGAGAAACAATAAAATCTCGGATTTAAGCCCATTGAGTCAAATGAAGAAGATCAAAATGCTAGATTTAAATAGTAATTATATAAAAGATATTAAACCATTATTTACAGTAACAACTTTAAAGACTTTGACTGTAGCAAATAATCAAATTAGTAATGCTAATCTTGCTGGGATTGAGCAATTGAAGAATGTGAAGAGTTTATCTTTAAGCAACAATGGACTGACTAATATTGAACATATTACACCAATGAAAAAGTTAGTAGAGTTAGATCTTTCTAAAAATGAATTAGAAAACATCGAACCTGTATCAAGATTGTCTACCGTACAATCACTTAATTTAGAAGAAAACTATATCTCAGACATAACGCCACTTAGCCACTTAACAGGTTTATACGATTTAAAGCTAGGGTCAAATGAAATTCGTGATGTTAGACCGGTTCAAGAGTTAGGGAAAAGAATGTACATTGATATTCAAAGACAAAAAATCTTTTTAGATGATGTAGAAAAAGATAAGGAAGTTAAAATACCTATCTATAATTTACAAGGAGAGCCACTCGATACTGTTCAATTAAAGAATGGAGATGGAGTAGTTAATAATGGTTCTGTTAAATGGAGTACTACTGGTGAAAAAACATACGAATTTCTGTTGGATATAAAACCAGAAGAGAATCGTATTAAGTTTAATGGAACAGTAATTCAAAATGTTGTTGAAAGGTTAGATGAAATAAAAGGAAATGATGAACAAAAGGAAAATATAATTCTTGATAAAACTTTACAACAACATATTAATAAAGAGAATTTAGGTAGAGAGAATTTAAACGCTCCTATCACAAAAGAAGATTTATTGCAGATTAAAAAATTAGAGATACTTAAAGAAAAAGGGGAAAATATAAAAGATATAACAGGTTTAGAATATATGATGAACTTAGAAAAACTTACTTTAGAAGGAGTAGGTTTGAAGAATATTGAATTTATCTCAAACTTAGAAAAGTTGAACGATGTGAATGTATCTCATAATCAGATTGAAGATATAACACCACTATCTTCATTAAAAAGTTTACAGTGGTTAAATCTTGCTGATAATCAAATTAAAGATGTTTCAGTTCTTAGCCCAATGTTAGACCTACTCAGTTTAAAATTAGCTGGAAATGAGATTCGTGATGTAAGGCCGTTAATACAATTAGGCCAATGGTTTTCAATTGATGCCGGCAGACAGAAAATCTTTTTAGATGAAGCAAAAGTAAATGAAGAAATTCAAGTTCCTGTATATGATTTAGAAGGAGAAATTATTGAGAATATTAAACTGACAAGTGAGGGTGGAACATTTAATAACCGAGTAATAAAATGGAGTACTCCAGGTGAAAAGGTGTATAAATTTGATTTAGATTCGGATGAAATTAGTATAAGTTTTAACGGAACAGTAATCCAGAATATAGTTGAAAAAGAAGAAGAAAAAGAACCAGCAAAAGAAGTTGAAGAATCAAAAGAAGAGCCAAAAGAACCAGCAAAAGAAGCTGAAGAATCAAAAGAAGAAGTAAAAGAACCAACAAAAGAAGTTGAAGAATCAAAAGAAGAAGTTGAAGAACCAAAAGAAGAAGGGAAAGAACCAACAAAAGAAATTGAAGAATCGAAAGAAGAAGAAAAAGAGCCAACAAAAGAAGTTGAAGAATCGAAAGAAGAAGAAAAAGAGCCAACAAAAGAAGTTGAAGAATCGAAAGAAGAAGAAAAAGAGCCAACAAAAGAAGTTAAAGGATCGAAAGAAGAGGTAAAAGAACCAACAACAGGAGTTGAAGGATCGAAAGAAGAAGAAAAAGAGCCGACAAAAGAAGTTGAAGAATCGAAAGAAGAAGTAAAAGAACCAACAACAGGAGTTGAAGGATCGAAAGAAGAAGAAAAAGAGCCAACAAAAGAAGTTGAAGAATCGAAAGAAGAAATCAATCAATCGGCACCAGTTCAAGAACAAAACGTGAATAATCAAGTTGTGAAAGAAAAAGTAGTAGAGAATCAAAGCATGAAAGAAAATAAACCAGTTGTTAATAAAGAAGAAGAAAGTAAGAAATCGCTAGGAGCAACAGGTGGACAAGCGAATACATCAACTTTACTTTCGGGTGTAGCATTAGTTCTTTCAGCACTGAGTATGTTTGTATTTAGAAAGAGATTATTTAAGAAATAAAAACGTTTTATCTTATTATAATGTAAAATAATTATGTGAGTTTTTGAGAAGACATTATCATGGCGATTTCATTTTGAAATATGCTTATGATGATGTCTTTTTTAGAAGGATATAAATGTAAAAGGTGTAAATATATTAGAGAAGGAGGAGAGGTCATGCATGTCAGTTCTATTTTGAAAACTGAAGAGGTGGCATCATTTATTGCAAGTATGAATAAAGATGCTACTCATTATGTTGGTTATTGTGGAGACGAGAAAGAGGAGTTATTACAGACAATTATCCATGATTTTTCTGATATAGGATGGGAACAATCTTTTGTTGTTACTTATGAAAATAATAAAATAATAGGTGTATTAGGATTTGATGTGGATGAAGTGAAAAAATGTGCAGAAATATGGGGGCCGTTTATTATTGTAGAGAATTGGGAAGAAGTTGCTTTACATATGTGGAAGGAACTTATAGAAAAGATGCCTTTTCATATTGAGAAATTTTATGGTTTTTATCATGTGGAAAATAATAATTGTGCTCGCTTAATGAAGGATTTACATGCTAAAGAACAAGATCGACATAGTATTCTCATTTTAAAAAACATTCCAAGAAAACGTGTTATATGTAATGTAGAAGAGGCTTTACCAAAAGTATTTGAGCAGTTTATCGCTTTACACAATAATGTTTTTCCTAATACATATTATGAAGGAATTGAAATTATCGAACGTTTAAGTGATACGAATAAATTATTTGTAAGTATGAAGAATGATAAGTTAGAAGGTTATGTATATGTTGAAGTAAATCCGGAGTTTCAAGAAGCGAATATCGAATTTATTGCAACGACTGAAAATAGTAGAAGAAAAGGTGTTGGAGAGCGCTTATTACAAGGGGCAATTCAGTATATTTTCTCCTTTCAAGGGATGAGAGAGATAGAACTATGTTTGAATACGAATAATGATGGTACGATGAAGTTGTACAAGAAAGTAGGTTTTGAGGAGAAAGCATGTTTACAACACTATATAATAGAGTAAAAACCCATTCGTATGAAAATTATATTTCATACGAATGGGTTTTATTTAATTTATTTTGCAGCCCTCAGTAATAATGGATTCAGGACTAATCGGAGGACCGAATTCTTCTTTAGGAGAGGTGCTAATCGTTACATAACCTTCTTTATTTTTTGCGGAACTTCTTTTGCTTGTAAATTAACATCTTCTTTTCGAAGCTCCTTAAAGAGCGAAATGACCATAAGAACAACTACGATAGAAAATGGTAGCGCGGCAATTATAGCTGCTATTTGCAGTGCATTTAATCCTCCAGCTTGTAATAAAATAGCAGCAATTATCGCGATTGTTAATCCCCATATAAGTTTTAAACTATTTTTCGGTGATAAGCTTCCGTTACTCGTTTGCATTGAAACAACAAATGTTGCCGAGTCAGCAGAAGTAACGAAAAATGTGGCTACTAAAATTAACCCGATAATTGTTAAAAATGTAGAGAACGGTAGGTGTGAAATAACAGCAAATAATCCAATCTCTGTACCATTTTTTGCGATTTCATCAGCTATACCAAGCGATTGGAACATTTCCATATGGATAGCGGTACCGCCAAATACTGCAAACCAAAATGTACAGATAAGAGTTGGGACTAATACAACTCCAATAATAAATTCTTTTATTGTACGCCCTTTAGAAATACGAGCGATGAATGTACCGACGAATGGAGACCAAGAGATCCACCATCCCCAATAGAAAATAGTCCAGTTTTCAATCCAAGAAGAAGATTTTTCATTAAATGCTCCTAAATTTAATCCCATACTAGGTAAAGCTCCGATATAAGAACCGAGTGTAGATGTGAAATATTTCATAATAAATACAGTCGGTCCTAAAAGTAAAAAGGAGACGAGTAAAATACCTGCAAGAGAGAAATTTAAGTTACTCAAATATTTAATCCCACGATCTAAGCCTGTTTGTGCACTTGTTAAATATAAAACAGCGAAGATGGCGATAAGTACAAGCTGTGTAAGTACAGTGTTATGAATAGAAGGGAATAAATAGCTTAATCCTCCGGCGATTTGTTGAGCACCAATCCCAACAGATGGCACAATACCGAATACTGTGGCTAAAACAGCCAAAATATCGACTGTTTTTCCGATAGGAGAATTTTTCGATCGATTAAATAATGGAGTAACTGTAGCCCCAATTGTGCTACCTTTTTGTTTACGGAATGTGAAATATGCAATTGTTAAAGCAACCATCGCGTATAGTGACCACGGAAAGAGTCCCCAGTGGAAAAATGAATATTGCATAGCGAGTTTGGCGCTTTCCTCTGTACCTGCTTTTCCTGTTAATGGATCTGTAAAATGTGAAATCGGTTCAGTGATTCCATAAAAGAGGAGTCCAATTCCCATTCCTGCTCCAAACAACATGGATAGCCAAGATGGATAACTATACTGTGGTTTTTCTCCATCTTTACCAAGACGAATAGAACCGTACTTAGAAAATGCTAAATAAGTGGCTAAAATAATCATTGCGATCATAAGTAGAGAGTAAAACCATCCAAATTTATTGAGGATAAATGAGTTTAAGGAAGATGTAACACTTTGCAAATCATAGCCTTGTATCCAACTTGCCGGGGTAATTCCCCATATAATGAATAATGTTGTTAGCAAGATGGAGATATAAAATACACTGTTTTCTTTTTTTATCATAGAATCCCACCTTTGTTTAATAAAGTTAACAATTATATTAACTATAACAATTAAAAGATCAATTGTCAAAAAATTCGATTTTTATCTTGTGTAAAAGGACAGTTTAATCGCTATGGATTCATAATTATTGGAGGTTAGATAAAGGTAAGTCTGTTCACGATATGTACAAAATATAGGAAGAAATAATATGAAATATTGCATTTTATATTGTTGTATCTAGATTTTATGTTAAATTCTTCAAGGGAATATATAAATAGGGGGCAATGATATGAACAAGAAATCAAAGATTAATAAAGTGATGCTTAGTATTAGTACAATGGCGCTATCGTTAGGAGCAATTCAAACGAATGTATCAGCAGAAGAAAAGGTGCCATACAATGTATTGCATTCGAAACCAGTTGGGATTGAAAAACCAGTAGATGAGATTGGACATGTTTCTAAAGCAGAGGAAACATTATCGTTTCAAGAACGTTTAAAAGTAGGAGACTTTTCACAGCGACCAGCATCTATTATGAAGAGCTCAGAAGTAAAGCAAATTAAAGAAAGCTATTCAATGGCTGATTTAAACAAAATGAATAATCAAGAATTGGTTGAAACGCTAGGAAGTATTAAATGGAATCAAATTACAGACTTATTCCAGTTCAATGAAGATGCAAAGGCTTTTTATAAAGACAAAGGGAAAATGCAAGCAGTTATAGATGAATTAGCTCACCGAGGTAGTACGTTTACGAAAGATGATTCAAAAGGAATTCAAACGTTTACAGAAGTGTTACGTTCAGCTTTTTATCTCGCATTTTACAATAATGAATTAAGTGATTTAAATGAGAGAAGCTTCCAGGATAAATGTTTACCTGCTTTAAAAGCAATTGCAGCCAATCCAAACTTTAAGCTTGGTACATATGAGCAAGATGCAGTCGTATCTGCATACGGTAAATTAATTAGTAATGCTTCAAGTGATGTGGAAACGGTTCAATACGCATCGAATATTTTAAAGCAATACAATGATAATCTTCATACGTATGTAGACGATCGTATGAAAGGACAAGCTGTATACGATATGATGCAAGGTATTGATTATGATATGCAATCTTATTTATTTGAAACTCGTAAAGAAGCAAAAGATACAATGTGGTACGGGAAAATAGATGGATTTATTAATGAAATAAATCGTATTGCTCTTTTAAATGAAGTAACACCAGAAAATAAGTGGCTCGTTAATAATGGAATTTATTTTGCTAGTCGTTTAGGGAAGTTTCATAGTAATCCAAATAAAGGTTTAGAGGTTGTTACACAAGCAATGCATATGTATCCGCGTTTAAGTGAGCCGTATTTTGTTGCAGTAGAACAAATTACAACAAATTATAACGGAAAAGATTATAGCGGTAATACGGTAGATTTAGAGACGATACGTAAAGAAGGAAAAGAACAGTACTTACCAAAAACGTATACATTCGACGATGGATCTATCGTATTTAAAACAGGAGATAAAGTATCAGAAGAAAAAATTAAGAGACTATACTGGGCTGCAAAGGAAGTAAAAGCACAGTATCATCGTGTAATTGGGAATGACAAAGCATTAGAGCCAGGTAATGCAGACGACGTATTAACGATAGTAATCTATAATACTCCAGACGAATATCAGTTAAACAGACAACTGTATGGATATGAAACAAACAACGGTGGCATTTATATAGAAGAAACAGGTACATTCTTTACATATGAGCGTACGCCAGAACAAAGTATTTATAGTTTAGAAGAGTTATTCCGTCATGAGTTTACTCATTATCTTCAAGGGAGATTTGAAGTGCCAGGTTTATTTGGAAGAGGAGATATGTATCAAAATGAGAGATTAACTTGGTTCCAAGAAGGAAATGCAGAATTTTTCGCAGGATCTACTCGTACAAATAATGTAGTACCGAGAAAGAGCATCATTAGTGGATTATCATCTGATCCTGCAAGCCGTTATACAGCAGAGCGCACATTATTTGCTAAATATGGTTCCTGGGATTTCTATAATTACTCGTTCGCATTGCAATCTTATTTATATACACATCAATTTGAAACATTTGATAAAATTCAAGATTTAATTCGTGCAAATGACGTGAAAAATTATGATGCCTATCGTGAGAATTTAAGTAAAGATTCTAAACTAAATAAAGAGTATCAAGAGTATATGCAACAGCTAATTGATAATCAAGATAAATATAATGTACCGGAAGTAGCAGATGATTATTTAGCTGAACATGCACCAAAATCGTTAACAGCAGTAGAGAAAGAAATTAGTGATACGTTGCCAATGAAAGAGGCAAAAATGACAAAACATAGCTCCCAATTCTTTAATACATTTACATTAGAAGGCACATTTACAGGTAGTGTAACAAAAGGTGAATCTGAAGATTGGAACGAAATGAGTAAACGAGTAAATGAAGCACTAGAACAACTGGCGCAAAAAGAATGGAGTGGCTACAAAACTGTTACAGCATACTTCGTCAATTATCGTGTGAATAGTTCAAATGAATTTGAATATGATGTAGTCTTCCACGGTATCGCAAAAGATGATGGAGAAAATAAAGCTCCAACGGTTAATATAAATGGACCTTATAATGGGCTTGTAAAAGAAGGAATTCAATTTAAAAGTGATGGCTCAAATGATGAAGATGGAAAAATTGTTTCTTATTTATGGGAATTTGGAGATGGCAGCACAAGTGCAGAAGTTAATCCAATACATGCATATGAAAGAGAAGGAATTTATAAAGTAGCGTTAAGAGTAAAAGATGATAAAGGTAAGGAGAGCAGAAACGAAACCACTGTTACGATTAAAGATGGAAGTTTAACAGAATTAGAACCAAATAATCGTCCAGAGGAAGCAAATCGTATCGGGTTAAACACTACTATAAAAGGTAGCCTTATCGGCGGAGATCACACCGATGTTTATACATTTAATGTAGCATCAACGAAAAATATCGATATTTCCGTTTTAAATGAGTATGGAATCGGGATGACATGGGTGCTTCATCATGAATCAGATATGCAAAATTATGCCGCTTACGGTCAAGCTAATGGAAATCATATAGAGGCAAAATTTAATGCAAAACCAGGTAAGTATTATTTGTATGTATATAAATATGATAATGGCGATGGAACGTACGAATTATCAGTAAAATAAGTGCTTTTCCAATGTATGTTTAACTTTACTTTTTGTGGAAAATAGTATATTATATAGATATATAATATATCGGTTATTTACTAGGAGGAGCCTGTCACAATAGGTTTCTCCTGTTCTTTTTTAGGGGCCTGTCTTACAGGCTTTTCTTTAAAGGGTAAATAACTGAAAATTAAGAACTATAATCTTTGAAAGAGGTGGGCATACACATAACAAAAAAGGGATTGTTTAAGAGAGGGGGATAAGAAATGGCTTTGTTTGGTTATCCACTTGAAACAATTTATTTATACGGATTTATTATTGCTACTATACTCACTGTTATTTATATCTTTTTTGGAGATATATTTGAATCCATATTTAGTTTTGGAGGCGGATCTGTATCCGTTGTTACTTTATTACTTAGTTTTTTCGCCATGTTATGTGGACTTAGTTATATAGGAGAATATTTATTTTCCTTTAATAGCATTCTTATTTTCGGGTCTGCATTTGCTATATCCTTTATTGGTGTTTTCATAATGAAAATATTAATTTTAAAGCCGATTGCAGAAGCAGAACAAAACACTGTGCAGCGTATGGATGAATTTATTGGTTGTAAGGGAGAGGTCATTACGACTATTCCTACAGAAGGGTTTGGTGAAGTATTAATTTCCTCCCAATTTGGAAACAATGCAATCCTAGCTAAAACAGTTGGAAAGAAAGATATTTCACAAGGAACTGAAGTTATTATCGAGGGAGTCCAAGATGGTGTTCTGCTTGTACAGAACATTGCTTATTCTTTAAAGAAACCAAAATTATAAGGGGGAATTTACATGACGATTCCATTAATTATCGGTGGAGTATTACTCGCAATTTTAATTCTACTCATTTTAGTATTCATTACAAAGTATCGAACAGTTGGACCAGATGAAGCATTAATTGTTACTGGAAACTGGCTTGGTGGCGGGAAAAATGTAGTTACCACTGATGATGGAAAGAAGATTAAGATTATTCGTGGCGGCGGTACTTTCGTAGTTCCGATTATGCAAAGAGCAGAGCCTTTAAGTCTATTAAACTACAAATTAGAAGTGGGAACACGTGATACGTATACGAAACAAGGTGTACCGATTACAGTAAATGGTGTTTCTATTATTAAAGTAGGGTCTACCATTGAAGAAGTTTCTACAGCAGCTGAACAATATTTAGGAAAAGAAACAGAAGAGTTGAAAATAGAAGCAAAAGAAGTTTTAGAAGGGCATCTACGTGCTATTTTATCTTCTATGACAGTAGAAGATGCCTATAGTAATAGAGAGCAATTTGCTCAAAAGGTACATGAAGTAGCTTCTACAGATTTAAAGAAGATGGGACTTCGCATCGTTTCCTTTACAATTAAAGAAATCATGGATAAGAACGGTTACTTAGATGCACTTGGTCAGCCACAAATTGCGATGGTTAAGCGTGATGCAACAGTTGCAAATGCAGAGCGTGAAAAAGAGGCGCGAATTGAAAAAGCTCGTGCTGAGAAAGAAGCGAAAGAAGCTGAGTATCAACGTGATGCACAAATCGCTGAAGCTGAAAAACATAAAGAGTTAAAAGTACAATCTTATAAGAGAGACCAAGAACAAGCTCGCGCAGATGCAGATCTTTCCTATGAATTACAACAAGCAAAAGCGCAACAAGGTGTTACAGAAGAGCAAATGCGAGTTAAAATCATTGAGCGTGAAAAGCAAATTGAATTAGAAGAAAAAGAGATTGCGCGTCGTGAAAAGCAATATGATGCCGAAGTAAAGAAAAAGGCAGATGCAGATCGCTATGCTGTTGAACAATCAGCAGAAGCGGAAAAAGTAAAACAAATGAAAAAAGCAGATGCAGATCAATATAAAATTGAAGCGGAAGCAAGAGCACGTGCAGAAGAAGTTCGTGTAGAAGGTTTAGCGAAGGCGGAAATCGAAAAAGCGCAAGGTCAAGCAAAAGCAGAAGTACAAAAAGCACAAGGTACAGCGGAAGCAGATGTTATCAGATTAAAAGGTTTAGCAGAAGCGGAAGCAAAACAAAAAATTGCAGAGGCATTTGAGTTATATGGCCAAGCGGCGATTATGGATATGGTTCTTAACATGCTTCCAAGTTATGCGAAGGAAGTTGCAAGCCCACTTAGCAACATTGATAAAATTACAGTTGTCGATACAGGTGGCGGTGGTAAAAATAGCGGTGCCGGAAAAGTTGCAGGTTATGCGACTGATTTAATGGCAACGATGCAAGAAACATTAAAAGCTTCTTCTGGCATTGATTTAAAAGAGTTATTAGAAGGATTTGCTGGAAAAGGAGCAGTACAACAATTATCAAACGATAAACCTGTTGTATCTGTAGTAGAAGATGCGAAAAAAGAAGTAGAAAAAGATAAAGAATAGTAAAGCGGTAGGAACCTCTAGTAAGTGAGATACTAGAGGTTCTTCTGTGAATTATAATATTTCGAATAATATACATTTTTATATATTGTTTTAATTATTTAATTTATATAGAATGAAAAAGGTATGTATCAACTCTTCAATAGAGAAAGAGTTGATACATTTGAATCGTATGATTTATATAAAGAAATTAAATGTAAAACAATTACATTTAAAACGGTATGGAGGGGTAGAAATATGTTTCAAGGGAAATTAAGGAGTAGTAGTTTAAAAGCAAAGTTACTTGTGTCATTTGTTATCATTTTGATTCTTCCAAGTATTGTAATTGGTTGGACGTCTTATCAGCAAGCGAAGACAAACTTTAATGAGACGATTTCACAATCGGCGAAAGACAATATAAAAATTTTGGATAATGTAATTAATAAAGAATTGGATAGTAAAAAAGTAGATGCAGTTTATTTTACGAAACTATTTACACAATCAAATTACCAAACGGATCAAATACAAAATATCCAAAATAAACTAGAAGAATATAATAAGTTACATCCAGAACTGGAAGCCATCTATACTGGATCCAGCAATGGGCAGTTTATTCAATCACCGTCTATTCAAATGCCAGAAGGATATAATCCTACAGAAAGAGATTGGTATAAAGAGGCAGTGAAAAAAAGTGGAGAAGTAATTATTACAGCTCCATATAAATCAAAAACGACAGGAAATATTGTTATTACAATAGCAAAACAAAATGAGGATAAGAGCGGTGTTCTTGGTATTGATTTAATTATTAATGATATCGTAAACACTTCAAAGATGGTTAATATCGGTAAAAGTGGATATGTAGCAATTTTTGATCAAGATAAAAATGTGGTAGCACATCCAACGATGAAGCCAGGTGATAAGGTAGAAGAGAAACTTGAAAAAGAGTTGTACAAACAAGAAACAGGTGATTTTAATTTCAGATTAGATGGTGAAGATCGTCATATCACTTTTAAAACAAATAAGATAACTGGATGGAAAATAGCAGGAATTATGCCTGCAAAAGAAATTATTGAAGCTGCTGAACCTATTTTCTATAAAACGATAACTGTTATTGGTATTTCATTAATAATTGGCGGGATTTTAATTTACTTCATAATTGCTTCTATTATTAATCCGTTAAAACAACTTGTTATATCGTCGAAAAAGATTAGTGAAGGCGATTTAACAGAATCCATTACAGTTCATTCTAAAGATGAAATTGGACAGTTAGGAGAAAGCTTTAACGAGATGGCAGCATCATTACAGAATGTCATTTCCAATATAAATACTTCAGCAGGTCATGTAGCGGCATCTTCAGAAGAATTAACAGCTAGTATGAAGCAGACGAGTGAAGCAACGGAACAAATTACACAAGCGATAGAGCAAGTGTCGAGTGGAGCGGAAATACAAACGAAAGAAGTCGAAGAAGGCGCAACATTATTAGAAGAAGTTACAGAAGGAATTCAACGTGTGGCAGACAGTTCTTCATTAGTATCCACAGCATCTATGTATACGAAGAAAAAGGCTGAAGATGGTGGGAAGTTAGTTGAACAAACGGTGAATCAAATGCAATTAATCCATGAGTCTGTTTCACAATCAGATAAAGTTATTGTTTTGCTAGATGATAAGTCGAAACAAATTGGAGCAATCCTTGAGGTAATTCAACATATTGCAGAGCAGACAAATTTATTAGCATTAAATGCTGCAATTGAGGCTGCGAGAGCTGGAGAACAAGGAAGAGGATTTGCAATTGTAGCAGATGAAGTGCGAAAGTTAGCAGAACAATCAGGACAGTCTTCTACGGAAATTGGAAAACTAGTAAAAGAGATACAATTTGACATAAAAGAAACAGTAAGCTCTATGAAGCAAGTTGGAACAGAAGTACAATCAGGACTTGTAGTTGCAAATGAAACGAAGCAAAGCTTCGCTGAAATATTGAAGTCTACAGATGATACAGTTGTACAAATTGATAGTATGGTAGAAGTAGCGGAACAAATGACAGTAGATGCAAAACAAGTTAGTGCATCTATTAATGAAATTGCAGCTACAATTGAAGAAAATGCAGCAAGCGTTCAAAATATTGCTGGTTCTTCAGAAGAACAATTAGCTTCGGTAGATGAAATCAATGCAGCAGCAGTTCATTTATCGCAAATGGCAGAAGAATTACAAGAGATGATTGGGAAATTTAAAGTGTAATAAAAAATGTTAAGAAACGAGGTAGTAATTGTACTTCGTTTCTTTTTTTGTGAAGATAAAAATAAAGAAATATAGAGTAACCGTGTTATGATTAGTTGTAATCGCAAAAGACTGTAAATTCATTAAATTCTATCTTTAATTATGTTAGGGGAATGGTTTTGAAATTTAAAAAGTTAAAACTACAACCGAGAATCACAATAACAATTAGTACACTTATTCTAGTCGTACTTCTATTAACAAGTTATTTATTTTATTACATATTGTCTGAAACGGTAGAAGAGCAAATTGGGAAACGGGCTTTGCATGTTGCGAAAACAGTTGCTGCTATACCTGAAATAACGGAAGCTTTTCAAAAAGAAAACCCAGCTTCTATCATTCAGCCAATTGCAGAAAAAATTCGAATTGATACAGATGCTGATTTTATTGTAGTTGGAAACAAAGAGGGGATTCGATATGCACATCCTAAGCGAGATAAAATAGGAGAAGCAATGGTTGGTGGAGATAATAAAGGAGTTCTAGTAGAAGGAAAATCTTATATTTCGAAAGCAACTGGATCATTAGGTCCTTCATTACGCGGCAAAGTTCCAATCCGTAATCAGGAAAATGAAATTATAGGCGTGGTGTCTGTTGGATTTTCAATGGATGATATTCATGGAGCGGTAGAAGTATATGGAAAGCGTGTATTTTGGATTACAGTAATAGGTCTTTTAATCGGGATAATTGGTTCTATATATTTAGCCGGAAGTATAAAAAGAATGATGTTTGGGATGGAGCCAGAAGAAATTTCATCTTTATATGAAGAGCATAGTACAGTGATTCAATCTGTACGTGAAGGGATTATTGTAATTGATCACAATGGCATGATTAGTTTAGTCAATCAAGCGGCTTATGATATTCTTTCGTTAGATGAACAGCGTAATATTATTGGAGAATTTATTTTAAATGTAATTCCTAATTCAACGATACTAGATGTACTTCAAACTGGTGAAGAACAGTTTGATCGTCAATTAAATATAAAAGGGCAGGCTGTTATTGCGAACCGTCTACCTATTAAAGTGAAAAATAAAGTAACTGGCGTCGTATCGAGCTTACGTTTGAAATCTGAAATGGATCAGTTAACAGCAGAGTTATCTCAGACGAAGCAATATACAGAGGCATTACGAGCGCAAACGCATGAATATAACAATTTGTTGTATACGCTTTCAGGTCTTATCCAGTTAGAATCATATGAAGATGCTTTAGAGCTTATTCATAAGGAAACAGCGGTATATCAAGATTTTGTTCAATTTATTATGAAGCGAATTCAAAATCCATGGTTAGGTGGAATTTTAATTGGATTCTATAATAGAGCGCGAGAGTTAAAGATTGATTTTATGCTAGATCGAGAAAGTAGCTTAGATAAATTAAGCCCGCATATTGAGAGTAATTACGTCGTTTCTATTTTAGGAAATTTAATTACGAATGCATTTGAAGCAATTGAAAGAAATGAAGAGAATGATAAGAAGGTAAGGATGTTTGTAACTGATATTGGAGAAGAGATAGTAATTGAAGTGGAAGATTCAGGACAAGGGATTCATGATGAAGTCATTACTAGCATATTTTATAAAGGCTTCTCGACGAAAGAAGGCGGGAAACGAGGATATGGATTAGCAAAAGTGAAAGAGTTAGTAGAAGATTTAAATGGAAGTATTGCAATCGAAAAAGGGGATTTAGGTGGTGCATTATTTATTATTGCATTACCAAAAGAGAGAGGCGAATTGTAATGGGTGAGGAGATTGAAGTATTGATTGTAGAAGATGATATTCGAATTGCGGACATTCATCGTCGTTTTACTGAAAAGATTGAGGGATTTAAAGTAATTGGAACAGCAACGACTGGAGAACAAGCGAAAGAATGGCTAGAGTTTGTGAAGCCACAACTCGTTTTATTAGACGTGTACTTACCTGATATGCAAGGAACCGAACTTGTCACATATATTAGGAATAATTTGCATGATACAGATATTATTATGATTACAGCTGCATCGGAAACAGATGTAGTGAGGCACGCTCTACGAGGCGGAGTAACAGATTATATCGTAAAGCCACTTATGTTTGATCGATTTAAAGCGAGTTTGGAAAGTTACCAAAAAAAGATTGTGCAGTTAAAAAAAACTAATCAATTATCTATAGAACAAATTGAACATTTATGGTCTCAAAGAGGCGTAAAGGGAAATGAAATAGAATATGCCCCGAAAGGGATAGATCCTTTAACTTTAGCAAAAATAAAAAAGCATATGTTAGCAGTTGATGAAGAAGGTATTACGGCAGAAGTGTTAAGCTCAATGGTTGGGGTAAGCCGATCAACAGCGAGGCGTTATTTAGAGTATTTAATATCTGGAAAGAAAGTTCATGCGGAGCTTATATATGGGAGTGTAGGGAGACCAGAAAGAAGGTATTTTCTTGTTTCTTCATAACAAAAAAACAGTAGAGAATTACATTTCTTCTACTGTTTTTTTACGTCTTATATTGGAATAATTCCGATTACAATTCCCGTAATTAACATCACCATTGTCGTTCCAACAGCCCAAAGTAACGTAAAGCGTTGATGTTCACCAAAATCAACTTTGGCCATTCCGACTAATAAATAAGTGGAAGCGACAAGAGGACTTAATAAGTGAACAGGTTGCCCGAGTAATGAAGCACGTCCCATTTCAGCTGCACTAATTCCGTAAGTAGCGGCAGCTTTCGTTAAAATAGGTAATACTCCGAAGTAAAATGCATCATTGGACATGAAAAATGTGAACGGCATACTAAGAAGAGCTGTAATAATCGGTAATTGTGGTCCAAGAGCGTCTGGTATAAGAGTGACTACACTTTGAGCCATTGCATCTACCATTTTTGTTCCTGATAAAATACCAGTGAAAATTCCAGCGGCAAATACGAGAGAAACAACGGCTAATACGTTTCCTGCGTGAGAAGCAATACGTTCTTTCTGTTGTTCTAAGTTCGGATAGTTAAGCATAACAGCAATGGCGAAAGCGATTGTAAATAAAACAGGTAACGGCATAACTTCTAGTATGAGACAGACAAGTAAGGTAACAGTTAATAAAAAGTTAATCCATAGAAGTTTAGGGCGTTTATGAACGGCAGCTTCTACTGTGGCAGCTTGCTCATCCATCGTTTGCATTTGTTTTAAGTATTGTACATCCATAATTCCTAATCGTTTTCTTTCTTTTTTGCCAAGATAGTAAGCAACGAAAACGACCCAAATTGCACCAGCGATCATTCCTGGTATAAGTGGTGTAAAGAGCTCTGATGCGTCTAGTCCAAGAGCACTCATAACCCGAGCTGTCGGTCCGCCCCACGGTGTAAGATTTGTCACTCCTGCTCCTAACATAACAACCCCAGCTAATATAAGTGGATTCATTCCAAGGCGTTTATATAATGGGTACATTGCGGAAACCGTAATCATATACGTTGTTGTTCCATCCCCATCTAATGAAACGATAATAGTAAGAATCGCTGTACCAACAACAATTTTTAAAGGATCTCCTTTTACAAATTTCAAAATCCTACTAATGACAGGATCGAATAAACCGCTATCAATCATAATTCCAAAATACAAAATAGCAAACATAAGCATAATACCAGTAGGTGCTAGTTTTTGAATTCCTTCTAACATCATAGGTCCCATATTTGCATAAAAACCGCCAATTAATGCGAAAGTAATTGGAATTAATATTAATGCTACTAGTGCTGACATACGTTTCGTCATAATTAAAAACATAAAGACAAATACCATCGCAAATCCAAGTAGTGCTAACATGTAATCTCCCCCTCAAGAATGATTGCGCTTTCAAAATGTAACGAAAATTCAGAAAAAGTGTTTTTTATTTATCATAAAAGCATTCATTCAAATGGTAAATAATTTGAAAAATAACATCATTAGAAGCATAATTTTTATTTTGGTCATTTTGTTCACGGTAGTTAATTTGAATTTTTAAAAAGTAAGCTGCTCTCCGTAAGAATGGTAGAATAAGATGAAAATATTGAAGTGTGAAATAGGGAGTAGATTTTATATGAAAACGAGAATTGAAGAGATTTATAGTTCTTATGAAGGAAAAGTAGAAGAGATTTTTGTTAATGAATCTTCTTACGTATATGAGTGGGAAAATTTAATGATGATCCGAAAAAATAACGGTGAGCTTGAAAAAGTTGCGGTCGGTATTAGTGGAAATATAAGGTTAGTAAATGTAGTTGTTGGTCAGCAAATTAATACAGATACATTATTAGTTAAGTTAGAAGACGATTTATTAATTACAGGTTGTGAATGATGAGAGATGTGTAGAAATGGCTACACATCTTTTTTGGTCTTTATATTACAAAAAGTACATTATTTTTTCACAAATCTCACACAACTTTTTGATATGCTCCTTGTGGAAGATACGGTTAGGGAGGAAGTAAAATGAGAACAAAGTATGTGACACTTGCTATATGCTTATTCTTTGTCTTTACAATAGTAGGATGTGGTAAGAAACAAGCAGAGGCTGTAGCAATTGATGAGAAACATGATAAGTGTGATATTTGCCAAATTGGGGTAATGGATAATCAATTTGCAACAGAAGTCATTTTAGAAAATGGAAAAGCGTTAAAGTTTGATGATATCGGTTGTATGTATAAATGGATGGAGATTAATCCAGGTGAAAAGACGAAAGAAAAATTTGTTCGAGATTATGATTCGAAAGAGTGGATTTCGTTAGAAGATGCGACTTACGTATATGATAAAACAATAACGACACCGATGGCTTATAATGTCATTTCATTTGAAAATAAAAAGGATGCAGAAAACTTTGTGTCTAACTATAAAGGGAAAGTTCTTTCATATAAAGAGCTAGCAGAGCATAAATGGGAAATGAATAAAGAGATGATGGGGAACCCGAAAAAGGGAAATCACGGTGGTCATCATTAATACTAAAAAAAGACAACTACATAAGTTGTCTTTTTTAGTATTACTCAGGTGCAAATATAGAAAAGGTGTAAAAATTTTAGAAGAACGGTTACAATGGAATATAGTAACCTAAAGCAATCATTTATGTACTTTTTAGAAATGTATACAAATGCGGTAAAATCGTGCTAAACTAATTGCTTCATAATGTTAATGATGAGGCCATCAGGCACATCATTCCAATAGGTTGAGAAACATAGTATAGGTTTTAAGATAATCCGATTAAAGAAGGAATATAAAGGGCTTATGGATAAATGTACTCAAGAAGAGTTATTGTATGTGATGGAGGAATGGTTAAGAAAACATTATCTTTCATAGGAGCTGTAGTTGTGAGAAAACAAAAAATTTTATTATGTATGTTATTAGGACTTTTAATGACGGTAGTGGCTTGCGATAAGCAAGAGGAGCCAGAATCGAAACCGGTTCATGTGAAAAACGAAAAGAAAAAAGAAAAGCATAAAGAACAGGAAGAACCTAAAGAAGAAAAAAGTATAAATTTAATGGACAAACAGTTGCTACTTTCTGCGACTCTTGGAGACACGGAAACAGCTATGAAGCTGATTCAAGATGGAGCCAATATAAACGTAGAAGGTGACAACGGAGAAACTCCTATCCTTGCAGCAACGTATCAAAATCATGTAGAGACAGTTAAAGCATTAATTGGTGCAGGTGCTAATATTGAAAGGAAAGATGAGAAACAAAGTAATCCATTTCTTTATGCAAGTAGAGAAGGATATACAGACATTGTAAAGCTACTAATTAATGCAGGGGTTAATACGAAAGAAACTACTAAATCAGGTGGAACAGCACTCATTTCTGCATCTGAACGTGGCCATGTAGAGGTCGTAAAAGAGTTATTAGAGCATACAGATATTGATGTGAACTATAGAAATGATCGTGGTGGAACAGCTGTAGTAGAAGCAATCGTATTAGGAAATGGTAGTGAAAACCATAAGAAAGTAATTCAAATGCTTATTGACCACGGGGCAGATGTAAATTTGGCCAATAAGGAAAATATTACGCCACTGCAATATGCTGAAAAAAGAGGTTTTAAAGATATTGCAAATATGTTGAGGTTAGCTGGAGCGAATGAAGTCGTACAGCCACAACCACAACCGGTGGAATAACAAGATAAAGAAATAAAAAGTACGAAATAATCTCATTTAGATAGACAGAATGAAGAAGTCATTTAGTATGATGGATTCAGTAATGTGTATTTGAATGGGATTTTTGTTTTGAAAAAATTGTTTGAAGAGAGGGTATAGTCAATAAGGAGGATAAAACAATTTAAGCCGAGATTTTACTTGTTTATAACCAACTAGGAATAATAAAGTGTGTAAATGAACATGGCAATAAGAAAGCCGTATCCCAAAAAAGGATACGGCTTTTTTTACAAGGAGATAAGGGATCAAAAAAATGAAGAAGTCTTATCTCTTTTATATGAGTAAAGGGTCTAGAATGAATCTTGTCCTTTTCATTATTTATTTAACTCCATTGCAACTTGTTTGCCATTTACGAAAACCTCTGCCACCGCTACTACAACTTCCATCACTTTTTTCATGTCTCATCTCTCCTTGTTTTTTGTTTCATTTCTTACTTTTAGTATAAGGAAATATAGCACTTGCAACTATCGAATTGGATGACAAGAGACTTACATTGTTGTAAGGACAATCGTTTTATTTGTAATAAATGTGATTTCGAATATGGATTCAGAAATTTCTGTTGTTTTGAACTATAATTAGAAAGAGAGTGGCTTAGAAAGAAGGGGATAATATGAAAAGAATTCTTGTTATTAGTGATATTCATGGAGAAATAGAAAAGTTCGAACAGTTATTAGAAGAAGCTCAATATGATGCAAGACAGGATCAATTGATTTTATTAGGGGATTATGTAGATCGTGGTCCCAATGCGCGTGCTGTAATTGAAAAGGTAAAAGCGTTAAAAGAAGAGGGAGCCCTCGTTCTAAAGGGTAATCATGAAGATATGATGATTAAAGCGTTAACGACTGATGAAGAACGTTCATGGAACCATTGGGTAAAAAGGAATGGTGGAGATAAGACTTTATACAGCTATGGCTTTGTAGAAGAAGATATTGTGGTTAATGAAGAAGCCTTCCAAAAACCAATTTTACAATCGCATGTTTTAGAGGAACATGTAAAATTTATTCAAGAATTAGATCATTACATTGAAACAGAAGAGTATATATTTGTACATGCCGGTGTTGAGCCATTGAAGCGAGTTTCGGAATGTGAACCATATACGTTAATGTGGATACGTAATGAGTTTCATAGTGGGTATAGTGGTGAAAAGGTTGTTGTATTTGGTCATACGGAAACAAAAACGTTTCATGGTAGTGAGAATTGCGGCGTGTATTTTGGGAGTAATCGTATTATAGGGATTGATGGCGGTGCTGTATATGGTGGCCAGTTAAATTGTTTAGAATTGCCGAGTAAAAAGGTGTACGTAGTAAAAAGTTGAAAGAGATAAGGGGAGTCTTATTTCTTTCAATTTTTTATTAAGAAAAATTTAAGAAAGAATTTTTATAATAAATCATTCAAATTTTATATTGAGAAAAACGTTAAAATATAATTATAAATAGAATTGAACAATATGGTGGAAGGTGAGAATATGCGCTTACTCGTAGTAGAAGATAATGCTTCTTTATTAGAGTCTATTGTCCAAATATTACGCGATGAATTTGAAGTAGATACAGCATTGAATGGGGAAGATGGATTATTTCTAGCGTTACAAAATATATATGATGCCATTTTACTTGATGTGATGATGCCAGAAATGGACGGTTTTGAAGTAATTCAAAAAATACGTGATGAAAAAATTGAAACACCAGTCCTATTTTTGACAGCGAGAGACTCTTTAGAAGATCGCGTGAAAGGCTTAGACTTTGGTGGGGATGACTATATCGTTAAGCCATTTCAGGCTCCAGAGTTAAAAGCGAGAATTCGTGCTTTATTACGACGAAGCGGTAATTTAACAACAAAGCAGACTATTCGTTATAAAGGGATTGAACTGTTCGGAAAAGATAAAGACGTTCAAGTAGATGGACAAAGTACGAAGTTAACATTAAAACAATATGAGCTTCTAGAGTACCTTGTTCAAAATAGCGGAAAGATTTTAATGCGTGAACAAATTTTTGATCGTGTTTGGGGATTTGATTCAGATACGACAGTAGCAATTGTAGAAGTGTATGTACATCATTTACGTAAAAAATTAGAGCCATTCGGTTATCAGAAAGATATTCAAACTGTTCGAGGTATTGGATATATATTAAAAGAACAATGAAAAAGGGAAGCATGTTTCAGAAAACACGCATTCGATTGACTATATTGAATTCATTAGTATTTATTATCTTGATAGGTGTATTAGGCAGTATCATTTATTCATACACATATAATCGTATTTATAATGAAGTAGATAAATCGATAGGAAAATCCGTTCAGCATAGAAAGAATTCAGATGATAAAAAACTACCTAAAAAAATTAGGGGATATCCTCCGATTGGGGATCCAAGGATAACGGAGTTAACTTGGCTTGGAAACACAGTGGAGATAGGCATTGAAAACGGCAAACGCCGTTTTATCTTTGAAGATAATTTGGAAAAGTTTTCTCCAAAGAAATTAGGAACTTTGCAAGATATAGAAGTGCAAGGGCAATATTTTAGAACGTTTGCATTTCAACAAGATACAAAAATAGTTCAAATTGTACGCGATATAACAGCTGAAAAAGAAATGTTAAATACTTTATTTTTAATTCTTGTTATTGGTTGTAGTGTAGGAAGTTTATGTGCAATAGGCATCGGCTTTTTCTTAGCCGGCAGGGCACTCATACCCATTCAAAATTCGTGGGAAAAACAGCAGCAATTCGTTTCGGATGCATCACATGAATTAAGGACACCACTTGCAGTTATTCAATCAAAAACGGATGTGTTATTCCAGTCACCATCTGCGACAATAGAAGAAAAAGCGATGGATATTTCTACGATTTCAAAGGAGTGTAGACGGTTATCTAAGCTTGTAACTAACTTATTATTGTTAGCACGTTCGGATTCTAATCAAATTGAGATGGATAAGAAAACATTTGAAATGGATAAATTGTTAGAAGAAATAGTAGATCCATATAAGGAAATTGCTTCATATCAAGAAAAAGAGATGATATTGAAAGTAGAACATGACATATCATTTATGGGTGATAGAGAGAGAATTCATCAAATGATGGTCATATTGTTAGATAATGCGATGAAGTATACAAATGGGGGCGGACATATTCAAATCGATTGTACGCAAACGAGCAGCTCAATTCATATACGAGTGAAAGATGACGGGATAGGGGTTAAAGATGAGGACATCCCAAAATTATTTGATCGTTTTTATCAAGGTGATAAAGCGAGAAGTGCGTCAGAAGGAGCGGGATTAGGCCTTTCAATCGCAAATTGGATTGTAGAAAAGCATTATGGGAAAATATTAGTAGATAGCAAATGGGGAGAGGGTACTTGTTTTGAAGTGAATTTCCCTAAAAACCAAAGAATATAAGTGAGAAGACGATCTTGTTTTTACAAGGTCGTCTTTTTTTAAGGGAAAGTTAAGAAACTATTTATAACATGTATGATATACAGAAAGTTCGCCCTATGAAGAAGCGATTATAAAAAGGTATTTGAGCAGATTATATCGATCATAATGTTATTTCGATTATGTATAGGGAATGATGGAAAAGAAAGTGTAAGAGGGAGGAATTAATTTTGAAAAAGAAAATGATGACGGTATTCACTATTGGAGTAATGAGCTTAAGCATATTAGGGGGTGCCTCTCCTTCTGAAACATCACAAGGAAAGACAAATTACACGCAGCGCAGTAAAGAACAATTAAATAATGGAAAGATACATGCGGTGCATACAGAAGAAAAGGCGGAGAATCTAGGTATTGAAACGGAAGGGAAAGAACAAATTACGCTAGAAAAAGAAATTCATGAGACGGAAGTAGGAAGAGAAGCTGAACAGTTAGGAATTTCGATTGAAAGAAAAGACGTTGGAACTCTTTCAGAAGAAATCTATGAAACAAAAGTGAAGCAAGAAGCGTTAAAGCTAGGCATATCTATAGAAAATACAACGATTGTAAATTTAATTAATCAAATTAATACGATTAAAATTAATGATGAAGCGGATAAATTAGGCATTTCGACAAATGGAAAAGAAATAGAAGACATTGCGGAAGAAATCTATGGAACGAAAGTAAGAGAGGAAGCAGGGAAGTTAGGTATTTCACAAAAAGAAAAAGAGATAGAAACGTTAGCGCAAGAAGTGTATGAACAAAAGGTGCAGGAAGAAGCAAAAAAATATCATATTGATTTGTATGGTAAAGATATATATCAAGTATTAAGCGAAATTAATGAACAAAAAGTGTTACAAATGGCAGATGAGCTTAATATGGATAAAACGAATATGAACGTTCAAGAATTAGCAGAAAAAATTAAAAAAGATCAGCCTGAAAAAGGAAAAGAACTAAATTTTGTACCGGTGATTCGCACGGATGCTGATGCGTTTTATTCTTATTTAACGAACTAAAAAGGGCGTGAGAGTGATACGGAGATGGAAGTGGTATATATGTATGGCTTTACTAGCTATAGCAGTATGGAATGTATATAAAAATGGCATTACAAAGTATGTGGAGAAGTTAACATTCTTCAATATACAAAGCGGAAAAGAAGCAGATTTTAGTAATAATGATGAAAAGGTCATCTTATCGAATGTACCTTTAATTCAGCAATTACCAGAGCTAGATAGAGGCTGTGAAGTGACTAGCTTAGCGATGATGTTACAATATGCAGGCATTACAGTGGATAAGATGCAATTAGCAAATGAAATAAAGAAAGTTGATTTTATGAACGATGGTGTACGTGGAAATCCGAATGAAGGATTTGTAGGGAATATTTATACCTTTTCTGAATCTGGATATGGTGTATATCACGGACCACTTTTTCAATTAGCGAAAAAGTATTTACCTAATAAAGCTGTGGACTTAACAGGGAAGAGTATAGAAGAACTTTATAAGAGTGTACAATCAGGACAACCGGTAGTTATGATTACGAATGCAACATTTGCGCCATTAGATGAAGATGAATTTACTACATGGGAAACAAATAGCGGAGATGTTTCTATTACGTATAATGAACATTGTGTAGTACTGATTGGATACGATGAAGAATTTGTATATATTCGGGATCCTCTCGAGGATAGCCTAGATGTAAAAGTGCCGAGAGGAAAATTTGAAAAGGCATGGATGCAAATGGGGAGTCAGGCGATTAGTTATGTGAAAAGCTCTAAATGAATTAGTAAGGAAATAGATGTAAGGAACTGTAAGAGGAGTTTTTGTGGGTGTTTTTTGTTAAGAAATAAGAGAACCTCAGCTTATATAATAAGCTGAGGTTCTCTTATTTTTTATGATTAAATATTTAGAAGTAGTGAATATGTAAAAATGCATAATTGACAAAAAAATTACATGTTATCATTATATATTGTTTTATATATGTTACTTGTATAAAATTACACAAGTATCCACATTACATAAAGGAGGATTATTATGCAAAAAATATTTAACTGGGTTAAATGTATGAGTGTTAAGAAAAAATTAATCATTTCATTTTTTCTTATTTTAACTATACCAGGACTTATTATCGGTGGTGTTTCATATCAAACTGCCAAAACAAATTTTGAACAACAAATTACAGGTAAAGCAAAGGAGAATATTTCAGTTTTAAATACTGTTATTTCTCAAAATATAGAAGAGAAATTTGTTGATGCGGCGTACTTTGCAGACATTTTAACAGAGGATACATATCCAAACGGACAAGAAGAAATAGTAAGAACGAAGTTAACGCAATATATAAAACTTCATCCAGAAGTAGAAGGTATTTATATTGGAACACAGGCAGGAAAGTTTATAAGAGAACCATTTATCCAAATGGCTGATGGGTATAATCCAACAGATAGATCTTGGTATAAAGAAGCACATGAAAATAAAGGGAAAGTAATTGTTACTGCACCATATCAATCAGCATCTACTAAAAATATGGTAGTGACAATTGCTAAAGAAGTAAAAGATGGTAAAGGTGTTATAGGAATTAACTTAAATTTAGATAACATCTTAAAAATTTCCAAAATGATTAACATTGGTGAAAAAGGTTATGCAGTTATTCTAGATCAAAATAAGCAAATTGTTAGTCATCCATCTAGAAAACCAGGTGCAAAAGTTACTGATCCGTGGATTAAACCAATTTATGAAGAAAAACAAGGAAATGTGTCTTATACAGAACAAGGTGATAAAAAGAATTTAATCTTTGCAACAAATGAGAAAACAGGATGGAAAGTAGTCGGGGTTATGTTCGACGAAGAAATTACCGAAGCTGCGAATCCAGTGTTTTATAAGACTTTGATTGTCATTGCTATAGCTATTGTATTTGGTAGTGTATTAATTTATTTCATTACAAAGTCTATTACAAGACCATTAAGAAAAATAGCTGACTCGGCACATAAAATTAGTAAGGGAGATTTGACAGAGAAAATTACAATCCATTCCAAGGATGATATAGGGAAATTAGGGAATTCATTTAATGAAATGTCTGCCTCTTTACAAGATGTGATTACTCAAATTAGTTTTTCAGCAGAACATGTCGCTGCATCGGCTGAAGAGTTAACAGCGAGCGTACAGCAAGCAAATGATGCGACAGATCAAATTACAATTGCAATGGAACAAGTATCAGGTGGGGCTGAATCACAAAGTCAAGGTGTTGAAGAAGGTGCGGCTACATTACAACAAGTAAATACAGCAATTCAAGATGTAACTGGAAGCGCGGAATCAATTTCTATCTCCTCATTACATGCGAGAGAAAGAGCTGAAGAAGGGGAAGAATTGGTTGAACAAACAGCAAAACAAATGCAGTCTATTTCTAAATCGGTATCCGAGTCAGATGCTATTATTAAACTTCTTGATGAGAAATCAAAGCAGGTAGGAGCTATTTCTGAAGCGATTCAAAACATCGCTACTCAAACGAACTTATTAGCTTTAAATGCGGCTATTGAAGCGGCAAGAGCAGGTGAACAGGGCCGAGGGTTTGCTATTGTAGCTGATGAGGTTAGAAAATTAGCGGAGCAATCAGGAGAATCATCTGGAGAGATTGCAAATTTAATTGCAGAAATTAAGGCGGATATTGAACATACTGTTAAGGCGATGGATAATGTGAATGGAGAAGTTCAACAAGGCCTTGATGTTGTAACAAAAACGAAAGCAAGTTTTACGGAAATTTTAAGTTCTACTACACATATTGTTTCTCAAGTTAATCAAATGGTAGAAACAACGAAGAGAATTGCTGGAGATGCAAATGAAGTGACAAATGCTATTGATGAAATTGCAGCGGCTGCAGAAGAAAATACAGCTAGTATGCAAAGTGTTGCTGCTTCAACAGAAGAACAAGTGAATTCAATGGAAGAAATTAGTTCAGCTTCGCAAAACTTAGCTGGGATGGCCGAAGAACTACAAGCGATGACTAGTAAATTTAAAGTATAATAACAGCAGATAAGTAAGGTGATATTATTTTCACCTTACTTATTTTTCTATTCAGCAATTAGGGGAGTCATTAACGGGATGAAAAAAAGAAAAAGACTATGGAATTTATGGAAAACGATTACATTGTTAGTTTGTACAGTTGTAATTTTTTCTTTACTTGTGACAGATATATTAATTAGTCATAATGTAGAACGGACGACGGAGGATAGCCAAGCAGAGAAAGCAAAAACAATTGCACACATTGTGGCGAATGATTCAATTGTAATCGATGGTTTGATTGGGAAGGCAGATACTTCTGCAATCCAAACGTATACAAATAGAATATTAAAAAACACAGGTGTTCAATTCATTGTAGTTATGGACATGAATGGAATAAGAAAATCACATCCAAATCCTCAAAAAATAGGCTATCATTTTATTGGGGGAGATGAAGGGCCTGCATTGAAAGGAAAGGAACATGTATCGCTGGCAGAAGGAACTTTAGGTATTTCAATGCGAGTGTTTGTACCTGTATTTTCTGAAACAGGTGAACAACTTGGAGCGGTGGCCGTTGGTATTTCAGCAGATAATGTAAAAGAGAGAGTTAGGGAAAGTAGACATATCATTTACATTGGTGTCGGAGTTGGAGTACTAGTTGGAATTATAGGAGCAATATTGCTAGCTAGACATATAAAGAAAAGTTTATTCGGTCTTGAACCTCACAGGATAGCGAAAATTCTTGAAGAAAGAAATACGATGCTACAATCTGTAAAGGAAGGTATTATTGCTGTAGATAAAGAAGCCAATGTAACTTTAATAAATAATGAGGCAAAACGATTGTTTAAGAAAAGTGGACTTGAAGAAGATTTTATCGGTAAAGATGTTGAGTTGTATATGCCTAATTCACGTATAAAAGAAGTATTACAAACGGGAGAAGTACAATTAAACGAAGAACAAAATATTTATGGAATTACGATTGTGACGAATCGTGTTCCTTTATATGTAAAAGGAGAAATAGTTGGTGCAATTGCAACATTTCGTGATAAAACAGAGGTTAGAAAATTAGCAGAAGAATTAACTGGTATTAGACTATATGCGGAAGCATTACGGGCACAATCGCATGAATTTATGAATAAAATGCATGTCGTATTAGGACTTACACACATGAAGCAGTATGAAGAATTACAGAAGTATATAAGCGGTATGGTATCAGAGCATCAATATGAAATTGGTGGGGTTATGGAGAGAATAAAAAGTCCAGTATTTGCTGGTTTTTTACTTGGGAAACTTAGCTATGCTAGAGAGAAAAATATAAAATTAATCATAAGTGAAGATTCTTACATGCCGGAAATAGATGATGAAAGTATTATTCATGAACTAATTACGATTGTCGGAAATTTAATTGATAATGCATTAGAGGCAGTGATGAATTGTGAAAAGAAGCAAGTTGAACTTGAGATACAATATGGGGATACATTAATCATTACAGTACAAGATACGGGGAAAGGTATACCAGAAGAAGAAATAGGGGCATTATTTACGAAAGGTTATTCCACAAAGGGAGATAACCGTGGTTATGGTTTGTATCTTGTAAAAGAAAGTATACAGCGAATAAATGGGGAAATTCATATGCATTCATTAGTAGGAAAGGGAACAACGATAACAATTGAAATACCTAAAGGTAGGGATGAGAGGCAAATATGATTAAAGTTTTAATTGTAGAAGATGACCCGATGGTAGCAATGTTAAATACGCATTATTTAGAGCAAGTAGGAGGGTTTGAACTTGTTCAAGCAGTTAACTCCGTTAAAGAAGCGATAGAAGTATTAGAGGAATTACGAGTAGATTTAGTATTACTTGATATTTTTATGCCTGAAGAAACTGGATTTGAGCTTTTAATGTATATTCGGAACCAAGAAAAAGAAATCGATATTATGATGATTTCAGCTGTACATGATATGGGGAGTATTAAAAAAGCATTACAATATGGTGTAGTAGATTATTTAATTAAACCATTTACATTTGAACGATTTAAAAAGGCGTTAACTATATATCGAGAAAAGCTTACTTTCATGAAAGAACAACAAAAAATTAGTCAATCGGAATTAGATTCGTTAATTTTGCAAAAAGAAAAAAGAGAGCCTACTGTCACTAAAGAGCTTCCGAAAGGATTAACGAAGCAAACGATGCAATTAATTTGGCAAAAGATCGAGTCGCTGAATGGACGAGCGTTTACAACAGATCAAATGGCGCAATTAGTTGGAGTTTCAAGAGTTTCTATTCGAAAGTATGTAATGTTTTTGACTGAAATTGGAGTATTAGAAAACGAAATGGTGTATCAACATGTAGGAAGACCAGTGAGTAAATTAAGATGTATTGACCAAAATAAAATAGAGTTTTACGTATAAGCGACTTATTATAAGTCGCTTATACTTTTTTTAATTACAAAATCAATTACAAAACTTACAAAAACTATTTTTACTATTGAAAGCGTTTTAATATTGTTATTAAGAAAACAAGGAGGTGCCATATGGGAATTCAAAAGAATGTGGAAGCGGTATCATTTTCTGGAGGAAATGAAGTACAAAGAGAATCTTTCGCTTCTAAAATTATGAATGTAAAAATCGGTGTTATACCTTTACCGTTATATGTAGTATTGGCTGCTATTATTTATGGGGCATCTGTATATAATAAATTGCCAGCAGATATGATTGGTGGATTTGCAGTTATTATGATCATGGGTATTTTCTTAGGCGACATTGGAATGAGAATTCCAATTTTAAAAAATATCGGCGGCCCGGCAATACTTTCATTATTTATTCCATCATTACTTGTATTTTTTAACTGGATGAATCCAGCTTCAATGGAAGCTGCGACTATGTTAATGAAAAAATCGAACTTTTTATATTTATATATTTCTTGTTTAGTAGTCGGAAGTATTTTAGGAATGAATCGTAAAGTATTAGTACAAGGTTTCGTTCGTATGTTTATACCTTTAGTAGTAGGGACGTTAGCTTCTGTAGCGGTAGGATTATTGGTCGGTTCACTATTTGGATTTGAAATGAAGCAAACATTCTTCTTTATCATCGTACCAATTGTGAGTGGTGGTATTGGGGAAGGGATTTTACCATTGTCGCTAGCTTATAGTGATATTTTAAATGAATCATCAGCAACGTTTGTATCACAACTTATTCCAGCGGCTATTATTGGAAATATGTTCGCAATCGTGAGTGCAGGGTATATGAAGCGTTTAGGTGAGAAGAAACCGGAGCTTAGTGGTAACGGTGTATTAGTGAAAACAGACAATCAAGCAGAGTTATTAAAAGAACAAAATACAGAGAAGCCAATTGACTTCTCATTAATGGGAGCAGGTTTATTAATTGCGTGTACGTTCTTCATCTTCGGAGGATTTGCTTCTAAGTTCATCGGTATTCCTGGGGCAATCATTATGATTTTCTCAGCAGCACTTGTGAAATACTTTAAATTAATGCCAGCAAAAATGGAGCAAGGAGCATTCCATTTATATAAATTCATTTCGAAGAATTTAACTTGGCCGTTAATGGTTGGATTAGGATTGCTATATATTCCGTTAAAAGACGTAGCAGCAGTTCTTTCAGTAGGATATGTTGTTGTGTGCGCATCAGTTGTTCTTACAATGGTAGCATCAGGTTTTCTTGTAGGGAAAGTGATGAAAATGTATCCAGTTGAATCAGCAATTGTAACGGGATGTCATAGTGGTTTAGGTGGAACTGGAGATGTTGCTATTTTATCAGCTTCAAATCGTATGGAATTAATGCCGTTTGCCCAAATTTCAACACGTTTAGGCGGGGCAGCAATGGTTGTAACAGCGACAATTTTATTGAAAATGTTTTCATGATCAAACAAGCTAGCTATATTCATATAGCTAGCTTGTCAATTTAAGGGGAGATTATAAGTATGTTAGATAATCAAATTAATGAAAGATCATTGTTACTGCATAAAGAATTAGTAGGGAAAATTGAAATTACAAGTAAAGTAGAAGTAAATTCAGCGGATGATTTAAGCCTGACATATACACCAGGTGTAGCGGAGTCTTGCAAAGCAATTGCGGCGGATGAAGAAACAGTGTATGACTATACGGCACGCGGTAATATGGTGGCTGTTATCTCAGATGGAACAGCGGTACTTGGTTTAGGGAATATTGGACCGAAAGCAGCTATGCCTGTTATGGAAGGGAAGAGTATTTTATTTAAGAAATTTGCGAATGTAGATGCTTTCCCGTTATGTTTAGGTACGACTGATGTGGATGAAATCGTTACTCTTGTGAAAAATTTAGAGCCTACGTTTGCAGGAATTAACTTAGAAGATATTGCGGCACCACGTTGTTTTGAAATTGAAAAGCGATTAAAAGCAGAAACAAATATTCCTGTATTCCATGATGATCAACATGGGACCGCTATTGTCGTCTTAGCAGCTGTTATTAATGCATTAAAAGTTGTTAGCAAACAAATGGATAATGTGAAAATTGTTATTAACGGTGCGGGTTCGGCAGGAATTGCAATTGGAAAATTATTATTAAAAGCTGGTGCAAAGCGCATTACGTTAGTTAGCTTAGAAGGTATTGTTTGTGAAGGTGAATCATGGATGAACGAAGCACAAATTGAAGTTTCCAAAAAGACAAATCGAGAATATGTGCGTGGAGCGTTAAAAGAAGCGATTCATCAAGCTGATATTTTTATTGGCGTATCTGCTCCTAACGTATTAACGAAAGAACTTGTACAAACGATGAATGAGAAAGCAATTGTGTTTGCTATGGCGAATCCAATTCCAGAAATCTTCCCAGAGGATGCATTAGAGGCTGGGGCAGCTGTAGTAGGAACCGGGCGCTCGGATTATGCGAATCAAGTAAATAATGTATTGGCGTTCCCAGGGATATTCCGTGGTGCGTTAGATGTGCGCGCGACTGATATTACAGAAGAGATGAAATTAGCGGCAGCATATGGGATCGCTAACATCATTACGGACGAAGAACGTAATGCGAATTATGTAATCCCGAATCCGTTAGATAAAAGAGTTGTTCCAAGTGTTGCGGAAGCTGTAGCGAAAGCAGCCATTGATTCAGGTGTGGCGCAAATTATGAAAATACCAAGTTATTAATAGCTAAAAGCAGTGCCTAAAAAGGCACTGCTTTTTTGAGATAAGAAATCAAAATAATGAAGAAGTGTAAAATTATTTATTTGTGTGTCTTCACTATTTATTTAATTCCATTGCAACTTGTTTACCATTTACTAAAACCTCAGTTACTGCTACGATTACTTCTATCATTTTTTTCATCTCTCATCTCTCCTCGTGTCATTTCTTACTTTAAGTATAAGAGAAGAGAGATACTTCAACTATCGAAGTACATGACGTAGAAATTACATTGTTGTAAGAAAGTGTTTTAGTTTTGTCACTTTACTCAGCGGTAATTAAAAACTGATCATAATATTTTTCATTCACATATATATTTAATACCCATAATCCAGATGAAGGTAGTGACATAGTGAGAGGGAGTTCGTTTGTAGTAGAATCAATTGTATTTGAAGTAGTCCAAGTTGGTTTGGAAGTTTCTTGTTGAAAGAGTACGGGTGTTGGAGTTATTGATCCTTGCTTTAGTGCAATAATAGATAGTTTTCCAGTTGGCATTTCAGGATCTAAAAAGTACCACATCATTTCATTTTTTTCATTTGCGATAATAGGGCTATCAGCCATTGCGATTTTTTCTTCGATACCTTTTAAAGGTATTTTTTCTTGTATGAAGGAGGGTGTTTCTTCCCAATTTACATCTTTTAAAACGCTAAGATGAAAGAAGGAAGGTGCATTAACTTGAGTGGATGACGTGGCGATAGCTTCTTTTTTAGGTACTTCTGAATCAGGCTGCGCTTGTGTGCATCCAGCGATGAGAAAGGAGAAAAGTAGCATAGTTCCAATTTTTTTCATGGTGTCACACTCCTAAATTTTATTGTTAGTGTAATTGTATTTGCTAGAAAGCGGGACAATTCCTTTAAAGTATAAAAAGAGGTCGTAAGTTTTGTACGACCTCTTTTGACATTTTCTATATTTGTTCAGTTGAAAAGGTAGGTTCATTCTCTTTTTGTGGCATCGTTAAGAAAATAACAGAAAGAACGATACATACGCCGCCTAATAATTGATATGCTCCAAAGGATTCATTTAGCCAAGCGATTGAAACGATGGCAGCTACAAGTGGTTCAATGCTAGATAAAATGCTCGTTTCTGTTGCTGCTAAATATTTCAGACTACCGATATAAAGGAGGAAAGAAAGAGTGCCACTTATGATGATAAGAATAAGCATAGAAAAAGTTTTTGATGTAAAAGTTTGTGAAAGTTGATTCCATTCAAACGAGCGATTACAAATAAGCAGGGCAATACCGCCAATTAACATTCCCCAGCCAATTACTACAGTTGTTCCGCATTCTTTAATAAGAGAGGCTGGATGAAGGGTATAAAATGCAAATCCAATTGCAGTTAATAGACCAAAAATAATGGCTTCTTTTGATAAAACAATATTTTCAATTGAACCATTTGTAATAATAAAGTATGTCCCCGTTAGTGCTGTTATAATTGCGAGCAGTTGCATAGACGCTGGGAATTTTTTTTGTCCAAATGCGACATAAATGGTAATAAGAACAGGGCCAAGAAATTGAAATAATGTCGCTGTAACGGCGTTACTAATATGAACTGTTTCAATAAAGGCGTATTGCGCACCAAGCATGCCGAGAATAGAGAAAATAATAAGTTGTATAGAATATCTAGGGTGTTTCCAAATTTGAAATATGTTTTGTTTCTTTATAAGTAAGAAAGACAAAATAAATATTCCTGCAAGCAACAAGCGAATTGTTAAAAAATCAATTGAGGATACATTAGTATGCTGAAATAGCCACTGAATCATTGGACCAGATAATCCCCATAATGTAGCCCCTATAATAATCATAATGAGTCCGATACGTCTATCATTGTTCATTATCATGTTTCTCCTCTCCGGTATTTGATTTTTTATGTGTGACATGATAAAAGGAATTATATATAACTTCTGGTACTGTAAAAAGTATCAGATTTTAGTTTTATTAAGGGGTCAGATATTATGTTAGAATTAACGCCTAATTTAAATGTGAATAGTAAAAGAGCATTGTACGTGCAATTGTATGAGTATATAAAAAAAGAGATTAAAGATGGAACGATTCCGGCTTTAACAAAATTACCTGCAAAAAGAAAGCTGGCAAGCTATTTACAAGTGAGTAAGAATACAGTAGAAGCGGCTTACGAGCAATTACTTGCAGAAGGTTATATTGAGTCAGCATCGAGAAAAGGTTATTTTGTATGTAAAGTTGAACAAATGATTTATGTAGAAGGAAGTGAAGCGAAAGTAGAAGAAGTACCGTTTCAGGAGGAGAACTATACATTTGATTTCACCCAAACAGGGGTTGATACGAATACGTTTCCGTTCACTACGTACCGCAAGCTTATAAATGATGTATGGCAACCACATAATAATGAATTGCTTTTTCTTGGACATCCTCAAGGGGAATTGAGCCTGAGGGAGGAAATTGCCAACTATTTGTATGAATCTAGAGGTGTGCGTTGTTCAGCTAGCCAAATTGTATTAGGGGCGGGAACACAAATATTAGTGAAGTTACTTTTTCAATTGTTGAAGGGGAGTAATTATGCTGTTGAAAATCCAGGTTATCATAGGAAAATGGTCGTTTTTGAACAGGGAGAGAAGAAGGTTCAAATGTTGTCTTTAGATAGAGACGGAATTTGTATGGCAGATTTAGAAAATAGCGATGCGAATGTTGTATTTGTAACTCCATCTCATCAATTCCCATATGGAATGATTATGCCTATTACGAGAAGGACGCAGCTTTTACAATGGGCGAAGAAAGAGGAAGACAGGTATATTATTGAAGATGATTACGATAGTGAATTTCGTTATTCAGGAAAGCCAATTCCGGCACTACAAGGTTTAGATACAGATGGGAAAGTTATTTATATGGGGACGCTCTCAAAAGCTTTGTTGCCCTCATTACGGATGAGCTATATAGTATTACCGAAGAATGTAATTGAAAAATATCAAAAGGAATATTTGTTTTATACACAAAGTGTTTCAAGAATGGACCAAGAAGTGATTAGAAAGTTTTTAAATGAAGGCTATTGGGAAAAACATATTCATAAAATGCGCGTCGTCTACCGAAAAAAGAGGGATCGACTTGTTTTTGAAATAGAGAAGTATTTCTCTAATCGTGTTGAAGTGATAGGAGAAGATTCTGGATTACACATTTTATTAAAAGTGCATAATGGAATGCGAGAAGAAGAACTAATTAAAGAAGCTGCAAAATATAGTATTAAAATATATCCTGTTTCTACGTACTATAAAGACGGTACTGCGCCTGAAAATGTAGTTTTACTTGGGTTTGCAATTTTATCAGAAGACGAAATTGCGAAAGCGGTTCAATTATTACATAAGGCATGGTATACAAGAAAGTAAAAAACATCCTCCAGGCATGAGGATGTTTTTTATTATTTATTTTCATCTAAGAATAAGACCATATGCTCTTCGTCCCAATACTGTCCGTTATATTTCAGTGAACGTTCTTGTACACCGAATGTTTTAAAACCTAATGATTCATAAAGTTTCTTCGCACCATCGTTGCCGACAACAACATCAAGCATAACTTGTTCTACTTCTAAAGATTTAGCAAGTTCAAGACATTCTTTAATAAGTGCTTTTCCTGCTCCAAGTCCGCGTGCTTTTGGAGACACATATACAGAACCAATTTTAGCTTTATGTTCTTGTTTTACATATGGTTTCGTTTCCAGCGTTGCAACTCCGATTAATTGTCCATCTTTAAATGCACCTAGCGTATAGTTTTCATCTTGTGCTAATTTTTGTGCTTTATATTCAATCGCACACTCTTTATTAATAATATCTTCATAAGAAGAGCTGAAAGCTTCAGGGTTTTGCTTTAATCCTTCTACACGAAGTTCTAAGTAAATTTCTGCTTCATCTTTTGTTAATACATGGATATCCAATTATATCACCCTCCAAATCTTTGCAAATGTACCTTTACCCCGCTATTTGCGGGCAGTAAGAATCCAACTTTAAAATCCGGCGAATGCGCGGATTTTAGGTGGGAGATAACTGCCCGTAAATGCCCGATTGGTTAAAGTTTTACTTTATTTTATATTGAAATAAGAATAATTTCAAAAGGTTAGCTTATATGAGCTGATTTTATGAACAAAATAACACCAGTAGTGTTTACTACTACTGGTGTTTTCACACGTATCTTATTCAAAAGGTAGCTCGATTCTAAAGTTTGTTCCTACTCCTAATTGGCTTGTTACTAGAATGGAACCGTTATGCAATTCTACAATTTCTTTTGCAACAGCTAGCCCGATACCTTTTCCTCCAGTAGCTCTCGTTCTCGATTTATCAACACGATAAAAACGATCAAAAATATGCGGGATATCTTCTTCAGGAATACCTTCTCCTTCATCGGCTACACTTATTGTAAAAGAATCTGTTTCTGTGAGTACGCGTATCGTAATAGTAGTGTTTTCTGGCGAATGTTGATAAGCGTTGTGTAATAAATTTAACATAACTTGTTCCATACGTCTTTCGTCTATGCAAACTTCTAAATCATCTTTGCAATATACATGGAGTTGCATTTGTTTATTTGTTAATGTTGTTTTTGTTTTTTCAACCATTCGTTCTAAAAATGGTTGAAGAATCACTTTTTGTTTTTTTATAACAAACTGGTGTTGTTCTAATTGCACCAGCATAAATAAATCTTGGACGAGATCGGTTACACTATCTGTTTCATCCTCAATGATTTGTAAGTATTCTTCACGCTCTTCTTTCGTTAAAGAGTCTCTCTTTGCTACCTTCGCATAACCTTTCATATAGGTTAATGGAGTTAATAGTTCATGGGCAACACTAGCGAGAAATTCATTGCGTTCTTTTTTCATATAAGTCAGTTCACTAGATAAATCTTCAATCGTTTTTGCTAAACTTCCAAGTTCATCATTCCGTTTAATACCTAATTGAATTGGCTTATTTAACTTTGACATTTTTTCTGTTGCCTTCTTCATTTTTATAAGCGGTTCTGTAATAACACGAGAAAAAACAAAGACAGAAATAGTCGTTAAAATAATTGTTAAAACACTAATGATAAGAAATTGGTTCATGAGTTTAAGTAACATATTTTCTAAGAAAGATGTTTTTAATAACATATACAACTTACCTTGAAATCCTTGAAGTTCCAGCGGGCTTACCGTAGTGATGAATTTTGATTTTTTCCAGTTCTTTTCGACGATTAATCCGCCTTTTGGAATAGGTTCTGTTTTACAAGTAAGTTGTTTCTGCATTGCCTTTGTTACGGGTTCTGAAGTGGAAATGACTTTGCCATTATTGTCTGTTATTATGATGGCTATATCAGAGTTAGCAATTAATTCTGATTCTACTAAGTGTTCAGCTTCATTCGCGATATCGAACTCTGGATACATAGGACGGTTAGGCTTTTTATTGTATTCAGCGCGTTCGAGGTATTTCTTTTCTTTAGCAATGGCACTCCACTTTGTGCGGTTTGTAATTTTGTTACTATAGCGATTACCCTTTTCTAAAAGAGCAAGTGTTTCCTCCTCAATGCGCATGTTTGAAATGCTTTTGTAAAAAGATACGAAAGCAATTGTTTCAATACATAAAGCTAGTATTAAAAAGTATGTCCCAATTTTAAGTGAAAGTTTACTCATTTTCTCACCATACCTTATTTCATATAAAGGGTCAGTGGTATACTATTGTCCACTGACCGAAGTAATTATTCACTTTTCCATTTATATCCGACTTTATAGACAGTTTCTAAGTAATTTTCAACTGGAAATCCTTTTTTGCGTAATTTATCGCGGATATTGCGAATATGTGAATCGATTGTTCTATATTCAATGTCTGTTTCATAACCCCAAATTTTTTCGATTAAATCATCTCGGCTATAAGCACGGTTTGTATTTTGTAAAAATAGTCCAAGTAATGAAAATTCGATAGGAGTCAGTGAGATTTTTTCATCATACACTGTGACAGTATGTTTTGTTTTATCCCACTCAATACCATTGAAGCTAACAAATCCATCTTTCTTTGTACGGCGTAATATAGCCTCAATTCGTGCAACTAATACATGCTCATCAAATGGTTTTGTAATATAGTCATCTGCGCCGATAGTAAGGCCTTTCACCATATCGTAACTTTGATTACGAGCTGTTAGCATAATGATTGGAACGTTGGAAATTTGACGGATTTGATAGCAAGTATCCCATCCATCCATATTCGGCATCATTACATCTAACAAAATAATATCGAAGTCTTTTTGTTCTATTAACTTTAGTGCTTCAAGGCCAGAGGTAGCTTTCATACAAAAATAGCCACGAGGACTTAAGAACAGATCTAATAATCGTAACATACGTTCTTCATCGTCTACTAATAAAATTTTTACCATAATCTTGTGCACCCCAAACTGTTCATTCTACTTGTATAGTTTACATGAAAATGATAAAAAACTCTTTTTATGTGATTGAGTGGAAGAGTGATTTCTCGCTCAGAGTAATTGACATAAAAAATGCACTAGTTTTGCACAACTATTTTTTATAATAGAAAACGTAGCGACACAAAATACCCTATGTTGCGACATAACGTCATGTCATTTTATTTATAAAATGACAATTCCATTCTATTGTGTATGTGAGATAGAGAGGGTTTTCGTATTCACCTCGCATCGGATAAGAAAAATTTCCTATCTCACACTTTTTTTAAAAGGAGATCATACACATGAATCCAAAAGAAGAAATTTCAAAAAAAGAAAAGCAAGATCGTAATACGGTTGTCATGTGCATTACCGTATCTATGGTTATTATTATAAGTTGTGTAAATAAAATTTTGGGGATTTTATAATATAGAAAAAGCTTATTGCTTCTTAAGAAGCAATAAGCTTTTTTTCGTTATTAGGGGAATAGTTTTATATAATAAACCAAGGTAAAATTGCTAAACCAGAAGTTACAATTGCTGTAGTAAATATTAAAAGCATAGCTCGTTTGTTTTGTTTCATGTCACATTCTCCTTTATATATCAATTGAATGCTATACGTTCATTTCATGATTGGTACCTCACTAATGAAAGTGTCACTTTACCCCGCATTAATGGGCAGTAAGACTTCCATCTAAATATTTAATGGATGCGAAGAAGTTAGATGGAAGATCAACTGCCCATAAAAGCCCGATTGGTGAGGGCTAATACTCAGTGGAGGTAAAGCTTTCCACTGAGTAAAGTTTCACATTATACTTTTAGTATAATGAATGGAAAGGTTTGGTACGATCGATAAAGGTGACATGAAGATTACATTGTTGTAATGAAAAAAGCACCTTCCTTAATAAGAAGATGCTTTTAAAAAACTATATTGAAGTATTAATCATTTAAGAACAGAACCATATGTTCCTCGTCCCAATATTGCCCGTTATGTTTTAATGAACGCTCTTGTACGCCGTAAGTTTGGAAGCCTAATGACTCATATAATTTTTTTGCGGCATCGTTACCAACTACAACATCGAGCATAAGTTGTTCTACATGTAATTTATCGGCATTTTCGATAATTGCTTTAATTAGAGCTCTTCCTGCTCCAAGGCCACGCGCTTTTGGGGAAACAAAAACGGAACCGATTTTTGCTTTATGTTCTTGTTTAATGAAAGGCTTTGTTTCTAAAGTAGAAATGCCGATTAAATCGTTATCTTTGAAGACCCCTAGAGTATACTTATCCGGATTGCTTAATCGTTTTGCCATAGCAGCTACAGGATCCTCATGTTTAAGAACATCTTCATAAGAAGAGCTAAAAGCTTCCGGGTTCTTCGTTAAACCTTCCATACAAACTTTTAAATATATTTCTGCGTCCTCTGTCGTTAATAAGCGAATTTCCATAGTTATAACCTCCTTGGTCGAAATAAATCCATTACTTCAATAAGATTGTGTATGCGTTTTGTTAACAGTCTCTTTTAATTTGTAAAAGAATGAAAAGATATATGCTACAATGTGTTGTTTTTAATATGTAATGAAATTATATATTAACTTCATTAACTATTCAAGTCTTTAATATATTACATTTTTATAACTAAAATAACTCCTCAACTGAGGAGTTATTTTAGTTATTCGATTGATAACCATCAATTCGATGTGGATGTGTGTAAATATTGCAAGATTCATTTCTAATAAATCCTACGACTGTAATGCCTAAATCGTGAGCAAGTTGTAATGCTAATTTTGTTGGAGCGGATTTAGATAGAACCATTTCACATCCGATTTTTGAAACTTTGAGTAAAATTTCGGATGAAATACGCCCGCTAAATGCGATGATTTTTCCTTTAACGGATATATCGTTGCGTAAACAATGACCATATATTTTATCTAATGCATTATGTCTTCCAATATCCATTCTTGATAGGAGGATATTGTTTCGATCACATAGCGCGGTATTGTGAACCCCACCGGTTTGGCGAAAGGTAGTGGAAGATTGTTGTAAAGTATTCATTAAGTGAAAGCATTCTTCAGGAGTAATTTTTACATGTATATCATGTAAATCTTTTGCTTTTGCTGCATCGTTAACGAAAATAAAACCTTGTCTACCTTTTCCGCAGCAAGAAGTGATGTATCGTTTATTATATAAAGTTTGATAGAGTGGATTTACTTTTGATGATGTTACATGGACAATTCCGTTATCTTTTTGCACCCATAGTTCTTCAACATCTTTATAGGAAGCAATAATTCCTTCAGAAATTAAAAAACCAATTACCATATCTTCAATATAATTTGGTGTGCATACAACTGTTACATATTCTTCACCATTTAATTTAATAGTAATAGGAGATTCTGTAACAATCTCATCCAGTTGTTTTGAAAATGTACCAGATTGATAGCGTACAATTGTATAAGTCTCTTGCGTAGGCCTCATATTAAATTCCCCTTTTATATGTATTTCTCTCCCATATTTATCATAAAACAATGGGGAAATAAAAACACCTATTAGCAAGGAAATCACAGATTATTTTGGTTATTATTGTATATGTACGATATAATAGAACTGTAGAATAGTGATATTTTCAAGCTTTCGTAGTTATACCTTATAACATCTAGAATCGACTTCATAAGAAAAGTATTCGGACAGAGCGTTCAAAAATATGTACAGTAATGCGATTTTGAAAACGGATTCATAATTGTGTTGTACAGTTGGTTGTAAGGAGAGGGGAAACTATGGCAGAACAGACAGTCCATGTAACCGTGGATGGTAAAGACTTTTCTACATCGGGTGAAAAGACGATACTACAATTATTTAACGAGAGTAATTTGGAACATCCTCAAATTTGTCATGTACCAGAAGTAGATCCAATTCAAACTTGTGATACGTGTATTGTAGAAGTAAATGGGAAGTTATTACGTGCTTGTTCAACAAAATTAGAGAACGGTATGCATATTGAAAGACAGTCCCAGCGTGCAAAAGAGGCACAGACTGAGGCAATGGATCGAATATTAGAGAATCATTTATTGTATTGTACCGTTTGTGATAACAATAATGGTAACTGTAAAGTCCATAACACGGTACATATGATGGGAATTGAAGAACAGAAATATCCGTATGAGCCGAAAGTAAGTGCTTGTGAAGTGGATATGTCACATCCGTTTTATCGGTATGATCCAAATCAATGTATTGCTTGTGGACAGTGTGTAGAAGTATGTCAAAACTTACAGGTTAATGAAACTATATCGATAGACTGGAACTTAGATCGTCCACGTGTTATATGGGATCATGGTGTAAGCATAAATGACTCATCTTGTGTAAGTTGTGGGCAGTGTGTAACAGTATGTCCATGTAATGCGTTAATGGAAAAAACAATGCTAGGTGAAGCTGGGTTCATGACTGGATTAAAACCAGATGTGTTAGATCCAATGATTGATTTTGTAAAGGATGTAGAGCCTGGATATAGTAGTATTTTAGCGGTTTCAGAAGTAGAGGCTGCGATGCGTAAGACGAAAGTTAATAAAACAAAAACAGTTTGTACATTTTGTGGTGTCGGTTGTTCCTTTGAAGTATGGACAAAAGATCGCCATATATTAAAAGTGCAACCTGTTTCAGATGCACCTGTTAATGGTATTTCCACATGTGTAAAAGGTAAATTTGGATGGGACTTTGTAAATAGTGAAGATCGAATTACGAAGCCATTAATTCGCCAAGGAGATATGTTTGTTGAAGCTTCATGGGAAGAAGCATTAGAAGTTGTTGCTTCTAACATGCAGCATATTAAATCTCAATATGGCGGCGATGCATTTGGATTCATTTCTTCATCGAAAGTAACGAATGAAGAAAATTACCTTATGCAAAAACTAGCCCGACAAATATATGGAACGAATAATGTGGACAACTGTTCTCGTTATTGTCAATCTCCAGCGACAGACGGTTTATTTAAAACTGTCGGTATGGGCGGGGATGCTGGAACAGTGAAAGATATAGCTGAAGCAGGCCTTGTTATTATCGTTGGTGCGAATCCAACAGAAGGACATCCTGTACTTGCTACGAGAGTAAAACGTGCTCATAAATTACACGAGCAAAAACTGATTGTAGCAGACCTTCGTAAACATGAAATGGCAGAGCGTGCGGATCTATTTATTCATCCGCGCCAAGGAACGGATTACGTATGGCTTGCAGGTATTACGAAATATATCATTGATCAAGATTGGCACGATAAAAAGTTTTTAGCTGAAAATGTGAAGAACTTTGATGAATATAGCAAAATGTTAGAAAAGTATACGCTTGATTACACAGAAGAAATTACGGGGATTTCTAAAGCTCAGTTAAAAGAAATGGCCCGTATGGTATATGAAGCAGATGGTACTTGTATACTTTGGGGAATGGGTGTAACTCAAAATACAGGAGGAAGTACGACATCAGCAGCAATTTCAAATTTACTACTTGTTACGGGTAACTATCGTCGTCCTGGTGCAGGTGCATACCCATTAAGAGGGCATAATAACGTACAAGGTGCTTGTGATATGGCAACATTACCAAACTGGCTTCCTGGTTATCAAGCAGTATCAGATGATACGCTTCGTGCGAAATTTGAAAAAGCATACGGTACAACTATTCCGAAAGCACCAGGATTAAATAATATTGCAATGTTACTTGCAGCGGAAGAAGGAAAACTACGCGGTATGTATGTCATGGGTGAAGAAATGGCTTTAGTCGATTCAAATGCGAACCATGTGCAACATATTTTATCAAATTTAGACTTCCTCGTTGTTCAAGATATGTTCTTATCAAAAACAGCTCGTTTTGCTGATGTTATTTTACCGGCAGCACCAAGCTTAGAAAAAGAAGGAACGTTTACGAATACAGAGCGCCGTATTCAAAGATTATATGAAGTATTGAAACCGCTTGGTGATTCCAAACCAGACTGGTGGATTTTGCAAAAAGTTGCTCGTGCACTGGGCGGGGATTGGAATTACGAAAGTCCAAGTGAAATTATGGACGAAATCGCATCACTTGCACCGTTATACTCTCAAGCGACGTATGATCGTCTAGAAGGATGGAATAGTTTATGTTGGGGTAGTCATGATGGTAGCGATACACCGCTATTATATGTAGACGGATTTAACTTCCCAGATAAACTTGCTCGTTTATCATTAGATGAATGGGTACCACCGGTTGTAGCGCCAGATGAGTATGATTTACTTTTAAATAATGGTCGTATGCTAGAACATTTCCATGAAGGGAATATGACGAATAAGTCGGCTGGTATTTTATCTAAAGTATCTGAAGTATTCGTTGAAATTTCACCTGAACTCGCTATAGAGCGCAATGTAAAAGATGGTGGTCTTGTAGAATTAGCATCACCATTTGGGAAAATTAAAGTACAAGCGCTTATTACTGATCGTGTAACGGGGAAAGAGCTATATTTACCAATGCATGCAACAGTAAATGAAGAGGCAATCAATATTTTAACTGGGACGGCAACAGACCTTTATACGTGTACACCAGCATATAAACAAACGATGGTGAAAATGCGTGTGTTACGTGAAAAAGGAAATCGTCCGTTACCATCTTCAAACCCGCGAGATAAAAAGCGTAATCCGCAAAATGGTGTTGAAATCGAGCAAAAGTGGCAAAGAAAACAATACGTATCACTTGTGGACTAGGGGGCGGAGATAGTGGCGAAAGAAATTACGTTAATTAAAAAGAAAGTTGTAACAGAGGAAGAACAGAAACAGCAATTAGCAGATGAACTTCTACATGAGCTATCTAATAATCGTGAAGCAGTAGAAGAAACGATGCAGCTTTTAGCACAGTTGCAGAAGGCTGGGATATTAGATGCAGCGATTAGTTTACTTGCTGCGAAGGAAGATGTTTCAAAAATCGCTGTGGAGCAATTAAATCGTGAACCCGTTAAAAATGCACTCAACAATATGATGGGGGCGGGGGAAGCGCTATCTGCAGTTGACCCAGAAGTAACGAAGCAAATCACATCGAGTTTAGTTACTGGATTGCAATTTGCAACAGATGAATTAAATAGTGGTAAAAAAACAAAAGTGATGGATTTCTTTAAAGTGTTAAAAGATCCAGATATCAATAGAGCCATTACATTCGGTTTTAGCTTCTTGAAAGCATTTGGGCAAGGATTAGAGAAAAAATAGGGTAAATGAAAAAGTGATGGGACGTAGCCATCACTTTTTTCATTGTATGTATAAGAGTGTTCATGTTAAGCGGAATATATTATTATTAAAAAGATGGATTAGAAATGGAAATATGGAATCCATCTCAAATATCGTTTTAGAATATGGAGGAATATATGCAACACCGTAAAAGACTATCTATACCAGGAGTAATGAGACATTCCTTTCAAACTGTTAGATTTGCTTTTTGGAATGTGTTAACATTCCAACTTGCTTATAAATTGTTAGCAGCGATTGTGTTTATCCCACTTTTCGGTATTATTTTCAATAAGTTGTTGTACTTTGGTGGGTATGCAAACGCAACAAATGATGAGTTATTAGCATTTTTGAAAACACCATACGGGATTTTGGCGATTTTAATTTTATCTATATTGGCATTGTTTCTTATATTTACAGAGTTTGCAGTACTTATTATCATTTCGTACTTCGCTCATAAAAGGCAAAAGGTGAGACTACGTCCAATTTTGTATAAAACAGTAACGTATTTACCTTCCCTGTTTACATATTGCTTACCCGGATTTGTTTTGTATGCAGTTGTACTATTACCACTATTAAGTATGGGATATAAATCTGCATTGATTCCTGAAATTCAAATTCCTAATTTTATTACAGGTGAACTATTTAAGACAACAATGGGGCAAGTTGGATATTATACTTTCTTTGCTGTAGTTGCCTATTTAAATCTTCGTTGGATTTTTGTTTTACCTATTATCGTTTTAGAGAAGAAGCCGTTCCGTACGGCAGCACGAAAAAGTGCGAACTTAGTAAAAGAAAGCTTCTTTAAAGTATTGTTCTTTTTAGTAGGTTTTTTCATATCTGTAGGAATCGTCTTTCTTTTATGTGTAGGAATTTATTTACTTTGTCTGTGGGGAGTGTATGAATTTACGAACCCAGAAGGGACATTTGCACTACTAGCAGAGTCAACTATTTCAGTCTTCTTAACAAGTACATTGTACCTATTTAGCTTTATTATGACGCCGTTTTATATTATGGCGTTAACAAGATTGTATTTACAAAAGGTTGCGGTCGAAGATGTTTTATTAGAAGAAGGATTAGATTATTCGAAAACGAAAGCAGATAAATGTTTCTTCCAAAAACATCGTTGGAAATTTATTGGCGTATATATTGTAGGAATTATTACTGCTGGAATGGTTGTTGCTTTCATTGTGACCTTTATTACAAACACATATAAAGAACCAATTATTATGGCGCATCGTGGTTATATTTCAAAAGGTGTAGAGAATACGAAAGAAGCTGTGCAGGGGGCTATTGATGCGAAAGCAGACTACGCTGAAATTGATGTACTGCAAACGAAAGACGGTGAACTAGCAGTTATACATGATTTGAAGCTAAAGCGTCTTGCTAATGCTAATGTTCATGTGTCAGATTTAACGATGGATGAGTTAAGGCAGCTTACTCTTAGTCAAGACGGATTGTCAGGACAAATCAGTACACTTGATGAGATCATTAAGCTGTCAAAGAACAAAATCAAACTTAATATTGAAGTGAAGCTTCATGGTGGCGAAAAAGATTTCGTAAACAAAGTATTAAAAGTGATTAAAGATAATGAATTTGAGAAACAATGTGTCATTCAAACGCTACACTATCCGCTTATTAAAGAGTTTAAACGTGCAAATCCAAATATAAAAGTAGGATATATACTGTATGCAAGTAGAGCCAACTTAAAGAATGTGAAGGCTGATTTTTATGTAGCAGAAGAATACATGTTAAATAAGAAATTAGTAAAAGAAGCAAGAAAGTTAAACAAGCCGATTTACGTATGGACGGTAAATGATATGGAAAGTTTAAAGGGATATTATAAATTAAACGTAGATGGAATCATTACCGATTATCCTGAAGATGCACGTGAAACAATTAAGATGTTAAAAGAGCAAGAAGCGGAAGAAAGTGATCTGTTTGATAAAATTAGTGAAACAACAGATGATTTATTTTCCAAGTTATTTATAAGTTATCCAGCTGCTGGCTAAATGCTTGCAGCTGTTTTTTTATGAAAAGAATATATCCCTAAAGTATTGTACAAATTATTAACTGTATATGTATACGGAATCACTCGGGTTTCTTACATTGTTACATTATTGTCGAATAATAAGTGAATACTGCTTATTTTTAGGGAGTATAATAAAAATAGAGTGATAGATAATGAAATGGAGCGAAGATGCTAATAGAATCAATGTTTCTTATATTTACACTATTCTAAATATATAAACTTTTAAAAAATGATATGTTAGCGTTTTCATAACTTTTAAGTTATGCTAGAATAAGGACATAAGTTATTAATTATTACAAAAAGAAAAAAGACTTTCTTTTTTCTGTTAATTATAAGGGGGCATTTCATTATGCGTATTGGGGTACCAGCAGAAATTAAAAACAACGAAAACCGTGTGGCAATGACACCAGCAGGTGTTGTACATTTAATTCGTAACAATCACGAAGTATTCATTCAAAAGGGTGCAGGTCTAGGATCTGGTTTCACAGATGCTCAGTATGTTGAAGCGGGAGCAAAAATTGTTGATACGGCTGAAGAAGCTTGGAACATGGAAATGGTTATGAAAGTTAAGGAACCAGTTGAAAGCGAATACAAACACTTCAGCGAAGGTTTAATCTTATTCACATACTTACACTTAGCTCCAGAACCAGAATTAACAAAAGCATTAATCGAAAAGAAAGTTGTTTCTATTGCATATGAAACAGTACAATTAGAAAACCGTTCTCTACCATTACTTGCACCTATGAGTGAAGTAGCTGGTCGTATGGCTGCACAAATTGGTGCACAATTCCTTGAGAAAAACAAAGGCGGTAAAGGTATCTTACTTGCAGGTGTTCCAGGGGTTAAACGTGGTAAAGTAACAATCATCGGTGGTGGACAAGCTGGTACAAATGCTGCTAAAATTGCAGTTGGACTAGGTGCGGATGTAACAATCATCGACTTAAGTGCAGAACGTCTTCGTCAATTAGATGACATTTTCGGAAACCAAGTAAAAACTTTAATGTCTAATCCTTACAATATTGCAGAAGCTGTAAAAGAGTCTGATCTTGTAATCGGTGCAGTATTAATCCCAGGTGCAAAAGCGCCAAAACTTGTAACAGAAGAAATGATTCAATCAATGGAACCAGGTTCTGTTGTTGTAGATATCGCGATTGACCAAGGTGGTATTTTCGAAACAACTGACCGTATTACAACTCATGATAACCCAACTTACGAAAAACACGGCGTTGTTCATTATGCAGTTGCAAACATGCCAGGTGCGGTTCCACGTACATCAACTCTTGCATTAACAAACGTAACAGTACCATATGCAGTACAAATTGCTAACAAAGGCTATAAAGAAGCTTGCCTAGGCAACTCTGCATTACTAAAAGGTATTAACACATTAGACGGCTATGTAACATTCGAAGCAGTTGCAGAAGCTCACGGTGTAGAGTACAAAGGTGCTAAAGAATTATTAGAAGCAGAAACAGTATCTTGCTAATAGAAGCATTATACAAAACAAAATCGAACAATATATAAACCAACATGATAAGAGCTAAGAGTGAAGATCTCTTAGCTCTTCTTGGCAAAAGGGGGCATACATCGTGGCCAACCTATTTAAAAAGAAATCCGTTACGCAATTGTTAGGGGAAAGTAAAAGTAAAACTTTAACGAAAACGCTAGGGGCATTCGACCTAACAATGCTAGGGATTGGTGCGATAATCGGTACAGGAGTTCTAGTATTAACAGGATTAGTAGCAGCAAGAGATGCTGGTCCAGCAGTTATTTTTTCATTCATGATTGCAGCAATTGTTTGTGGATTTGCAGCATTATGTTATGCAGAAGTTGCATCTACACTTCCTGTTTCAGGTAGTGTGTACACATATTCATATGCAACAATTGGTGAGTTTGTTGCCCATTTAATGGGATGGACATTGTTATCCGTATATGTCGTAACAACTGCCGCAGTAGCTGGCGGATGGACGGGTTATTTCAATAACTTAGTTAGTGGATTAGGACTTGAAATTCCTAAAGCCTTGTTAACGATTCCATCGCAAGGTGGTATGGTGAACTTACCCGCAATTATCGTTACGTTGGTGATAACTTGGTTATTATCACGAGGTACGAAAGAAAGTAAGCGTGTGAATAACATAATGGTATTAATTAAAATTGGTATTGTTGTTTTATTCATTGCAGTTGGTGTATTCTACGTGAAACCAGAAAACTGGATACCATTTGCACCGTACGGCATAAGTGGAGTTTTCGCCGGAGGAGCAGCAGTATTCTTTGCTTTCCTAGGATTTGATGCATTAGCAACTTCTGCTGAAGAAGTAAAAAATCCGCAACGTGATCTACCGATTGGTATTATTGCTTCGTTAGTTATTTGTACAATCATTTATGTTGTAGTTTGTCTCGTTATGACAGGTATGGTTTCTTATAAGGAATTAGATGTACCAGAAGCTATGGCATATGTGTTAGAAGTTGTAGGCCAAGACAAAGTAGCAGGTATAATCGCAATTGGAGCTGTAATTGGTATTATGGCTGTAATTTTTGCTTACATTTATGCAACAACACGTGTATTCTTCGCGATGAGCCGTGACGGTTTATTACCAAAATCATTTGCAAAAATTAATAAAAAGACAGAAGCACCAACATTTTCAGTTTGGTTAACAGGAATTGGTAGTGCATTAATTGCTGGATTTATCGATTTAAAAGAATTGTCAAATTTAGCGAATATTGGAGCGTTATTAACATTTGCGATGGTGGGTGTAACTGTTATCATTCTTCGTAAAACACATCCGAAATTACAACGCGGATTTATGGTACCACTTGTACCAATCTTACCGATTATTTCAGTTGCATGTTGTCTATTCTTAATGGTAAATTTACCGTTAAAAACATGGATATACTTCGGTGTTTGGTTAGCAATCGGAGTAGTTGTATACTTTGTTTATTCGAAAAAACATAGTCATTTAAAAGACGATGGAAGTTCACAGGATAATTTAGAACAAGCTAATTAACAGCTGATTAAAAGGGATATAAGTATAGTAAGCCTTGTGCGTCTAGGGAGCGCGCAAGGCTTTTTTCTTTTGTGCAAAATGTACATCCTTTTTTCGTATGAGAATGTAATGGATGTGGAAAATATGTGTAAGCCTTATTAAAATATGAACAAAATGTTCGGAAAAATGTATGAGATTTCATTGACACATATGAATGGACGCTCATATAATAAGAGTATAAGATATATGAATGATTGTTCATATGTTCAAATGAAGAGGTGAGCTATAATGGCTGGAAATAAAGTAGAAACACCACAAGAGACATGTTCTCAAACGATAATTCATGAAGAAGTTGTTGATCAAGTAAAACAAACAATTCCAACTGATGAAAGTTTAAGTAAAGTAGCAGAACTATTTAAAGTATTAGGTGATCGTACACGTACGAGAATATTACATGCGTTATTTGAAGCAGAAATGTGTGTGTGTGATTTAGCGTATTTATTAGGAATGACACAATCATCTATTTCACATCAGCTTCGTGTGTTAAAGCAAGCGAAACTTGTAAAGAATCGTAAAGAAGGAAAGGTCGTTTATTATTCGTTAGCTGACCAGCACGTAATTCATATCTTCGAGCAAGCGTTTGAACACGTAAACGAGGAAGAATAAAAAGAACGCGAGGAGGGAGAACGATGGCTGAAGCATTAGTGAAAAAGAAACTGGTGTTAGAAGGTTTAGATTGTGCGAACTGTGCAATGAAAATTGAAAAAGGCGTTGGGAATATAGAAGGAGTAAATTCTTGCTCTGTAAATTTCGCGACAAAAACAATGGTTTTAGAAACAGCACAAAATAAAGAAAGCGAAGTTGTTACAGAAGCAAAACAACTCGTTACAAAATTAGAACCGCACATTAAAGTACAAGAAGAAAACAACACAAAAGTAGCGAAAGAAGTATTTATATTAGAAGGTTTAGATTGCGCAAACTGTGCGATGAAGATTGAAAATAAAGTGAAAGAAATGCCCACTGTTTCAGCAGCAACTGTTGATTTCGTATCAAAGAAATTAAGAGTTGAAGTAGCGAATAAAAGAGAATTAGAAGCGACTATAGCAAATATAACAAATGTCGTTCAAAAGTTAGAACCAGATGTAAAAGTTGTTCGTGAAGAAAAAGGTGGTCATGACCACGGACATAGTCACGACCATGGTGAAGCAAATGTGAAAAAGATGGTAGGACGATTAGTGGTCGGCGGAATTTTGACAGCAATTGCTGCATTAGCTGGCTTACCACAAATGATAACAATTCCGTTATTCGTCCTTGCGTATTTATTAATAGGCGGAGATATTGTTTGGAGAGCGGTAAGAAACATAACTCGCGGCCAAGTGTTCGATGAGAACTTCTTAATGGCAATTGCAACACTAGGAGCTTTTGCGATTCAACAATATTCAGAAGCTGTTGCGGTAATGCTATTCTATCAAGTAGGGGAACTATTCCAAAGTATTGCGGTCAATCGCTCCCGAAAGTCAATTACTTCATTAATGGATATCCGTCCTGATTATGCGAATGTGAAGGTTGGAAATGAAACGAAACAAGTATCACCAGAAGATGTACAAATCGGCGATTATATTATCGTGAAGCCTGGTGAGAAAGTACCATTAGACGGAAAAGTAGTTGAAGGAACATCAATGGTAGATACTTCAGCATTGACTGGTGAATCTGTACCACGTGAAGTCGAAGTTGGAAATGATGTATTAAGTGGTTTTGTGAACCAAAATGGCGTATTAACAATTGAAGTTACAAAAGAATTTGGTGAATCAACTGTATCAAAAATTTTAGATTTAGTTCAAAATGCAAGCAGTAAAAAAGCGCCAACAGAAAACTTTATTACGAAGTTCGCGCGTTACTACACTCCGGTTGTAGTTATTACAGCAGCGATCATGGCGTTTATTCCACCACTTATTTTAGAAGGAGCTACATTCTCAGAATGGATTTATAGAGCTTTAGTGTTCTTAGTAATCTCTTGTCCATGTGCGTTAGTTGTATCTATTCCTCTTGGATTCTTTGGAGGAATTGGTGGTGCATCTAAAAGTGGTGTGTTAATAAAAGGAAGTAACTATTTAGAAGCTTTAAATGATGTGAAATATATTGTTTTTGATAAAACAGGAACATTAACAAAAGGTGTCTTCAAAGTTACAAAAATGGAACCAAGCAAAGGTATTACAAATGAAGAATTATTAGAGTATGCAACATTTGCTGAAGTGTATTCTAATCATCCAATTGCACAATCTATTCGAAAAGCATACGGAAAATCAATTGATGAAAAAATAATCGATGAGTATAGCGAAATTTCTGGTCACGGTACAGTCGTAAAAGTACAAGGAAAAGAAATTTTTGCAGGTAATGCTAAATTAATGAAAAAAGAAAACATTACATTTAAGCAACCAGAAACGGTAGGTACATTAGTTCACGTTGCTGTAGATGGGGAATATGCAGGTTATATCGTTATCTCTGATGAGGTAAAAGAAGATTCAAAACAAGCAATTCAAAAATTAAAAGAACTAGGTATTAAGAAGACAGTCATGTTAACGGGTGATGCAAAATCCGTTGGTGAAGCTGTTGGTAAAGAATTAGGTTTAGATGAAGTTCACGCAGAACTATTACCGCAACAAAAAGTCGAAGAGATTGAAAAAATTGATGCGGCGAAGAACGGAAAAGAAAAAGTTGCTTTCGTTGGTGATGGTATTAATGACACACCGGTATTAGCAAGAGCAGATGTTGGTATTGCGATGGGTGGTTTAGGATCAGATGCAGCGATTGAGGCGGCAGACATTGTTATTATGACTGATGAGCCTTCAAAAATTGCAACAGCCTTAAATATTGCAAAACGCACACGACGCATTGTATGGCAGAATATCATCTTTGCATTAGGGGTAAAAGGATTAGTTTTATTACTTGGTGCTTTTGGTATTGCAACAATGTGGGAAGCTGTCTTCTCAGATGTTGGTGTGACACTACTTGCGGTGTTAAATGCAATGCGTGTACTACGAGTGAAAGATTTATAAAAAAGAGGACGCAACCTGCGTCCTCTTTTTTAGGTTATTTTGTTGAAATTGACTCAATAAAATAATAACAAATATTAAAATTTACAAATAAAAAATATTTGTCGTACTATTTTAATATATTTTCCACAAAGATACATATCGTATTGAAAAAACAGAGAAGGAAAAGCTTCTCTGTTTTATTTTTGTATATTTTTTTCAACTTGTTCTCGAACAGTTTGAATGTAATTCATTTTATGATCCCAACATTCTTGACTTAAATCGACAGGGTACTCTTCGGGATTTAAAGTTCGCATATATTCTTCCCAAAATAGTGCGAGACTCTGTTCGTTATATTTTTGAATATCTAATATACCTGGTAGTTCATATGTTCTTTCGCCGTTAATGAAAATGTCTTTATGCAGTTCGCGTGCTTCAAAGTTTGTTACAAATTTACTTATATATGTGTGAACAGGATGAAACATTTTTAAACGTTCTTCTTTTCCTGGCTCTTCAGAATCTAATGCAATATAATCGCCTTCTGCATGATCGTTAACTCGATTGATAATGCGATAAATTCGTTTCAGTCCTGGAGTGGTAATTTTTTCAGGGTTAGATGAAATTTTAATTGTATCATTTAACTTTCCATCAGTATCTTCAATCGCAACTAGTTTATAGACAGCCCCTAACGCTGGTTGTTCAAAGGACGTAATTAATTTTGTCCCAACGCCCCATACATCAATTTTTGCGCCTTGAGATTTCAAGTGCATAATTGTGTATTCATCTAAATCGCTAGAAGCAATAATTTTTGTGTTTGTAAACCCAGCTTCATCTAGTAGTTTTCTTGCCTTTTTAGATAAATAAGCCATATCACCACTATCAAGGCGAATTCCATAAAAATCGATACGATCCCCAAACTCTTTCGCGACGCGAATCGCATTTGGAACACCTGATTTTAAAGTGTCGTATGTATCAATGAGAAAGACACATTTTTTATGAGTTTCAGCGTATTTCTTAAACGCGACATATTCATCGCGATACGCTTGAACGAAAGAGTGAGCGTGTGTGCCTGCTACAGGTATTCCGAAGCGCTTCCCAGCTCGTACGTTACTCGTAGATGAGAAACCACCAATAAAGGCAGCTCGTGTGCCCCAAAGAGCTGCATCAAACTCGTGGGCACGTCTTGTACCAAATTCTAAAAGTTCATCATTATTTGCAGCGTGCTTCATACGAGCAGCTTTTGTTGCAATTAATGTTTGGTAATTCACAATGTTTAACAGGGCAGTTTCAATAATTTGTGCTTCGCCGAGCGGTGCATCAACACGTAATAAAGGCTCGTTATTAAATACAACTTCACCTTCTTGCATACTTCGAACGGTCCCAGTGAATTTCATATTTTGTAAATAATGAAGGAATTCTTCTTCAAATTGTAATTCTGCTAAATAAGCGATATCGCTTTCGGTAAAGCTGAAGTTTTCTATGTACTCTACAATCTTTTCAAGGCCAGCAAAAACAGCATAACCGTTCTCGAATGGAAGCTTTCGAAAGTATAAATCAAACACCGAGCGGCGATTATGAATACCATCTTTCCAATATGTATAAGCCATATTAATTTGATATAAATCTGTATGTAAGGCATAGCTATCGTCTTTATAATAAGTCATCGCGAAAACACCTCCATAATTTGGTTATAGTATACCAATTTTTCATCGCTCGTAGCAAAGAATGGATATGAAAGTGTAGTCAAGAGGGAAAAAAATGAAATAATGCATATTTTTTAGAAAATTAACATTTATCAATTTATATTTCTCAAGATTTTATGTATTATTAGAGTAATGGGGGTAATGAGAATGGAGGAGGACAATGCAACAAACATTAGAAAAAATAGGCAAACAAGTCTTTTATAAACGGCTACAGCAAAAAATGACACAAGAAGAATTATGTCAGGGCATTTGTTCTGTCTCATACTTAAGTAAAATCGAAAATGGAAAGATCGAGGCATCAGAAGAAATTCTACAATTGCTCTGCACAAGGTTAGAAATTGCCGTGACGGATTTGAGAGATGTAGAAGAAGATGTGAAGGGGAAGCTAGATGAATGGTTGAATGCACTAGTTCATTTGGACAAGCCGCAAGTAGAACGCATATATGAAGAGTTGCAAGGTGAAATGAAGCATGTTTTGGATTTTGAAATTATAAATTATTATAAACTGCTGTATACGCGTTATTTAATTATGAAACGAGATTTTCTGGCTGTTGAAGAAGAATTAGAGAGATTAAAAAAGATGTACAAAAAGTATTCGCCATTTCAGAAATTATTATATACGTATAGTAAAGGTCTATATTATTTTTTACAGCATAAATATAAAACGGCCTTAGATTATTTAGTTCAAACTGAAGTGATGGCGAAAGAACAAGGCTATTATGAAACTGGAATCTATTATAATTTAGCTCTTGTTTATAATGAATTAGAAATAGAACATATGGCTTTACATTTTGCTCATTTAGCTATGGAAGGCTTTAAGAATGAATATAAATTTCGTCATGTGATTAATTGCCAGTTATTGATAGGGTTAAGTTATATACAGAAAAAACAATATAACGAAGCTTTAGGAATTTATAGAAATATTTTAAGAGAGGCTAATTCTTTTGCGGATAAAGATAACATAACAGCGATTGCTCTAAATAACATGGGGTATTTACATTACCATTTAAAGGATTATGCAAAAGCGAAAGAGTATTATTTACAATGTTTACAATACAAGAAGGAAGAAGATTTAGATTATATTGATGCTGTATATGAGATTGCATTGCAATGTATTGAATTGAAGGAATTTGAAGAAGTAAAAGAGTGGATTAATAAAGGGATAGAAGTTGCGAAAAGAGATGAGAAGTATAAAAGTATGTTATATACACTTTTAATACTTCAATATAAATATTTTGAAGAGAAGGGGGTGTATAAAAAGTTTTTAGAAACAGAAGCTTTAACATTTTTTAAGCAAGAGGAAAATAAAAAAGATTTAAAAAAGGTATATTTAGAATTAGCAAAATATCATGAAGAAGTATTAGAATTCCAAGAAAGTAATCGGTATTATAGACTAACTATTAATTTATTAGAAGAAAAGGGAGGAAGATGAATATGAAGAAAATGATTTTTGGTGCACTAGCATTAGTGGCTATATTAGTAGTGTTAGAACCTCAATATGCTTGGACTGGAGATATGTATGGTCAAGCTAAAGAACTAATAGAAGTAATAAATTCTTAATAAAAACCCCTTTCCAATCGGAAAGGGGTTTTTTCAATATTTGTTCCTCAAAATTCTACAAAACTTGAGAAAATAATTATTTGAATTTTTAGTATATTAATGGTGGAAACATAGTGCTACGATAAAACTACTCTTTTTCAAAAAATAATTTATTAGGGGGAAGATTCATGAAAAAGAAAAGTTTAGCGTTAGTGTTAGCGGCAGGAATGGCAGTTACAACGTTTGGAGGGACAGGCTCTGCATTTGCGGATTCTAAAAATGTGCTCTCTACGAAGAAGTACAATGAAACGGTGCAATCACCTGAGTTTATTTCTGGTGATCTAACTGGAGCGACTGGTAAGAAAGCAGAATCTGTTGTGTTTGATTACTTAAACGCAGCAAAAGGTGATTATAAGTTAGGGGAAAAGAGTGCGCAAGATTCTTTCAAAGTAAAACAAGTGAAAAAAGATGCTGTAACTGATTCAACAGTAGTACGTATGCAACAAGTATACGAAGGAGTACCTGTATGGGGTTCTACGCAAGTAGCTCATGTAAGTAAAGATGGTTCTTTAAAAGTATTGTCTGGAACAGTTGCACCTGATTTAGACAAAAAAGAAAAGTTGAAGAATAAAAATAAGATCGAGGGCGCAAAAGCAATTGAAATTGCGCAAAAAGATTTAGGTGTTACACCTAAGTATGAGGTAGAACCAAAAGCGGACTTATATGTATATCAAAATGGTGAAGAAACAACATATGCATACGTTGTAAATCTAAACTTCTTAGATCCAAGCCCAGGAAACTACTACTATTTCATTGAAGCAGAAAGCGGTAAAGTATTAAATAAGTTTAATACAATCGATCATGTGACGAATGATGATAAGTCACCAGTTAAACAAGAGGCTCCTAAGCAAGATGCAAAAGCAGTTGTAAAGCCTGTAACAGGAACAAATAAAGTAGGAACTGGTAAAGGGGTATTAGGAGATACGAAATCGCTTAATACAACGTTATCTGGATCATCTTACTACTTACAAGATAATACACGCGGGGCAACGATTTTCACATATGATGCGAAAAATCGTTCAACATTACCAGGAACATTATGGGCAGATGCAGATAATGTTTTTAATGCAGCGTATGATGCAGCAGCGGTAGATGCTCATTACTATGCAGGTAAAACATATGATTACTATAAAGCTACATTTAATAGAAATTCTATTAATGATGCAGGAGCGCCGTTAAAATCAACAGTTCATTACGGAAGTAATTATAATAATGCATTCTGGAACGGATCACAAATGGTATACGGAGATGGTGATGGTGTAACGTTTACTTCATTATCTGGTGGAATTGATGTAATTGGTCATGAATTAACGCATGCGGTTACGGAAAATAGCTCGAATTTAATTTATCAAAATGAATCAGGAGCATTAAATGAAGCAATTTCTGATATCTTTGGTACATTAGTAGAGTTCTATGATAACCGTAATCCAGATTGGGAGATTGGTGAAGATATTTACACGCCTGGTAAAGCAGGAGATGCACTTCGCTCTATGAGTGATCCGGCGAAATATGGTGATCCAGATCATTATTCTAAGCGTTACACTGGTTCAAGTGATAACGGTGGAGTTCATACGAACAGTGGTATCATTAACAAACAAGCTTATTTATTAGCAAATGGTGGTACACATTCTGGTGTAACTGTAACTGGTATTGGTAAAGATAAGTTAGGTGCAATTTATTACCGTGCAAATACACAATATTTCACGCAATCTACTACATTTAGCCAAGCTCGTGCTGGTGCAGTACAAGCTGCAGCTGATTTATATGGTGCGACTTCTGCGGAAGTAGCAGCAGTGAAGCAATCATTTAGTGCTGTTGGTGTAAACTAAGGGTTTAAGAGAGTATTATTAATAAAATACTTCAAAAATAAAGAAGGAGCCTATGCTCCTTCTTTATTTTTTTCTCCATTTTTTCCACAAATAAAACAATCCAACACAACCCGCTATTGTTACAATCCACTTCGCTTCATTCGTTCCATTCATGACATGATAGGCAGAATATACTTCGATTAACAAAGCCGGTATTTTACCTATTGTGCTGGCAATACTGAAAGAGAGTAATGACATTTTGCCTAGAGCGGCAAATAAAGTAACGATACTTGATGGGATGAAAGGTATGAATCGAAACGATAGAACGAGTAGAAAGGCCTCTCTACCTTCTACATAAAGTAGGCGTTCTACCTTTGGATACTTATTTGCTTTGTTGTGAGTGAATTTCTGAAGGCCTATACGATAAATATAAAACGAGATAATAGCCCCTAATGCCTCACCTGCGATCGAAATAATGGTCCCGTTTGTTACACCAAAGAGCTGTATGTTAATAGCGGTCAAAAAAATACTAGGGATAAAACCTAAAAGACTGATGATGATGTTAATTAAGATACTAAGTGGAATTGCGATTGAATAATAGTCTGTTAAGAAGTTTTGAATTGTTTCAGCCATTGTTTAAAATCCTTTATCTTTTTTTGCATTACACCATATTTCTATTGTGTAGGCAAGTGCAAATTTACATAATGTAGGAAACTGTTGATAAAACACCGTTTATATACCTTATATAGGTATAGGGTATATAAAATGAGGGGTATATTTTTCTGGTTTGGAAAACACCGGATAAATCCTGTATTTACAGAGTTTGTTCGGTGTTTTAAGTGGTGTTTTAAGTCGGGAAATAATTTAAAAAATATAGGGGTATATTTCGGATAGGGTCCAAAATAGTAGTTTGATGAAACTAGGGTGATAATATGGCAAAATTGATGAGGAATTTTAAAAATGTATATGTTTTTTCGGTGTGAAATTGACTTTTAGTGGAGTTACGATAATAATCATGAAAGAGGTGATATGATGAAACGAATAAGTAGTCTTTTCTTGAGTAGTTTATTGGCACTAATGCTGATCTTAAGTGGATGTGCAGGAAAAGAACAAAAAACAGAGAAACAAACAGGGAATCAATCGACATCAGTAGAAAAAATTAGTGATAATATTTTAGATGAAATGGAAGGGCCACCTAAAAATGGTCATACGATTGAAAGACATGTAGGAAAATCAGAAGAGGATTTGAAGAATCGCTTGAAGACAGATAAAGTATCAGCGGCAAGTACATACTATGATAAGGAAACAGCGACGAAAGCTGTAAAAGATAGTTTGAAGCAGCATGATAAGGAAATTCAAGATTGGTTAAAAAATTCTAAAGAGGCTCGTCTCGTATTAAATACAACTCATTCATTCCCAGTTGGAAAAACGGTAATAAAGAAAAATATGAATGTAAAAGACAAGTTAGTAAAAACTGTTACTGTTTTGGCGAGAGATAAGTCAGGAGATTTAGGATATAAGATCATTACTTCTTATCCATCAGATAAATAAGAAGGGGGAGTAAATATGTATACGACATTACAATATTTTCTCAAATCGTATTGTACGTTAAGTATCCATGAGGATGAAATAGTAGGCGTGATGGAAGAGTTTCTAGAGCAAGAGGATGAAGAAATTGTTTTGAAGTTACGCGATGAATTATTATATATGAAGAAAAAGAGCGCTTGGGAAGAGGCGTGCGTATTAGTTGCGAAGCAAGGAAATCGTATGTGGTCTTTAGAAGAAACGAAAGACCATCTGGAAGCTTTTTTACTATTATTGCAAAAGAAAAAGGCGTGAATAGATCACGCCTTTTTTGTTTGCCAATTTGATGGTGTCTCATTGTGTTGGGGCACTTTTATATACGCTTTTTGAAATTTGTCCATTTGATATTACTTCACCGTTTTGTGTTACTTTTTTATACGTAACCGCTGTTATTTTATCCCCAGCTCTACTAACTACTTGAGAAGAAACTTCAACATTTTTACCAGTATTTGTACCGAAAATGCGAGTAGTAATACTACCTCCATTTGAAAATGCCTGAATATAAATATGATTGCCTGTATTGTTTTTAAATTTTAAATCCGGACCATAATCTGCCACTGCTGCATCTTGCCCAAGTGGTAAATAATTTACGGGCATAGAATGATTGCTTCGAGAAACAATTCCTAAATCTGCTCTTAAAGCTGCGCTATATAAAGTGCTACTAACTTGGCAAACGCCTCCGCCTGCACTTTGTATAACTTTACCTTGTGAAAATACTGCTGCGGATTTATAACCATGGGCAGCATCCGTTACGCCAACGCGGCCATTAAAACTAAACGTTTCATCAGGTGCGACAATAACTCCACTTAAAGTATTAGCTGACTTATTTACGTTATAGGACTGGTTTCCATTCCGACCAGCCATTGGAGTTGAATATTCAGCAATTACTTCTTTAATCCCCATTTTTTGTATATCTTCTGTAGAACGCTCAGGTTTTAAGAGTGTAACTGGTAATGTAACGTCCGATGAGCCAGAAGTAATGGCCTGCTGCGTTAAATCAGTTAATTTTCCTTTATCAATTTTTTCTCCATTTTGACTTTGGCTAATATTTACTGTAGAGCCTTCAACACTTAATTCTGCATTAACAGGATTTTTTAATGTGTCATTATATTTATCCTTCATAAAGCTTTCATAAGCAGTTGTATTTAATTGAGCTGTTAATTTATAGTCACGTTTTAATTCACCGTTTTCGGCCTGCTTCCGCATTTGGTAACGATTCATTGCGTTTCCTTCTTGTTCTTTAAAGATTTTGTCAATAATATCTTTTTCCTTATAATTTATCCCTAAATCTTTCCATGTGTACGTTTGTTTATCATTTTGGAATATGTAGGTAAGAGATTTTTGATCTAATTCAGTTACCTTTTGATTAATAATTGCTTGAATATCTTTTTTATTTTTTCCATCGAGAGAAATACCTTCAAATGTAGTATTTGGTAATGCAGTAGTATCTAATTGATTATTTAGTTTGGATACATATTGATATCCACCAACACCGCCTACACAAAGTAATATGCCTCCAGTAATTGCAGAACCGATCAGTATTTTACTTAGCTTCATTTATTTCCCCCCAGAAATTTTTGTATAAATATATGTATTACATTTTTTGTATAAAAATGATGAAAATAACATTATGTACGTACTAGTATACTATTATTTCCACTATGCGTGTAATGTTTTTATAAAAAATGTTACACTGTTGTAATAATTGTCTCTTTTTGTCACAATATGCACGAGAAATATGTTGAAAATTATAATAAAAAGGCTGTCTAGAAAGATCTAGCAGCCTTTTTATTATAATTTTTTATGTTCATTTTTATTCGTAACACCGAGATGTTCTTGTAGTGTTGTCGAAATATTATTGACGCTTTTTTCATTTGGAACGTAATAATAAATACCACCTATATATTTATCAGTACCTTCTACTTGCATTTTGTCCATTTTTAAATTGGAATCCATTGAATTTTTGGCAATTGTCATCATATCATCAAAAGTTAAATTTGTTTTTAAGTCTTTATCGACAGCGTCTAAGAGGCCACCGATTTTATTAATGGAATTAAGAGATAGTGCTTTTGCAGCAATAGCTTCTAAAACAAGCTGTTGTCGTTGACCGCGCATATAATCACTATCGATATGACGAGTTCTAGCTAGTGCTAATGCCTCTTCTCCATTTAAATGTTGACGTCCTTTTTTGAGGTGAATTGCATCTGCTTCGTCTTTACTATTTTGTTCTGTAAACTCAACCGGAACATCGACAGTAATACCACCAAGAGAATCGACAATCTTGATAAATGATTTAAAGTTGAATTTTACATAGTAATCAACTGGAACATCTAAAAAGTTCTCTACTGTATCAATTGTGCTGTCCACACCACCGAATACGTGCGCATGTGTAATTTTATCGTATTTATCACGTGATTTAATGTAGACACGTGAGTCACGTGGAATACTCACAAGTTTAACAGATTTATCGTTTTTATTAATTGTTGCAAGTAATAGCGCATCCGTACGAGTTGCTTTTCCATAACTCTTGTCCCTAATATCACTTTCATCAACACCCATAATAAGTACGGAAATGTTGTCAGTCATAGGTTTCACAGCTTTTTCACGTTTGCTGGATTTATCCCCGCGGCCCAGTTCAGAATAGGCATTACTTAATACAGACTTTGCTTTACTGTATATATGGAAGGAGTAGCCCCCTGCTCCAAGTGCTATAATCAGTAATGGAATAAGAAGGAACCAAAGTAGGCGTTTTTTCTTTGAGCGTCCGTTTTTGGCTCGGGTGTCTTTGTTCATATCGGATTTCATCATTTTTCTCCTTTAAAACTATCAAAGTGTATACATCTAGAAGCGCATTCAAACACATAAAAAATATTGTACGCTAAATAAAAGCGATTGTACATGTATAAAAAATAGATGTCTTGATTATTTATAAGACACCTATTCGTTATTGTATACAAAAGATAGGGATAAGAAAATGATAAAATTTTACCTAATTACAACATAATGCTTACGATAATTGCAGATAAAATGCTAACGAGAGTAGCTCCATATAGTAATTTAAGGCCAAATCTGGCAACGACGTTTCCTTGTTCTTCGTTTAACCCTTTTACTGCACCTGAAATAATGCCGATAGAAGAAAAGTTGGCAAAAGAAACGAGGAAAACAGAAATGATACCCACTGTACGGGGAGAAAGGCTATTAGAAAGTTTACTAAGGTCCATCATTGCCACAAATTCATTCGTTACAAGCTTCGTTGCCATAATGCTACCAGCTGTGACAATTTCAGAACTTGGTACACCGATAAGGAATGCAACAGGCGCAAATACGTAGCCGATTAATTGCTGGAAAGTAATGCCGAATATAATGAGGAATAGGTCATTAATGCAGCTAATTAATGCGACGAATCCGATGAGCATAGCGCCGACAACGATGGCTACGCGAAAGCCATCTAGAATGTATTCTCCAAGCATTTCAAAAAAGCTTTGCTTTTCGCCTTTAATTTCTAAAATATCTTCCTCATCTTTCACGTCGTAAGGATTGATGATGAGTATGATAATAAAACCACTAAATAAATTGAGAACGAGTGCGGTTACTACATATTTAGGCTCAATCATTGTCATATAGGCACCTACGATAGACATAGATACGGTTGACATGGCAGAAGCACAAAGTGTATAAAGACGGTGTTTTGGAATTTGAGCTAATTGCTTTTTAACTGTAATAAAAACTTCTGATTGGCCGACAATGGCAGAGGCGATAGCGTTGTAAGATTCTAATTTCCCAAGACCATTTATTTTGCTAAGGAAGTAACCGATCCAATGAATAAAAAATGGTAGTATTTTGAAATGTTGTAGTATACCAATTAAGACGGAAATGAAGACAATTGGTAATAATACAGTAAGGAAAAATGACATTTCACCTTTATTGGCAAGACCGCCAAATACAAAGTTTATACCATCAGCAGCATACTCGAGTAGCTTTGTAAACAGACTGGAAATGACCCGAATAAGTATGAGGCCGATTTCTGTATTTAATAATAAATAGGTTAAAATCAACTGTATAATAAGCATGATGAAAATTGGTTTAAATTTAATATGTTTCTTATTGTTGCTAGCAATATAAGCAAGGAAGAAAACAACGATAAGTCCCACGAAAAAAGTAATAAATTTCATAGTAAGCCCCCTAAAAGAGATATTCTGCTATATATGTTTTTCATTTCAAGGGAGAATATGCATCTTTGGTAAAGAAAGGAATAGAGAGAGCATGAATATATGTAGAGTGCACCACGTTGCAATTATTTGTTCGAATTATGAACTGTCAAAGGATTTTTATACTCGGATATTAGGTTTTAAAGCGATAAATGAAGTATATAGAAAAGAACGAGATTCTTATAAGTTAGATTTATGTGTAGGGGAAGAGTATCAAATTGAATTATTTTCATTTCCTAGTCCACCTGAGCGCCCGAGTTTTCCAGAAGCAGCTGGACTTAGACATTTAGCATTTGCTGTTACAAATATAGAAGAAGCTGTAAACCATTTAAAACAATGCGGTGTGGAGACTGAAGCGATACGTATGGATGAAATTACGGATAAAAAATTTGTCTTTTTCCAAGATCCTGATGGCTTGCCTTTAGAATTGTATGAGGCTTGAAATTGGTGAATTTTATATAGGGTTGCTTTCAAATAAATGAAGAAACTAAAGTGAAACTTCTTTTTTAAAGGAGGTGTAACTTTAGCTAAGAAAGCTAAAGGACATATGTGGATATTTTAAAATTATTGATGGTAGCCATCCTTATTGCGTTAACAGCATTTTTTGTGGCTGTTGAGTTTGCAATTATTAAGGTACGTAGCAGTCGTATTGATCAACTCGTTAGTGAGAAACGACGAGGAGCATTGGCAGCTAAAAAAGTAACTTCGAATTTAGATGAGTATTTATCAGCATGTCAGTTAGGTATTACAATTACTGCTTTAGGGCTTGGGTGGTTAGGAGAGCCCACTATAAAACATATACTCGAGCCGTTGTTTTTAAAACTACACCTATCTCCTGCAATTGCAAGTACAGTTTCATTTATTATTGCCTTTGCAGTTATTACGTTTTTACATGTTGTCATTGGTGAACTTGCTCCGAAGACGCTCGCTATACAAAGGGCAGAACAAGTTAGTTTATTATTATCGAAGCCAATTATTTACTTTTACCGAGTAATGTATCCGTTTATTTGGGCTTTAAATGGTTCTGCAAGGCTTGTGACAGGGTTATTCGGATTACATCCGGCTTCTGAACATGAAGTTGCTCATTCGGAGGAAGAATTACGATTAATCTTATCCGAGAGTTATGAGAGCGGAGAGATTAATCAAAGGGAATTTAAATATGTAAATAATATTTTTGAATTCGATAATAGAGTCGCAAAGGAAATTATGGTACCTCGTACGGAAGTTGTAGGTTTATATGAGGACGAACCATTTGAAACACATATTAAAATAATCGCACAAGAAAAGTACACGAGATATCCCGTATTTGGTGAAGATAAAGATGAAATTATTGGGATGGTTAATGTAAAGGATTTATTTATTCGTTATATGGATGGTAATCGAGACGAGGGGTGCTCGATTAAGCCATATACAAGACCAGTTATTGAAGTGTTAGAAAATATTCCTATTCATGATTTGCTATTACAAATGCAAAGAAAACGAATTCCATTAGCTGTATTATATGATGAATATGGTGGGACAGCGGGGATCGTTACACTAGAAGATATTTTAGAAGAAATTGTTGGAGAAATCCGAGATGAATACGATGAAGATGAACACCCGCCTATAGAGCATATAAGTGAAGGCTATAAAATCGTAGAGGGAAAAGTGCTTATTAGTGAAGTAAATGATTTATTTGGCCTACACTTAATCGCTGCTGATGTAGATACAATTGGTGGCTGGATTATGGTACAAAAGCAAATCGTTGCTGAAGGAGATATTATTGAAAAACACGGCTTTTCTTTTAAAGTTCTTGAAAAGGATATGCATCAAATTAAACGAGTGGAAATAAAGAAGGTAGAAGAATGATTTTCTATAAATTTTTATCAAGCTATTTGTGGGCAGTAAGACCCCTACTTCAAAATTCAGCGAAAGCGAAGAAGTTAGGTGGGGGATCAACAAAACCCCCACTGATTAAAGTTTCACTTTATAAAAGGTATATATAGAAAAATAAATGTTTGCGCTTTCAAAAAAGGTGCTATATAGTGAAGGTGGATACTGAAAAATTCTTCTGAATGATACTCGTTTTTTTAGAGGCGAATTTTTTAGATAAGGATTTAGAATGAAAAGTATAGGTGATGAAAATGATAGCAACGAAGGATATACGTATAGAGAAAGATTTTTTAGGTGAAAAGGAAGTACCGAGTGTAGCTTATTATGGGGTACAAACATTACGTGCTGTAGAAAACTTCCCGATTACAGGATATCGCATTCATCCGTCACTCATTACGGCAATGGCAATTGTGAAAAAAGCAGCGGCACTTGCAAATATGGATACTGGTTACTTAGCTAAAGACATTGGATATGAAATTGCAGAGGCAGCGCAAGAAATTGTTGATGGGAAATTCCATGATCAATTTATCGTGGATCCAATCCAAGGCGGTGCTGGAACTTCTATTAATATGAATACAAATGAAGTAATCGCTAATCGAGCTTTAGAACGTATGGGATGTGAAAAAGGCGAGTATGTGAAAATTAGCCCAAACACGCATGTGAACATGGCTCAATCAACGAATGATGCGTTTCCAACGGGAATTCATATTGCAACTCTTATGATGTTAGAAGAACTTCTTATTACAATGGAAGAACTTCATGCTGCTTTCCGTGAAAAAGCAAAAGAGTTCGACCACGTCATTAAAATGGGACGTACACATTTACAAGATGCTGTTCCGATTCGTCTTGGACAAGAATTTGAAGCGTATAGCCGAGTGCTTGAGCGTGATATAAAAAGAATTAAACAGTCTCGCCAACATTTATATGAAGTGAACATGGGGGCGACAGCTGTTGGTACGGGATTAAATGCAAACCCTACGTACATTGAACAAGTGGTTAAACACTTGCGAACATTTAGCGGATTACCACTTGTTGGTGCAGAGCATTTAGTTGATGCAACGCAAAACACAGATGCATACACAGAAGTATCTGCCGCATTAAAAGTATGTATGATGAATATGTCTAAAATTGCAAATGATCTTCGTATTATGGCATCTGGTCCACGTGTTGGATTGGCGGAAATTCAATTACCAGCTCGCCAACCAGGTTCATCTATTATGCCAGGTAAAGTAAATCCTGTTATGGCAGAAGTAATTAATCAAGTTGCTTTCCAAGTAATTGGTAATGATCATACAATTTGCTTAGCATCAGAAGCAGGACAATTAGAGTTAAACGTAATGGAGCCTGTACTCGTATTTAATTTAATTCAATCTATTAGTATTATGAATAACGGATTCCGTGTATTCCGTGAATATTGTATTAAAGGAATTACAGCAAATGAAGAATTGCTGAAGCAATATGTAGAGAAAAGTGTTGGAATTATTACAGCGGTGAACCCTCATATTGGTTACGAAGCAGCATCTCGTATTGCACGTGAAGCAATTGAAACAGGAAAATCTGTTAGGGAGCTATGTTTAGAACATGGTGTACTGACAGAAGAAGAATTGGATATTATTTTAGATCCATTCGAAATGACGCATCCTGAAATTGCTGGAGCTTCTTTATTAAAGAATAAGAAGATGTAATATGAAAAAAACACCGATCCAAATGGATCGGTGTTTTTTTAAAAGATATTAAATACAGAGTTTAATTGAAGTAAGCTAATAATAGCTAAGAAGATTAAACTGTATTTCATCGCTGTTTTAAATAGGGCAGACTCTTTACCAACTAGTCCAACTGCTGCACAAGCAACGGCTACAGATTGTGGTGAAACCATTTTTGCCATTGTACCACCTACTACGTTTAATGCAACAAGAGTAGAAGGAACGATATTTAATTGATCTGCAGTTACTGCTTGAAGCGGTGCGAATAATGAACCACTTGATACTACTGAACCTGTAATGAATACGCCAATCCATCCTAAGATTGGAGAAAGAACTGGGAATGCATTACCAGTAGAAGAGAATGCCAGTCCAAGTGTAGATGACATACCAGAGTAGTTCTCTACGTAGGCTAAAGCGATAACGCTACAGATTGTATATACTGGAGCTTTTAGTTCTTTCATTGTTTCTACTATTAATTCTTTAACCATTTTACCTTTTACGCGGTAAACGATAAGTGAAACAATAATTGCTAATACGATTGCAGTAGTTGTAGATGAGAATACATCAAACTTGAAAACAGCCGCGAAAGGTGTATCAGCTTTTGTAATTGGTGTAGTTTTCATAACAGCATTATGAAGACCAGGGAACTGAATGTTAAATACTAAGTTTGCTAGTGCGCCATCCGGAGCAAATAAAGCTTTAATTGGTTTTAAATTAAAGATTGTTACGAATGCAGTTAAGAATACGAATGGAGACCAAGCATATAAAATTTGATTGAATGTATGAGATTCTTGTTTTTCTTGTTTTTCTTCTGTAGAAGAAGATTTTGGTTGCCAAACACGTAAGAATAATGCTAGAGAAACCATACTTACAACGGCTGCGAAAATATTAGTAAGTTCTGCACCTAAGAAGTAAGTCACAAGGAACTGAGTTATAGCGAAAGAAAAACCACTTACAAGAATACCTTGCCAAGTTTCTTTAATACCTTTAATTCCATCAACCATTGAAACAAGTAAGAAAGGTAAAACAATACTAATGAATGGTAAAATAAGAACAGTTTGACGACCGATAGTTAATGCGTCTAGCTCAGTTAATTGTGCTGGTACTGTAACTGGGATACCCATAGCACCCATAGCACCACCAGCGATGTTAGCTACCAAACAAATACCTGCTGCTTTTAATGGATTAAAGCCCATACCCACAAGTAATGCAGCTGTAATAGCAACTGGAACCCCTAAACCAGCTGCGCCTTCTAAGAAAGCACCGAAAGAATAAGCGATTAATAATACTTGTAAACGTTGATCATTTGTAATGCTTGAAATACTATCACGAATGATGTTGAATTGCTCTGTTTTAACTGTTAATTTGTAAAGGAAAATTGCTGCGATAACGATAGTACAAATTGGATAAAATCCAGATAAAACACCGAATCCGGCAGATGCTACAGCTACGGTTGCTGGCATTTTATAAACGAATATAGCAAGAATAATAGCGACAATCACACTGTAAAGACCAGCCATGTAACTTTTCATTTTCAGTCCCATTAAACAAATGATGAAGCAGAAAATTGGAAGTGCTGCGATTAGTGCAGATAACCAAATATTGTTTAATGGGTCATAAATTTGTGTCCAAGTACTCATAATAATGACAACTCCTATCTATTTTATGTGAAGAAATTCACATTATTTGTGAAACAATTCACAATCAACTTACATGCTTAGTATATTCTCCTTCAACACTATTGTCAACGTAAAAAAGTATAATTATTCCATAATAGTATTAAAAGAAATGCTTTGTTCATAAAGTAGACAAAAAGCAAACTCAAATAGATTTGAGTTTGCTTTTTGAAGTTATTTCTATATTGTTTTATTTGTTCGTATATCATTAATCTTATATGTTAGATGACGTCTTTGCATTAAGTATATAGGATGTTGAAATTTGATAGGTGTCACATGCTGGTCTGAGTTGATCTAGTAAGAAAGAGAAACCAAATGCATTTAATAGGAAGTTTTGAATAACAGTCTGAGCAAGTACAATACGAATTAAAACAACAATAAGTCAATTTTTAATATTACATTATCTTTTTTTACTGAAAATTCCTTTTAGCATAACAAAGAGGTTAAATATAACCCAAATACGTTACGATAGGTTATCAATTATAGACGGTATTTTACAATATCGTTACTGTACGTTGCAGTGAGGTGAAAATATAACAAAAAGCTTGATAAAACAACGTTTGTAAGCAAAGTATTCATAGCCCTTACTTTTGCTTTTTCATTATATCGTATAGTATAATATTCAAAATCAGCAAGGAATTTTTCCTGAATTCTTTCCTGATAAAGGTGGAAAAAATTTTCAGCATTATAGGTTGATAAAGTTATGTCGTAACAGGAAATATAAGAACAGATATATAAATAAATAAAAAGAAAATAAAAACGAAAATGAGGGGAACTTTATGAGCCAAAATCAATTCGAATGTCGTATTTCAGAAGAAGATGTACAAATGTTAAGAGCGTTAGCGCATCCGTTACGTTTACGCCTAGTAATGGAACTAATGCAACGTGGAACTTGTAATGTAACACAATTACAGGAAGTGTTAGAAATTCCACAATCAACGGTTTCGCAACATTTAACGAAATTAAAACAAAATAAAGTAGTGCGCTTTGAAAGACGAGGACTAGAAGTGTATTATCAAATTCATAATGATAAAGTAAGTGAAGTTGTAAAAACATTATTTTCTTAAAATTTGAATATTATGGAAAAAGACGTGTGGGATATACGTCTTTTTTTATTTGTCAGAAAGGTGATATGAGAGTAAATGTTAGCATGTAAGGAAGAAAAGGTTATCAATTAACATGTTGTTATATGGAATATATTCTAAAGGGAAAAGAAAAGATAGAAAGGAGTGTAGTAAGGAAAAGGAGGAGTAGTAGTATGGATGTAAAACGTGTGAAACAAATCTTATCTTCTTCAAGTAGCATTGACGTTACATATGAGGGCGTACCAGTATGGATTGAGAGCTGTGACGAGCAGAGTGGAGTTGCTCAAGTGTATGATGTATCTAATCCTGGAGAAAGCGTTCACGTGAACGTGACGGCTTTAGAGGAGAAGTAATAGAAAAGACGCTTCTAAATGTTTAGAAGCGTCTTTTTATTTCCTATTCCATCATATGTGCAATTTTCTTAGAGAACATAAGAAGTACTAATCCTAGCACGATTACGATAACACCGATGCTTGCGAATACTTCTAAATATCCTAAAGATTGAGTGAAGGCAGCTAATTGTCCTGCTAATAAGTTTGCGAAGCCAGTACCAGCTAACCATACACCCATTAATAATGATGCTAATTTAACAGGAGCGATTGCACTTACCATAGATAATCCGATTGGTGATAAGAATAATTCACCGATTGTATGGAACATGTAAGTGAATACAATGAATAGTAAGTTTGCTTTCATTGCAATATTACCTTCATCGCTACCAGTTTTTAATACAGCTAAAGTTAGAACTAAATATCCAATCCCTAGTAAAATCATACCAAATGCCATTTTTGTTGGGATTTTTAAGTCACCATTTTTCGTTTTTGAAAGTTTAATCCATAATGCAGAAACCGGTAATGCTAGTAAGATAATGAATAGTGGGTTTACAGATTGGAACCAAGGTGTTGGAATTGTAAATCCACCAATTGTACGATCCACGAACTTATCTGTGTAAAGTGTTAAAGAACTACCAGCTTGTTCAAATCCTGCCCAGAAGAATACAACGAAACAAGTTAAAATTAAAATTGCAGTAGTACGTTTTTTCTCTTGTGTTGTTAAAGGTTTTTTCTCAATTGCTTTTGCATTTTTTTCTTTAGACTTTTTACCGACAACAGTTGTTCCGATAGATCCTAAGTAACGAGGTGCTAAGAAATTAAAAGCAAGCTGTCCAATGATCATACCGATACAAGCTGTTAAGAAACCGTATCTATAATCTGCGAAGTAACCGCAAATGAATGGAGCGATAAGAGCCCCTAAGTTAATTCCCATGTAGAAGATAGTGAAGGCACTATCACGACGAGAGTCGTTTTTGCTATATAATTKACCTAATAAAGTCGAAATATTTGGTTTGAAGAATCCGTTACCAATAACTAATAATCCTAATCCTAAAAATAGTCCAGTTTTAGTGTTCATTGAAAATAGTACAAAGTTACCAATTGCCATAATGATACCACCAATAGTAATGGCATGGCGTTTCGTAATGAAATGGTCAGTTAACCAACCACCAATAATCGGAGTGAAGTATACTAACATTGTGAAAATACCGTATATTTGTACAGCAACTGCTTTATCAAATCCTAAACCGCCGCTTACTAAGCTCGTTGTTAAATAAAGAACTAATAAGCCACGCATTCCGTAATAACTAAATCTTTCCCATGCCTCTGTAAAGAACAACAAATATAATCCTGGTGGATGTTTTTTTGGTGATTGTTGCTCTCCAGCTTTGTCTAATTTTAAAGCTGCATCCATGTTTGTTTCCCCCTAATCCTGTATAACGGATATTTATGTAATTATTTTAATTCACAAAATATTTAGAAGTCAATAGAATTATATGGAAATAGAAAGAAAATTTCTAAAAAATCTATTTTTCTTCAACCGTTACTGTATTTTTCCCTGAAAACTAGATAATAAGCGTTTTCAAATGTAATAATTGAATTCTAAAAGAAAATAAAATAGTGATTAATCAGAAAATTTAGATTAAAATATTTATTCTGATATAGAGAAAATATATTCTATTTACTTTTACAATATAACATATTGAGAATAAAAATACAAAATGAAATAATGTGACATTTAAGTGAATTGAAAAATAACCAGCTCCATAGAAGGGGAGCTGGTTAAGGAAATATTATTTAACAAAGCGTTTTTCGATATCATCTAATAGTAGGTTAGCAGCCATTACACCACCAGCTGTATTCCAAATAACGTCATCAACTTTGTATGCTTTACCATTTTTCACTGCATTTAAATTTTTAAATAGCGGATCATTGATATATTCTTTTTCTAATTCAGAGCCTTTTTTCTCATTTCCTTTATCGAATGTGAAGTAGAATAATACGTCGCCATCCATTGCAGAAATACGTTCTTTAGACACGTTACGCTCTGCAAAGTCGTCTTTATTTTGGTCACCAGGGCGTTTAAATCCAAGCTCTTTTAAAATAACACCAGAGAATGTATCACCATGATAAATACGAACATCACCAGGCATGAAGCGGACCATAGAGATTTCTTGATTTACTTTATCGCCTAGTTTAGCTTTTAAATCTTGCATACTTTTATCGTAATCAGCTAAAATCTTTTGACCTTCTTTTTCTTTATTTAATGCTTTTGCATAAAATTTGAAGTTATCTTTCCATTCACCACGTAGCGTCTCAGAGAACACAGTAGGTGCAATTGCTGTTAGTTGCTCGTACACTTTTTCGTGACGCATTTTGTTACCGATAATTAAGTCTGGTTTTAAAGAAGCGATTGTTTCCACGTTCACTTGTCCCTCATCACCAACAACTTTTACATCTTTCATTTTATCTTTAATATGTGGATACCATGGATCCCCAGTCCAAGATTTTACAGCCCCAACTGGTTTCACACCTAGTTCAAGTAAAGCTTCAGTTCCTTCATTTGTTAAAATGACTACACGTTTTGGATTAGCAGGAACTTCTGTTTTACCCATTGCGTGTTCCACCGTAATCATTTCTTTTTTTGTATCTTCTTTTGTTTCCTCTTTCGTATTTGATTTTCCACAAGCACTTAAAAGTAATGAAAAGGCTAGTAAAAATACAAATACTGTAAACGATTTCTTTCGTGTTAAATTCATTATGTACCCCCTACATACTGAGAAGTTTTTTCAATAGCAAGCATGATATTAAGCTTTTATCTTTTGATTGTCAATACATATCAATGAAAATAGTTCTCATTATCGTTGACAATGAGAATTAAGTTGAAATACACTTACAACGTATCATTATACATTGAAGGGGAAACGCTGCATGTTATTAAAAACAAATCAAGCAAAATGGATTGGATTATTTGTTGGAATCATTGCAGTCATTATTTGTATTTGGGGAAGTATTATTTTCGGATATACAAATACGAGCTGGAAATTAGCGTTAGATGCTTTTTTTCATTTTAATGGTTCCAATGAACATATTATTATTCAAAATGTGCGTTTACCAAGGGCATTAATTGCAGCTAGTGTTGGTGCTAGTTTAGCCATTGCCGGTTGTCTTATGCAAACTTTAACGAAGAATCCACTTGCTTCTCCAGATTTTATTGGATTAAATTCAGGTGCTGCTTTCTTCATAGTTGTAGCAATTGTTATTTTTTCCGTGACATCATTATCAGCTTTCACGTGGATTGCCTTTTTAGGGGCAGCAATTGCAGCTGTGCTCGTATTTGCTTCTAGTTCTTTAGGAAAAGAAGGGACGACGCCTCTTAAGTTAACGTTAGCAGGGGTCGCAATTAGTGCGTTATTTTCATCATTAACGCAAGGATTACTTGTGTTAAATGAAAAAGCGCTTGAAGAAGTACTGTTTTGGCTTGCCGGATCCGTGCAAGGAAGAAAGTTAGAAATTTTACAATCTGTATTCCCATATTTATTAGTAGGCTGGATCGCATCTCTTATGATGGCAGGGAAAGTAAATACAATAATGATGGGGGAAGACGTTGCAAAAGGACTTGGACAAAGAACGATTTTAATGAAATCATTCGTACTATTTATTATTGTCCTGTTGTCTGGTGGTTCAGTTGCAGTCGCTGGTCCGATTGGATTTATTGGTATTGTTACTCCGCATTTTGCCAGATTTCTTGTTGGAGTAGATCACAGGTGGAGAGTACCGTATAGCGGATTGTTAGGTGCAATACTATTAATCTTAGCTGATATAGCAGCAAGATATGTCATTATGCCACAAGAAGTACCAGTAGGGGTTATGACAGCGTTTATCGGGGCACCATTCTTTATTTATATTGCACGTAAGAGAGGGCTTAGCAAATGAAGAAGTATATTCCGTTTCGTATAGGAAAAGGTGGGCTCTCGTTTTTAATGTATAAACGAGCTTGTCTCGTCTTATTCAGTTTACTAGTTGTTTTAATAGGAGTATTTTTTGCGAGTGCAGGTATGGGAGACATGAAAATTCCTCCGTATGATGTATGGCAAGCGATTACTGGAAATGGCGATGCAATGTCAAATATGGTTGTAAACAAGTTTCGTATGCCGCGTATTTTGATTGCCATCCTTGTAGGAATCGCACTTGCTGTAGCAGGATGTATTTTACAGGGTCTCGTTCGAAATCCACTGGCTTCTCCTGATATCATCGGGATTACAGGTGGTGCAAGTGTTGCAGTTGTATTATTTTTAGCTATATTCAGTGATAAAAATAATGCGCTAACCGTAAGCATTCATTATATGCCGTTAGCAGCCTTCGCTGGGGCAACGATTGTAGCGCTTTTTGTATATTTATTTGCATGGAGAAATGACGGATTATCACCGATTAGTCTTGTTTTAATTGGTGTTGGTTTTTGGGCATTAACGAAAGCGGCAACGACTTTGTTTATGTTGTTAGCGCCAATTTATCAAGCGAGTCAAGCGAATGTATGGATTACAGGTACTGTTTACGGCTCTTCATGGCAAAACGTTATGGTGCTTGCGCCGTGGGTTCTCATTTTAACGGTAATATCATTTATAGCTGCTAGACATTTAAATGCACAAGAGCTAGGGGATGATATTGCGGTAGGACTTGGTGTTCCTTTAACGAAGTCACGCGTATTCATGTTATTACTGAGTACAGCTTTAATTGGTGGCGCAGTTGCCTTTGCCGGAGGAATTGGGTTTGTCGGTTTAATGGCACCTCATATTTCACGAAGACTAGTTGGTTCTTTATACGGTGCATTACTCCCAGTTGCGGCTATTGTTGGTGCAATTTTAGTACTTGCTGCAGATTTAATTGGGCGTACAGTTTTCACACCACTTGAAATTCCAGCAGGGGTATTTACATCAGCAATTGGTGCACCTTATTTTATTTATTTACTTTATAAAAGTCGGAATTCATAAAGGGAGATGAATATGCAAAGAGCATTGGAGACGAAACGTTTGACGTTGTCTTATGGTGAAACAATTATTATTGATGAGTTGAATTTAGAAATTCCAAAAGGCGAAATTACAATCTTTATCGGTTCTAACGGTTGCGGGAAATCAACTTTATTACGTTCACTAGCTAGATTATTAAAGCCAACAACGGGTGACATTTTGTTAGATAATCAAGCCATTCAAAGTATGCAAACGAAGCAAATCGCTCGTCAAATGGCAATTTTACCGCAAGGACCGCAAGCGCCAGAAGGACTTACAGTATTGCAGCTTGTAAAGCAAGGACGTTATCCATATCAAACATGGCTGAAGCAATGGTCAGAAAAAGATGAAGAAATGGTACAAAGAGCACTTGCAGCAACAGGTATGACAGAATTTGCTGAGCGTGATGTGCATGCTCTTTCAGGTGGACAACGTCAACGTGCTTGGATTGCAATGACGCTTGCACAAGATACAGATATCATTTTACTGGATGAGCCTACTACATATTTAGATATGACTCACCAAATTGAAGTGCTAGATTTATTATTTGAATTAAATGAAACAGAACAAAGAACAATTGTTATGGTATTACACGATTTAAATTTAGCATGCCGTTATGCAGACAATATTGTTGCCATTCAAGATAAACAAATATATGCACAAGGTAAGCCGGAAGAAGTAGTGGATGAGAAGCTAGTACGTGATGTGTTCCGAATGGAATGTCAAATTAGTACGGATCCGTTATTTGGGACGCCACTTTGTATTCCGCATGGAAAAGGAAGACGTGTACGTAAAGAGGTTGCTCAGGCAATGAGATAATAAAAAAGTCGATGATGATTCATCGTCTTTTTTATTTTTCGCAAGAGAATAGTAGGAAGAGGGGAATTCGTAAACGTCGTTCATATTCTTCTTCGCTCTGAAAATAAGTTTGATTTGGTGTAGCTTCTTTTATATTTGTAATCGTAAATCCAGCTTGTTGTAATAATGTAAAATATTCTTCCGTTGTACGATGATATTTAATAACTTCTTGATCAATCCAAGGTTCAACGCGTTTTCCCATTTTAAAATAATCATCGACGAGCCAGCTTGTTCTTTTTCCGCTCGTTTGCAAGCTTTCAAATGAAGAAGTAATAACAGGGTGTTGAACACTAAAAGTAAAGGTTCCATTTGTTTTTAAAGCTTCGTACACATTTTGAAAAATGATAGGAAGATGTTCAATATAATGTAAGGCGAGTCTAGACGTTACTAAATCAAAAGTAGAAGGAGGGTATGTGTAGTCTTTGAGGTTTAAACAATGGACGGTTCCATTTTTATTTTCTAGTTGTTTTTTAGCTTTTTCATACATAAGTTCGGAGCCTTCAATACCAGTGTAAGAGTGGCAGCCATTCTCTAATAATTCCTCGCCAAACTTGGCGTCACCGCAGCCTAAATCGAGGATTTTCTTTCCTTTCACATCACCAATGAGTTGAAAGAAGGCTGGTTTTTCAAGTGATTCATTTGGGCTATTTTCTCGGTATCTTCGTTTCATATATTGTTCAAAAAATGCTTCGTTATTATATACATCAGATTCAGTAAATGCCATGATTGAAGCCCCCTTAAATATTTTTTTTATTCTACCAAATATGAAAAGTAAATGATAGATTTCTTGTAATGAATCATATATAATCTAGAATTGTAAGCGGTTACTTTAAACTATTTTTCTATAATAAATTCTAAAAACGTGTTAAGCTAGTAGAGGGATTATTAGAACTATTAAGACAATAATCCGCTTACATGAACGATGGGAGGCTTCACAATGTCTAGTAAAACACTTGCGAAATTTTTAGAAGAAAATTTAGAGGATTTAAAATCAAAGGGGCTTTATAACGTAATTGATCCGCTTGAGAGTTCAAATGGACCGATCATTACAATTGGCGGAAAAGAATATATTAACTTATCTTCAAACAACTATCTTGGATTAGCAACAGATAGCCGTTTGCAAGAAGCAGCAATTGGTGCAATTCATAAGTACGGCGTTGGAGCAGGAGCTGTTCGTACAATTAACGGTACTTTAGATTTGCATATTAAATTAGAAGAGACAATTGCAAAGTTTAAACATACAGAAGCAGCAATTGCTTACCAATCAGGATTTAACTGTAATATGGCAGCGATTTCAGCCGTTATGGATAAAAATGATGCGATTCTTTCAGACGAATTAAACCATGCTTCTATTATTGATGGTAGTCGTTTATCAAGAGCGAAAATCATCGTTTATAAACATTCTGATATGGAAGATTTACGCCAAAAAGCAATCGCAGCGAAAGAATCAGGTCTTTACAATAAATTAATGGTAATTACAGACGGTGTCTTCTCAATGGATGGAGATGTTGCAAAATTACCAGAGATTGTTGAGATTGCAGAAGAATTAGATTTAATGACATATGTAGACGATGCACACGGTTCAGGTGTACTTGGAAAAGGTGCAGGAACTGTAAAGCATTTCGGTCTATCTGATAAAGTTGATTTCCAAATTGGTACATTATCAAAAGCAATTGGGGTAATTGGTGGATATGTAGCAGGGAAACAAAACTTAATTGACTGGTTAAAAGTTCGTTCACGTCCATTCTTATTCTCCACAGCATTAACACCAGCTGATGCAGCTGCATGTATGCGATCAATTGAAATTTTAATGGAAAGCACAGAGTTACATGATCGTCTCTGGGAAAATGGCCGCTATTTAAAACAAGGGTTAAAAGAACTTGGCTTTAACATTGGAGAAAGTGAAACGCCAATTACACCTTGTATTATTGGTGACGAAGTATTAACACAAGAATTTAGTAAACGTCTAAATGAAGAAGGCGTATATGCAAAATCTATCGTGTTCCCAACTGTAGCTAAAGGAACAGGACGCGTTCGTAATATGCCTACAGCAGCTCATACGAAAGAAATGTTAGATGAAGCAATTCGTAAGTATGAAAAAGTAGGAAAAGAAATGGGCATCATTTAAGTAACGACATCTTTTGAATAGCTTGCAAATGAGGAGTGGGGAAAATGAAAAAAATTCTAGTAACCGGTTCTTTAGGGCAAATTGGTTCTGAATTAGTAATGAAACTTCGTGATGTATACGGTGCATCAAATGTTATTGCAACAGATATTCGTGAAACAGATAGTGAAGTAGTAACGTCTGGTCCATTTGAAACGTTAGATGTAACAGATGGACAAAAACTACATGATATCGCAAAGCGTAATGAAGTAGATACAATTATTCATTTAGCAGCTTTACTTTCAGCAACAGCAGAAAAAAATCCGTTATTTGCTTGGAATTTAAATATGGGTGGACTTGTAAATGCATTAGAAGCAGCTCGTGAATTAAACTGTAAGTTTTTCACGCCAAGTTCTATCGGTGCATTCGGTCCATCAACACCGAAAGATAATACGCCACAAGATACAATTCAGCGTCCTACTACGATGTATGGGGTAAACAAAGTAGCAGGAGAATTACTATGTGATTATTATCATCAAAAGTTTGGCGTTGATACGCGCGGTGTACGTTTCCCAGGTTTAATTTCTTACGTAGCTCCTCCAGGAGGCGGAACAACTGACTATGCAGTTGAAATTTATTATGAGGCGATTAAAAAAGGCACATACACCTCATACATTGCAGAAGGAACATACATGGATATGATGTATATGCCAGATGCTTTACAAGCGATCATTTCATTAATGGAAGCTGATCCAAGTAAACTTGTGCATAGAAACGCGTTCAATATTACAGCAATGAGCTTTGAGCCAGAGCAAATCGCAGCATCCATTCGTAAACACATCCCGACGTTTACAATGGATTACGCTGTAGATCCTGCTCGTCAAACAATCGCTGATAGCTGGCCGAACTCTATTGACGCAACAGCAGCAATGAACGAGTGGGGCTTTAAAGCAGAATACGATTTAGACAAAATGACAACGGACATGTTGGCTAAGTTAAAAAAAAAGTTCACAGCTGAGTTAGTGATGAATTAATAGGAAGGGTCGATTCTTAGGAATTGGCTCTTCTTTATTTTTTGAGGGAGAGAAGTCTTATGCAAAGAGTTGACGTTGTATATGCACTAATACATGATGAAGAAACAGATAAAATATTAATGGTACATAATATAGAACAAAACGTTTGGTCACTGCCGGGTGGGGCTGTGGAAAAAGGTGAAATATTAGAGGAAGCACTAATAAGAGAAGTGAAAGAAGAGACAGGTTTAACTGCCGTGGCAGGTGGACTTGTTGCGATCAATGAAAAATTCTTTGAAGCATCAGGGAATCATGCGATACTATTTACATTCCGAGCAAATGTAGTAAAGGGTGAACTGATTGCGGAAGATGAAGAAGAAATTTCTGCAATAGAGTGGGTGGATCGAACGATCGCAAATGAACGATTTCCATTCTACGATGGAGGATTCGAGGCATTATTAGAAGTAGCCATTCCATACAAGTTTCAACCAGAAACAAAGTGATTGAAAGAAAAAAACAGGAGCGAAAACGCTCCTGTTTTTCTATTCAATCGTCTTCAGTAGTAACTTTTTCAATAGTGGTTTAATCTTCAGACGTAAATCTTCAGCGTGATTTGCAACTAAGAAGTGATGGTTATAAATGTTCTTCATTAATTGATAAGTGGCTTCTTTCGCTTCGCCTTCTTCGATGAAGATTCCGATTACTTCCATACCACTTTTACGAGCAAGTTTGACAGCTTCATGCGTATCTAAAATACCGTCTTGTTGATAGTCTAGCGCAGAAGGCTCACCGTCTGTAAAGACAAGTAAGAATTTATGTTTTTCTGGTCTTTTCGCAAGCTTTTCGGAAACGATACGAATAATATACCCGTCGCGGTTATCTTCTTCTTCGCGAAGTTGCATAATTTCTGGACCGACGTTTGGTAACGTTGAGTTTTTATACGTAACAACTTCATGGATAACGTTCGGCTTATCCTCAGGCTTAGCACTAGAAGCATCTTCCCAAAATCCGCTAATAGCGTGCGGGATTTTTAAAGATTTCAACGCTTCATGGAATAGGACCACACTCTTTTTCGTTTCTTCCATCTTGTTATACATAGAACCAGAGCAGTCCACTAGTAATTGGAATGCAACGTCAAGTTCTTGTGATTCTTGTCCTTTTTTATAAAACATGCGCGGCTGCTTTTCAGTATAAATACGAAGGAATTTCTTACGAAGTCTTCCGTAATATTTATCACTATTTGCATTCGTTTTATTTTCAATCGTTTTTTCGATAATTTTCTTTAATTCTTTTACATCTTTATTAACGACTGATTTGATAGCTTGGTAATCCTTTTTTTCATCAGGATTTGATTTGCGAGCTTCTTTAAATATATGAGAAGCACCAACGTTATACTTACCGTATGCACCCTCGTTTTGGCTAGAAGCGTGTGAAGCTCTTGCTTCTTCTGTATCAGTGCCATCAAAGTTGGATTGTGTACTTTTTTGAGAAGTACCTTGCACAGAACCAAGTGCTTGGTCGCCATCTTCTGATTCACGAGCAGTATCGCCCATCATGTTTGTTTTTGTTCCGCTTTCTAATTCAAAGCGTAAAAAGTTCTCGTTTTCGTTATTTTTATTTTCACGATGCCATGTGGAGAAACTTTCATCCATTTTGTTTTTATTTTCATCGTCATCTATGAGCTGCGTATCATCATTTGCTAAATCTTCGACGCGACAGTTCTTTTCGTCTGCAATGACAGATAAATAAAGTGGAGCATGTCCGAAATAATTATTAAGCATATCACTTTCAAGAAGTTCCTCTAAGCGATAGCGAATTTTTTCAACGATATACATAATGTCTTCTGTATTACGAGCTTGGAATGTTTCATGCAAAATTGCTTCAATTTGCTCGAAATATTCATTATTAAACATTTCATATTTATCGCTCGTTAATGAAAGATAGCAGAGACAAAATAGACGATCACCGTGATAGTTACGAACACGATTGATTTCATTTTGTGAACCAAAGTAATTGCGATACATTTCTTTTCTTCTTTTAAAAACATGCTTTGTGCCAGGGCGTAAGTTTTTTACGATTTCCTCAACACGTAAATCTTCTAATAGAACAAATAATTGTGTTAAAAACTTTTTTAAGGGTGATTCTTGTAATTCAATCGCATAAGAACGAATTAAAGTCATGTCCGAGTAATGTTTATTACCAAGTGCTTTTAAAAACACTTCGCTTTTTAATCCGATTACTGTATCCTCTTCTTTTCGATCATCCCAAAAGTGACTAATGACAACCTTTTTTTCAATTTCGTCGTAGTATGCTTTATAGCCATACTCAAGGTAGGCATCGTCTTCTTTTAGAAGAGCATACATTAAGTTTTCCATTTGTAGAAACAGCGACGCATCAATTTTTTTGTCACTAAAAATTTGTCTCATGAATTATCCCTCAAAGAAATAACTTTCTGCTAATTCACGGACAGTCATTTGTTCTGTTTCATCGTTTAATTTTGCGATAATACTACGTTCAATTGCACGCATAACAGGAATATATACACCTAAATCACATGCGTCGATAATGCCACGAATACTTGCTGCTTCTTCACTTACACGTCCGTCACGAGCTAAAGGCATAAGGTCGCTTGCAAATGCAACGAACTTTTCAATTGTTGCAACATCATTTAATTTTGATTCAGATAGTAATAGTTCTTTTAATGTATCACCTTGAATGTATGGAACTTCAATAATAACGAAACGGTTTTTTAATGCTTCGTTTAGTTCACTTGTTCCAACGTAACCTTCATTAATTGCTGCAATTACACGATACTCGTCATCGCCATATACAACCTCTTGTGTAAATGGATTTGTAATCATTTTACGGTAATCTAATGCACCGTGAAGAAGTGGTAACGTTTCAGGTTTTGCCATATTGATTTCATCAATATATAGGAAATGACCGTTCTTCATTGCTTTCATAAGAGGGCCGTTAACGAATGTAACTTCAGATGCGCCATCTTTCGTTTGTAGTGTGTTGTATCCTAAAATACCTTCTACATCTAGGTCAACAGAACAGTTAATGCTATGCATTGGTTTTTGGAATAAAGAAGAAAGAGTTTCAGCTAGTACTGTTTTACCACTACCAGTCGGCCCTTTTAATAGAATGTTTTTGCCAAGAAGAAGCGCTGTAATAGCATCTTCAATAATGCTGTTATCAGATGCTTTATATATTTTCTTTCCAATTAAATGTGCATTTTCACCAGCTTCTTGTTTATTTTTTTCGTGAATGGTTGAGAGCTGTTGTTTTAAATCAGCATGTATATGAAATTGTTCTAACATGTATTTCCCACCTAACATTATTTTCATAAAGTAATACATCTTATGATAACTTGTTTTAATATGGTATGCAAAGAAAAGGAGAGAGGGGAAATGGAAAAGAAAAAGCAATCAATGTTACATTGATTGCTTACAGTAAAGGAGAAATGAGTCGCATGAAAGACTCTAATATTCGTTTTTTGATACTTCTTTTTTGGAATGCGTTCCATTTAATTTCAGTGGAATGCTTAAAGTCGTCTTCAAAATCATGTTTAATATCATGAACGGTTTCTGATTCATATAGTACGCTAATAAGTTCATAATTTAATTCAAAGCTGCGTACGTCCATATTTGCCGTTCCAATTGTCGCGATCTTATCATCAACGAGTACAATTTTTGCATGCATAAAACCATCTTTATAACTATAAATGGAAGCACCAGCTTTTAAAAGCGGAGTGAAGTAGGACTGAGATGCTTGATCACTAATAATACTATCACTTTTACCAGGATATAAAATGCGTACATCTATGCCAGATATTGCACTTAAACGTAATAATGTTAAAGTTTCTTGATCTGGAATAAAGTAAGGTGTAGCGATCCAAATCGATTTTTTTGCAGATCCCATAACAGCTAATAATGTATTGCGAATGCTTTTATCATCTGAGCTTGGTCCGCTCGCTACAATTTGCACAGCACCTTCTGCATTTGAAATTTCTTTACCTGGGAAGTATTGTCTATTCATAAATTGATCCCAAGAATAAGTATTCAACCCACTAGATGCATAGAGCCAATCCTCTAGAAAGATTGCTTGTAATTTATATAACGCTTTCCCTTCTATTTTTAAATGGCTATCACGCCAAATGGGGAATTTTTTTGAACGACCAAGATATTCATCACCGACGTTGAGTCCACCAGTAAAACCGATTTCTCCATCTACAATAACGATTTTACGGTGGTTACGATAATTGACTGTTTCAAGTAACCAAGCTGAAAAAATAGGGTCAAATTCTACAATTTCGATCCCAGCTTCTTTCATAGGTTTTAAAAAGCGTCTTCTTAAAGTGTTACTTCCGAGTCCATCATAAAGAAAGCGTACAATAACACCAGATTTTGCTTTTTTTATTAAAGCATCTCGAACTTTCGTACCAATCTCATCAGATTTATAAATATAGTATTGAATATGTATGTGATGTTTTGCTTGCTCGATAGCTTGCAAAATTTCTGAGAATGTTTGATCTCCATTTGTTAAAAGTTTTGTCGTCGTTCTATCTGCGGCAGGCCCGCCTCCAAATTTTTGTACGACTTCTGTTAAATGTACAGAACGTTCATGTAAGGGGACTGTGAGTGCTAATTCTAGTCGTCTTCCTTCTAATATTTCACGGAATAATTTTCTTTGTTCTTCTGAACGATGGAGATGTTTTTTTCTTCTCCAACGGCTACGACCGAAAATAGAGTATAAAAGCACCCCTATAACGGGAAGAAGTGCTAATACTAAAAACCACGCTAAGGTGCTTTGAGGAGACCTATTTTCGATGAAAATAACGAATGAAATTCCTATGATTGTGATGGACCAGAGAGCGCCGACAAATGTATATAACGAAATAAATGATGTATTTAATAGGAAAAGAACGATAGATATAATTACAAATATTGATAGTAATTGAACGATAGGCTTCTTCATTTCTATAAAATTCCTCTAATCTTTCTTAAGTATAGACCTCTTATATAAAAAGGTATAATCCGACATTCTTATTATAAAGTGTTTTGTTTTTTTTACAAAATATAGACATTTTCTCCATGCTTTCCGCATTTGTCCTACATACATTATATTGTGACGTTATTATCCAGCTATTTGCTGGTTAATAAACAGTGTAGGAGGGACAAAACCCTTGCCCTTTATATAGGAAAGGGGATAACCATATCATGGATTTGTAGCAGGTGCATGATGAAGACCAGGATATAGTTATCTTTATTACGCGGATTCTTCTTAATTATATAGGTTACTAACAAGGTCCGTACTATCCATACAATACCTATTAAGATGAGAAAATGGAAAAGGAGAGGGGAAACATGAATTATATAGAAAATAACGGATTGTATTATCGTAATCATCATCCTCATGGAGGGCACAACCATAACGGCGGACATCACCATCATGGAGGGCACAATCACTATGATCATCACCACCATCACGGAGGCGGATGGGGCTGGGGGGGCGGCTCATGGGGCGGCGGATTTTTCCCAGGAAGTTTTGCTGGAGGCGTGTTAGGTGGACTTACAGCTGGCGCATTAACGGGTGCAGCAAGTGGAGACTACTATCCAGCACCGTACCCAGTAACTTATCCAGCGCCATACCCAGCACCATATCCAACTCCATATCCGGGGTATCAGCAATTACCATATCCTTATTAAACTAAAAAAGAGGCTTTCCTCTTTTTTTAGTTTAATAAAGTATTTATAAAATATTTCCAAAATAAAGGTGAAAATATGTTAATATTTTGTTATTGTAATTCAAAAACATATATACTAATTTTAACTTTTATATTATTATCCGTGAATAGTTGTATAGTGTGCTCGAAATTCTATTTCGCTAGTAAAGTAAAGAGGTTAGATATGAGCGGGATTAATAGGGAATAGGCATTGTATAGAGCTAGCTATAAAGGAATGTAAGAGAATGAATTATAATAAAGTAAGCTAATTATAGCGATAAGAAACTACTATTTATAATTGAAACGGTATTATATTGCTTTTTATTACAAATAATATTATGTTATTTTAATCGGCATATTTCAAAATGTGATGAATGCAAATAGCTATTATTAAGAAATGAAATATCTCTATTTCTATGAAGAGAAACAAGTTGTGTTTTAGTCAGATAGGAAGCAAGGAGAGATGCGCATGCTAGAACAAAGAGGTCATGCATTATATGACTCTTCATTGCGAGATTTAAAGTTAGCATTAGATGAGTCTTCAATTGTTGCGATTACAGACCGAAATGGTCTTATTACATATGTAAATGATAAGTTTTGTGAAATCTCCAAATATACACGAGAAGAGTTAATAGGAAAAGATCATCGTATTTTAAATTCAGGGTATCACCCGAAAACATTTTTTCAAATTCTATGGAAGCGTATTTTGAACGGAAAAGTATGGAGAGGTGAGATTCGAAATCAAGCAAAAGATGGGACGTATTATTGGGTTAAAACAACAATTGTTCCGTTTTTAAATGAAAAAGGAGAGCCGTATCAATTTATCGCGATCCGAAATGATATTAGTAGTAGGAAAGAAGCAGAACAGAGGTTGCGGTTAAGTGAAAGTCGTTATAGGGAGCTTGCGTATCATGATGCTTTAACGAGTTTACCGAACCGATTGCAGCTAATAACGACTGTAAACGAGATGATTGCAGGAAAAAAAGAATTTGGTATGATTTACTTTGATTTGGATCGTTTTAAATTAGTAAACGATACGCTAGGTCATATGATAGGGGATTTACTTTTAAGCGAAGTTGCTTCACGGTTGCATTATGTGCTAGGAGAGAAAGACGTTCTGGCTAGGCTGGGTGGCGACGAATTTGTGCTGTTAACAAAAAATCATAAACAAGATGAAATGAGGCAGTTAGCAACATCTGTGTTGTCATGTTTTCAGGCCCCATTTATGCTTGAAGGTCATGAAGTATACATTTCAGCTAGTCTAGGACTGTGCGCATATCCGCAAGACGGGCAAGATGTAGAAACTCTATTGAAAAATTCGGATTTAGCCATGTATAGTGCGAAAGAACAAGGCAGAAATGCCGCGTGTTTCTTTACAGATGAGTTACGTGCGAAAATAAATCGTAGAATGAAAATTGAATTCGCTTTGCAAAAGGCAATCCGTGATGAAGAATTAGATGTGGTACTGCAGCCTATTATTGATTTGAAAACGAAGAAATATACCGGTATTGAGGCTTTAGCACGTTGTTCGACAGAAGAAGGGCCTATTTCGCCAGGCGAATTTATTCCAGTAGCTGAAGAATCTGGACTTATTATAAAATTAGGAGACTGGGTATTAGAAAAGTCATGTCGCTTGTTTAAAACATTGCCAGATTACGAAGAAGGACTAAAGTTATCTGTTAATTTATCCATACAACAATTAATGCAAAAGCGTTTTATTATATCTGTACGTAGCATTTTAAGGAGAACTGGCTTTCCACCGAATCGTTTAATTTTGGAAGTAACGGAAAGTATCGCTGTTCGCCATTTTGATTATATTATTGCTACATTACAAGAATTAAGAAATATGGGTATTTTAATTGCTTTAGATGACTTTGGAACAGGTTATTCTTCCTTATATTATTTAAAGCAACTGCCACTGGATATAGTGAAAATTGATCGTAACTTTATTCGTGAATTTCATTATGATCACGCACAGCCAGAGCGAACGATTGTAAAATCTGTTATTGAAATTGCCCATAGCTTAAATTTAGCAGTAGTTGCTGAAGGAGTAGAAACAGTAGAGCAAGAAAGTTTATTACAATCTATGGGCTGTGATTACGTCCAAGGATTTTATTATGCGAAACCTTTATCTGTAGGAGAGTTAAAAGAAAAGTTAATTACAGATTTTTAATAAAAAAGAGAAGCTGGTAGCTTCTCTTTTTTTAATTCGTTTTTTGTGAGTTTTTCATGAGTACTGGATAAAGAATAAGACCTAATACGAACAATCCAATTCCTAAGAAGAACGTTTTTAAATCAGCAGTTCCGGTTTTGATAACCCAAATAGAGTATACAAATGCTAATGTGGTAATGATCCCATCCTTTATTCGAGAGCCAGGCATTATATCATACGTTTCTCCTGTAATAACCAATTTGAATTGGTACAGCGTAGAAACAAGGTATGGAATTAAATAAGCTAATGTTGCTACAACGATAGCGAAATTATAAGCTTCTGATACGGTACCAGAAATCGTTGAGAATAAGAAAATTTGCGTCATCACATTTGTAATAAATAATGATTTTGAAGGACTACCTTTTTTATTTGTTTTCGCGAAAAACTTAGGGAAAAGTCCATTCTTGGCTGCCTGGTAAGGTACTTCTGAACTAACAACGATCCAGCCAACTGTAGATCCAAATAAAGATACAAGTGCAAGTAAAGCCATGATATAGGCACCTTTATTGCCAATTGCTAAATTTAATGCGTCTACCAATGGTTTTTGAGATTCTTTTAAAGCATCTTGCGAGAGAGCTCCCATTGTAAGTAAAGTAATTGACATGTAAATAAGAAGAGCGATAATCAACCCGAAAATGGTAGCTTTTTTTACATCGCGCTGAGATTTTGCACGGTTAGAAAGCATTACAGCAGATTCAATACCGATAAATGCCCAAAGTGTTGCGATAGCAGCTGAATTGATTTGTCCACCTAACGAAATTGATTGCCCTGTTTCATTCATAAATGTTTGACCGTCTCCGAAATTAGAGGCATTGAAAATGAATAATGTGATTACAATAAACATTGTAAATCCAATAATTTTTGCAATGGTAGCAAGAAGATTCATATTTCCAGCTCGGTCAATATTTTGAGAAAGAATATATTGAATTCCCCATAACATAAGGCTACATACGAGGAAAGTTAGTCCTTTTCCGAGTTCTAGTGAAAATCCGTTCGTTGAAAAAAGAATTTGCTTACTTTGTAACACTGGAAAGAATGTTGATAAATATCCAGCAAAGGAAATAATAACAGATGCGGTTGCAGCCCAGTTCGCAGCCCAATAGCCCCATGCCATACTATATCCTGCAACTTTACCCGCTTTTTTTGAAGGGAACATCGCTTGAGCATAACTTTGTGGTCCAGCTTTTAATTCTGGTTTTCGGATTGCTAAATTTCCAAATACGAGTGCAATCATAAATACGCCAAGGCCTGTAATACTCCATGCGAGTGTAGAACCCATTGGACCTGATACGTGTGCTAAATTTGCTGGGAGCATAAATACGCCACCGCCAACCATATTTCCGATTACAAAAGCTGTTAAAATCCATAATCCCCATTTTTTCGTTTCCATTTTTGTTAACTCCTTTGTAGTAAGTTTTGCTTAAACATCATTTTTTACTAGCTTTTTGGCAATAAAAAAAGAGCCATGTAGATAAAAAATACCTACATGGCTCTTCGCCTAACGTAGGTACAACGGGAATAACCCTTGTACCTACGCGTAATTTTTCCGCTAGGTTTCAAGGGTTACGTATGATGATGATGTTTTTGTGCAAATGTAACTACAATTGTTGTATAAGTAAGCATAGTTCTTTGCTCCCTTTCTCCTCTGATTTTGAAGTTAGTATACTACATGTTTTTTTGAATGAAAAGAAAAATATAAAAATTTTTATAAAAATACGTTTTAGAGATTAAATATTTACCTGTATTTTTCCTATACTGGAAAATAAGTGAGAGATTGGCAGAAGAGTGTAGCATGGTATAATACATATAGAATTAGAAGGTGACAAGGGGCTATTGTAGATGATGAGTAAGTATGAACAAATTTATACAGAAATCAGTAAGTCTATTGATAATAAGCGATTAAAAGAGGGATGCAAAATCCCATCCGAAACTGAATTAATGAAGCAGTATGAAGCAAGCCGCGGTACGGTAAGAAAAGCTGTAGATTTATTACAAGAGCGTGGATATGTTCAAAAAATACATGGAAAAGGTGTTTTTGTTTTAAAGCGAAAAAACATTGAATTCAACTTTGGTGGTATTGTAAGTTTCCAAGAAGAAAATGAACGTTTAGGACGCCATTGTATTACAGAAGTCGTGGAAATGGAGAAAGTAAAAGCGACAAAAGAAGTTGCAAAGCTATTAAATGTGAAAGAGAAAACAGAAATAGATCATATTAAACGAGTACGAAATATTGATGGAGAAAAAGTAATTTTGGATATTAATCATTTTGTATCGGAATATATTCCTGGATTAACGAGTGAAATTGCAGCGGAATCCATTTATAAATACATCGAGAAAGAATTAGGTCTTCATATTAGTTACTCACAGAGGGTAATTGAAGTGCAGCCATGTACAGAGGACGATAGAGAGTATTTAGATTTAAATGGAACAGACTATGTTGTCGTTGTGAAAAACTTTACGCATTTTTATGATGGAAGTCAGTTCGAATATACAGAATCACGCCATCGTTTAGATATTTTTCATTTTTCGGATGTGGCGCGGAGAAAATAAGGAGATGGAACGAAATAACGTTTCATCTCTTTTTTTATAAAAAAATCACAAACTCGTATATACGAGTGTTGACTAACTTATATATACGAGTTAATATGTAATTGTAAACGGTATCAAAAAAAGAAAAGAGGGACGGGAATATGGGGAAAGACTATCGTCAAACAGCAGAGGAAGTGTTGCAGTATATTGGTGGAAAAGACAATATTGAACAAGCTGCGCATTGTGTAACGAGGCTCCGTATCGCTTTAAAAGATGAAAGTAAAATAGATAACGATAAATTACAGTCTGTTTCATTAGTGAAGGGAGCGTTTCATAACGCTGGAGTATTTCAAATTGTAATCGGTCCAGGAGATGTTGATCGAGTTTATGCCGAATTGATAACGCTTGCAGGTATGAAGGAAGCGACAGTAGCTGATGTAAAAGATTCTGGAAACCAAAAGTTAAATCCAGCTCAAAAGTTTGTAAAGGTATTTTCAGATGTATTTATGCCGATATTACCAGCCATCGTAACAGCTGGTTTACTAATGGGAATTAACAATCTATTAGGGGCAAAGGACTTATTTTTTGAAGGTAAAAATTTATTAGATGTGTATCCAAACTTAAGTGGGCTTTGGGATTTAATTAATATGATGGCGAATACAGCATTCGTATTCTTACCAGCGCTTGTCGGTTGGTCAGCAACGAAGCGTTTTGGTGGTAGTCCGATATTAGGGATTGTTATGGGATTAATGCTTGTGCATCCAGCCTTATTAAACGCGTGGGATTATGGAAAAGCAGCGACTGGTTTAGATGGACAAAAGATTGAGTACTTCGATATTTTAGGATTATTTCAAATTGAAAAGGTAGGGTATCAAGGTCAAATCTTACCGGTTTTAGTAGCAGCATTTGTATTAAGTAAAGTGGAAATCTTCTTAAAGAAACATGTACCAAATGCAATTCAATTATTAGTTGTACCAATTACAACGATTGTCGTAACAGGTGTGTTAGCATTAGGAATTATTGGTCCAGTTACACGTCATATTGGAGATTTATTAACAGCTGGGTTAGTAGGTGTATATGAAACAGTACCAGTAGTTGGAGCAATATTGTTTGGAGCATTATATGCACCGCTTGTAATTACAGGTATGCATCATATGTTTATTGCTATCGACTTACAATTAATTGCACAGCACGGTGGTACATTCATTTGGCCAATGATTGCTCTTTCTAACATTGCGCAAGGTAGTGCGGCATTTGCGATGTTCTGGATTTCTAAAAATCAAAATGATAAAAGCATGGCATCTACATCAGCAATCTCAGCATATTTCGGTATTACAGAGCCAGCTATGTTTGGTGTAAACTTACGAAATAAATTCCCGTTCTATGCAGCGATTATAGGATCGGCTATTGCAGCTATATTTATTACGTTAAATGGTGTATTAGCACCTGCTATTGGAATTGGCGGATTACCAGCATTTATTTCTATCATTCCGAAATCGATTCCAATGTTTATTGTAGGAATGATTATCGCGATTGTAATCCCATTTACGTTAACATGGTTATTTGCAAAACGAGTAAAACAGAAGTAGGAGGAAGTTAAACATGAAGGATTGGCATAAAAGTGTAGTTTATCAAATTTATCCGAAGAGCTTTAATAGCTATTACAATAAAGAAACCGGTGATATAAAAGGAGTTACAGAGAAACTAGATTATTTAAAAGAACTCGGAGTAGATTATATTTGGTTAACACCGATATACCAATCACCACAAAATGATAATGGATACGATGTAAGTGATTACTACAGTATTGATCCATCTTACGGAACGATGGAAGAGTTTGAAGAGCTTTTAGAAGAAGCAAAGGCACGTAACATTGAAATTATGCTCGACATTGTTGTAAATCATAGTTCTACGGAGCATAAGTGGTTTAAGGAAGCAAAGGAAGATAAAAATAGTCCATATCGTAATTACTATATTTGGCGTGATGAAAAAAATAATTGGCAATCTAAGTTTGGTGGGTCTGCTTGGAAATATGATGAGAAGACAGAGCAATATTTTTTACATCTATTTGATGAGACACAAGCTGACTTAAATTGGGAAAATAAAAAACTTCGTGAAGAAGTATATGATATGATGCGTTTTTGGCTTGATAAAGGGGTAACTGGATTCCGATTAGATGTTATTAATTTAATTTCAAAAGATCAACAGTTCTTAAATGATGACGGAAGTACGGCGACAAGCGATGGGCGTAAATATTATACAGATGGCCCGCGCGTTCATGAATATTTACAAGAGATGAACCGAAAGGTTTTTGAAGGGAAAGATGTAATTACAGTTGGAGAAATGTCATCTACGACAATTGATAATTGTATTAAATATTCAAACCCTGAGCGTAATGAATTAAGTATGACGTTTAGTTTCCATCATTTAAAAGTAGATTATCCGAATGGAGATAAGTGGACGCAAGCTGATTTTGATTTCATTAAATTAAAAGAGATTATGTCTAATTGGCAAATTGAAATGCAAAAGGGCGGAGGATGGAATGCGTTGTTCTGGTGTAATCATGACCAGCCTCGTATTGTGTCACGCTTCGGTGATGATAGAAAGTACCGAAATGAATCTGCGAAAATGTTAGCGACAGCTATGCATATGTTGCAAGGAACACCTTACATTTATCAAGGCGAAGAAATCGGTATGACGAATCCTAAATTCGAGTCCATCGAGCAATATCGCGATGTGGAATCGTTAAATATACACGATATAAAGCTAGAAGAAGGATTATCAAAAGAAGAGATTATCGGGATTTTAAAACAAAAATCTCGTGACAACTCTCGTACTCCGATGCAGTGGAATGAAAAGGTGAACAGTGGTTTTACAACAAGTACACCTTGGATTTCAGTTGCTGAGAATTATAAAGAGATTAATGTAGAAAAAGCATTAGAAGATAAAGAGTCTGTATTTTATCATTATAAAAAGTTAATAGAACTTAGAAAAACGTATGATGTAATTACAGAAGGAGAATATGCTATTTTAGATGAAAATCATGCTAAGATTTGGGCATATACTCGTACTACAGAGAGTGAAGTGCTACTTGTTATTAATAACTTCTATGGAGAAGAAATAACGTACTCTGTACCAGCTCATGTTCAATTAGATGGGATGAAGCAAGAAGTACTACTGTCGAATTATAAAGATTTCAGCAAGGATATTACAAAACTTAACTTAAGACCATATGAGGCAATTGTCTATCGATATACGAAATAAAAGGTTGTATGCCCGCGTGGCATACAACCTTTTATTTTAAGACACCGCTATACAAAATGCTTACCTCTACCTCAGGCTTAAATTTTACTTTTGCATAATCTTTATTCCAATTTTTTTTCTTCCATAAGTCAGGGTGATAAGCGATAAGATGTCTTCCAATACCGAAAGCATCACAATTTGCTTTTTGTAACTTTTTCGTTATCTTTTTAGCTTCTTTCGTAAGCTGTTTAGACAATTCTTTGTTTAGTTTGGCTCTTTCATCCATTTTGTAAAGATTATCTCTCGGAGCTTCAAGCGCTATAACTTTTAATTGAAGCTTAATGTGAGCATAAACATTTCCTTTTTTATCCGTTGTTATTTTTAAGTCTCGTTTTAACTTTCGATTGCTAATTTCCATTGTTAAATAATCAGATGTCTTCTCTGATTCATCGCTAGTAAGTTTTTGGGTTATACGGGCACTTGTTCCCATTTTTCCGGTTAATAACACGAATAAAACAGAATGTTTCAAAGGTAAATGCCCAGTTAATTTATCATTATTAAATAAAGCTAACCCGTTTGTAATTACTTCTTTTCCTTTTATTTTTATAGACGGGAGGGTGAAATCTTTCCCGGGATCTAACATTTTTGTAGCAGCTGTTTCTAAAGTTTCTTTTGGAAATACACTCATATCTTCTAAGCTTTTCACTTTTTTCTTTAGAAAATCTCCAATTAGTAAATTTCCTACTTTCTTTTTTTCGAGTATCTCGGACGTTTCACCATCTACTGCAATAAGTTTTACTAAAGCAGTTGGGTTTGTTGGGTCACGAAAGCTGACATCTAAATAGGGTAGTATACCTTTTTTTAGAATTTTGGTTCCTAGTAATTGAACACCATATTTGAAATAGCGAATATTCCCAGTCACATTTTTTTTTAGGGCATCGCTTGTATCCCTTATGTTATGCCCGGTTGCTGAATGTATTTCATTTTCGAATGAAGATTGCTCTCCGCTCGAACTTTTTACGAGCTCGATTGTTTGCTGGAGTTTATTCTCTTCCGTAATATCAGATCCAATACTATAAGCTAACCTTGCTTCCCTTAATGGTTCTTGATCCCAACAGCCAGAAAGGAGGGAACTAGTACATAATATAAAAAGTAATTTAAATCTTTTTTTGAACATACTGTTCTCCTTTCTTCTTTCTTATTACTGAATAGAGTAGAAATAAAAGAGGGAGGACAACGATGAAAATATAGGTGAACTTATCAGTGAAAGTTGCAATTACTTTTAATTCTTCAGGTGTATCTATAAATAGGGCTACACTAAAAGCAATAATACCAACGATTGGAACAGCCTTTTTATGATTAGCAAGATTGAAGATATGTCTAATTCCGATTGAAGCAGCGCAATAATAACTCGCAATAGAAGCCACAACTGTTATCATCCATATTGGAATGAATAGTAAATCAGTCCGGTCTATAATCCCGATATGCAAGGAGCGTAATAAGTAAGCAACTGGCTCTGGGATAAGTTCAATTTGTTTTGGACTAAATACGATAAAGCAAATCCAAACAGTAAAAGTATAAAAAAGAGTTACAAATCCATTAGCGATAGAAATGGCCTTCAGTTTTGCCACAGAATTCCCATTTACTTTTGGGAAAGCGATAAGAATAATTTCAAAACCATACATGGCTGTAATTGTTTCTTTCGATGCTTGAATAATATTCCACCATCCAGCCTCTGTAATGGGAAAAATATAAGAAAAATCAGCTCGGGAAAGCCCTAGGGCAATTAAAAGCGCCATAGGTAAAATGAGAATAGAGGCCATGACATAAAATCGTACCATGACTTTAAACGTATTATAAGCTACATAACAACAAGCTATTGTAAATAACATAAGAATGGCATACCACGGAGTTGCTTGTAATATCCAAACTTTAACGACATTACAAACATTCAACATAACCGTCATACCGATAAGGGTAAAATAAAAAACATAAGCAAAACCTAATAGTTTTCCAAACTTATTACCAAATAGCATACAAACACTTTCATACATATCTGCATCAGGAAATCGTTTTAAGAAAAGCCACATAAGTAAAATGATAAGTTGAATTGCAAGTCCAGCGATGAGTGCAGAAATCCATCCACCACCTTTAGCAATTGGGTGAAGACGGTTAGGGAGAGAAAGTATACCAACTCCGATTTGGCATTGAATAACGAAAAAGGTAAATTGAACTAGCGAGATTTTACTTTGCGTGTTTGTCACCGTCCTCATCCTCTCTCGTTACATGTTGTCGTTGCATTTTTTTCGGTTTTGGATCATGTGGTCGTTCCCAAAATGACCAAATTGGTAGTCTTACGAAAGAATCTTTCATATCTTTAATCCGCATCGGGGCAACAGGAGAAAGATATGGTGTATGAAAAGAATGAAGCTGACATAAGTGAACGAAAGTTATAATTAGACCGAATGATATTCCAATATATCCGAATATAGCAGCAAGGAGCATTAATGGAAAACGAAGAATTCGAACTGCTGAACTCATATCGTTTGATGGAACGAGAAAAGATGAAATTGCAGTTAAAGCTACAACGATAATCATTGTGTAAGAAACAAGTCCAGCTTTTACAATTGCATCACCAATTACTAAACCACCTACAATACCGATTGTTTGTCCAACGCGGCTCGGCAAGCGAATACCAGCTTCTCGTAACAATTCAAAGATTAATTCCATTAAGAGAGCTTCAAAAATAGGAGGAAGCGGTACTTTCTCTAATGAAGCTTTAATTGTATACACAAGTTCGAGCGGCAACACATCGGGATGAAAAGCGACAGTTGCAATATAAAAAGCTGGCAAGAGAAAGGCAATTAAAAAACTTACTAAGCGAATCATTCGGATAAAAGAACCGACAATCCAGCGGTTATTATAATCATCTGGTGATTGATAAAAAGCGAATAACGTAACAGGTACGATGAGCACTGTTGGATCTCCGTCAGATAAAATAGCAACTCGTCCTTCCATTAAATTTGCTGCGACTCTATCTGGACGCTCTGTATTTAATTGCTGCGGAAATGGCGAGAAAGACGTATCCTCTATAAATTCTTGTATGTATCCTGGTGGCATAAGTGCATCCGTTTTAATCGTTTCTAATCTTCTTTTCACTTCTGTAACTAAATCGTCATTCGCTATATTTTGCATATAAGCAATTGCTACTTTCGTGTGCATTTCTTCACCAATTGTAAAATACTTAACAACTAAATTTGAACTCTTAATGAGTTTACGAATAGAGGTTAAATTAGTTGCTAGGTCCTCTACAAAACCAGTATGTGGACCGCGCACAACCCCTTCATTATCAGGCTCTGCTATATCTCTCTTTAAAGATAAAGCTGTTTCGAAAATACAAAAACTAACGACATGTTCATGAAAATATAATGATTTACCTTGTAATAAAAGTTGTATCCCATAATTTAAATTCGTTTCTTTTTTCATATTTAACGTAGAAAAAGCTTTATCTAAAGATAAATCCGACCGCGTTAATAATGGCTCAAGAGCTAATTGATGAATTAGATTTGGATCTGCTAAAGATTCAATATATATGATCGTTCCTTTTCCGTTTTGAAAAGGGACATCTAATTTTTTTATATCATCTGAGTGACAGAGCTTATTTTCAATGTAATTAATATTTTCCGGAAGTGATGGAAACATATGCTTTTTGCTATTATTTTGTTGTGAATTTTCCTGTTCAGTCATAATTTCCACCTCTATTAGAATAAAGTCACTCCTGTTAATTTTTGCTTTTTGTGAGAAATTTATGCTTGGATTATTTGGGGAAAATCTTGAAAGTTACGTTACGTCATCTTTTATACTTAAGGAAATACGGAGTAGAGGGATGGTGTATATGATTTTGAAAAATATGTGGGGATGGAAAGAAATTTTATATTTATTAGTTTTCGTATTTCTAATTGTCCCAGTAACAGTTGAATCTCTTTTTTATAACTATGCTTTAAAAATAATAGGGAACTCATTATATGCCGGAGTATTAATGGGATTTATAATGGCAGTGATATTTACTACTGTAGTTTATCTTTTTTGTATAAAAAGATATCAACTATCTTGGAAAGATATTGGAATCCGAAAGCTTTCATGGAAAGATTTTTTATGGACAGTTATAGCATTGATTACCTTAATTGTAGTTAGTGTTGCTGTATTAATGATAATGGAGAAAATGGGTATTTCTTTTGAAAATAGTAAAACGGAGACGGTCCAAAATAATAAATCAATATATTCGTTCTGTATCGCGGTAATTGGAGCAGCAGTTATATCACCAATTTATGAAGAGATTTTATATCGAGGTGTTTTTTATACATTTTTTCGTGATAGATATGGTATATGGGATGGAGTGCTTATAAGTTCTATAATATTTACCGTTGTTCATATTCCAACATATAACACATTACCAGTGAATTTTTTAAGTGGAGTAGTATTTGCGTGGTTATATGAGAAAACAAATTCTATTTTATCAGCTATAATTGCCCACGCACTATTTAATTTCATAGCAGTACTTTTAACATTTGTGTCGAATTAAGAAGATATATAGGAGGGATACATATGGAAATAGCTGTAGAACGTGTTTTTACAAAAGAGGTTTTAAAAAGAGCAGCGAGTTTGTTTCATGTAACAGTGGAAGAGAAGCCACTTGGAGATTTTGAAAATTATATTTTTAAGGCGAAGGGCGATCGTGGTGAAGATTACGTATTACGTTTAACTCACTCTTCTCATCGTTCTAAAAAGGGAGTCGAAGCTGAACTAGATTTTTTACGATATGTGGCGGAGAATGGGGCAAAGGTAGCAGGACCTCTTTATTCAACGTCTCAAAATCTTGTAGAAGAAATTAGAGCAGAGGATGAAACTTTCTTTTTCGCTTCCTTATTTACATATGCAAAAGGTGAGCAAGTAAAAGGAGAAGAATCTCCTTATTGGGGAGAGACTTACTTTGAAGCATGGGGAAAAGCGATTGGCCAACTGCATCGCCTAACAATGAACTATCCTAAAACAGACTATCGTGATACGTGGGAAGAAGACGAAAGTGGGATTGTTAATGAATTAGAAGATGATCAAGTGAAAAAGATTGCAGCGGTATTAATGGATGAAATAAAGGCTCTTCCAATCGAAAGAGAAACGTTCGGCCTTATGCACGGTGATATCCATCCCGGTAATTTTCATTATGATGGTAAAGAGCTAACAATCTTTGATTTTGATGATGCGGCTTATAATTACTTTATACATGATTTAGCGATGGTTCTCTATTACTCTGTTCTATTTACACCGTGGACAGCGGAAGAGAAGACAGACTTTGCTCGTAAACAGCTACAAGTGTTACGAAAAGGCTATGAGTATGAGCACAGACTAGCGGATAGTTGGTACGAATCGTTACCGTTGTTTTTACGTCTACGTGATGTTGGTTTATACGGTACACTTCAAAAGAAGTTTAAGGGGAAAGATATGCCAGATAACTTCCGAGAATTATCAGAAGAGCTATATGAAAGAATTATAAAAAGAGAAGCAATTGTGAATATATAATACATTTTTGTGAAAACAAAGTATACAGAATAAATGTATGCTTTGTTTTTTTATACAAAAATATGTTTGTTTTATTAAAATAATATTGTTATAGATTCGGTATACACTTATAATTTTATATATATTCTGAATATTCTTTATAAAGGAGGAGGGGGAATGTTGGAAGCTTTCGTAAATTGGTTAAATAATATTGTTTGGAGTCCAGCACTTGTTTATTTATGTTTAGGAGTAGGTTTATATTTTTCCATTCGAACGAGGTTTTTACAAGTAAGGCATGTAGGCGAAATGGTGAAGCTGACATTTCAAGGTGAAAAATCAGAGGCTGGTGTTTCTTCATTCCAAGCGTTAGCACTTTCGTTATCAGGGCGCGTTGGGACAGGGAATATAGCTGGGGTAGCAACAGCGGTTGCATTCGGTGGACCAGGAGCTGTATTTTGGATGTGGGCAGTGGCCTTTTTAGGAGCAGGATCAGCTTATGTAGAATCTACATTAGCACAAATATATAAGACGAAACATCAAGGGCAGTTTCGTGGTGGACCTGCTTATTACATTGAAAAAGGTTTAGGTGTGAAATGGTATGCATTAGTATTCGTTGCAGCGACAATTCTTGCAACGGGGCTTTTACTACCAGGTGTGCAAGCAAATAGTATTGCTGTAAGTTTAGAAACAGCTTTTGGAATTAACACTACCGTATCAGGGGCTTTATTAGTTGTTGTATTAGCTCTTATCATCTTCGGTGGAGTAAAGCGAATTGTTAACGTGGCACAAGTTGTCGTACCGTTTATGGCAGTAGGTTATATTTTAGTAGCTTGCGTTATTGTTGCTATGAATATTGAAAAGTTGCCAGAAGCATTTATGTTAATTATAAGAAGTGCTTTTGCATTAGAGGCGGCTTTCGGTGGTATTATCGGTTTAGCAATTTCTTGGGGAGTAAAACGTGGTATTTATTCCAATGAAGCAGGGCAAGGAACTGGACCACATGCAGCAGCAGCTGCGGAAGTATCACATCCAGCTAAACAAGGTTTAGTGCAAGCATTTTCCGTTTACATTGATACATTATTTGTTTGTTCAGCAACAGCATTTATGATGATTATTACAGGCATGTATAACGTATTTGATGCAAGCGGAAAAAACTTTATCGTAAATAAATTAAATGGTGCTCAGCCAGGACCGGGATATACACAAGCTGCGGTAGAATCTGTTTTCCCTGGATTTGGAAACGGTTTCGTTGCAATCTCGTTACTATTCTTTGCATTTACAACAATTATGGCGTATTACTACATTGCAGAAACGAATATCGCATACTTAAATCGTGATAAAGACCGTCCTTGGCTGTCTATGGTACTAAAATTTGTATTTTTAGGAGCTGTATTCTACGGTTGTATAAAAACAGCAGCAACGGCGTGGGCTTTAGGTGACATCGGTGTAGGAATTATGGCATGGGTAAATATCATTGCGATTTTACTATTACAAAAACCTGCATTAGTTGCATTAAAGGATTATGAAAAGCAGAAAAAAGAAGGAAAAGATCCGGTATTCGATCCAGGGCCATTAGGAATTAAAAATGCTGATTTCTGGGAGCATGAATACGGGAAAGATAAGAAAGAAGAAGTATCTTAATAGAATAGAAATGAAGAAGCAAAGGGAAATCCCTTTGCTTTTTTTATGGACAAAATGAGGCTGGAAGTTATTTTTTTGCCTATTTTTGAATATAAAAAGAATGTACATGCTTTGTTAGGGGAAGGAGGGGGAGAGTATGTTGATAGAGTTTCGTAATGTAAATAAATATTATGGCAACTTTCAAGTTTTAAAAGATATTAATGTGCAAGTGAAAAAAGGTGAAGTGGTAGTAGTTGTTGGTCCTTCAGGATCAGGAAAAAGCACGTTGCTTCGGTGTATAAATCAGCTAGAGACAATTACAGATGGAGAGTTACTTGTACAAAATACGGAGGTACACAATACAAAAACAGATATGAATGAATTACGCCGGAATATTGGGATGGTCTTTCAACATTTTTATTTATATCCACATAAAACGGTTCTTCAAAATATTACACTAGCACCGATTAAAGTAAATAAAGTTTCAAAAGAGGAAGCTGAGCAAACAGCGATGTTTTATTTAGAGAAAGTAGGAATTCCGGAGAAGGCTAGTGTATACCCGCATCAATTATCCGGAGGACAACAGCAAAGGGTAGCGATTGCTAGGGGATTGGCAATGCAGCCGGAAATTATGCTATTCGATGAGCCTACGTCTGCTCTTGATCCGGAGATGATTGGGGAAGTACTTGATGTTATGAAAACGCTAGCTAAAGAAGGAATGACAATGGTCGTTGTCACGCATGAAATGGGATTTGCGCGAGAAGTAGCAGATCGGATCTTATTTATGGATGATGGTCAAATTATTGAAGATACGACACCAACACAATTTTTTGCAAATCCTGAACAGGAAAGAGCTCGTCTATTTTTAAGCCGAGTGTTAAATCATTAAAGGAGGAATTTCATGCTTAAAATGAAAAAGCTGTTTACGTTAATCGTATTCTCATGTTTATTCGTACTTGTCGTTGCCGGATGCGGAAGTAAAAAAGATGAGGCGAAAGAAACGAATACGAAGCAAGGTGGGGCTGTTGAGCAAATTAAAAAGCGCGGGAAACTAGTAGTTGGGGTGAAGAATGATACGAACTTATTTGGATTAAAAAATCCTTCCACTGGGCAGGTAGAAGGATTTGATGTTGATGTCGCGAAAGCACTTGCGAAAAAAATTCTCGGAGATGAAAAGAAACTAGAATTAAAAGAAGTAACATCTAAAACGCGTATTCCACTATTGAAAAACGGTGATATTGATGCAATTATCGCAACAATGACAATTACAGAAGAACGTAAAAAAGAAGTGGATTTTTCAGATGTATATTTTAAAGCGGGGCAATCGTTACTTGTGAAAAAAGGGAGCGATATTAAAAGTATTGATGATGTGAAAAAGGGTGTGAAAGTGTTAGCTGTAAAAGGTTCAACGTCTACAAATAATATTCGTCAAAAGTCACCAGAAGCGACTGTATTAGAATTTGAAAATTACAGTGAGGCATTTACGGCGTTAAAAGCGGGGAAAGGCGATGTTTTAACGACAGATAATGCAATTCTTTACGGCATGGCAAAACAAGATTCAAATTATGAAGTTGTAGGGAAAATTTTTACGGATGAACCGTACGGAATTGCAGTGCAAAAAGGTGCAGATGATTTGACGAAAGAGATTAATAGCTTACTAAAAGATATGAAAGCGAATGGGGAATACGATAAATTGTATGAAAAATGGATTGGACAAAAACAAGAGAAGTAAAGTGAAACTTTAATTAGTGGGGCTTTATTTCTAGTGAATAGTAACAGTGAGAGGATGAGGGATGCTCATCCTCTTCTTGTAAAGAAAGAGGGGAGAATATGTGCCTGATTTTTCTATATTAACGAATAACATTGATATGTATTTAGAAGGCTTTAAGTATACAGTTATGTCTAGTGTAATTGCATTAATAGGAAGCTTTATTTTAGGAGTAATTTTGGCTGTAATGCGTATTGCACCTATTCGTATTTTAAATTGGATAGGATCAGCTTTTGTGGAGTTTGTAAGAAATATTCCACTTGTATTAATTGCATTTATATTCTATTTTGCTTTACCTGTAATAGGAATTACTTTAAATGGGTTTGTAGCAGGAACAGTTACGCTTACCGTATATACGGCAGCGTTTATTGCGGAAGTTATTCGCGCTGGTATTTTATCAGTCGCAAAAGGCCAAATGGAAGCAGCACGTTCCTCAGGATTGACTTATACGCAAGCAATGTACCATATCGTTTTACCCCAAGCGATGAAAATCGTAATTCCTCCTCTAGGAAATCAATTTCTCAATTTAGTAAAAAACTCTTCCATACTCGGAATTATCGCTGGTACGGATTTAATGTATCAAGGAGACTTAATTTCAACGAAGACATTGGTTACGTTCGACGTCTATATATTTGTCGGGATGTTTTATTTAATATTAACAATTCCGCTCAGTATGCTAGTGCGTTATTTAGAAAAACGCTTAGCAAAGGAGGCGGTGTAAATGGATTTTAAGGGAGCAATTACAGGAGATCATATTCTGTTTTTATTAAAAGGATTACTTATAACGCTAGAGGTAGCGCTCGTAGCGATTGTACTTAGCTTTATTATTGGTAGTGTAATAGGGATATTGCGGTATATGAAAATACCTATCGTCTCACAAGTATTAGGAATTATCGTTGAAGTAATTCGAAATTTACCACTACTTTTAATTATATTTTTCACGTATTTTGCACTTCCAGAAGCAGGCTTGAAATTAGAAATTATAACAGCTACAATTGTTGCTTTAACAATATTTGAAGCAGCAATGATATCTGAAATTGTTCGAAGTGGTTTATTATCTATTGAAAAAGGACAGATTGAGGCTGCAAGATCTTCAGGATTAACGTATGTTCAAGCGCTTTGGCACATTATTTTACCACAAGCATTAAGAAGAATGGTCCCGCCGCTTGTTAGTCAGTTTATTTCATTGCTGAAAGATACATCATTAGCAGTTGTTATATCACTGCCAGAGCTTATGCATAATGCTCAAATTATTAGCGGACAGAATGTGAATTATATGATTCCAACGTTTATAGTAGTAGCTTGTATGTACTTTATCATAAATTATAGTTTATCAATTTTATCGAGAAGATTAGAAATCTGTTAACCTTTACAATATATGTAAAGGTTTTTCCTTGTTTCTCCTTATTTTCCTTTAATTATAATCTAAATCTCGCGATAATTCGATTTTTTATATTGTTTTATCAGAAAAGTTTTAATTTTATATAGAAATTGTAATCGCTTTCGTGTATATTTTTATTATCAGAAAATTTTAACAAGATATAGGGGTATCGGTAGGGGGAGGATTTAGATGCAGCAATCAACGAATGAGAAATTACATCGTACGATGAAGAGTAGACATTTATTTATGATCGCACTAGGTGGTGTAATCGGGACTGGTTTTTTCTTAGGTTCAGGTTATACCATTAATCAGGCTGGACCAGGGGGAGCCATCCTTTCATATTTAGTGGGCGGATTTATTATGTATTTAACAATGCTTTGTCTTGGAGAGTTAACGGTAGCAATGCCGGTTTCAGGTTCTTTCCAAAAGTATGCGACGAAGTTTATTGGGCCAGGAACGGGCTTTATGATTGGCTGGCTATATTGGCTTGGCTGGGCAGTGACAGTAGGACTAGAATTAACGTCAATCGGTTTAATGATGAAAAGATGGTTTCCGAATGTTGATGTTTGGGTATGGTGTCTCGTATTCGGCGTTATTCTATATGCGTCAAACGCAATTTCGGCGAAAAGTTATGCTGAATTAGAATTTTGGTTCTCTAGTATTAAAGTAGTGACAATTCTTGCGTTTGTTGTTCTTGGTGGTGGTGCATTATTAGGGTTTATATCATATGACGGAAAAGAAGCAGCACCTCTTTTCTCTAACTTTGTAAGCGATGGTGGATTATTCCCGAATGGACTAGCTGCCGTATTACTTACAATGATTACGGTTAACTTCTCATTCCAAGGAACAGAGTTAATCGGGATTGCAGCGGGAGAAAGTGAAAATCCAGAAAAAACAATTCCACGTGCAATTCGTAATACAGTATGGCGCATTATGTTATTCTTCATTTTAACAATGACGATTTTAGTAGGATTAATTTCTTGGAAAGAAGCAGGGGTAATTGAAAGTCCATTCGTAGTCGTATTTGATAAAATCGGTATTCCATACGCAGCTGATATTATGAACTTCGTTATTATTACAGCGTTACTATCTGTAGCGAATTCAGGATTATATGCGGCAACTCGTATATTATGGTCACTTGCAAATGAAGGAATGGCACCAACATCGTTCCAGAAAGTAAATAAGCGTGGTATTCCAATTACAGCACTGGTTGTAACGATTGCAGTAGCTGGCCTTTCTTTATTCACAAGTTTCCTTGCAGAAGATACAGTATACATGTACTTATTATCTATAGCTGGTTTATCAGCTGTTTCAAGTTGGATCATTATTGCTTTATCGCAACTTCGCTTTAGAAGTCAGTATATAAAAGGCGGAGGAAAGTTAGAGGACTTAAAGTATAGAACACCGTTATATCCAATTGTTCCTATTTTAGCTTTAATTACAAATAGCATCGTTGTTATTAGTTTAGCGTTTATTCCAGAACAAAGAATGGCGTTATACTGTGGTATTCCATTTATCATTTTCTGCTATATATATTATTATATGAGTAAGAAACGGAAGAAACCGATGAAAGTGGAGATGGAAGCGAAGTATGAAAATAAAAATTAAGCATGATGGTATAGAGGCAGATTTATCGTATGGTCCATTAGCGATTGGAAAAGAAAATGGGTATTCACCGTTACAATTACTCGTTTCTTCTATCGCAGGATGTAGTGCAATTGTCTTGCAAACAATTTTAGAAAAGAAACGTATTACATACGATACGTTTACAATTGAAACGGAAATTGGTAGAAGTGAAGCTTTATCAAAACCAGTTGAAAGTGTTCATTTGCACTATAAAATTAAAGCAGAAAACATTACAGAAGAGCAATTGGACAAGGCGCTGCAACTTGCAGTGAAAAATTGCACGATTGTTCAATCGGTAAAAGATAGTATAAAAGTTACGGAAACAATTGAACTAATAAAGTGAAACATAAAAACGTGAGAATACGGCTCTCACGTTTTTATGTTTTAGAGAGAGGAGAAAGTGTAATGGAATGTTTAGGATGTAAATTAGCCAACGAACAAGAAATTATATATAAAATATATGAAGATGACTATGTAACATGTTTTTTAGATCATGAACCTTTTTATCCAGGTCATACTTTAATTGTGCCAAAGCAGCATGTTGTAGAAGTGGACGAATTGGATGATATTGTAGCGAAATCGATTATGGATGCTTCCAAGTTTATTGCAAAAGCGATTAAATCATTATATAAACCAGATGGAATTACAATTTGTCAAAATGGTGGAATCTTTAATGAGTTAACGCATTATCATATGCATGTCGTACCGAGATATAAAGAGCGCTCGTTTGCCGAGTTTTATACGGTACAACTAGGAGAAAAGAAGAATTATAACTTGGAAGAGACAAAGCATTTGTTACAAGAAGCGATAGAGCAAATGCTGTTTACTGAAAAGGCGTAAGAGGGATTTTCTTAAGGGAACAGTCAGTAAAATTCTAATAAACAAAAGCCCAATTTCTCAGTTAAAATAGAGAAATTGGGCTTTTGTTTATTCTATTATTAAATTTTATATATAAAGGAATTTTGTAGTGTCACAAAGTATATCGCCCATTCGTTATATAGAGTGAGAGGAGGAATTATATGAAAGTCACAAACAACGATTATGAAAAGATGGAAGAGCTATACGAGTTGTACGAACAAAAAATTTATTATGTAGCGTATTCTATTTTAAATAATATTCAGCAGGCTGAAGATGCGGTTCAAGAGACGTTTATTACTCTTTATAAAAACTTGAAAAAGCTCCATAGCTTGAGCACTGAAGAGCTTAAACGCTACATTTTGAGGATCGCGAAAAACAAGGCGATTGATAGTTACCGGAAAAATAAACGACATGAAACATTTTTAGAAGAATATGAAAGAGAATCAATCGAAGCAGTAGACGAAAATATTGAAGAGTGGGAAAAACGTAAAATGTCTGAGGTTCAAATTGATACATTGCTAACAGAATTAAGTGAATCTAACAGACAGGTGTTTAAGTATAAAGTCTTCTATAACTTAACGTATCAAGAGATTTCAAGTGTTATGGGAATAACCGAGGGTAATGCCCGCAAGCAGTTTGAACGCGCTCGAAAACGAGTCCAAAATATTATAGGAGGTATACAACATGACGAATTCAAAGAACTCCAAAGAAATATATGAACTTGCTGAAAAAATTGCTTTAGATGATTTTGATAAACTCGAAGAACAACATAAATTTTCACATACATATACGCGCAAAAAGAAATTGTTTATGGAGGAAATGAAGTTGAAAGATGGACAACCGCAGAAAAAGCGTAAAAAACATCGTATGTTAATCGCTGCTGCTTGCTTATTGATTGGCATGCCGACAACCGTTTTTGGAGCAGTAAAAGTCTATAATATGATTGTTCAAAAACAAAATTATGAGGTAAATGTGTCGGTAACAAATAAGGACTCGAAAAAGGATGATAAGTGGTATAAGCTGAAAATCGATAAATTACCAGAAAATATGGAAGCAATTGATGACTCTGCAATGAAATATTCCTTTAAAGATAACTATGCAATGGGGGGATTTTCATTCGCTCTTTGGAGAGTAGGGGGGAATTCAGATTTTCCAACTTTGTACTCGAAAAGTTATGAAGAAAAAGAGATAAATGGTAAGAAGGCAGTAATTGTCCATAGAGAAACTGGTAATAAAGATTTAATGTTTAATAGAGTGGTTTTTCTCTATTTTGAGGAAGAGGGAATTATGTTACAAAGTTATATTGGAAACGATATAAAAGAAGAACAAATGATAGATGTGCTAGGGAGTATTTCACTTGAGCCCACGTCAAAAGAAAAGTCATCACATATAAGCGATTATGATAAAAAGTATTTTAGCCAAGAAGGTAAAACAACTAAGGTGATTCCTTTGAAAAAAGACAGCAAACGACTATTTCATATAGGGAAAAAAGTTCCAGTAACGATATCTATGGATAACAGCCAAATTGAATATGTGATAGAAAAAGTTGAAGTTTTTGATTCAATTAAAGATTTTAAGCAAGAAAACTTTAATGAAATGGGCTTAGGAATACTAAGCAGGAATCAGGCTTTGGATCGAGCTGGACAATTGATACCATATAGAAGGGATAAATATAAAATTGGAAATGGTAAAGATTCAATTGATCAATTAGTAGAGTCAAAATTAGTTCATCCTAAATTTGTCTATCTGACAACAACAGTAAAAAATATTGGTAAAAAGTCGACAGAAGAAATCTATATGACGCCATCTATAAAACTGCTTAAATCTGAAGGTCATGCATGGAACTACGCTAAAGAAGATGGAATCGCAGAAAAAAATATTATGACAGGCGAAGTTGATTATTTAGAGCCTCATGGAGATGGAAAAAGCTTCTACAATATTGGCAGTATCCAACCAGGAGAAACGGTAAAAGTTAATTTAGGTTATTTTGTAGATGAAGAAAAATTAGATTCAATCTTTTTGGATGCTTTCAATTACAGAGGGATTGGTGACACTGAAAATATGAATTCGAAAAATCGTTGGTGGTTTGATATTCGTCAATAGTAAAACAACTAGACTAAAAAGCTGCTTATAGTTAGCAGCTTTTTTCGTCTTCATACATATGTAAAACTTCTTTCGCACGCATACGTAAACCATCTATCAATTCTTTTGGCTCTAAAACTCGTGCATCTTTCCCAAGTCTATAAAACAAAGGGGTAATAAAATTGATTTCTCCTTTATCAATTGTTGAATGTATATATCCTGTCCGGTCTTCGTTTACTACTACGAATTCTTCAAGGTAAGGAACGCTTTTACATTGGCGCACACCTTCTGCTGTTAATGAGACATGTAACTGGGTAGGAGTGTGTACTACGTTAGAGCTAGAGTCGAACCATTTTTCTAAATTCATGAACGTATTTTTATTTTCTTCTGTTGATAATATAGAAAGAATACGATCAACGCGATACAGTAATACTTTTTTTCTGCTGAAGTCATAGGATGGTAGGTACCATAGCCCATCATGAGCGTATACACCGATAGGATGAACATGTTTTATTTTTATCCCCGATTTAGATTCGTATTGAAAGTGTAAATTTTTATTTTCAATAGCCGCAGTTAGTACTTCGTTTAAAAGAGGTGTATTAATTGTTCTCTTCGGATTCCAAAACGCGATATAAGAACGTATTTTATCAACTTTCGCTTTCGCATCATGCTGTAGGGAGCTATACAGTTTATGTGTAACGGAATTGATTTCTGTGTTAAAAGGTAAGTCTTGATAGTAACTTAAAGACTGAAAAGCAAAAAAGATGGATACTGCTTCTTCTTCGGTAAATAAAATAGGCGGAATGACTCTATTCGTTAATACTTTATATCCTCCGTTACGACCTTGTTCTGCGTAAAGGGGTAATCCCATATCACTTAAATCTAAAATATATCTATGGACAGTACGAACAGAAATGTTAAATTCATCAGCTATTTCCTGAGCTGTAAATGTTCTTTTCGCAGAAGCGAATATAAGAATGTCTAGTAAACGTTTTGCTTTTGACAACTATCTCACTCGTTTCTTTTTTTAACATGACATGAATTGTCATGTTTTATTGTTAGTATATTGTTTACATCATAATGTTATCAAGATGAGATGCAAGGAGGAAAAGAGATGTCACGTGAAATTGTTTTATTTATAGCCGCTAGTTTGGATGGATATATTGCGAAAGAAAATGATGATTTAGAGTGGTTAATGGAAACCGAAGGAGAGGGAGATAACGGTTATACGGAAATGTATGAAACGATTGATACAATAATTATGGGAAAAAGAACGTACGATTATGTAGTAGAGCATACGGAAACATTCCCGTACTTAGATAAAGCATGTTATGTTTTTTCTAACTCAGAAAAAGGTACGAACGGACATGTAGAGTTTGTAAATGAAGATGTAGTGGAGTTTACGAAAAGGTTGAAAGAGCAAGAAGGATCTAAAATATGGATGGTCGGTGGAGGGAGTCTACTAAGAGAATTCTTTAAGAATAATTTAATTGATGAATATGTTGTTACGATTACACCGCATATATTAGGTTCTGGAGTTCCGTTATTTCAAGACAAGAATCCAGAAATTAATTTAACTTTAACGGATACGAAACGTTTTGGGCAATTTGTAAATTTATATTATAAAGTAAAATGATAAAGAAACACGACTACTATCAGTAGTCGTGTTTTTGTATAGATGGCAATGAAATGATAAAGCAAGACCCATGATCGACTTCGCTCGTTACAGTAATATTCCCGCCGTGTAGTTCTACAATTTCTTTCACGATAGATAGTCCTAAACCAGTTCCGCCTGTAGCTCGTGATCTTGCTTTATCAACTCGATAAAAACGGTCGAAAATGTGAGGGAGGTCTTCAGGCGGAATACCTTCGCCTTCATCTTCAATTGTAATGGAAATACGTTTATGTTCTTCTGTAACAGAAATATTTATATGAGAATGCTCTTGTAAATGTCTATAAGCGTTATTTAAAATGTTTACCACAACTTGTTCAAATCGCTGTTCATCTAAGTTTATTAGCAGGGTAGGAGGACAAGAGAAAGAAACTTTAATGTATCTTTCTTTATACATGGCATTTACTTTTTCGGCTATGCGAGTAAGGAAGGTGTGTAAATATACTTCCTTTACTTGAATAGAAAAGTTATGTTGTTCCATTTGTGCAAGTGAAAATAAATCTTGAACTAAGTTCGTAATATAATCAGACTCATCTTTTATAATAGATAAATATCGCAAACGTTGCTCAGAAGATGTGTTTTCCTTTAAAGCAATGTCAGCATAACCTCTTACGTATGTTAGCGGTGTTCGTAATTCATGAGCAACACTTGCTAGAAATTCACTTCGCTCTGTTTTCATATAATGTAAATCATTAGCAAGCGTTTGAATAGATGAGGTTAGTTCACCAATTTCATCATTTCGAGTAGTCGTTAATGAAACAGATAAATCGCCTTTACTCATTTTTTCAGTGGCATGTTTCATGTGTAACAATGGTTTTGTTAACAACCGTGATAAGAGAAAGATGGTGATGGCTGTTAATAGAAACGTAATGACTCCGGCAATAATGAATTGTCTTGTTAGTCCGTTAACCATTTCCTCGATTGATTCCGTTCCGAGAAACATATATACGTAGCCTTCCGTTTTTCCTGCCACTATAATGGGGCTAACTGTACATATATAATTAGATGTTTTCCAATGATTCTCTATAATTGCTCCGTCATGATCTGTCCGTGTTTGCATCTTTTCAATATGCTTTTTTATAGTAGTAGTTATTTCGTTGGATTTAGCTAGCACATCCTTATTGGCATTTGTAATAACGACAGTGGTTTCGGCTTCAGATTCCATTAGGGCAACATGGGAGATTGTTTGCTTATCAAAATACTTTTCAAGGACATCTCGGTGACTATTTCCACGCTTTAATAAAGCTGTCATTTCTTCATTTACTCTATTGTTGACAAGGCTATAATAAAGCAAGACAAATAGAACACTTTCAATTAAAAGTGTAACAATTAAAAAATAAAATCCGAGTTGAATAGATATTCGCTTCATCGTTTTGCTCCTTAATCTAGAGTATCAACCCATCGATACCCGACTCCGTAAACAGTTTTTAAATGATGATCAATAGGGAAATTTACTTTTCGTAATTTATCACGCAAATTACGAATATGTGAATCGACTGTTCTATCTTCTGTATTTGTATTTAGTCCCCAAATTCGTTCAATGAGCTGATCGCGGCTTAATACGTAGTTCACATGACGTAAAAATAACCCGAGTAAAGAGAATTCGATTGGAGTGAGAAGAAGTTCTTCATTATAGACAGAAACGAAATGCTTTGCCTCATCCCATAAAATGCCGTGATATTGGATTTGCGCGTGTTGATTCGTTCGCCTTAAAACAGCTTCAATTCTTGCGAAAAGCTCTTCTTCATGGAAAGGTTTCGTTACGTAATCATCCGCTCCAAGTTTTAACCCTTGGATGACATCTACCGTTTGATCACGAGCCGTTACCATAATGATAGGAACGTTACTAAAGGATCGAATTCTTTTGCACGTTTCCCATCCATCCATCTTTGGCATCATAATATCGAGTAAAACAAATTTGAAATTTCGATTTTCTATATGTGAAATAGCTTCTTCCCCGGACACTGCACATACGCAGTTATATCCGATTGGAGTAAGATAAAGCGTTAATAATTCAAGCATTCTCGGCTCATCATCTACGAGTAGTATATCGACCATAGAGTACCTCCGCATTTGTAGTTATTACTTAAATTGTAAGTCAAAATCATGAAGAAATGGTGCAGATTATCATGCATCTGCATAATTTCTTCAGAATTGCTTGTTATTGTAAAGTTGAAATTCCATTTTAGGTAATCATATTGGCTCGAAAACGATTCATATGGAGGCGGTATAGTGAAAAAGATGACCCGAATCTTTGGGATAACAATAATTACAGCAGTTGGTCTTGCTGCATGTGGACAAACGAACACGGATCATAAAAACCATGAATCTAAAGAAGAGAAAAAAACAGAGCAAACGGAAATGAAAATGAATCAGGAGGTAACTGCGCCGAAAGAAATGAACGAAGGTGCATCGAATGATTTATTAACGACAAGTTTAAAAAATGTAACGAGATTAAACACAAACGATCCTTTGCAAATGGCAGTAGTAACTTCGCAAACGATATGGCCAGCAACGCATAAAGAGAATCAGCCAGGCGCTGTTATTTTAGTGCCAGTAAACGAGTGGCAATTAGGTATTGCGAGTGCGGATCTTATTCACCATCCGAATAACGGTCCAATTTTATTTATAGAAAAAGAAAAGGTACCCGAAATGACGTTAAAAGAAATAAAACGATTAAATCCGCTCGGAACGAAAGATGGAACACAAATTATGGTGATGGGGGATGTAGGTCCATCTATCCTTGAGCAATTAAAAGCATATAAAGTAAAGCAAATAAAAGAAACGGATCCAGCTATATTTGCTAAAGATGTGGATAAAGAATATGCCGATATAACAGGAAGTTATCCAAATAGTGTTATTATCGGTTCGTCTGAAGAAGAAGGGCGTTTATACACAACACCAGCTGTAAATTGGATTTCTCATATGCCAGAACCGCTTTTATATACAGAAAAAGATAAGGTGCCAGAAGCGACGATAGAGGCATTAAAAATGAGAAAAGATAAAGCGAATATATATGTATTAGGACCAGAAAAAATCATTTCAAAAGCAGTAGCAAAAGAGTTAAGTAAATACGGAAAAGTAACGCGTATTAGTGGAGAGACTCCAACAGAAAATTCGGTTGCATTTGCGAAGTTTAAAGATGAAAAAACGAAATTTGGCTGGGGGTTCACAAAACCAGGTCACGGTTTATCATTTGTTTCAAGCAAAACACCAGATTTAGCAGTTGCAGGAGCACCATTTTCACATATGGGTAAACACGCACCTATTGTATTGTTAGAAGAAGGGAAAGCTTCACAACCAGTGTATGACTTCCTTGCTAGTATTCAGCCGAAGTTTAAAGATGACCCAACGCTTGGACCATATAACCACGGCTTCTTATTAGGAAGTACGAGTGATATTTCATTTGAAACACAAGGTATATTGGATGAGAGGCTAGAGATTGTTCAAGAAAGTGGTCAAGGGCACGGTGGACATTAATAAAGTGAGTAAAGGCGCTGCTAAGGTAGCGTCTTTTTCTTTAGGAAACTTTTACATAGCAAAAATCTCTCTACTCGTTATATAATATCCTTCGTGCAGTCGGCCGAGATTTTCTTATGGAGAAAATCAAATGATAAAAGAGTAGAGGAGTGGTATTTTGTTTCAAACGATAAAAAATGACTGGTTCTCCAATGTGAGAGGAGACGTGCTATCGGGAATTGTCGTTGCTTTAGCGTTAATTCCTGAAGCGATTGCTTTCTCAGTTATTGCAGGCGTGGACCCGACCGTTGGGTTATACGCAGCCTTTTGTATTGCAGTTACCATTTCATTTGTTGGCGGACGAACTGGGATGATTTCAGCTGCAACAGGTGCAATGGCATTATTAATGGTCACGCTCGTTAAGGATCATGGTTTGCAATACTTATTTGCTACAACAATATTAACCGGTATTGTCCAAATTATTTTTGGCGTGTTCAAACTGAGCTCATTTATGAAGTTTGTTCCTAAATCTGTTATGAGTGGTTTTTTAAATTCACTTGGAATTTTAGTTTTTACAGCGCAATTGCCACATTTTAAAAATGCAACTTGGCAAATGTATGCACTTGTCGCATTAGGACTTGTAATTATATATGTATTTCCACGTATTACGACAGCTGTACCGTCTACACTTATTTCCATTATTATTGTGACAAGTATTGCACTTATGAGCGGATTACAGTTAAAAACAGTAGGGGATATGGGAAGCTTGCCGAAAGAATTACCGTTCTTTAGCATGCCTGACGTGCCTTTTACACTTGAGACATTAGGGATTATTTTACCGTACGCAGTTATGCTTGCAATTATCGGTTTACTAGAGTCTTTATTAACAGCTTCAGTTTTAGATGATATGACGCATACGGAAAGTAATAAACATAAAGAGGCACGTGGTCAAGGTATCGCAAACATTGTCGCTGGTTTCTTCGGAGGAATGGCAGGATGTGCAATGATTGGACAATCTGTTATTAATATTAAATCAGGTGGACGAGGTCGTTTATCAACATTTGTAGCGGGTGGATTTCTAATCGTATTACTGTTCGTTTTAGGTGATTATGTCGTTCATATTCCGATGGCAGCTTTAGTTGCAGTTATGATTATGGTTTCAATTGGAACATTTGATTGGAACTCTGTAACAACGATTCATAAAGTACCAAAAGGAAACGCATTTGTTATGATCGTAACAGTTGTGATTGTCTTAATTACACATAATTTAGCATTAGGTGTAATTATCGGAACAGTAATTAGTGCGGTTTTATTTGCATTCAATATGGCAAAGATTCACGTGAAACATTTATATATTGAAAATAAGAAAATATACGAAATTCATGGTCAACTTTTCTTTGCATCTACAGCAGACTTTATAAATAATTTTACATTTGAGGAAGATGTAAAAGAAATTGAGTTGAATTTTACTCACGCACACGTATGGGATGATTCAGCAGTAGCCGCAATTGATAAAGTTATCATGAAGTATGAACAAAGTGACGTGAAAGTAAGTATAACGGGATTAAATGAACGAAGCTCGAAAATTATTTCAAATTTAGCTACTTATAATAAAAGAATCGCAAGTTAGAAGCCTCCTTTTTAGGGGGCTTTATTATATAATACGGGTAGGATAACGAAAAGGGGATTCAGCATATGTACAAACAAATTATATTAGCATGTGACGGTTCTGAACATGCACTTCGAGCAGCGGAACATGCAACATATATTGCGAAATGTAGCGAAGAAACAAATGTTGAAGTTGTGTACGTAGTAGATAATAGAACGGCAAAATCAGATATTATACAAGGTCAAACAGATTTAGAAACAATATCGGCTAGTCGAAAAGATAAATTAAAAGAGATTGAAGGTTTATTAAAGAAAGAGAACATTTCTTATAAAATTACGATATTACATGGCGATCCAGGAGATACGATTGTTCAATATGTAAATACAGGGGATATAGATCTCGTTATCGCTGGCAGTAGAGGGTTAAATACATTGCAAGAGATGGTACTTGGTAGTGTCAGTCATAAAATAGCAAAGCGTGTAAAATGCCCGGTGATGATTATAAAGTAAATTGAATGAGATATTTTGTAGTGTAAGCAAGACCTTGATATAATTCGAGGTCTTTTTTGACGTATAAAGGGAGAGAGCTTGGACATACTAGATATATAAGTTTAAAGGGAAATTATTAACTTACAAATTTGTAAGTTAGTTGTTAGTAAAATCGATGTTATGAAAATTTTCCCATTGGTAAAATAAGAGTATCAAAGGGGAGATAGGGAGGATGGAAGCAATGAAATCATTTCAAAATTTTTCATACAGTCAAGGGGTAAGCTTAATTTGTTTAGGAGGATTTGCTGCATCTGTTACGTTAGCTGTTGTAATAAAGATGATTCATCAAATCTTTTAATCTTACAGTAGGAAAGGAATTGGTTGTTATTAATAGCGAGAGAAGGGTTATAAATAAAAAATAGCTCCTAGCATGTACCTCAGTGCTAGGAGCTATTTTCTTATTTCTCTGTTTCTGCTTTATCGCTTGTTACGCTAACTTTACCCCATTTGTATTGATCTTCTGGTGTATATTTATAATCTTTTACGCGATTATTTACACCTTTTAAATCAAATTTATAATGAAGTGGAATTAATGGTACTTCATCATGAACTAATTTTTGCCATTTATCGTATACATCTTTACGGTACTTTTCATCAGCAGCTTCTGGAGAAATACCTTGTTTTAATAATTCTGTGTTTTTTTCAGTAGCCCAACGTGGGTAATTGAACGCTGCATCTTTAGCCCAAATACCAGAAGGATCTGGATCAGATGCAGTTCCCCAAGCGGCAGCGAAAAGATCAACTTTTGAATCATCTTTTTTAATCATATCGTAGAAGGAGTTGAATTCGTGTAAGCGACCATCAAGAAGTTCTACTTTTAGGCCGATGTCTTTCCAAGATTGAATAAAGAATTTTGCAAGTGGTTCACTTACATCGCTACCACTCATTGATAAGAAATTAGCTTTAAATTCTTTACCATTCGGATCTTCACGGAATCCATCTCCGTTCGTATCTTTATAGCCAGCTTCATCTAATAACTTTTTAGCTTTTTCTACATCTTTATCATAGGCACCAACTTTATTGTTATGATATTTTGGTAGAGATGGTGGGATTGGTGAGTTAGCTGGATAACGTAGGCCATGATATAATTTTTCACCAATTTCTTTTCTATCAATAGCATAAGCCATTGCTTGACGTACACGAACATCTTTAAATTTCTCCTTATCCATCACTACTTCTTCTTTTTCTTTATCCATATGGCCTAACTTAAAGCCGATATAGCTATAGTATAAATCGGTTTTACCGACTAATTGTGCATTTTTTAATTTACTTACATTTGGATACTGATCTGCACTTACTTCAGCAATGTCAATATCACCATTTTTTAAGGACGCGTTAACAACGGAAGGGTTAACAACTTTTAAAACCATGCTTTTCAGCTTTGGTTTTCCGCCATAATAGTCATCAAAACGTTCAAATTCAACGGATTCTCCAGGAGTAATTTTCTTCACTTTAAAAGGTCCGAAACCAATTGGGTTTTTACGGATTTTATCAGACTCTGCTAATTTATCGATTGGTACATCTCCTAAGTATTTTTTATGAAGAGGATATGCCCAAAGTCCAGTTTTCACTGAAGGATTCGGTTCTTTAAACGTAATCGAAATTGTTTTTGGGTCCGTTACCTTGATACCTGAAATTTTTTCAGCTTTTCCATTGTGGTAATCTTCCATACCTTCAATCATTTGCATTTGAGTGTCATAGCGAGAACCAGCATATTGTTTGCTACCAATTACTAGATAAGAGTATTCTAAATCCTCAGCAGTAACAGGGTTTCCATCATGCCATTTTACATTATCTTTAATTTTTAGTGTAATTGTCTTTTTATCTTTAGAAATTTCATATGTAGCAGCACCATCATTCGTGTATTCCCAGTTTTCGTCATTTGATAATAAAGATTCATCAAAAATTGTAATGACCTGGTTATCAGGATCTCCTTCATATACAGCGAAGTTCAAAAGTCCTTCAAATGGTGTGTTAGAAACAAGACCATATGTTAATGAACCATCTTTAATTTCCTTTTTATCATTTTTAACAGATGCACTAAATTTATTTGTATCTACTTTTTTTGTGCTGCTCGTTTTTTCACTACCACCACTGCCCCCACATGCTGAAAGTAGTAATGTTGAAACTGCAAGTGTACTTAATACTTTGAAAAACTTTGGCTTATTTGTCATTTCTTCCACCCCTTATCCTTTTCTTTGTCTTGCGTCGGCCGAACGGCGTAGCGCTTGACCAATAAAATTTATACACAGCATCAATGTTAAAATCATGATTGATGCGGGTAACCAAATCCACCATTTCTCTTGTAATACATCTGGATTTCTAGCGTAACTAACAAGTGTACCAAGGCTTGGTGTACTTTCTGGTAGACCAAATCCTAAGAAGGTTAGACCAGATTCAATACCGATGTTTCCAGCAAGGTTTAATGTAACGCTAACAATGATAATGGAACTTAAGTTAGGTAGTACTTGGAAAAGAATGATCTTCCAGTTTGGTGTTCCTAAAGTTTTTGATGCAGAGACATAATCGAGTTCTTTTTCAGTTAATACTTTTGAGCGAATTAATCTTGCCTTTCCTGTCCATAAGAACACGCTCATAATTAAAATGAAAGTGAAGATATTGAATGTAGGAACAAGTGTAATAAATACAATTACAAGCATTAAAAATGGTAAAACCATAACAAAGTCGATAATGCGCATAATGATATTATCAATTGCTCCTCCAAAATAACCGGCAATTAATCCAATTGAAAGGCCAATTACACAAGAAAGAATAGTAATTGCTAATCCAATTGTAAAGGAGTTACGTGTACCAATAATAAGTTGGCCGAAAATGTCGCGTCCTCCGTAATCTGTTCCTAACCAATGTTCAGCAGAGGGAGGAGCATAAATAGCGAATAAATCAACTCGTACAATATCTTCTTGTTTCATAATAAAAGATGTTGCGTAGACTGCTAGTAATAAGATTGCTAGGAAAATAAGTGAAAACATTGCTAATTTATCTTTACGAAGTTCTCGCCACATAATAGAGAAACCAGAAGGGCTTTTTTCGTAATGAATAACTTCAGTTTGTTTTTCAGGGTTTGCTAACATAACGTCATCTCCTTTCTTTAATCAATACGAATACGTGGATCGACGATGCTTAGAATAATATCTGAAAGGAGAGTTCCAAGTAACGTTGCAAATCCAGTAAACATAACGAGTGCAGTTATTACACTAAAATCACGCTGAGAGATAGATTGTATAAATAGTTGTCCAATTCCTGGATAGCTAAAAATACTTTCTAAAAAGATGGCACCGCCAACTAATCCTGTAATTTCATAGCCTAAGAAGGCTGCAATTGGTAAGAATGAATTTCGTAAAATATGTCTAGAATAGATTTTTGATTCTGGAACACCCTTTGCTCTTACTGTACGCACAAAATCTTTATGTTTCGTATCAATAATTTCGCTTCGTAAATATTGAACCGTACCAACTGTCGCAATTAATGCACCAGATAAAGCTGGTAATAGCATGTGATTCAATTTGCTTAAATAGTAAGCAAATGTACCTGTTGCAACTTGAGGATCAACGCTACCGCCGGTTGGGAATATTGCAAACTTAAATCCGAATAGGAAGAGCATAATTAATGCAAATATAAATAGTGGTGTAGCAAAACCTAGATAGTTGTAAATGGTAATGAGTCGATCAGCCCATGTATCATTCCACCGCCCACTTATAACTCCTAGTGGTATGGCAATTAAATAGGTAAGGATAAGAATAACAAGTGCTAAAGATACTGTATTTCCAAGTCGTTCTCCAATTAAATCGGTTACTTTCATTTTATGTGCATAGGAAATACCGAAGTCACCTTGGGCTGCATTTTTAATCCAGCGAACATATTGTGTTGCAACTGGGTCATTTAATCCAAGCTTTTCACGTTGTTCTTCAATCACTTTTGGATCCGCTTTTGGATTCATTGCTCTGCCGGTTAAGGCATCGCCTGGCATTGCCTTAGCTAATAGAAAGACAAGTACACTTAACACGAATAATTGCGGGATCATCACTAAAAATCTCCGTAATATAAACTTCCACATGTTTTATCACTCCCTTATGGTAATGCCACCCGGTGCGTTGGCGAGATTGCTTTTAAGTCATAAGCACGACCGTTTTCATTGAAATAATTTTCGTATGATTTCTCGTATTCAGAGCTTACTTGTTGACGGAGCTTACGCTGTCTCTCTCTGTTTTCAGGACGAATATCAGGAATTGCTGATATTAGGCGCTTCGTATAAATATGTTGCGGATTACTATAAATTTCTGCACTAGTTGCTTCTTCGACAATGCGTCCGCGATACATAACACCGATACGATCACACATATGACGAATTACACCTAAATCATGACTAATGAATAAGTATGTTAGTCCGAGCTCAGCTTGTAAATCTTGCAAGAAGTTTAATACTTGTGCTTGTACAGAGACGTCAAGCGCAGATACTGGCTCATCAGCAATAATAAGCTTCGGTTTTAATGTAAGAGCACGTGCAATACCAATCCGCTGCCTTTGCCCGCCGGAAAATTCATGTGGATATTTATAAATTGACTCTGGATTTAGACCAACTTTATCAAGATATTCTTGAACCGCTCTACGTTCTTCATCAGGTGAGAGCTTCTCAAAATTTCGAAGAGGCTCAGCAATAATGTCGAGAACACGTTTCTTCGGATTTAATGATGAATAAGGATCTTGGAAAATCATTTGAATATCTTTTCGTTGTTCACGTAGCTCGGAGCGACTTAATTTTGTTAAATCTCTATTATTAAAATGAATGCTACCCTCTGTTGCTTTCGTTAAATGCATAATTGCTTTACCCGTTGTTGATTTGCCACTTCCAGATTCACCAACGATCCCGTATGTTTCACCCGGTTGTAATTCAAAACTTACACCATCGACAGCACGCACGTAATCTAATGTGCGGCCGAAGAAACCACCTTTAATTGGAAAATGTACTTTTAAATCTTCTACTTTAAGCAGTGCCATGAGCTACGTCATCTCCTTTCTTATCTTGGAAGTTGAAATGCTTGTAGCAAGTACAACGTACCCAATGGTCTGGTTTTACTTCATGTAAAATTGGATTTTCCTCGTGTTGATCAGGTCTAATCCACGGAATTCGAGCTTGGAAGCGACAACCTGTGCGAGGAAGCTTCGCTAACGAAGGAACGACCCCTTGAATTACATGCAATTTTTCTTTTTCACCATACGCAGATGGAATGGAGTTTAATAGAGAACGAGTATATGGGTGAAGAGGGTTGTTAAAAATCTCTTCAACTTTTCCTGTCTCTACAACTTGTCCAGCGTACATAACGACGATACGATCTGCTGTTTCTGCGACAACACTTAAATCATGAGTAATTAAAATGATGCCCATTTTCGTTTGTTCTTGAATAGATTTTAGTAAGTCTAAAATTTGTGCTTGGATGGTTACGTCAAGAGCCGTTGTTGGCTCATCCGCAATAATGAGTGCTGGGTTACAAGCAATTGCAATTGCGATAACAATTCTTTGTCTCATTCCGCCAGATAATTCGTGTGGGTATTGTTTATATGTAAGTTCTGGTTTTGGAATACCAACTTGATGAAGTAGTTCTAAGGTGCGTTCTTTTTTTTCAACTTTTGAAAGGCTTGTGTGGTAGTCTAAGTTTTCTTCGATTTGTTTTCCAACTGTCATAAGAGGATCGAGTGCTGTAAGAGGTTCTTGGAAAATCATACCGATGTTTGATCCGCGTACTTTATTCATCTCTGCGGCTGACATAGTTAGTAGATCCTTATCTCTATAGTTAAGCTGCCCTTGTAATTTTGTATTTGCTTCATTATGCAGTCGCATAATAGAAAGGGCAAGTGCACTTTTTCCGCAACCTGATTCACCAACTATCGCGACAATTTCATTTTCATGGACAGTTAACGAAACATCATCAACTGCGGCATGATAGTGATCTTGTATGCGAAAGGAAGTCTGTAAGTTTTCAATGCGAAGAAGTGGATTCTTCATGGCTATCCCTCCATCTTTTCTGAAAAGACTAAATATTTTGTATGTTGTTGTTATTTTAATATAAATTGACAATGTTTGACAAGCATAAGTTGAGAAAATATTCAAAAATCTTTTTATACAGAGATTGAATGCTGTTATATAAGGGATTGAAGTTAGTTGAAAACGCTAACATATAAAAAGAGGAGAATAAATCTTTTGTAAGAAAAAAGATTTATATGTAGAAAAAAGAGAGGTGTTCTGGAAAGAACAGCCTCTCTTTTTTTGATAAGAATAATATTAGTACTTAAGCTTGTTTTGGTTTTGCAGATCCTGTCTTTAAAGTAAGAGCAAGGAAGAACATTGCAAGTACACAAGATACAAGTAATAAGATGAATCCGCCATCCCATCCGAATGCATCTACGATAAAGCCCATAGCTGCGCTAGCAAAAGTAGCTCCACCTAGGTAACCGAAGAACCCAGTTAAACCAGCGGCAGTTCCAGCAGCTTTTTTTGGTGCTAAGTCTAGTGCGTGTAGGCCGATTAACATAACAGGTCCGTAAATTAAAAATCCAATCGCGACAAGTGCGATACTATCAACCATTGGATTACCAGGAGGGTTTAGCCAGTAAACAAGAACGGCGATAAATACACCAACCATAAATAAAATACCAGCAGGTGCGCGGCGCCCTTTAAATAGTTTATCACTCATCCATCCGCAAAGAAGTGTACCTGGAATACCAGCCCATTCATATAGAGCGTAAGCTGTACGGGAGCTACTATGAGTGAAACTTTTTTCCTCTACTAAATAGGTAGGAGCCCAGTCTACAACGCCGTAACGTACGAAATAAACGAAAACGTTCGCGATAGCGATGTACCATAAAAATTTATTGTTTAGTACGTATTTAAATAAAATTTCTTTTACTGAAAGTTCGCGTTCTCGATCTTTTACTTTTTCATCTGATGGATATTCTCCAGTATGTTCTTCGATAGAAGGTAATCCACAAGATTGAGGTGTATCTCTCATCGTAATTAATACATAAATACCAACTAAAATTGAAAGAATACCTGGGAAGTAAAAAATACTCTTCCAGTCATTTGCGAAGAAGTATAAGCCTAATGTCACAAGAGAAGGCATAAGCGCGCCACCGACATTATGAGCAACGTTCCAAATAGACATTTTTGTACCACGTTCACTAATAGAGAACCAGTGAACCATCGTACGACCACAAGGAGGCCATCCCATACCTTGTACCCATCCATTTAAAAACTGAAGGACAAACATAAGTATAATGCTCGTTGTAATGAAAGAAAATGAGCCGAAAATAATATTAATGATACCTGATAAAAATAGCCCAGCTGCTAAAAAGTAGCGAGGATTACAACGGTCGGATACGATACCCATAAGAAATTTACTTAATCCGTAAGCGATAGATACTGCTGAAAGGATAACCCCAAGTTCCCCTTTACTAAAGCCTTGTTCGATTAAGTATGGCATCGCTAGTGAAAAGTTTTTTCGAACAAAGTAGTAACCTGCGTAGCCGATGAAGATACCTAAGAATACTTGTAAACGTAATTTACGGTATTCGCTATCAACGCGATCAGCTGGTAAGCGTTCCGCGTGGGGCGCAGGCTTAAATAATTGTGTGAAAAACATAAAATGAAAATCCTCCCCTAATGAATTCGAAATGTTGTAAGTCAGAGAGAATATAAAAAGGCCATGAAATATAAAAAAGTTTCCTTTTTTATGATTCATAGCCGTATACTCCGATTCTCCGTGACTGTCAATATTAACTTCGTCGAAAATTATACAACTTTGTGACAGAAATGTAAACGTTTTTATAAATAAAAAGTGTTGACGGATTTTGTTTGCGGGATTAATATTTAAATACGTTAAATATTTTATTGCTTAAATAAGAGGTGGATAACATGCCAAATGATATGACGCATATCGATAAAATTCAAGCTCTTGCCTTTTCGATTGGAAAGAAAATGCAGACGGAGTTATTAGAACAAATGCAAGCAACAGGACTTACACCACCGCAGTTTTATATTTTAAAGATTTTAGATCATTACGGTGCTTCAAGAGCGACAAAATTAGCAAAAAAGATGTATGTAAAGCCTAGTGCAATTACAGTGATGATTGATCGCCTAATTGACCAAGAGCTTGTAGAACGCTATCACGACAAAGATGACCGTCGTGTTGTCATCATTGAGTTAACAAAAAAGGGGAAAGCTAGAGTAGAAGAGGCAATGACCGCTCGTAATGAGCATATTGCAAAATATTTCTCACATTTAGAATTACAAGAAAGAGAAGATTTGTTACGCCTCTTTGAGAAGTTAGAAACAATTATTTGCGGGACACAAGAGAAAAAAGAGAATAACTAAGAGGAATTGAGGAGATTACATGGAGCAACAAGAAAACATAAATAGAAAGTTGCTGTTAATTGGTTTAATAATCGCGATGCTATTTGCTGCATTAGATGGAACGATTGTTGGTACAGCAATGCCGCGTATCGTCGGTGAACTAGGCGGATTAAGTTTAATGACGTGGTTAACAACAGCTTATATGTTAACATCAACGACAGTTGTACCAATTGCAGGTAAATTAGCGGATTTACTTGGCCGTCGTAACGTATATATTACAGGACTAGTTATCTTTATGGTTGGTTCGGCGTTATGTGGTATGGCAAATGGTATGACGGAATTAATTATTTTCCGTGGTATTCAAGGTCTTGGTGGCGGTATTATGATGCCAATGGCTATGATTATTATCGGAGATATGTTTACGGGAAAAGAACGTGCGAAATGGCAAGGTATTTTTGGTGCGTTATACGGTCTTGCTTCTGTAATTGGACCACAAGTGGGTGGTTGGATTGTAGACGCAGTGAACTGGAGATGGGTATTCTACATTAACTTACCAGTTGGTATTTTAGCAACAATCTTTATTGCAATGGGATTAAAGTCACATAAACAAACAGGACCGATCAAGATTGATATTGCTGGAATCTTTACGATGATTCTCGGTGTTGTAAGTTTATTACTTGCATTAACGTTTGGCGGAAAAGATTATCCATGGGATTCTTGGCAAATTATCGGTTTATTTGCATTAGCTCTAATTGGTATTATTAGCTTTGTTATCGTTGAAACGAAAGCAGAAGAACCGATTTTACCGATGCATTTCTTTAAAAATCGCACGTTTACAATACTGAATGCGATTGGTTTCTTTATGAGTATCGGAATGTTCGGTGCGATTATGTTCGTACCATTCTTCATGCAAGGAATTGTAGGAGTAAGTGCTGCTGAATCAGGAACAATTATGACACCGATGATGATTACAATGATAGTGATGAGTATTATCGGTGGTCAACTTGTATTAAAAGTTGGTGTGAAACCACAAATTATTACAGGGATGCTTATTATGGCTGGTGGTTTCTGGTTATTAACAACGATGGATATGCACACGACTAAACTTACTGCTACTTTCTATATGAGTATTATCGGTTTAGGAATGGGTCTTGTTATGCCGACATTAACATTAGCGTTACAAGAAAGTTTCCCGAAAAAAGATCTTGGAGTCGTAACATCATCAAGTCAGTTCTTCCGTCAAATCGGTGGAACATTTGGTATTACAATTTTAGGGTCAATCATGAATAACACTTCAGGTACAACATTAACAAATAAATTAGTACCTGTATTAGATACGTTCCCGAAAGAAGCGGGCCAAATGGTAACGAAATTTAAAGATATGATTCACACAGATCCACAAGGTTTATATTCGATGCTATTTAGTCCAGAAGCATTAAAACAAATGCCAGAAGCATTCGCTAACAGCATTGTACCAATCTTGAAAAACTCTTTAGTAGACTCACTTCATACTGTATTCTTAACAGGATTAGTATTTATCATAGTAGGCGCTATCTTTACAATTTTCTTACAGAAGATTAAACTGTCAGATCGTAAAAAAGATGCTGAAGAGCCAGCTACAGAGGAAAAAGAACAAACTGTATCCTATTCGTAATGAAAAAGCATCGCCTTATGGCGGTGCTTTTTTGAGTATAACCTTAAAAGCTTTTTCGTGAGAAATGATTGACGTATTTCTAGAAATACGTTATATTATTTTCTGTAAACGGTTACATGGAATGGAGAGGAAAGAGAATGAGTACGATTAAAGACGTTGCGAAATTAGCGGGAGTATCTGTGGCGACCGTTTCCAGAGTGTTAAATAAAAATGGATATGTTCATGAAGATACATTAAAGAAAGTAGAACGAGCGATTGAGATGCTAGATTATAAACCTAGTACAGTAGCGCGTTCATTGTATAATAAAAAATCACGTTTAATTGGCTTAGTTGTTCCAAATATCGTGAATCCATTCTTTCCAGAAGTTGCACGTGCCGTAGAAGATGTAGCGCATAAGCAAGGATACACAGTTGTCCTTTGTAACTCTGATGAGAGTTTAGAGAAAGAAAAGCAATATATTGATGTACTTAGGCAAAATAATGTGGATGGATTTATTGTAGCAACGAATCCACAAAATAGTGTTAATTACATGAAGTTGTCTGTTCCAGTTGTTGCAATTGACCGTATGTTTAATGAGCGTATCCCTACTGTATATGCAGATAACTATGCAGGGAGTCAGGCAGCGACAAAGCTATTAATAGATAAAGGCTGTAAACATATTGCGCATATTCGTGGACCGCGTGATGTAAGCACTGCTAATGAACGTTTTGAAGGTTTTGTAGACGTTATTACACAAAATAATCTTTCTTATATGATTGCGGAGAGTACATTTGATCCAGCTAATAGTGAGCGTGTAGCAGTGGAATTATTAGAAGAATACCCACATATTGATGGAATTGTTGCTGGAAATGATTTAATCGCAATAGGTATTGTAAAGGCTGCACTCCAAAAGGGGATTTCTATTCCAGATGATTTACAAATTATCGGATTCGATGGAATTTCTTTAACAGAAATGATGTATCCATCTATTACAACTGTTGCACAGCCAATTTATGAAATGGGAAAAATTGCAACAGAGCTGTTGTTAGAGCAGATGGAAGGAAGCGTATTAGAAGAGAAACACTATCGTTTACCGATTGAAATTATAGAACGAAATACAACGAAGTAAGGAGATGAAACAGATGCCAAATATTGCAGTGGTAGGTAGTATTTCAATGGACTTAGTGGCTGTTTCAAAAAAACGTCCGAAAGCAGGAGAAACAGTAATTGGTGAAGCATTTCATACAATCCCAGGAGGGAAAGGAGCCAACCAAGCAGTTGCTGCAGCTAGATTAGGCGCAAATGTAGCGATGGTTGGAGCGGTTGGAAACGATAATTATGGAACTGTAGTTAGGAACAATTTAGAGAACGAACGCGTTTTTATCGACTATGTGGTACCGGTTACAGATACGGCGACAGGAATTGCTCATATCGTTTTAGCAGAAGAGGATAACAGTATTGTTGTCGTGCAAGGGGCGAATGCTCTTGTAAATGAGTCGGTTGTAGATCGTTCAAAAGATCTTCTTATAAAAGCAGATATGGTTGTTCTTCAACTAGAGATCCCACTTGAAACAGTAAAATATGTATTGGCTATTTGTGAGGAGCATAATATTCCAGTTATGTTAAATCCAGCGCCAGCACAAGTGTTATCAGAAGATGTTTTAGAAAAGGCAACTTATATTACACCAAATGAACATGAGTGTCGCATCGTATTAGATGATTTCACGTCACCAATTGAAGGTTTACTGGCTAAATATCCAAATAAACTATTGATGACAGAAGGTTCTAAAGGTGTTCGTTTCCATAATGGTACGGAGATTGTACATGTTCCTAGCATCGCTGTTGATGTAGTAGATACGACTGGAGCTGGTGATACATTCAATGGTGCATTAGCAGTTGCGCTTTCTGAAGGAGAAACACTTCAAAAAGCAATTCGTTTTGCGAATATTGCTGGTGGCCTTTCTGTAACGAAACTTGGAGCACAGGGCGGTATGCCAACGAGAGATAGAGTACGTGAAGTGCAGGTGATTGTCGGTTGAAAAAGCACGGTGTATTAAACAGTGAGATTGCATCAGTCCTTGCTTCACTTGGACATACAGATACGATTGTAATTGCAGACTGCGGGTTACCAATTCCTGACGGAGTAAAACGAATTGATTTAGCTGTTGAGATTGGAAAACCTAGCTTTTTAGACGTATTGCAAGTGGTAGCTGATGATATGGCAATTGAAAAAGTAACGTTAGCAGAAGAAGTCATTAATAATAATGCGGAAGTAAATAAAGAAATCGAGCTGAAATTAATAGAGCCAGCATTTGAATATGTATCGCATGAACAATTTAAAGAGCACACGAAGAAAGCGAAAGCAATTATTCGTACAGGAGAGGCTACTCCTTATGCCAATGTAATTTTACATGCAGGCGTGATTTTTTAATAAAAGGAAGTGATGGGAATGCGTATTGAAATGAAAAATATTTCAAAGGCGTTCAATGGCAATCCTGTTTTGAAGAATGCACAGTTTATGATTGAAACAGGGGAAGTCCATGCATTGATGGGGGAAAATGGAGCGGGCAAATCAACGCTCATGAAAATTTTAACAGGTGTATACAAAAAAGATGGTGGAACAATCACGATTGATGGACAAGAACGAACTTTTAAAAATGCGAAAGAAGCAGAAGAGTACGGTATTGCATTTATACATCAAGAATTGAACATATTATCGAATTTAACAGTAGCTGAAAATATGTTTCTCGGTAAAGAGTTAATGTATGGGAAGACAGGTATTTTGCGTACGCGTCAAATGAACGCGATTGCGCAGCAGCAACTAGCGGAGTTAGGGTTACATGTAAAAGGCGCTATGTTGGCAGGAGAGTTATCGGTTGGACAACAGCAAATTATCGAAATTGCGAAAGCGTTAATGACAAACGCGAGCGTTATTATTATGGATGAACCTACAGCTGCATTAACAGATCGTGAAATTGAAACGTTGTTTACTGTCATTAATAAATTACGTAAAGAAGGCGTTTCGTTCGTTTATATCTCACACCGAATGGAAGAAATTTTTTCAATATGTGATGCCATTACGATTTTACGTGATGGGGAATACGTAGGAAAGAGACTCATTCCGGAAACATCATTTGATGAAGTAGTGAGTATGATGGTGGGGCGCAGCATTGGTGAACGTTACCCAGAGCGAAATAGTCAAATTGGCGATGTCATTTTTGAGATGCGTAACGGAACGAAAAAAGGGAAGTTTGAAAATGTTTCGTTTCAAGTAAGAAAAGGTGAAATCCTTGGTGTTGCTGGCTTGATGGGAGCTGGCCGTACAGATATTATGAAAGCGATATTTGGATACGAACCTTTAGATTCTGGCCAAATTTTTATAAATGGACAAGAAGTAAAGATTGATAGTCCGATAGATGCGATTAGACAAAGAATAGCTTTTATTACAGAGGATAGAAAATCTGAAGGGTTAGTTTTAGATTTCTCAATTCGAGAAAATTTAGCTTTACCGAATTTAGAAAGTCTTTCAAAGGGAAGTGTCTTAAGTAACGAACTAGAACAACAGTTTACAGCGGATATGATGAAACTTCTTAATGTGAAAGCAGCTAGTGGAGAGCAAGCGGTGAAATCTCTTTCTGGTGGAAATCAGCAAAAGGTTGTTATTGCAAAATGGCTAGGTATCCACCCGCAGTTACTCATTTTAGATGAGCCAACACGAGGTGTAGATGTTGGAGCGAAAAAAGAAATTTACTCTATTATGAATAAGCTTACTGAGCAAGGCGATGCCGTTATTATGGTATCATCTGAGCTTCCAGAAGTTTTAGGAATGAGTGATCGTGTTCTTGTTATTCATGAAGGAAAAGTCGGCGGCATTTTAGAGAAAGATGAGGCATCACAAGAGTCTATTATGGCACTAGCTACAGGGGGAGAGTAAGGATGGCTAAGAAGGGGAATGTATTACAACAACTCGGTTCTTTAATCGGTTTAGTATTAATTATCGTCGTAATTACAGCTTTAAATCCGGCATTTATTGAGATTCCAAATTTATTTAATATACTGCGTCAAGTATCGATTAATGCGCTTATTGCATTCGGAATGACCTTTGTAATTTTAACAGGGGGTATTGACTTATCGGTAGGTTCTATTTTAGCATTATCAAGTGCACTTGTTGCTGGAATGATGGCAAGTGGCATGGACCCGTTCCTTGCGATGGCAGTTGGATTATTAGCTGGTCTTGTAATGGGAATTGTAAACGGTATCATCATAGCGAAGGGAAAAGTAGCTCCATTTATTGCAACTTTAGCAACAATGACTATTTTTCGTGGGTTGACGCTTGTTTATATGGACGGACGTCCGATCACTGGTCTTGGTGATCATTTAATGTTCCAAATGTTTGGCCGCGGTTATTTTCTAGGTATTCCGGTACCAGCTGTTACAATGATGATCGCTTTCGCAGTACTGTACTTCATTTTGAAGAAAACGACATTTGGTCGCCGTACATTTGCAATTGGTGGAAATGAAGAAGCAGCAGCACTATCAGGTATAAATGTTACGAGAATTAAAGTAATGATTTACGGTCTTTCCGGAATTTTGGCAGCGCTTGCAGGTATTGTCTTAACATCACGACTAGATTCTGCACAGCCAACTGCAGGTACTTCTTATGAATTAGATGCAATTGCAGCAGTTGTATTAGGTGGAACAAGTCTTTCTGGGGGAAGAGGATGGATTATTGGTACATTCATCGGTGTACTTATTATCGGTGTACTAAATAACGGTTTAAATTTATTAGGTGTATCTTCTTTCTTCCAACAAGTTGTAAAAGGACTTGTAATCTTACTAGCTGTATTAATTGATCGCCGAAAAGAAGTGTAATGGAGGGATAGTTCATGAAGAAATGGTTACTTATACTCGTTGCATGTATTATGGTCATTACTGCTGGTTGTTCAATGGAACCACCAGAATGGGCAAAGGATTCTAGCGATAAAGGTCGAAATAAAACTATTAAAGTTGGATTCTCTGTTTCAACTTTAAACAATCCATTTTTTGTGACTTTGAAAAAAGGAGCAGAAAAGCAAGCGAAAGCAAGCGGCATTGAATTGATTGCTGTTGATGCACAAAATGATGCAGCAAAGCAAACGAACGATGTTGAGGATTTAATTCAAAAAGGTGTCGATGTAGTTGTTATTAATCCGACCGATTCAGATGCTGTTGCTTCAGCAGTAAGTGCGGCAAATGCTGCAAATGTTCCTGTTATTACAGTAGACCGCGTTGCAAATTCGGGTAAGGTTGTTTCTCACATTGCATCTAATAATATCGAAGGTGGTCAAATGGCTAGTGATTACATTCGTGAATTAGTTGGCGGGGGAGCAAACGTTGCTGAGTTAGAAGGAATCCCTGGATCTTCTGCTGCTCGTGAGCGTGGGAAAGGATTCCATAACGTAGCTGATAAGTCTTTAAAAGTAGTTGCAAAACAAGCGGCTGATTTTGATAGAGCTAAAGGATTATCTGTTATGGAAAACATTTTGCAAGCAAATGGTGATATTAAAGCCGTGTTTGCGCATAACGATGAAATGGCATTAGGGGCACTTGAAGCATTGAAGTCTTCTGGAAAAACAGATGTAGTCGTTGTTGGTTTTGATGCAACAGAAGATGCTGTAAAAGCGGTTAACGATGGGCGTATGGCTGCAACAGTTGCTCAAAAACCGGAATTAATCGGGGAGAAGGCGATGCAAACAGCAAAAGAGATAACACAAGGTAAAAAAGTGGACAAATCTATTCCGATTGAATTAGAGCTTATTAAGAAAAACAAATAAATATAAAATGAAAATCAGGAAGGAAGAATAACAAATGAAATTTTTTATTGATACAGCAAACATTAACGAAATTAAAGAGGCAAATGCATTAGGAGTATTAGCTGGAGTAACGACAAATCCATCACTTGTAGCAAAAGAAGGCGTAGATTTCCACGAGCGTATTCGTGAAATTTGCAACGTTGTAGAAGGACCTGTAAGTGCAGAAGTAATTAGCTTAGAAGCTGATAAAATGATCGAAGAAGGAAAAGAGTTAGCGAAAATTGCTCCAAACGTTGTTGTAAAAGTTCCAATGACAACAGAAGGTTTAAAAGCAGTAAAAGCATTCTCTGACTTAGGAATTCGTACAAACGTTACATTAGTATTCTCAGCAGTTCAAGCATTACTTGCAGCTCGTGCTGGTGCAACATACGTTTCACCATTCTTAGGTCGCTTAGACGATATCGGTCATAACGGTATGGACCTAATCCGCCAAATCGCAGAAATCTTTGCAATTCATGGCATTGAAACAGAAATTATTGCAGCATCTGTACGTCACAGTGTTCACGTAACAGAGGCAGCATTAAACGGTTCACATATTGCAACAATCCCAGCAAACGTAATTGCTTCATTAGTGAAGCACCCATTAACAGATCAAGGAATTGAGAAATTCTTAGCTGATTGGGAAAAAACACAAGAGAAATAATAGAAAATCGAGAATCCTAGTTTAATTGACTAGGGTTCTTTTTTATTTAAAAGAATTTTCATGCAATTTTGCATATTGTCTTTTAAATTTGTTATATAAGCTATTTAATATATATCAAATCACTTTTTATTTTTCATATTTCGACATAAAAAGGTAGCGGTTCTGACCAGAAAACTGGAGGGGCATGATTCTATAACAGAAGGCTTAACGTTTATAGAATTATGCCTTTTTATATAGGGAGGGCAGAAAATAGGGATTTCGATTTAAATGCACTCATTTATCTGAATTTTAAGTTTTATAAAAGGAGAGAAATAGAATGAGAAGAAAAACGCCATTTAAAGTGTTGTCATCATTAGCAATTGCGGCAATTATCGGATGCACATCTGTAATGAGTACTCCGCTAGCATACGCAGAAACGCCAGCAAAAGAGAAAGAAAATGTATCTACAACACCAATTGATTACAATTTAATTCAAGAGGATCGTTTAGCGGAAGCGTTGAAAGAAAGAGGAACAATTAATCCAGCATCTTCTAAAGAAGAAACGAAAAAAGCTGTAGAAAAGTATATTGAAAAGAAACAAGGCGATCAGGCAAATAAAGAAATTCTTCCAGCGGATACTGCTAAAGAGGCATCTGATTTCGTGAAAAAAGTAAAAGAGAAGAAAATGGAAGAAAAGGAGAAAGTAAAGAAACCTGAAAAAAATGTTAGTCCTGAGCAAAAACCAGAACCAAATAAAAAACAATTGAATGGACAAGTCCCAACTTCTAAAGCAAAGCAAGCGCCATATAAAGGGTCTGTTCGAACTGATAAAGTATTAGTATTACTCGTTGAATTTAGTGATTATAAACATAATAATATTGATCAAACACCAGGGTATATGTATTCGAATGACTTTAGTAGAGAGCATTATCAAAAAATGTTATTTGGTAATGAACCGTACACATTATTTGATGGTTCAAAAGTAAAAACGTTTAAACAATATTATGAAGAGCAGTCTGGTGGAAGTTATACGACAGATGGATATGTAACGGAATGGCTAACTGTTCCAGGAAAAGCGTCTGACTACGGTGCTGATGGTAGTAGTGGTCACGATAATAAAGGACCAAAAGGCGCACGTGATTTAGTGAAAGAAGCTTTACATGCAGCTGCTGAGAAAGGGCTAGATTTATCTCAATTTGATCAATTTGATAGATATGATACAAATGGTGATGGAAATCAAAATGAACCTGATGGTGTAATTGATCATTTAATGGTAATCCATGCTGGCGTTGGTCAAGAAGCTGGTGGCGGTAAATTAGGTGATGATGCAATTTGGTCACATCGTTCAAAATTAGCAATAGATCCAGTAGCGGTTGAAGGTACAAAATCAAAGGTAGATTACTTTGGTGGAAAAGTAGCGGCGCATGATTATACAATTGAACCAGAAGATGGAGCAGTAGGTGTATTTGCGCATGAATTTGGACATGATCTTGGTTTACCAGATGAATATGACACGAAATATACTGGAACTGGTTCACCTGTCGAAGCGTGGTCATTAATGAGTGGAGGTAGTTGGACAGGGAAAATTGCAGGAACAGAGCCAACTAGTTTCTCACCACAAAATAAAGACTTCTTACAAAAGAATATGGGCGGCAACTGGGCAAAAATTTTAGAAGTAGATTACGATAAAATTAAGCGTGGAGTAGGAGTTCCTACATATATTGATCAAAGTGTTACAAAATCCAATCGTCCAGGCGTTGTACGTGTTAACTTACCAGGTAAAAGTGTTGAAACGATTAAACCGGAGTTTGGAAAGCATGCATATTATAGTACAAGAGGAGATGATATGCATACAACACTAGAGACACCATTCTTTGATTTAACAAAAGGAACAAATGCAAAATTCGATTATAAAGCAAATTATGAGTTAGAAGCAGAGTGCGATTTTGTCGAAGTGCATGCAGTAACAGAAGATGGAACGAAAACGTTAATTGATAGACTTGGAGAAAAAGTAGTCCAAGAAGATAAAGATACAACAGATGGAAAATGGATGGATAAATCATATGATTTAAGTCAATTTAAAGGGAAAAAAGTGAAACTGCAATTCGATTATATTACAGATCCGGCTGTAACATATAAAGGTTTCGCGATGGATAATGTAAATGTAACTGTTGATGGACAAGTTGTATTTTCTGATGATACAGAAGGACAGGCTAAAATGAATTTAAATGGTTTTGTTGTTTCTGATGGGACAGAAAAGAAAGCTCATTATTACTACTTAGAGTGGAGAAACTATGCGGGATCAGATAATGGATTAAAAGCAGGAAAAGGTCCAGTGTATAATACAGGTCTTGTCGTTTGGTATGCAGATGATAGCTTCAAAGATAACTGGGTTGGGGTGCATCCAGGTGAAGGATTCCTTGGTGTTGTGGATTCGCATCCAGAGGCATTTGTTGGGAATTTAAACGGAAGACCAACTTACGGTAATACAGGTATGCAAATTGCAGATGCTGCATTTTCATTTGATCAAACACCAGCATGGAGTGCAAATTCATTAACACGTGGACAGTTTAACTATTCTGGATTACAAGGTGTTACAACATTTGATGATTCAAAAGTATATAGTAACAAACAAATTGCAGATGCAGGAAGAAAAGTTCCAAACCTTGGACTTAAATTCCAAGTTGTTGGACAGGCAGAGGATAAATCGGCAGGCGCTGTTTGGATTAAACGTTAATAACATAAAAGCACATTCTTCATATGAAGAGTGTGCTTTTCAATTTGTACAGTAAGTTATTATTTTAGCTTGTGTAATACAAGTGTCTGTTCATATGTAGTGTATCAAATTATGTGGGGAAAGGAAATATTTCCGAGGAAATTGTCGAAGTATCGTTGGTATTTATACACTTTTTTTGTCAAAGAAGAAATGTAGTGTTGCCTTTACAGTTTAATTTATTTACATTGTTACTTGGCTATACACAAAAGTAATATATTCGGCAAAAAAAAGACAATGATGGAATTAACCCATCATTGTCTTTTTTATTTTGCTGTTTGCTTTACTTTTTATTTTGCTTCTTACATAAATCATTCCAGCGAATGTTAATAAGAATGCAGTTCCGATAACGAAGCTGACGCTAGGGGATGCCCCGATTGCACCAACTGTAAAGGATCCAGCAACAACTCCTAATGAGAAGAAAGCATAAAACAATCCGAATGCTTTTCCGCGCTTATCATCTGTCGTATTTTCAACAAGTAATGCATTTATCGATGGGAAAAGGATAGCGAATCCAATGCCATAAATCATCATAACGATAAAGAGCATACCTTTTGTTGCGAATAATCCAAGTAAAGATAACGCGAATGCCATTACTGCAATCCCAATTAGCATGAGTTTTGAACGATTAAATCGATCGTAAATACGGTTTGTTGGCAGCAAGAAGAAGAGGATAGCGGTAATGCCGAATACACTTAACATCATGCCTGTTGTAGATGCTTTAAGTGCTAATGCCTCAACTTTCACTGGTAGCATATAAGTGACAATTCCTTGTGAAAACATTAGCGTGAAGGCACCAATATATGCTTGCAATAACGGTTCTGATTTCAATAGTTCAATCATATCCTTTTTGTTCATCATTTGTGTTCTTGAAGTATCTTTTCTTGATACGTTATTTGGTAAGAAGAATAGAGATACGATTGTACCAAGGACCATTAAAATAGAAATGGTAATGAACACCCACTCTATACCAGCAGTTGCTTTCATAATTCCACTGAAAGCCGGTCCTACAATTGCCGCTGTTCCAACAGCAGCACCAGATAGGGCCATTGCCTTACCTTGTCTTGCTGAATTTGTTTGTTTTGATAAAAACGTAAAGGCAGCAGGAATTAAAAATCCGTCACTAAAGCCGTGCATAAAGCGCACAACTAATAGTTGTTCACCACTTTGAACAACGGTGTATAACAAGACTATGAAACTCGTAAGCCCCATGCTTATATAAAGTATTTTTTTTGCACCAAATTTATCGACAGCAGCGCCAGCAATAATATTACCGATCATATTAGCGAATGAGTACATACCGACAACTAGCCCAATAATAAGAGGAGATCCTCCAAGACTTTGAGCGAACGTACTCATAATAGGTAATTGTGAAAATGTATCTAGAAACGCTACGATAACAATAAAGTAAATAAAATATTTCAAGCGATATTCACCTCTCCTATGCTATTATGGCATAATGCTAATTTCAACCGCAATGAAATTAGCATTAACAGATGTGGAAAAAAGTACAAAGTGACAAAATATTGAACGTTATTTGTTAAAATTTAGTGGGAATGAGATTGTTTTTTTGAAATATATGGATAGAAGTATTATAATAGATTTGTAAACTTCACCAGGTTAAGTATATACGTAGAGAGGGATGTATAAAATGAAAGCATTACTTTGGCATAATCAACGCGATGTACGAGTAGAAGAAGTACCAGAACCAACTGTAAGACCAGGAGCAGTTAAGATTAAAGTGAAATGGTGTGGTATCTGCGGAACAGACTTGCATGAATATTTAGCAGGACCTATTTTTATTCCAACAGAAGAGCACCCATTAACACACGTAAAAGCACCGGTTATTTTAGGTCATGAGTTTAGTGGTGAGGTAGTTGAAATCGGTGAAGGCGTTACTTCTCATAAAGTGGGAGATCGCGTCGTTGTAGAACCAATTTATTCTTGTGGTAAATGTGAAGCTTGTAAACATGGACATTACAATGTTTGTGAACAACTTGTTTTCCACGGTCTTGGCGGAGACGGCGGCGGTTTCTCTGAATATACAGTAGTACCAGAAGATATGGTCCACCATATTCCTGATGAAATGACGTATGAACAAGGTGCACTTGTAGAACCAGCAGCGGTAGCAGTTCATGCAGTACGTCAAAGTAAATTAAAAGAAGGGGAAGCTGTAGCAGTATTTGGTTGTGGTCCAATTGGACTTCTTGTCATTCAAGCAGCTAAAGCAGCAGGAGCAACTCCTGTTATTGCAGTAGAACTTTCTAAAGAACGTCAAGAGTTAGCAAAATTAGCAGGTGCGGATTATGTATTAAATCCAGCTACTCAAGATGTACTAGCAGAAATTCGTAACTTAACAAATGGTTTAGGTGTAAATGTGAGCTTTGAAGTAACAGGTGTCGAAGTAGTACTTCGTCAAGCGATTGAAAGTACAAGCTTTGAAGGACAAACTGTAATTGTTAGTGTGTGGGAAAAAGATGCGACAATTACGCCAAACAACCTTGTACTAAAAGAAAAAGAAGTTATCGGTATTCTTGGATACCGTCATATCTTCCCAGCTGTTATTAAATTAATTAGCTCTGGCCAAATTCAAGCAGAGAAATTAATTACGAAAAAAATCACAGTGGATCAAGTTGTTGAAGAAGGATTTGAAGCACTTGTAAAAGATAAAACACAAGTGAAAATTCTTGTTTCACCTAAATAATAGAGAATAGTAAAAAGTAGCTCTTTTCTAGAAATAGAAGAGGGCTACTTTTTTTCTATACAGAAAGGTGATAGACTTTCCTTTAACTACAGGTATTTTGTTTGGAAGGGGAAGTCTAATGCTTTCATTTATGTTGACATTGAAACGAATGCTAAAAGCTTGTTTACGAGCGTGGAAAGATAAAGAGTTTCAAGTGTTATTCGTATTAACATTTTTAACATTAACATCTGGTACGATTTTTTATAGTACAGTTGAAGGATTACGTCCTCTTGACGCTTTATATTTTAGTGTGGTCACGTTGACGACTGTCGGTGATGGGAATTTTAGTCCGCAAACTGATTTCGGAAAGATATTTACAATCTTATACATATTTATTGGGATTGGATTAGTGTTTGGATTTATTCATAAGTTGGCAGTTAATGTACAACTACCAAGTATATTATCGAATAGAAAAAAAGAGTAAAGCATGTGGATGCTTTACTCTTTTTTTACATTAGTTTAGACAATCATTCGTAGTAGCTTAACAATACTTTACTACAATATAAGTGCATTCATTCATTATATTCACTATGTATAAAGTTATAATGATATGAACATTTGCATATTTTAATTTATTGATAGAAATTTCATGAAAGGTGGGATATTCTAGTCATAGGTTAACCGGACGATATCATAGGATCCTAACAAAAAGTTTACAATAATTCAATTATAAAATGGAGGATTTCAGATGAAAAAGAAAGTACTTGCTTTAGCAGCAGCTATTACATTAGTAGCGCCGTTACAAAGTGTTGCATTTGCTCATGAAAACGATGGGGGAAGTAAAATAAAAATAGTTCATCGCTGGTCTGCTGAAGATAAACATAAAGAAGGCGTAAACTCTCATTTATGGATTGTAAACCGTGCCATTGATATTATGTCTCGCAATACAACACTTGTAAAACAGGATCGAGTTGCACAATTAAATGAATGGCGTACGGAATTAGAAAATGGTATTTATGCTGCTGACTATGAAAATCCTTATTATGATAATAGCACATTTGCTTCACATTTCTATGATCCAGACAATGGAAAAACATATATTCCATTTGCAAAGCAGGCAAAAGAAACTGGCGCTAAATATTTTAAATTAGCTGGTGAATCATATAAAAATAAAGATATGAAACAAGCATTCTTCTATTTAGGATTATCTCTTCATTATTTAGGAGATGTAAACCAACCGATGCATGCGGCAAACTTTACAAATCTTTCGTACCCACAAGGATTCCATTCTAAATATGAAAACTTTGTAGATACGATAAAAGATAATTATAAAGTAACGGATGGAAATGGATATTGGAACTGGAAAGGTACAAATCCAGAAGAGTGGATTCACGGAGCGGCAGTAGCAGCGAAACAAGATTACGCTGGCATTGTAAATGATAATACGAAAGATTGGTTCGTAAAAGCAGCTGTATCACAAGAATATGCAGATAAATGGCGCGCTGAAGTTACACCAATGACAGGTAAGCGATTAATGGATGCACAACGTGTTACTGCCGGATACATTCAGCTTTGGTTTGATACGTACGGAGATCGTTAAGTATTAAAAAAAGGTCAAATCTCACAATAGAGTATTTGGCCTTTTTATAACTAATACATGGAGGTATGAAGCGTGAAAGGAAAATTACTAAAAGGTGTACTTAGCTTTGGGATTGGTTTAGGAGTTTTATACGGAGGATCTTCAGCTCAAGCAGAAACGTCTACAAATCAAAATAATACTTTGAAAGTGATGACGCATAACGTTTATATGCTATCAACAAATTTATATCCGAACTGGGGACAAAGTGAGCGTGCTGATTTAATTGGGGCGGCAGATTATATAAAGAATCAAGACGTGGTTATATTAAATGAAGTGTTTGATAATAGCGCATCAGATCGTTTGTTAGGGAATTTGAAGAAAGAATATCCAAATCAAACAGCGGTATTAGGTCGTAGTAACGGAAATGAATGGGATAAAACGTTAGGTAGCTATTCATCTTCAACTCCTGAAGATGGGGGCGTTGCAATCGTGAGTAAATGGCCGATTGTTGAAAAGATTCAATATGTATTTGCAAAAGGATGCGGGCCAGATAATTTATCGAATAAAGGATTTGTATACACAAAAATTAAGAAGAATGATCGTTTCGTTCATGTAATCGGGACGCATTTGCAGGCTGAAGATAGTATGTGCGGAAAAACTTCACCTGCATCTGTACGTACAAATCAGTTAAAAGAAATTCAAGACTTTATTAAAAATAAGAATATACCAAATGACGAGTACGTCCTATTTGGTGGTGATATGAACGTGAATAAAATAAATGCAGAGAACAATAGTGACTCAGAGTACGCATCCATGTTTAAAACATTACACGCTTCTATTCCATCTTATACGGGACATACAGCAACTTGGGATGCGACGACAAACAGTATAGCAAAATATAATTTCCCTGATAGTCCTGCCGAGTATTTAGATTATATTATTGCAAGTAAGGACCATGCGAATCCGTCATTTATAGAGAATAAAGTATTACAACCGAAATCTCCACAGTGGACTGTTACATCATGGCTTAAAAAATATACATATAATGATTACTCTGATCATTATCCAGTAGAGGCAACTATTTCTATGAAATAGTCCTAAAAAAGTTTCTTCTTAATAGGAAGAAACTTTTTTATTTTGTAGAGGAAATTTCAACTTTCTTTCCAATATGTATAAGACATATTGAAAAGAGGAGAGAAAAATGTGGATCGAGGAATTTTTAAAGAAGTTCCATTACCGTGTGCATTTTTGGATGAAGTAGCTTTAGATAAAAATATTCAATCGGTTATGGAATTAAGTGGAAACAAGAAGATTCGTATAGCGAGTAAATCGCTACGTTCTGTTCCGGTTATGCAAAAGATTTTAGCTACAAATGATCGATTTCAAGGTATTATGTGTTTTTCACCTAGAGAGGCTTTGTTTTTAATTGAACAAGGATTCAATGATTTATTGCTCGGATATCCTGCTTATGATAAAAGGGCTTTACATGAAATAAGTTTGCTAACAAAGCAAGGCCTCATTATAACTTGTATGGTGGATTGTGAAGACCATATTGTTTATTTAGAAAAAATTGCTGAGGAGTCTAAAGGGTGTTTTCGTGTTTGTTTGGATATTGATATGAGTAGTCGTTTTTTTCAATTTCATTTTGGGGTAAACAGATCACCGGTAAAAGATGTGCAAGGTGCTTTGAAAATAATAAAAAGGGTAAAAGAATCATCATTTTTAATACTAGATGGTGTAATGGGATATGAAGCTCAAATTGCTGGGGTAGGAGATCACATACCGAATCAAAGAGTGAAAAGTAAAGTAATTTCGTATTTAAAGAAGAAGTCAGTGTTAGAAGTTAAAGAAAGAAGAGGACATATCGTAAAAGAAATACAAAACCTAGGTATTGAACTAAGGTTTGTAAATGGGGGAGGCACAGGAAGTATAAAAACAACTGAGCAAGATAATTCAATTTCAGAGATTACAATAGGTTCTGCTTTTTATGCCCCGAAGCTGTTCGATTATTATAAAGAGGTGCAATTTCATCCAGCTGTCGGATTTGCTTTACCAGTTGTGCGTAAACCAGCCCCGTTTATTTACACTTGTTTAGGTGGTGGATATATTGCCTCAGGTGCAATCGGGAAAGATAAAGAACCTGAGATTTGGAGACCAAATGGTGCCAAACTATTAGCTTTAGAAGGCGCTGGCGAAGTGCAAACACCGATTTTTTATAACGGTAAGGAACGAGTAGAGATAGGAGATTCTATCTTGTTTCGCCATAGTAAAGCTGGAGAGTTATGTGAGCGTTTTCCTTTTTTATATCGTGTGAAAGAAGGAGAGATTGTTGGGGAGTATTCAACATATCGGGGGGATGGCCAATGCTTTCTATAAAGGGACAAAAATGGAGAAATTGGACAGGGAATGTAGAAGGAACGCCGCATTATACGATGTATCCAGAAAGTATACAAGATGTAGTAGAAGTTGTAGGGCTTGCTCGAAAAAAAGGGAAGAAAATTCGTGTTGTCGGTTCAGGACACTCGTTTACACCTCTTGTGCAAACGGAAGAAATTTTAGTTTCTTTAGATGAATTGAAAGGTATTTTGGATATGGATGCAGAGAAGATGGTTGCCGAAGTATGGGCAGGAACAAAGCTACATGATTTAGGGAAGTTACTTGAAGAAAAAGGTTATGCACAAGAAAATTTAGGGGATATTGATTCGCAATCGATTGCAGGAGCGATTAGTACAGGGACTCATGGAACGGGTATTACCTTTGGAAGTTTATCAACACAAGTTATAGAGATTACCGCAGTTTTATCTACAGGCGAGAGTATAGTTTGTTCGGAAACTGAGAATGTGGAATATTGGAGAGCCTTTCAGTTGTCGCTAGGAATGTTAGGTATCATTGTAAAAATAAAATTGAAGGTTATTCCAGCCTATTCACTCGTTTATAAAAGTGAAAAACAGTCATTATCTACTGTAATGAACAAGCTAGAAGAATATAAGAAGAATCGCCATTTTGAATTTTTTGTTTTTCCTTATTCAGATGAAGTACAAGTGAAATTTACAAATGAAACAACGGGTAAAAAAAGTGACTTGAAATGGCATAAACTAAAGGTAGAGTTGCTTGAAAATAAGATGTTCTCTTTGTTATCTAAAGGATGTAAATGGTTTCCTTCTATAAGTAAAGGTGTAAGTCGATTATCGGCTAAAGCTGTACCGAATACAAAAATAATTGGTCCGAGTTATGAAGTATTTGCTACATCGCGTGCGGTTCCATTTTATGAAATGGAGTATAGTGTTCCTTCAAAGTATATGCGGGCTGTTGTAGAAGATATTTCAAACCTTATTGAAAAGAAAAAGTATAAAGTGCACTTCCCAATTGAATGCCGTTATGTGAAAAGGGATGATATATGGCTCAGTCCAGCGTACGGAAGGGATTCAGCGTATATTGCCGTTCATATGTATAAAGGTATGAAGTATGCTGCTTATTTTGGTGAGGTGGAGAAAATTTTTCTAAAGTATGAAGGGCGCCCGCATTGGGGGAAAATGCATACGTTAACGTACGAAAAATTACAAAATATATATCCAGAAATGCATTCGTTTCTAAAGGCGAGAAAGTTACTAGATGAAGCAGAAATGTTTTCAAACCCTTACACAGAAAAATTATTTACGATTATGAAAAAAAGCTGACAAAGTATTACTTGTCAGCTTTTTTTAGTATAATCGCATTTCTTGTTTGACTAATGCGCTCGTAAAATAGTAACTTATCACGACTAAATACATGTAATAAAACATGAATAATAAATAGACCGTTAATTACAAATTGGAATAATAGTATAACTAGTAATACTAAAGGCTCTGTATGATTTAAGATAGAGCTACTCGAAAGAATATAATTGATTCCGCCTAAAATGAAATAGAATATCCCGTAACGAATGAATAATTCTTTTAGTGTAATACGCTCAGCTTGTCCTTTAATGTAAATCCGAAGCAACGCTTTTCCTATTGTTCTTCCATTCGTAAAGTATGGAATGATAATAAAGTAAATTAAGATTGAACATGTAATGAAAAGGAGTTCGTATACATTTGTATAAGATTGGATGTTAGCGATAAATAGTGAATTTCCTTTATTTTTAATGAAAGGTACAACGATAGATAAGAAAATCCAATCAATTTGCATAGCGATGAGACGACGAATGAATCCGACTGGTTTCGTTTCTAAATCAATATGAATATCTAATTCGCTTGTTTTCGGAAGGAAGTACGTAAAGATTGGTGCAATGATAAAACCAATTACGCCGCCTAGCGTGTTTAAAAACAGATCGTCAATATCAAATAAGCGGTATGCACAATTATAAATACCATATAATCCAGTTACTTGTGTTAATTCAAAGAATAGTGAAAGACAAAAAGAAATACACACTGTTTGTAAGAAGCTACGTCGGAAATAATAACGTAAGTACATACCGAACGGAACGGTTAGTAAAACGTTAAAAGCGACTTGTAAAAACGCAGATTCCTTTAATAAATAGAAGTACGTAGCTGGCTTCGTTAAAATCGCCGAGGTATGATTACTAATCTCTTGTATGAAATAAAATGGCGAGAGTTGCAAATGTTGCGTATTAGCCGGTTGTAGGCTACAAGTATCATACGTTTGTGGTAATGGCAAAATCACAAGAAAATAGGCATTTAATAAGTAAAGTAATAATGAATATAAAATAAATGAACGCCATTTATTTAAATAACCGTATTTACGATAATTAAATATTAAAAAAGGGATTAATAGAAACATTGCTAAAATAGGAAATAAAATAAATGCTGTTTTTATTGGAAATAAATATGCAGTCAAAATGAAGCTCCTTTCAATGAAAATTCGTTTATCATTATAACGTTAAAAGAACCTGAAAACAAAATTAAAATATTTCGAAATAGAAAAAATTTCAAATTTAAACGGGATTAAGTTATAATAAATTTAATATAAGGATATAGTGATTATTATAAGTTGAGAGAGGGTACAAGATATGCGATATGAGCTTTTTTCTGTAAGTGGGGATCATATTACAACTTTTGAAAGTGCATGGCGTTTTCAGGAGGGAGAACAGATTTTTGTTCATGATGATCAAACAAAACGAAATTTTATTATTATCCGCCTAACGCATGATGTATTTCAACAAAATAAACATGTTATTCGTTTGTATTGTCAAGAAAAGAAAGTATACGCATAAAAGGGACCCCTCTTACTGTACAGAAAGAGGGGCTTTATCATTATAAAGATATAAAAAAGCGAGTCATCCTAGTTTAATAGAATGACTCGTTTTTCGCTTTGTAAGTTTCACTTTATAAGAAAATAAGAGTAAGTACACCTACGATAATACAATAGAAAGAGAAATATTTTAAATTTCCTTTTGCCATAATGTTCATAAACCATTTTAATGAAATGTACGTCATGATAAATGTTGCGATAAACGCAACGATATATGGCACGAATAATGTGTCTAGATTTGGATCTTTTGCAATGTCTGTAATACTTAGTAATAAACCACCTAAGCTAACAGGGATATATAGTAAGAATGAGAAACGAAGAGCTGTTTCTTGCTTCATACCAAGTAACATCGCTGCGACGATTGTTGCACCTGATCGGCTTATTCCAGGAATTAATGCGCAAGCTTGTGCTAATCCGACAATAATTGCATCTTTCATAGAAAGATCGCCATCATTTTTACGTCCACGTAAGTTTCTAATAATCCAAAGGCCGACAGCAGTAATAAGAAGGGAAATCCCAACCATTTTCACACCTTTTAAGTACTGGTCGATGTAATCTTTAAATAAAACACCGATAACACCTGCTGGAATGGTCGCAATAACAAGGTAAATTATAAAGAAGAAATCTGATTTTGCGTCCTCTGCTCTTGTAAAGATATAAGATAGACCATTCTTCGTTAGACGAATTAAATCATTTCTATAAATAAGTAATACAGCTAATAATGAAGCTGAATTAACAAGTAGTTCGAAGCTGAACCCTTCTATTTTTAGTCCTAGCAAATGTTGTGCTAAAACGAGGTGACCACTTGAAGAAATCGGAATTGGTTCTGTTAGCCCTTGGAACAGACCGAGAATTAAATATTTTAAAATGTAGTGAAATTGTTCCATAATAACCTCCTTGTTTATTAGTCGAAAGAAACAACTTGTCCATTATAACAAAGATACGGATGAATATTGAGAAGAAATAAATATTCGAAATATAATAAAAATCCCTTATAAAAGTATAAGGGATTTTTATTATTAATGAGAAACTACTGTTTCTTCAAGACTTTTCGTTAATTGAACATCGACTTTCTCAGCATCATGAATGTGATTCATAATAGTAGTATTTAACTTTTGGAACATTTGTTGTGTATTAGCGAATTCACGTAATATATCATCATTACAAGATTTTTGGTTTTCGATAGCTTTAATAACATTGGTAGCACCGTTTTGTAACGTTTGAATCATAATTAAAATATTTTCGATTCTAGCGTTTGTATCGGCACTCATTTCTACACCTTCATCGACTAAATGTAAATTATCTTTTGTGTTATCGTATGCTTTTTCAATTTCTTCTTGAATTTTTTTCGTTAAGTTGCCTATGTTTTTTGTACTTTCCGCTGTACTTTCTGCTAGTTTTCTTACTTCATTAGCAACGACAGCGAATCCTTTACCGTGCTCTCCAGCACGAGCAGCTTCAATACTCGCATTTAAAGCAAGTAAATTTGTTTGTGCTGCAATGTTTTGAATGACTTCTACAATTTGCTCGATTTCTTTTGAACGTTCACTTAAATGATTCATACTGTTAGACGTACGCTGAGATTGTTCACCTAATTTGTTAATTACAATAAGTAAACGGTGAACAGATTCTTTACCTTCATTAGAACAGTCAATAATTTCTTCAATAGATTGAATTAAGCTTTGTTCTTTTTGTAACATTTCGTTATTCAATTCATTGGAATGTGTCGTGCGCGTTGAAACATTTTCGAAACATAAGTTTAATTGTTGAACTAAATTTTGAAGTGTATGGTGCTGGCTATTTACAAGTTTATGTTCTTGAACAACGCTTTGTACACGATCGTGGATAGAAGAAATAGTCTCTTGTTGTTCGATATCCTTTTGTTTTAATTCTGCTTCTAGTTCTTGTATACGACTTTCTAATTGATCAATTTTATGTTGGAGTGATTTCTTTTGAGTAAACATATATTTATTTCAACCGCCTTTAGAAGTTATATTTTCTCTATATTTGGATTTTAGCATCTTTTATAATTTTTAAATATAGGAATTGTTAAATATTTAAGAATCTATTACATTTTATGCATAATTCCCTTTTTTTTGTCATGAAAAATAAACTGTATTTAATGGTATTGTAAACAAACTGTAAAATAAATCATGTATAACTGTATAAGAAGGGAGTCGGATTATGAACTATTTTAAGCGAATCAGTAGTCTAGTATTAGCAGGAATTATAGGTCTTTCTAGTACAGTCGCTGTTAAAGCAGAGTCAAACGACGAGAAACTTAACAACATGCAACAGCAATTGCAGCAAAACGATGCAGAAATGCAAAAGAAAGAGCAAGAGAAGCAAGCTGTTAATAAAGAAATTAAAGGTATCGAAAACGAACTACATAATTTAAATAATACAATTGCAAAAAATAAAGAGGATCAAGCTGCTATTCAACGTAAAATCGATGAAACACATAAGCAGATTGAGCAAAAAAAGAATGAAATTGTCGTTTTAGAGGATAAAGTCCTTGCTCGTAAGGATATTATGAGAAAACGTATGGTTTCTGTTCAAAACAGTTCAAATACGAGTTTAGTAGTAGAAGTTGTAGTAGAGTCAAAAAACTTTGCAGATTTCTTACAACGTATGAACGCAGTTTCTACTATTCTAGAAGCTGATAAAGAAATTTTACGTCTACAAGAACAAGATCTTCGTCAAATTGAAGAAGATAAGAAAACAATTGATGAAAAAGAAGCATCTTTAGTAGTAGACAAACAAAAATTAGCAAAAGCACAAGCTGAGTTGCAAGATAACTTGAAAAAGCGTCAAGCTAACTTACAAACAGTTCAAGATAAATATAATCAGGTTGCAAGCCAACTTAATTTAGCAGCAGAAGAGAAAGCTAAAATTGAGTCAAATATGAAGGCAGTGCAAGAAACAATTGCTCGTGAGCAAGAAGCAGCAAGAATTGCAGCAGAAGAGCGTGCGAAAGCAGAAGCAGCTGCAAAGGCTGAGCAAGAAGCTTTAGCGAAAGCGCAAGCGGAAATTGCAGAAAAGAAAAAGCAAGAAAAAGCTAATAAACCAGCTGAACCTGTTGAACCTGTTGTTAATAATTCAAAGGTAGAACCTGCACAACCACCTAAACCAACTGCTGGTGGAAAAGAATTTTATGTACATGCAACAGCTTATACAGCAGATCCAGGTGAAAATGGCTATGCACCAGGTCAACAAGTATATTCTGCATGGGGCGGCTATAATCTAACTGCAAACCCAGGAATGAAATTAATTGCGGTGGATCCATCTGTTATTCCATTAGGATCTACTGTAAATGTTGAAGGCTATGGAATTGCAATTGCAGCAGATACTGGTGGCGCGATTAAAGGTCACAAAATCGATGTTTTAATGCCGGATAAAGCTTCGTCTAGTAATTGGGGCAGAAAAAATGTTAAAGTTACAATTTTAAACTAAAACGTAATCCAACTTTACAAAACGTAAAGTTGGATTTTTTGTGAAAATAATGTTAAGTTGAGTTTACATTTTGTTAAGGAAAGCATACAATGAAATTAAGAGGTGGTAAATTTGTCCATTTTAAATAGAGTGAAGGAATTAAGAGCTCGATTTAATTTTTCGCAAAGTGTATTAGCAGAAAAGGTTGGAGTAACGAGACAAACAATCGCTGCAATTGAAAAAGGTGATTATGTTCCTTCATTGTTATTAGCACTTACGATTTGTGATGTATTCGAGTTAAAGATGGAAGATGTGTTTGTTTTAAATAAGGAGGGGGAAGAGGATGAATAGACTCGTATTTTCTTATATGCTAAATGTACTTTTAATGGTATTAGCAGGTTGGGCGTTTATTGAGTTGTATTATTTTACTATTGAAGTCGCTAATTTTATTCAAACGGAGAGAGTACCATCTGAAATTTCACTGAGTTTAATGCCGCTAGTATTACTTTTAATATTTGGTATTGTATCGACTGTTCTTTATAAAATTCAAAAGAAAAAATATAAAGAGCTCTCGTATTGGATGTTTCCACTATTATTTCCTCAAGAGGATGAGCGAGAAAAGGCAATTACAGAAAAGGCTTGTCGTACTACATTTATGTCACTATGGTACGTGCTGCCTTGTGCGGTTGGTTTTTTAACTCTTTCTCCAATTGCTAATCTATATGTTCCTGCATATCCAATATATATTGCATTTAGTATTTTCTTTATTCAAATGACGATTTTTCACGTATCCTTATATCGAAATAAAATCGCTTAAAAAGAAACCTTCTTGCACGTGCGAGAAGGTTTCTTTTTAGCTTATACTTGTACATATAGCAATATTATCTTATCATTTTATATAGAGTAAGATTTTGTAAGGGAAAGGAATTGTATATGAATAAGCAAAGAATTTATAGTATAGTAGCAATCCTTCTATTTGTTGTAGGTGGTGTGTTAATCGGAAAGCCATTTTATGATGGATATCAGGCTGAAAAGAAACAGACTGAAAATGTACAGGCTGTTCAAAAAATGGATTATGAAAAACATGAGACGGAATTTGTAGATGCTTCGAAAATTGATCAACCAGACTTGGCAGAAGTAGCGACTGCATCATTAGATAAGAAACAAGTAATTGGTCGTATTTCGATCCCGAGTGTTTCATTAGAACTTCCTGTTTTAAAATCTTCTACTGAGAAAAACCTATTATCAGGTGCAGCAACAGTAAAAGAAAATCAAGTAATGGGAAAAGGGAACTATGCATTAGCAGGACATAACATGTCTAAAAAAGGTGTTTTATTTAGTGATGTAGCCTCTTTAAAAAAAGGCGACAAAATTTATTTGTATGATAATGAAAATGAATATGAATATGCGGTTACTGGTGTATCTGAAGTAACTCCTGATAAGTGGGAAGTTGTAGAGGATCATGGGAAAGATGAGATAACGCTTATTACATGTGTATCTGTGAAAGATAATTCTAAACGTTACGTTGTTGCTGGTGATTTAGTAGGAACGAAGGCGAAGAAATAAAAAAGATGAGGGGAATCCCTCATCTTTTTTTAATCCATCCATTTCACTAATCTCTTAGAAATTAGTAATAAAACACAACCTAATACAATTGCTACAGCTCCGATTACTGTAAATACTTCAGCATATCCAAGTGAAGTTGTGAAGCTTGCAAGTTGTCCGCCTAAAATGTTAGCAATTCCTGAGCTTGCTAACCATACTCCCATTAATAAAGAAGCAAGTTTTACTGGGGCAAGTGCACTAACCATTGATAGTCCAACAGGTGATAAGAATAGCTCACCTAACGTATGGAAAAGATACGTAAAGACGATAAATAGTAAGTTTGCTTTTTCTGTAATGTTATGTTCATCACTACCTGTTTTTAATGTAGCGATAACGAGAATGATATAACCGATACCAAGCAAGATCATACCAAGTCCCATTTTAGTTGGGATTTTTAAATCCCCGCGCTTGCGAGTTGCAAGTTTTGCCCATAATGCTGAAATGACTGGAGCAAGTAAAATAATAAATAATGGATTGACCGATTGGAACCAAGATGTTGGAACTTCCCATCCGAACACAGAGCGGTCTACAAATTTGTTTGTATATAATGTTAATGAGCTACCAGCTTGTTCAAAGCCAGCCCAGAAGAAGACAACGAAGCATGTTAAAATGACGATAACTGCGGTACGTTGTTTTTCTTTTTTTGTTAACGGTGTATCTCCTACTGATGGTTGTCCATCTGTTGTTTGCAAATCACGAGTTGGTTTTTTACCGATATCACCAAGGAAGCGATTTGATAATGTTGTAAATAAAATTTGTCCAATGATCATTCCAATTGAAGCGGCTAAGAAACCGTAACGGAATCCGTAATGTACAACGCCATCAACTGTTGTTTTGAATAAATTTTCTGATAAAAAACCACAAACGAGTGGAGCTAAAAATGATCCGACGTTAATACCCATATAGAAAATGGTAAATGCACTATCACGTTTTGGATCGTTCTCTTCGTATAATTCCCCAACCAGTGTAGAGATGTTCGGTTTGAAGAATCCGTTACCGATAATAATAAGCGCTAATCCGAGGTATAGGCCGGCTTGGTTTTGCATGGCAAATAGTGTAAGGTTACCAATTGCCATTGTTATACCACCAATTGTGATCGCTTTTCGTCTACCTAGGAACCGGTCTGTTAAGTATCCACCAATCATTGGTGTGAAATAACAGGCTCCAGTGTAAAATCCGTAAATGGATAGTGCCCACGCAGGACTAAACCCAAGACCACCGCTTACTAAAGCTGTCGTTAAATATAATGTTAATAATCCTCGTAATCCATAGTAACTAAATCTTTCCCACATTTCTGTAAAGAAGAGTAAGTATAAACCTGGAGGATGTTTCTTTTTTCTTTGTTGTTCTCTTTCTAGTTGTATCGCTGATTCCATGTTATTTTCCTCCTGACACAAACAAAAACAAAGTTAATAATTTTGTACATTTAATATTTTACCTTATTAACTATTATAAGTCAATAAAGGTTGATTTTTCAGAAGAAATTGGAAAAGAGGGATAGCTATAGAATGGGTGTTTCTTTTATGTTAGACTATGGACTATGTTTTCTTTGTTAGGAAGCGAATTATTGCACTTTTTTATATGTGAAATTGATTTCATAAAAGATGAAATTAAAGAAGGAGAAACAAATGAAATTGTTACAGAAAAAAGAAATTTTACTGATTAGCCTTATGTTATTCTCGATGTTCTTTGGAGCGGGGAATCTTATATTCCCACCTTTCCTTGGGTATGAAGCAGGAGAACATGTGTGGATTTCATTAATAGGATTTATTATATCAGCAACAGGTCTTCCTATATTGGGTGTTATCGCTATTGCGAAAGCGGGAAGCTTTCAAACGTTAGCGGGGAGGGTTCATTCTTCATTCGCCATTATTTTCCCATGTATCGTGTATTTATTTATTGGACCAGGTCTTGGTATACCACGTGCAGGAAGTTTAGCTTTTGAAATGGGACCAGGTCAGTTCTTCACAGAATCGGGAAGTGTAGTTTTATTATGTTACACGGTTATTTTCTTTAGTATTGTGTACTGGTTAAGTTTATCACCGTCTAAATTAATGGGGTTGTTCGGAAAAGTTTTAACACCGTTATTATTAGGGATGATTGCCCTTATTTTTATAAAGAGTATGTTTACATCAGTAGGCAGTGTGAAAGAGGCTGCTGGAAACTATGGACAAGCTCCTATGTTCCAAGGCATTTTAGATGGATATTTAACAATGGATGCGCTAGCCGCTTTAATTTTTGGGATTGTTATTGCAAATGCTCTTCGTGCAAAAGGTGTTGAAGATGATAAAGGTTTAGCGAAATATATGAGTATTGCTGGAATTGGTGCAGGACTATTATTATCTATTATTTATGTCATACTTGGATATGTTGGTTCAATTAGCGGTTCGTTAGGTACATTTGATAATGGGGCGAACGTGTTAGCGCAAGTTATGACTACATTATTTGGACAAGGCGGAGTCGTTTTATTAGGTCTTATTTTTACGATCGCTTGTTTATGCGTTTCAATCGGGCTTGTTACATCTTGTAGTCAATTTTTCGCAAGTGCATTTCCGAAAGTAGCGTATAAAGTTTGGGCATTTATATTAAGTTTTGCTAGTATGATTTTAGCTAATTTAGGATTAACACAAATTTTAAAAGTATCAGTACCGATTCTTGGATTTATTTATCCAGTTGCATTAACACTCATTATTCTAGGGTTATTCCATAAATATATTGGAAAGTATGCATACGTATATGCAGTAGCTGTTGGGATTGTAGCGGTATTTAGTGCAATCGATATTTTCAATAAAAATGTAATGATGAATCAGTGGACGTCAATATTGAAATACATTCCGTTTTATACAGAAGGTGTTGGATGGATTGTTCCAGCTATTATAGGTGTTTGTATTGGTGTCATCGTTAGTGTTGTTCTAAATAAGAATAAATGAGTAAAAAGGTGTTTTCCTATTTCGGAAGATACCTTTCTTTTTTTAGGAAAAATAGTATTGAAAATGAATAGACTAAGAGTATGATAAAGATAATTGGTAATATATAGATTTTGAATGAATGGTGAGGGGGGAGCGTATGAAGGAGGATTTAAATAAGAAAATAGAAGCGCTCGAAACGGCAATTGAAACAATTCAAGAAGCGCTTTTTGAATTGAAAGCAAAACAAAGAGAAATAGAAGTAGAAAATGCTCAGCAACATGTTAGTAAAGAAAAGAAAGAATATATTGAAACGGTAATGGAGGAAAAGCAAAAAGAAGAAGTAGTTACAATAAAGGAGCCCGTGCAAGAACGTGAGGTAAAACAAGTAGATATATCTGCATTTAAACCAGAACCATTTAATATTATTAAGTTTTGCCAAACTTGGTTGCCACGTATATTTGTCGGCATTATGTTACTTGGAGTAATCTGGTTATTTAAAGCAGGGGTAGATGCTGGATTATTAACACCTGTAATACGAATTGTGTTTGGTATTGTCCTATCAATCGGTTTTTATTATATAGGTGATATTCAAATTAAACGAGAGCGGCAAGCGTTGGGTTTAGTATTAGCAGGAGGAAGTATTACGGGTATAGTTTTAACGACATTTGCGGCGCATTATTTATATGGATTTATTCCAGCAAGTGTTGCGTTTGTATGTAATATTGCATGGGTCATTTTAGGTATTTATGTAGCGAAGAGGTATCAATCGGAATATCTTACTATATTCGTAGCCGTAGGAGCGTTCTTCGTGCCATTCTTATTAAATAGTACGACTCCTAATCCTTATATTTTCTTTGGATATGAGACGATACTAACACTTAGCTTATTATGGTATGCGTTGAAAAATCGTTATCAGTATTTATATATGATTTCTTATGCTGTTGCTGCTATTGTCCTTTTTGTTTTCTTTGCTATTATGTCAATGTTAGTAGAGGATTTGCAAATACAGTTAACGGTTGTTTATGGTTTGATTCACTTACTATTATTTTGGCATATGTTTACGGAGAGAAGTTTTATATTAGAGCCACGCTTGGCGATATTTAGTGCGAATGCAGTTCTCTTTATATTAGCCATTTCAAAAATACCTGAATTTACAACATGGGGATTAATGATTAGTGCACTCGTGCACGCTACTATGTTTGTGTTTGAATATAGGAAGAATAGACATTCTACATTTACAAATCTTTTATTTGGTTTCGCAATGGGTGCATTTAGTTTAGCGATTTTATATGAGTATAGTTTAGTAAATGCAGCGATTGTATTATTATTGCAAGGTTTCCTCGGTATGGTGACTGCTATTAAAGTAAAACAACAGGTGAAATTGTATGTTAGTGCGACGATTTACGCGATTGGAATGATACAAACTATTTTTAGTCCGTTTGATCATTTCATTTCAGCTGGGTTTGTTGCCCATATTATTTTAATAGGTACATTTTATTACTGCATGAAACAAGCGAAAGATGTGTTAAGGAGCTTCGGAAAATATGTTTATTCTATAACGCTCTATTGGTTTATGGTTATCGTATTTATTGCAATTACTAGAGTCGGTGAAGTGCTGTCTACAGATGGAAGTATAATAAGCGTATCTGTATCGTTATTATGGATGGTATATGCATTATTTGCCGTTTGGCTTGGACGGAATAAAAATATGAATGAAATATTGTATGCCGGCTTAGTCGTGTTAGTCGTAACGATAGGGAAGCTATTCCTTCTGGACTTACCAGAAGTATCGATGATGATCAGGGCTGTGTTATTCTTAATTGTAGGAAGTATAGGTATCGTTATTTCAAGAATGTTTTTCTCGAAAGAAGAGAAGTGAGAAAAAGGCAATCCGCATGCGGATTGCCTTCTTCATTATTTCTTATCAATTATTACAGTTTCATTGTATTTCGCTGTCGTATTTTGGCGTAGACGAAGAGTTGCTTGTCCAGCAGTATTTGGATTGATTTGTACATTTACAATCTTCTCAGCAGAACCTAAGCTGTTTGTTGTGAAAGAGAATGCACTACTATATCCAAAAGCAGATGGCCAAGAACCATTTGTATTTTGAACTTTTGCTACTTGTGTACCGCCAGTAGTGAATATACCTAAAGAGTAATTAGTGTATGTTGTGTTTGGTAATAAGTTATTTACTTGGATTTTTATTTGGAACACTTCATTGTTTGGTAGAGTGCTAGGGTGTGTAACTACGTAGTCGTTTGCTGTTACAGCACTGTTATAACCGTATGAACCTGGTTTAAAAGTGTTTGTATTAAACCATTGATAACCTGCATTTGGTGCACTCCAAGGTTCAGGTTGTGGCTCAGTTGATAAGCTTGGTTGTTCAAATGTTTGTAAAGTGGTAGGTAAATCAAGTTGTAAACCATTTACTTGATCTAAACTTGTAAATGTTTCTTTATTCGATAGCCAATTTACGATATTTTCTAGTAAGATAGCATCGTTTTCTTCTTTATATCCATCGTAAGTTTTCTTTGTTTGGCCAGAATCTTCACGAACGTATTTTGGCGATGCATCTTCAACTGGAGAAGAATCACCGATAAAGGCAGCTTTTCCAAGCCCTACTTTTGCGATAGCGGCATAAGGCCCCTCTGCAACGCCACCGCCGTTATAAACACCGCTATCAACAGCATTATTCCATTTTGACGGGTTTTCTGGAAGATAAACAAGCCCTTTTGCTAGTTTTGGGTTTGTAATTGCTAGAGTAGAACCTGCATGCATTGCTACAGATGAAACACCTTTTGTAATTCCGAATGATTGTTCAGGTGACACAATATTTTTAGCTGCAACATCACCGATTGCATTGTAGCGGAAGCGAATACCGAAGTTGTCAGATAGCCAATCAGAGCTTTCTACTCCTTGCATAGCTTGTGAATTTACTTCATCACTTGACATTCCTTTTGCAGGGTTATCCCATGCACCGCGTCTATATCCATTAAATACTTCAGAAGAGTCCCAGCGATTTTTATTACGATCTGCATTATAATGGTCAGCGATAAAGAAAATACTACCGCCATTTTTCACGTATTGTAACATAGCATCTTGTTCAGATTTTTTGTAAGGAATATTTGCTTCTGGAACGATAAACACATTGTAGTCTTTTAAATCTTCGTATGTAATTGGTGTTGATTTACGTAGTTCTTTTACATGATAGCCATTTTGAGCAATACCATTTCCGAAATCAGAAAAGCCACCATCAATAACCCAATCAGCGGTTCCGGCAGTTTGACCGTGTGTATTATCGAATAATACTTTTTTCCCATTGTTTTGATTTACAACTTTTGCAGCAATTTCAGGAGCTGGGTCTACAGAGCTTTCTGCATAAGTAGACGGTATGAACGAAGTCCCTATACTTAGTGTAATTGCTGTTGCTAAAGAAAATGTAATCCATTTTTTATTCTTCATAGAAGAATCCCCCTAATAATAAATATATGTGCTTTAATAATGTAATTTATTTTTCTGTAAAAATAAAGACGGAAAACATAAAAAATATTAAAAAATTGTAAAAATAACGTGAATTTTGTTGAGAAATATTTATATAGATTTAAAAACATCCCTTCCAAGTAATAAGGAAGGGATGTTTTGTTTAACTAATTTTTGAATTAGGTGTTTCATCAATTTTATGGAAACCTTTCATGTAATACACGATAGCTAAACCAATAAGCCAAATAGGACCAACAATCAATGCAATTCTTGTATCTTCTGAATACGCCATAATACCTAATACGAGTGCAAGGAAAGCGAGTGAGAAATATGAACTGAATGGATGTAAAGGCATTTTATATGTTAGCTTGTCCTTTTTATCAGTTTGCAAACCTTTACGGAATTTAATTTGAGCGATTAAAATGATCCCCCAAGTCCAAATTGCCCCGAAAGTTGAAATACTAGTCAGCCATGTAAACACTTTTGCGGGCACAAGATAGTTTAATATAACACCAACGAGTAAAACGATAGCTGTTGCTACAATTCCTTGACTCGGAATACCGTTTTTATTTAAACGACCAAATCTTTCAGGTGCTTTCTTTTGCTGAGCTAATGTAAATAGCATACGGCCTGTACTAAATAAACCACCATTACAAGAAGAAAGAGCTGCTGTTAATACGACAAAGTTAATAATCCCTGCTGCTTTTGCGATACCGATTTGCTGGAATGTTAATACGAATGGACTTCCTTTTTCCCCAAGTTCATTCCATGGATAAATTGCCATCATAACGAATAGAGCCCCAACGTAGAACAGTAATATTCTCCAAAATACGTTATCGATTGCTTTTGCGAGTGTTTTTTTCGGATTTTGAGCTTCACCCGCTGTAACACCGATTAATTCAACGCCTAAATAAGCGAATAACACCATTTGCATGGAGAGTAGTAACCCAGAAAAACCATTTGGGAACCAGCCACCATGTGACCAAAGGTTTGAAATACCAGTAGCGATACCACCGTTTCCAAATCCGAATAAAATAATACCAGCTCCAACAATTATCATACAGATAATTGTGACAATTTTGATGAGAGCAAACCAAAATTCAAGTTCTCCAAATACTTTTACGGATAAGAAGTTGAAAGCACTCATTAATAATAGAGCGAGTAAAGCCCAAGTCCAGCGCGGGATATCTGGGAACCAGTATTGCATGTAAATGCCAGCTGCTGTAATTTCAGCCATGCAAGTAACAACCCATAAAAACCAGTAGTTCCAGCCAGTAATATAGCCAGCTAGTGGTCCAAGGTAATCAGAGGCATATTTACTAAAAGAACCGGCAACAGGTTGTTCAATTGCCATTTCTCCGAGTGCTCGCATAATGAAAAAAATAACGAGTCCGGCGATCATATAACCTAGTAGAATAGAAGGGCCAGCTAGCTTAATAGCAGAAGCGGATCCTAAAAATAGTCCAACGCCAATAGCGGAGCCGAGCGACATTAAAGTAATATGTCGTTCTTTTAAACCGCGGTTTAAAGTTTCAGATTTGTTTGTGTGCTGCATAAGAAGAATCCCCCTTGTAGAGTGAACGATATTTGAATGCGTTTGCTAAATATTTAACTATTTCAAATTATAAAACATTTCTATCTGTTATGCTACAAAAATAATCATGATGAACTGTACTACATCTAAACTTGTCAGACTTAAACTTAAAATTCGAACTATTAGCGAATATATTGACTCTTCTTTTTATTGATTGTTAAGATTAAGTATTATATTTTCTCACATACTAGTAAGAAAAGAATATGTGATAATAATTCAGATGTAGGAAGGGTACATAACCATGTTTCAATTACAAAAATATAACACTTCTGTGAAGCAAGAGCTTTTAGCTGGCATCACAACTTTTTTTACATTTGCGTATATTCTTGTCATCAATCCGAAAATATTATCTGATGCAGGTGTACCATTTGATCAAGCTTTTACAGCAACTATTATTGCGACGGTTGTAGGAACGCTATGTATGGCGTTTTTAGCTAACTATCCAATTGTTATTGCTCCAGCTATGGGAATGAATGCGTATTTTGCTTATTCTGTTGTTCAACAGGCAGAGGGGATTACATATGTCATTGCGTTTTCAGCAGTATTTGTAACAGGTATCATTTTTCTTTTATTATCTTTCACTTCATTTAGGCAAAAGCTAATTGTCGCAATTCCTGATAGTTTAAAACATGCAATTGCAGGTGGAATTGGACTATTTATTGCTTTTATTGGATTACGCCTTTCTGGAATTATCGTTGATCATCCATCTAATTTAGTTACGATTGGTGATTTTCATTCTCCAGCCGTTATTTTAACTTTAATTGGTTTAATATTAGCGGCGGTATTAATGGCATTACGTGTGAGCGGTGCATTATTTATTAGTATGATTGTGACAGGAGTTATCGCCTTCTTTACAGGGCAACTGAAGTTTACGGATAAAATTGTTGCGATGCCTCATTTACCAGAGGGAATTATCGTTTCAAACCCAATCAATGCCTTTTCAGATGTAATTGAATACGGATTATATGGTGTTGTATTTTCATTTTTACTTGTACTGTTATTTGATACAACAGGTGCATTACTTGGTTTAATTAAACAAGCGGGTTTAATTACAGATAATACAGAGAAACGTTTTGGTAAAGCGTTTATTGCAGATGCAATTGGTGGGACTACAGGTTCTATCTTTGGAACAAGCCCAACAGCAGCGACGATTGAATCATCAGCTGGTATTGCTGCAGGTGGTAAAACAGGATTAACGGGTATTGTAGTTGTCGGTCTAACGATTATAACGGCATTCTTCAGCCCTGTGATTGCTTCTTTATCAAGTGTAGCCGCTATTACAGCTCCTTCATTAATTATTGTAGGTAGTCTAATGGCGCAAAGTCTTCGTGATATTAATTGGAATGAATTTGAAGATGCATTACCAGCATTTTTAATTTTTATCGGTATTCCGTTAACGTCTAGCATTGCGAATGGAATTGCAATTGGATTTTTAGTGTATCCAGTCTTAAAAATTGTGAAAGGGAAAGGGATGGAAGTACATCCGTTACTATACTTATTTACAATTTTATTTGGATGTCATTTATTCTTATAATATAGATATAGAAGAGGGAGCTTCTTATGGGAGGCTCTTTTTTTGTGTATAATAAAGTAAAAATCAAACGATTTTAGTAAAATATAAATTACCTAATGGAATATATATGTTACAATAAAGGCAGAGGAGGAACATGAATGGCTGTAAGTAAAATAAAAGTCGCGCGTGTTCAGTTAGATTTAACACAGCAACAATTAGCAGAAAAAGTAGGCGTTACAAGGCAAACGATTAGTTTAATTGAGAAGGGGAAATACAACCCGTCTTTAGATTTATGTTTGAAAATTTGTTATGCGGTAGACAAAACATTGAATGATTTATTTTGGGAGGAAGAGGAGTGAGGATTGTGAAAGATGAACGTTTAATGATTGAGGGGCTAAAACATATTAGACTCGTTTTCATCTTACAAAATATCGTCATACTAGGTATCGTTTTTTATCGCTACGTTTTGCAAGGTGCAGAATATGAAAGTGTTTCGGATTTATTAATGGTATTTATGGGCGGGATCGTAGTCATTAACTTCTTAAATTTAAAACATTCTGTAGAGGCATATGAGCATACAGGTGGAGTATCACGCAGCTATTTTATGAAATTATTATTTATTCCAGTAGGTATTGTTATTGGAATTTTAGCTATTTGTATTATTGTAACACCAGATATTGCTATAAAGGAAATTAGTATGACAGGACTTATTATGTTTGCTTGTTTTTTAGTTCCTAGTTTGTTTATATACATATATATGAGAAAAATAAAAAGTGAAGATTGAAATATAAGAAAAGCTTTCTCATATTGCGGAAAGCTTTTCTTATATTCTTTTATACAGTACTTTATGAAGGCCAATCGGTTCAATTTCAAAGATTTCACCATGTTCCTGAAAGCCTAAGCGCTTGTAATAGTCAGCTACAGTAATTCGGCCATTACACCATAATATATTTGCTTTACGTTCTTGCAAGACTTGCTCCGCCTTCTGAATTAAGGAACTTCCAGCACGTTTGTTTCGAAATTCAGGTAATGTGGCCATTCCTCGTAGACGATAATGAACACCTGCTAGTAAGTCAGGGTATATCTCTTTTGAGAAGGAAGCGATACTAATTAGTTCATCGTTTATAAATGCGCCTAAGTGAAAGGTGTCTGTTTCATAGTCGGAAGAGTATTTACAATCTGCTAATGTTTGATTCGGGCGTAAAATTTTTTGACGTAATACGTAAGTTTCAGATCCCTCAATATTTTTCACGGTAATCATATTAACATCCTTTCTTATAAGGCGTTTTCTGTTAGTTGTATAAAGAAATAGGCAGGTGCGGCGAAAAGTCCGAGTATGCTAGCAATTCCGAGAAGGAGTGAAAGTAAGAGGCAAGAGTATTTTATTCCATTCGATTTTTTCCATCCGTAACTACAAATTTCAATGCTAACACCGATGAGAATAATGGCAACGAGTATTTCCGCCAATAATAAAAGAGCTAAAGTTACAATAGACATAATGTGATCCATCCTCATAATATGTGATAGTAACATTTTACCATATGGAATGGAAAAAAATGCCCCTCAATTATGTAAGGGGCATTTTTTATTCTAATATGTTTTTCAACGTATCAATATGTTCTTTTGAACCTGTGACAAGCAATGTATCACCATGTTGTAGTCTCGTATCACCATGCGGGATTAATGCTTTATTACCGCGGTAAATTTGAATGACGAGTACATCCCCTAAAAACGGAAGGCGACGTAGTGCAACACCGTTATATGTATTGCTACGTAGTTCAACTTCACGAACTGTTTCATTTGCTGTTGTAATTAAGCGAACGAGACTCGGTTTATCAATTAGTGCACGTAACAGAATACGTGTAGAGTTAATTGTTGAGAATACGGCGATATGTTCTTGCGTTGCTTTTTCTTGTAGAAGTGGATCTTCTACACTTGCAATAACATGTTCAACACCTAGATCTTTTGCGTGTTCCGCCAATAATAAGTTTTGTTCATCATCACTTGTTGCAACAACAACGCGGTCTGCGTTAAATGCTGTTTGTTCAGTTAATGAAGCGATTGTGATGTCATCTAATTTTACGATAGGGAAGTCATGTGATTTCGCTTCCTCATCATTTATTTTATTTTGACGCATCATATAAAGTGTTACGTCATAATCTTCTCGTTTTAAATCAAGTGATAACGGAAGGGTAATTCTGCTCGCACCAATAATAGAAACTTTTGGTTTTGGTGTTTCTACTTTTGGGAACATCTTTTTAAATAATATAGGTGCAAAAATACAAGTAATAACTGCGCTTAAAATAAGGGAAGCAGATAAACTCGTACTGATGATTCCTAGTTTTTCACCAATTTGTGCAGCTGCAATAACTAAAGAAAGTGTCGATGTTAATAAGATGGCACTTCCTAGTACGATATTACGTGGATACCATTTTCGTAAGACGAGTGATGGTATCAGTTTTGAGATAAAGAGTCCTACAATTAAAATTGGGATCATTAGCATGCTAGAAGGTTCTTTAAAAATAGACCAAACTTCTAGATTCACACCAACCATTACGAAGAAAATAGGGATGAAGAAACCGTAGCCGATGGAATCCAGTTTTTCAATCATATCTTCATTTGGTGATAATAACGATACGAGTACCCCTGCTAAGAAGGCACCTAAAATATTTTCAGCTCCAACAGATTCAGATAACCCAACTAATATTAAGATGAGTGCAAAAACAGCTCGTGTATCAATTTGTACACTACCAGCTTTTAAGCTATCTAAGTATGGAATGTTTTTAAAGCGTTTTGCAATGAAGTAAATAACAATACCAGCGCCGAATAGAAGAAGAAGGAGCCACATGCTTTGGCCGCTTTCGGAATTTAATCCGACGAATACAGCGAGTAAAATCATTGTAACTAAATCTGCAATAACAGCGACTAATAAAATGATTTGTCCGATTGCCGTTTTTCCTAAGTTATTTTCTTTTAATGTTGGTACAACAACACCTAAAGAAATAGTTGAAATAATTAAAGTCATAAACATTGCATTATCCACGAATCCTAGCCATACGAACAGTAATGATAGGGCATAAGATAAGATGAAAATAAATAAGAAGATAATGCTTGCTGCTTGGAATGTGTTTGGTTCGTTTGTCGTATTCTTTTTCCCTTTTTGTTTAAAGATAGAAAAATCAATTTCTAAACCGCTTAAGAACATTAAGAAGATAAATCCTAGTGTCGATAAGACTTGAAGCCACATATCTGGCTCAATAATATTAAACCCACTTTTACCTACAAAGATTCCTGCGATGATTTCTGCAACAACGACAGGAAGTGCTTTTAATTTAAAGCGTTGTAACAAAAGGGGAACGAAAAACGCGATTGCAACGACAACCATAAGTGATAGAACAGAAGTATGATGTTCCATTGCGTTCTCTCCCTTCAAATAAATATAGTACCTATTTAGCCATATAATAGGTAGAAAAGCAACGCATATGGATTCGATTTCATAAAGAAAGAGTTTTCTTAAGATTTGTCATAATAAGTATATTTTTCATGATTCTGTTGTTAATTTCGTAATGTGGATGTAATAGGGGAGGGGATAAAGTGAAGGCTTTTACGGGCAGTTGATCCCCCTGGGGTCTTACTGCTCGTTAATGAGGGATAAAAAAAAGACTGCTGAGGAATCTCAGCAGTCTTTTTCATGTACATTACATTGAGAAGAAGATCCATACAGTTAAACCAACTGTTGCAGTTGCAACGAAGAAACTGTATATCATTGTAAGGATTTGAACTCTTCCTTCTCCTTCTTTTAAATGCATGAACATAATTAATTGTAACAACGCTTGCGCAACAGCCATTACGATAATAGTTGTTAAGATCGTTGAAAGTGGCAAGTTTGTATAAAGTGCCACGTATAACGCTAGAAACGTTAGTGCAAGCGATAAAATAAATCCGAAAACGTGTGACCAAGGGAATCCGCTATGCGCATGCCCGTTTGCTTGGTTGTTATTTTGATCCATTTACGCCACCATCCCGTTCAAGTAAACTAGTGTGTAAATAAATACCCAAACTAGATCAAGGAAATGCCAATATAAGCTGATAATGAATACTTTACGCGCTGTAACTGGTGTTAAACCTCGTTTTAAAATTTGGATAATAACACAAGTTGCCCAAATGATACCGCCTGTTACGTGGGCACCATGTGTTCCAAGAAGAACGAAGAATGCAGATAGGAAAGCACTTGTTTGAATTGTTGCGCCTTCACCGATGTACATAATGAACTCTTCGATTTCAAAGAATAGGAAACCTGCACCTAAAAGTAATGTAAGGATGAACCATCCAAGCATTGCTTTTTGGTTGTGCTTACGCATTTCGTGAATTACGATACCACATGTGAAACTACTTGTTAAAAGTAGTAATGTTTGAATTAAAAGCGTTTTAAGTTCAAACAGTTGCGCTGGGGTTGGGCCATCTGCCGTACGACCAGCAAGTACTAGATAAGAGGCGAAAAGTGTTGCGAACAGCATAATTTCAGCCCCAAGAAAAATCCAAAATCCTAGGATATTCAATCTGCTTTGCTCGGATTGATATTCCAAAGGTAAGCTTTTATCTAAAGCCGCCATATCATTTCACCTCTCATGCTATATGTTCTGTTTCTTTAATTTCATCAACGCTTACGTAGTAGCCATCATCATAATCGAACGAACGATAGATTAAGCAAGCTAAAATACCAACGCCGCCGATTGCTGCAAGCCAGAACCAGCTAAATACTAATGCGAAACCTGCAAGACCGAAGAATAAAGACGCAATAATAGGCACACCAGAGTTACTTGGCATGTGAATTGGTTTTAAATCTTCTGCTGCTGGTGTAACTGTTTCTCCGCGTTTTTTCATGTACCAGAAAGCATCAGCTTCTTTGATTTCAGGAAGTTTCGCGAAGTTGTAATGTTGTACAGGAGATTGAGTTGCCCATTCAAGTGTACGGCCATCCCATGGATCTCCAGTTGTGTCACGTTCACCGTGACGAGCACTCCAAATTACGTTGTAACAAAGAATTAGGAAACCAATACCCATCATTACCGCACCAACAGATGCGATTTGGTTTAGCCATCCCCATCCAAGACTTTCAGAGTAAGTGTACATACGACGAGTCATACCGTCTAAACCTAAGAAGTACATTGGGAAGAAACAGATATTGAATCCGCTCATAAAGATCCAGAATGTCCATTTACCTAGGCGTTCGTTTAACATATGACCAGTCATTTTTGGATACCAGAATGTGAATCCAGCAAGCATAGCGAATACTGTACCTGCGATTAATACGTAGTGGAAGTGAGCAATTAGGAAGTAGCTGTTATGGTACTGATAATCAGCTGCTGCCATACCAAGCATAACCCCTGTAACCCCACCGACTACGAAGTTTGGAATAAATGCCAATGACCAAAGCATTGGAACTGTAAAACGAATACGTCCTTTATACAGTGTAAACAACCAGTTAAAGATCTTAACCCCGGTTGGAATCGAAATCGCCATTGTCGAAATCGAGAAGAATGAGTTAACCGCTGGACCTGCACCCATCGTGAAGAAGTGATGAAGCCATACGACGAAACTTAGTAAAGAAATTGCAACCATTGAGTATACCATCGCACTGTAACCGAATAGACGTTTACGTGAGAATGTACTAATGATTTCAGAGAAAATACCGAATGCCGGTAAAATAACGATATATACTTCAGGGTGACCCCATACCCAGAATAGGTTGGCCCATAACATTGGCATACCGCCGCTCGCCATCGTAAAGAAGTGAGCATCGAATAGACGGTCAAATGTCATTAATGCAAGAGCAACTGTTAATACTGGGAAAGCGAAAATAATGATAACTGTTGTAATTAAGATTGACCAAGTAAACATTGGCATTCTCATTAAAGTCATACCAGGTGTACGCATTTTTAAGATAGTAACAAGGAAGTTAATACCGGTCATTAGCGTACCGAGACCTGAAATCTGTAATGCAATTGCGTAGTAGTTATTTCCTACACCAGAAGTAAACTCTGTACCTGCCATTGGGAAGTAAGAAGTCCACCCAGCGTCTGGAGAACCACCGATTACGAAAGCGATGTTAAATAACATTGCTCCGACGAAGAATAACCAGAAACTTAAAGCATTTAAGAACGGATATGCAACGTCACGAGCACCAATTTGTAATGGTACTACAAGGTTCATTAATCCCATAACGAATGGCATCGCCATGAAAAGAATCATAACTGTACCGTGTGTTGTGAAGATTCCGTTATAGTGTTCAGCATTTAAATAAGTTGTTTCTGGGAATGTTAACTGTGCACGGATCATTAAACCGTCCATACCACCACGGAATAACATGATAACCGCAGAGATAATATACATGGCCCCAATCTTTTTATGGTCAACAGTTGTTAACCATTCGTCCCAAAGCCATTTCCATTTTTTATACTTTGTTAGTACGAAAATGATTGCTAATGTCACAAGAACGATAGAAGCGTCTGCACCGTAAATAATCGGGTCACCTGTGACAAAGAATTCATCAAGCTTCACTGTGTTCACTCCAATCTGTTGGAATAATAGCTATTATTTTTTGTTTTTGTAGTAGTTGTAATCACAATATTCAAGTGATTTTGGATCTACATAACTTAAGTGGTGACTAGAGAATGTCATACGACCAACTACACCAGGTTTAACAATTTCGTTGTACTTATCTTCTGTTAGTTTAGGAGCAGTTTGTTGTACTTCTTTAACCCACTTGTCATATTTCTCTTTAGTTTTTGCTTCAACTTCGAACTCCATATGTGTGAATCCTTCACCAGAGAAGTTCGCACTACGGCCTAGGTAAGAACCAGGCTTATCAGCTTGTAAATAAAGATCCATAATCATGCCATCCATAGTGTACTTCATACCACCAAGTTCTGGTACCCAGAAAGCATTCATTGGACCGACAGAAGTCAGTTTGAATTGAATTGGTACACCAGCTGGGATGTTTAAATAGTTAACGGTTTCAATTTTTTCCTCTGGGTAACTGAATAACCATTTCCAGTTTGCAGATGTAACATAAATCTCAACTGGTTTAATATGTTTGGACTCTGCCGGAACCTCTTCCGAAGCATACGTTGCTTTTACTGTTGGAATCGATAATGCGATAACGATAATAACAGGAACAAGCGTCCAAATAATTTCTAATAATGTGTTACCGTGTTGTTCAGGTGGCTCGTAGTCCATATTCTCTGGTTTTTCACGATAACGAATCAAGATGACTGTAAACAAGATGAATACAATTGCGATAATTAATGACATAAGCAAGAATGACCAAACAATTAAATCATACTGTGCTTTTGCAACAGGTCCTTGCGGATTTAATACTGCGAGTTTCTTATCACAGCCGCCGAGGAACAGAAGTAATGATAACGGAAGAAGCGAAGCCAGCTTCCAAAACGTTTTCTTTAGTTGCACGATTGAAAATCTCCTTTCTCCTTGGATTGAAACTATGCCAATAAAACAATATAAACCTATTAATTTATAGATGGCAATAGTTTTTGTGATATTGTTAAAAAATAGACACAAATGCACACTTTTTAAGGTGAATATCATTTGTAACTTGATAACATTGTAAACTATTTTCCAGTGAAAAACGTGATTGTGGAAATTTTAAGATAAATAAAGTTATACCAAGATATCCAAGAAATAGAAAAAAGCTATCTTATGATAAGAAAGATAGCTGAATATTTTGTATATTTAGTTTACTTCTTTTTTTAGATTTATTTGTTGTTCAAATGTGACAACTTTTTTATATTTTAATTGGTATAAAATGTAACAAAAAATCATAAATGGAATACCACAATAAAGAGCAATTCTCTGATCTGGAATGAAAGCTAAACTAACAAATGTAATGAAATTGAGTGAGAATGCTACGATTGGAACGATTGGATAAAGCGGTGTGCGATATTTTAAATCATTAATGTCCCCGCCGTTTTTTAAGAAATTTCTACGGAAGAAAAACTGTGAAGCTGCGATTGACATCCAAACTACGACAGCGGCCATAGCTGCAATAGATGTTAAAACTAAAAAGACAGTATCTGCCGCAAATATACTTGTTAATAGAGACAAACTTGCAAAAATTAGACTGAAAATTAATGCGTTTAGTGGCACTCCTTTTTTAGTTAACTTCGTAAAAGCTGGACTTGCCATTCCTTGTTTTGCCATCGCCCAAAGCATACGAGAATTTGCGTATAGACCAGAGTTGGCTACGGATAATACTGCTGTAATAATAACAAAGTTCATAATGTCAGCTGCATATGGAACACCAGCCACATCAAATATAAGTACAAATGGACTTTCGACTAGATTAGCCTCTTGCCATGGGAGTAAACCTACAACAACTGATATTGCTAGGACGAAGAAGAAGAGAGTTCGCCAAATGGTATTTTTAATCGCTTTTGGAATTGTTTTCTCAGGGTTTTCACTTTCTCCTGAAGCAATTCCGATTAATTCTGTTCCTTGGAAGGAGTAATTTACTGTAATCATCGTAAGAAGAACAGCTAATGCACCGTTTGGAAATAATCCGCCATTTTCAGTGAAATTGTGAAGCATTGGCGCTGGTTTTCCATTAAAGTCTAGTAGACCGAACATAACTGCACCACCGAGTACGATGAAAATAACAATGGTTGCGACTTTTACACTTGCGAACCAAAATTCTGCTTCTGCATATGCTTTTGCTGATAATGCGTTTACAAGAAAGAGTGCTGCTGCAAATGTAACACACCAAATCCACGAAGAAACGTCTGGAAACCAACGTTTCATTAAAATACTTACAGTTGTTAACTCTACCCCAACTGTAACAGCCCAATTTAACCAATACATCCAACCGACAACAAATCCAAAACCAGGTGAAATAAATTTGCTTGCATAGCTTTGGAATGAACCTGCTTCTGGCATAGCAACTGATAATTCACCAAGACATAACATCGTTAAATACATAACAAATCCACCGACTAAAAATGCAAGAATAGCACCACCAGGACCGGCATTATGGACGATTTGACCAGATCCCATAAATAGGCCAGTTCCGATAACACCACCAAGTGCAATCATAAATAGGTGTCTACTTTTCATTGTTCGTTTTAAATCTGTTTGTTCTACTTGTTGATTCATATGCCCCTCACCCCGTTATTTTCTTGTATGTATGAATTGATTTTCATTCCGAGTTTTTAATCATTAGTGGGGGATGTGACACATACTCGGCTTATTTATTATGAAATGAATGGAGTATGTAAAATGCGAACTATGACTAAATACTCTAAGAATGTTTTTATTAACAAGGTGATATCTTCACTATGTTAATTATTTTGATTTTAGCAAAAATATTCAGAAAAGTATATTGTTTTTTCTTTTTATTAAAAATAATTAGAATTTTATAACGATGTAAGTGTGAACAATAATTCATAGAATCTTTCTAGCAAACTAGTAAGAAGAAAGGTACAATGATAAGAGGTATGTCTGTAAAATAATAATTAATGGAGTTTTGTTTAAAATGAAAAAGTTAAAATATCTTTTTGTTTTTGGAATTATATTTGCTGCCGCGTTTTTTATAGGGAAAGATAAAATTATACAAAAGGCGCAAGTGTTCCGTTTAGAGTTTTTATCTGAAATGAAAGAAGCGACTATGATTGAAAATGTTCCGTTTATAAAGCAGTTACCAGAATTACCTCGTGGATGTGAAGTTACAAGTTTGGCTATGTTGCTACAATACAAAGGTATACAAGTAGATAAGATGCAACTTGCTAGCGAAATTCATCGTGTTCCATTTGAACAAAATGGTTTACGTGGAAATCCTTATGAGGGGTTCGTTGGAAATATTTATACGAAGACAGAGCCAGGATATGGTGTATATAATCAACCCATTTTTAATTTAGCAGAAAAATATGCTCCTGAAAAAGTAGTTAATTTAACAGGTAGAGACGTGCAAGATATGTATAAAGTAGTTAGTTCCGGTTCGCCAGTATGGGTCATTATTAATACAACGTTTAAGCCACTAGCCGAGAGTAGTTTTGAAACATGGAATACAAGCTCTGGCGAAGTGAAAATTACATATTATGAACATAGTGTAGTAATAGTTGGGTATGATCAAAACTTTGTATATGTAAATGATCCACTTAAAAATAATCCGCGTTTTGCTGTTCCGCGAGCAGAGTTTGAGAAAGCTTGGGAGCAAATGGGGAAACAAGCGATTACTATTTTATAATACTGAAAAAGTCATCTTTTTGATGGCTTTTTATTTTTAAGTTATTATAACTGAGAATTCAGAAGATTATTTTAAAAGTTAACGATTCACGCTATAATAACATTTAACTTGGTGAAGAAGGGGCGAAGAGAAATGGATGTTGCAAAGGAACTGGTTTTATCGAAAAATCAATTAATTGAGTGGAGAAGGCATTTTCATAAGTATCCAGAGTTATCTTTTCAAGAAGAAAAAACATCACAGTTTGTATTCGATATACTTCAAAAAATCCCATATTTAGAAGTGTCAAGACCTACTAAATATAGTGTAATGGCAAGGTTAATTGGTAAGCAACCTGGTAAAACCATCGCGGTTCGTGCTGACATGGACGCGCTTCCTATTCATGAAGAAAATGAGTTTGATTTTATTTCTACATATCCAGGTGTGATGCATGCATGTGGCCATGATGGACATATAGCGATATTACTTGGGGTCGTACATAAGTTAGTAGAAGAAAGAGAGAAGATTAAAGGAGAGATTCGTTTTCTCTTCCAACATGCAGAAGAAAACTTTCCTGGCGGTGCAGAGGAAATGGTTGCAGCGGGTGTAATGGAATGTGTGGATTATATTATTGGTGCTCACCTTTGGGCATCGTTAGAGGTTGGTAAAATAGGTGTAATTTATGGTCCTGCAATGGCAGCCCCAGATGTTTTTAAAATTACGATAGAAGGAAAAGGTGGACATGCTGGAATCCCTCATGAAACGGTTGATAGCATTGCAATCGGTACACAAGTTGTTTCGCAACTTCAGCACATTGTATCTCGCCTCACGAATCCATTAGATCCCCTTGTAGTATCTGTTACGCAATTTCATGCTGGGACAACCCATAATGTGATCCCAGAACAAGCGGAGATTGAAGGGACAGTGCGGAGTTTAAGACATGAGTTGCGAGAAGAAACAGAGAAAAGGATTGAACGAATTGTGAAGCATGTGACGGAATCTTACGGGGCGAAATATACATTTTCTTATGAATATGGATATCGACCAGTAGTAAATGATTATGAAGTTACAGAGATTATTGAGCAAACAGCATTACAGCTTTATGGAAGAGAGCAAGTTACTCGTTTACAGCCGACGATGGCTGGAGAAGATTTTTCAGCGTTTTTACAAAAGGCGCCAGGTACATTCTTTTTTATCGGAGCGGGAAATAACGAGAAAGGAATTATATATCCTCACCATCATCCTCGTTTTACGATTGATGAAGATGCATTACCGATTGGCGTGGAAGTCTTTGTATCATCCATTATGAATTTTATAAGTAAAGGAGAATGAGATGAAGAAAATACACGTATTAGCGCTTATTCCAGTTTTTTGTTTAGTTATTGGACCTGTATTTGCTAATTCAGTTACTCCTTACGTATTAGGGATGCCATTTTTATTGTTTTGGGTATTATTATCGGTGCTCATTACGTCTCTTTGTATGGGACTTGTGTACGTATTTGATCCTGCTAATAAGGGGGATGTAAAATGATCGCATTACTTATCATTATATTATTTTTGTTTCTTGCACTATTTTTAGGAATTCGGGCACAACATGGAAAAGATATGAATTTAGAGCAATGGTCAGTTGGTGGAAGAGGATTTGGCACTATTTTTGTTTTTCTTCTTATGGCAGGTGAAATTTATACGACGTTTACATTTTTAGGCGGAAGTGGATGGGCGTATAGTAAAGGAGCACCTACTTTCTATATTTTAGGTTATGGTGCACTAGCTTATATTTTATCTTACTTTTTATTGCCGCCAGTTTGGAAGTATGCGAAAGAGCATAATCTTGTTTCGCAGCCAGATTTTTTTGTGAAGAAATATAAGAGTCAGACACTTGGCATTATCGTTTCTGTCATTGGGGTTATTTCGATTATTCCATACCTTGTTTTACAGTTAAAAGGATTAGGAATTATCGTTTCGGAAGCATCTTACGGAAGGGTATCACCGGTTATTGCAGTGTGGATTGGTGCAATTGTTATAACGATATATGTAATGGTTTCAGGTATACACGGCTCTGCTTGGACAGCAGCTTTGAAGGATATTATGATACTGTTTATCGTTATGTTTTTAGGTATATATTTACCGTACCATTATTACGGGGGATTTCAGCCGATGTTTGAAGCGGTAGAAGCAGCGAAACCAGGATTTTTATCTTTACCTGATGAAGGGATGAGCATTTCTTGGTTTGTTTCTACTATTGTATTAACAGCTCTCGGTTTCTATATGTGGCCCCATACATTTGCTTCTGCTTTCTCTGCAAAAAATGAAAAAGTATTTAGGAAAAATGCGGCGATCATGCCCCTTTATTCTTTAGTATTGCTTTTCGTATTCTTTGCAGGTTTTGCTGCTATACTGCAAGTTCCAGGGTTAAAGGGAGGGGATGTAGACCTTTCGTTATTCCGTCTCGCTCTTCAAACATTTGATCCATGGTTTATTGGGATTATTGGTAGTGCAGGAGTATTAACAGCATTAGTTCCGGGTTCCATGCTTGTTATGGCGGCGTCTACTTTATTAGCAAAAAACATTTACCGAACAATGGTCCCATCTGCTTCAGATAGACAAGTTGCTAAAGTGGCAAAATTATTTGTGCCTGTAGTAACGCTTGTAGCTGTTTTGTTCACTTTTAAAGGTGGAGAAACAATAGGTGCACTTCTTTTAATGGGATATAGTATAGTGACACAACTTTTCCCTGCACTTGTATGTAGTTTGTTTCCACGTCAAGTTATTACGAAGCAAGGGGCAATTGCAGGGATGGGGATTGGGTTGTTAGTGGTCGCATATATTACTTTATCTGGTTCAACTATAGCTACGATGTTTCCAGCTTTCCCTCAATATATAAAAGATTTAAATGTAGGTATAGTCGCATTGTTAATGAATATGATTGTGATGTTTATCGTTAGCGGGTTCACGAGAAATGTGTCTATAAAGACAGACAATATAATAGTAGAAAAGTAATCCGTGTGCTAGAGCTATCTTTGAAAAGAGATAGCTCTTTTTTGTATATATTTTCTTCTATTAGCGGAATCTAACTAAAAACTTGTTGAAAAGGAAGTTAGGTGGGGGAATTGTTAGAGTTAAAAGGTAACTTATTTGAAGTTATGAAAGAAATTAGGGATGAGTTAGGTTCGCCTAATGATTTAACAATTAGGGAAGTTGCCCTTGCTGGTAGTTTTACACGCTGTGCGGTTATTTTTTTATGTGGGTTAACAGATAAGGATAATGTTTATAAATATGTAGTTCGTACACTTCAATATGAAGAAGTACAAAAAGAAGAAGCTGTTGTTCAAACGTTATTGGATCGCTTTATTTCTATTGCGGAAGTTGGTAAGAAGACAACGTTTCCGGATATTATAAATGCGATTTTAGCGGGAGATACAGTTATATTAATTGATAATATTCAAACCGCTATCGTGATTAATAGTAGAGCGTGGGAAAAAAGAAGTTTAGAACCGCCGGTAACAGAAGATTTAATACGTGGACCGAGGATTGGGTTAAATGAAGATATTAACGTGAATAAAATGTTAATTCGCCGTACTTTACGTGACCCGAAGCTGAGGTTTCAATCTTATATTATGGGGAAGAGATCCCAAAAAGAAGTGACGTTAGTATATATAGAAGACATTATTAACCCTTACATTGTAAAAGAGTTAGATCGGCGTCTTCAATCAATAGAGACAGATGTCGTTTTTGAGACGGGTACGATTGAGCAATTAATTCAAGATAATAATTTGTCACCGTTCCCGCAGTTTTTGAATACGGAAAGGCCTGATAATATTGTGGCCTCATTAGCGAAAGGAAAGGCTGCTATTTTGGTGGATGGATCACCGTTTGCCCTTATAGCTCCGTTAGTATTCGTTGATATTTTTCAATCTGTGGAAGATCACTATGAGCGTTGGGTAATTGGGACTTTATTAAGAATTTTGCGGATGGGTTCTGGCATAGTTGCAGTTTTAATGCCAGCGATGTATGTAGCTCTCGTATCATATCACCAAGGACTTATCCCTTCTAAACTGGCTTATTCAATCGCTGGAGCCAGGGAAGGTGTTCCGTTTCCAGCTTATATAGAAACGTTAATGATGGCATTAACGATGGAGTTAATACGAGAAGCGGGAATTAGGTTGCCGAAACCGATGGGGCAAACAATTGGGATTGTAGGTGGTCTTGTAATCGGAGAAGCAGCGGTGAACGCAGGAATTGTAAATCCGTTTTTAGTTATCATTATTGCGGTTACAGCTATTGCTACATTTTCACTGCCTGTATATAGTATTACGATTACGTTTCGGATTTTACTTTTTGTCTTTGTTTTAGCGGCGACTGCTTTTGGTTTGTATGGAATTATTTTAGCTCTTATTGCACTTGCGGTTCATATTACGAATTTGAAGAGTGTCGGGGTGCCGTATACAACGCCTATCGCTCCTGCATTTTATAAAGATTGGAAAGAAGAACTTATTCGTATGCCAAAATCGATGTTGAAAGAGAGACCGGAATATTTACAAACGAAAGACGCTACATTACGTCCAAAGGAGCGAGAGTAATTGAAACCATTTGAGTATGGCGATGAAGAGATTGGATCTCGGGAAATTGGGTTTGCGGTATCTTCAACAATTATTGGTATAGGAGCATTGTCTATGCCAAGAGATATCGCTAACCAAACTTTATTTTCAGACGGTTGGATTATTTTGCTTCTGGGTGGATTGATATGTGCAGTTTTAGGTTGGTTTGTAACGAGGATAGCTATTTTATTCCCGAAACAAAACTTTGTTCAATATACGAGTACGCATTTGACAAAGCCTGTTGCATACACAATTAGTAGCATTTTAGTATTAACGTTTGTTGCTTTGACAGCATATGAGTCACGAATGATTGCAATTATTTCACAAACATATTTATTTAGTGATACACCAATACAGCTACTCTCTTTCTTCTTCTTATTAGTTGTTATTTATGGAGTAGCAGGATCGAGAGCGGCTTTAGTAAGGTTAAATGTTCTATTCTTACCTATCGTGCTCATTGCGATAGTGTTGCTTTCTTTATTGAATATAAATTTAATGGAAATAAACAATTTACTACCAGCTTTTCAAACGAACGCAAGTCAATATGCTGTAGGAGTTAAAAACTCTATTTTCACATTTATCGGATTTGAGGTAGCTCTGTTTTATGCTGTGATGTTGAACGATAAGACAGCGAAAAAAGCGCCAATGGCAGTTGCAAAAGCAGTGATGGTAAATGTGCTGTCATACATTTTAATTTATGTAACTTGTATTAGCGTTTTTTCGTATATGACAACCCGTGGATTGACGTATCCAACAATTGAATTGGGTAAAGAAATTGAAATTGGTGGAGGTTTTTTAGAAAGATTTGATGCGATTTTTTTTACGACTTGGATTATTACTATTTATAACACTACAGCAATGTATTATGACGTCGCATCTTTATTGTTTTGTGCTATGTTTCCGAAAGTGAAGAAACATATTTTTATTTTCGTAAGTGCTCCTATTATTTTTATGGTGAATATGATACCGAGTAATTTAGATTCATTATCACATTACGGAACTTATTTAGCTTGGATAGATATGGGATTTGTTGTGTTAGCGCCTTTGCTCGTTTTAATTGTATATAAAATAAAAAGAAGGAATGGTGGAAATGAAACACCTTCTTAAATTTATAATGGTTATAGCTGTAGTTGGATTTATGAGTGGGTGTTCTGAGTTAGAGGAGATAGAAGAAAGGGGATTTGTAGTAGGTGCAGCCTATGATATTGTGAAAAAAAAGAAATCAAATCCAATTATGAAAGGGACGTATCAGATGGTACTTCCCAGTAAGTTAGCGCAGCAAGGTGGCCAAAGCGGTCGAGATAGTGAGAATTATATTAATGTTAGTGCGAAAGCAGATAGTGTCTTTGAGCAAATACGAATTATCTCTAAAAAAATTAGTCGCTCATTATTCTTTCCGCACATACAAGTGATAATTTTTTCTAAAGATTTATTAGCGAATCCATATGTTTTACAAAATACGTTAGATGTATATATTCGTGATCACGAGATGAGAAGAAATATTCGTTTGTTCGTTTCTAAGAAAAATGCAGAAGCTATTTTAAAGCAGAGTGCCAAGCCTGAGAACTTACCGGCGCAGTATATTGATATGTTAGCTGAGCATCCTCCGAAAAATGCTCAAATGATTGAAGCTGCAAGAATTGGTGAGGTACAGCAAAAAATGATTGCTAACCGAAGTTTCGTATTACCTATTCTAGAACTAACAAAGCAGGGGGTACAAATGAACGGGGCAGCGTTGTTTCGTGGAAAAGATAATAAGTGTGTAGGCAGTTTGAATGGAGAAGAAACATTAGGAATGAATTATGTAATAGGTAAAAAAATTGGAGGGTTCTTTACTATCCGTAAACAAGGTCAGCTTGTTACATACGAAATTCATAAGATGCGCCGAAAGATTAAAGTATCTACGGAAAATGCTACAAAACCGAAGTTTGATATCCATTTATCTTTGGAAGGGACTTTAGCAGAGTTACATTTTAGTGATCATAAACAAATTATGAATGAAAAGGGATTAAAGAAAACCATTGCGGAAGAAATGGAGAAGCGTATCCAAAAATCGATTAAGCTTGTTCAAAAAAAATATAAGGTAGATGTATTAGCGTTAGGAGAAGTATATAAGCGGCATAATTATAAAGAATGGAAGAAGATAGATAAGAATTGGGATCAAGGTGAAAATTACTTTAGTAATGCGGAGGTTACTGTTCATGTTCACCCGACAATTGAGCATTCAGGTTCCGCCTTACCGAAAAGAGTGAAATAAGGTGATGTAAGTTGTTTACTGGATTAGGGATTAGTTGCACGATATTAATGGCAGTTCTTCCGGGAGCCATATACTTTATTCATAAGAAACTCACAACGTATGGAGCACAGCCTTGGAATACTGATGCACAAAAAAAGAAACCTGAATGATTTCAGGTTTCTTTCGCGCAAAGCAAATGTGAAGGGGGATACCTTCTATGTATGCTTTGCTTATAAAAGCCCTAACCAATGTACCAATTGTGTAGAGAGGAATGTCACAACAATGGCGATAACGGTAGGGATTGCAAACGATAAGAATGTCCATTTTGCACTTTTTGTTTCTTTATATATGTTAACCAGTGTTGTTCCACATGGGAAATGAAGAAGTGAGAACAACATTGTGTTTAACGCTGTTAACCAAGTCCAGCCATTTTCTAAGAATAGATTTTTAATTTGGTTAAAATCATCTATTTCAGTTAAAGCTCCGGTTGATAAGTAAGACATTAATAAAATCGGGATAACAATTTCATTCGCTGGTAGTCCAAGAATGAACGCAGCTAAAATGAATCCATCAAGTCCTAACATTTTAGCGAATGGATCTAGGAAGTTTACAAAATACATAAGTAAGCTTGTGTCACCGATGAAAATATTAGCTAGTAACCAAGTTAATGCAGCCGCAGGGGCAGCTACAACGATAGCTCGTTTTAAAACATAAATTGATTTATCGAGTGTTGCACGTACAATTGTATTCCAAACTTTTGGCTTACGGTACGGTGGTAACTCAAGAGTGTAGTGAGTTGGCACACCTTTTAAAGCTGTTTTTGATAGTACCCAAGAAACAGTTAATGTCATAATAACACCAATTACAACCATTCCAACTACAACGCCAGCAGTAACTAATGTTTGCATACTACCTGTATAACCAGCAGCCATAAATAATGAAGCCATTAAAATTAACATAGGCCAGCGACCGTTACAAGGAACGAAGTTGTTTGTTAAGATTGCAAGCATACGTTCACGTGGTGATTCAATAATACGCGTTGACATAATAGCGGCTGCATTACAACCAAATCCCATTGCCATTGTTAAAGATTGTTTGCCATGTGCACCGGAACGTTTAAATAAGCGATCCATATTAAAAGCGACACGTGGTAAATATCCGTAGTTTTCTAATAGTGCGAACATAGGGAAAAAGATTGCCATAGGTGGCAACATAACGCTAATAACAGCACCGATACCACGGAATAAACCAAGTATTAAAATGCCATGTAGCCATTCGGGTGCATGTGCTGCCTGGAACCAAGATGTTAAATATCCTTCGGCCCATCCGAAAAACTCAGCAATCATATCAGATGGTACGTTAGCACCTGCAATTGTAAGATAAAAAATAATAGATAAAATACCGAGCATAATTGGAAATCCCCAGATTGGAGATGTGAAAATTTTATCTAGTTTTTCAGAACGATACAATTTATCAGTATTTGTATATTGAACAGACTCTTTACATATGCTTGCAGATGTTCGATAAATATCTCCGACAATATCATCTCGTATATCTTCTTTTGAGAGTGCTTGTGCATGTTGAATAATATAGTCTAATGGAAGAGCTTTACTGGCTGAGTGAGATTCCATTCATTACGACCTCCCTTACAAGTGGTTCATTATGGTGTTTTTGAAGTGTAGTTAAGAAATTTTTATCTCCATCTAATATACGTAACGCAATCCAACGTGCTGGATACGTATCACCGAACACTTTATAAATTTGTGGTTCTAATTCCTGAATCATATTTTCGATTTTTTCACTGTAAGAAATTTTAATTGGTGTTGGAATTAATTTTTTATTTGCTACTTTAGCGATAACACTTAGCAAATGCCCAATACCTACTCGGTTACGAGCAGAAATCTTAACTACAGGTACACCGAGCGATTTTGCTAATTTCTTTTCATCAATAACGATGCCTTTTTTCTCCGCTTCATCAATTAAATTAATACAAATGACTACATTGCTTGTCATTTCCATCACTTGGAGGGCTAAATTTAAATTTCTTTCCATTGCAGTTGCATCTATAACAACTACAGTTACTTCTGGTTTTTCAAATATAATATAATCTCTTGCTACTTCTTCATCCGCAGAATTTGAATATAGTGAGTAAGTTCCAGGTAAATCTATTAATGTATATTTACTTCCGTTATGTTCGTATTCCCCTTCAGCTTTTAAAACAGTTTTCCCCGTCCAGTTTCCAGTATGTTGTTTTAAGCCTGTTAAAGTATTAAATAATGTACTTTTCCCGGTGTTCGGGTTGCCAGCTAAAGCAATACGATGTTTGCTCATCTGAAATCATCTCCTATTAATACCCCGAAAATAAGGGAACTTTCTTCCTTACGTAGTGCGATAGTTGTATTGCTTACTTGATAAGCGACCGGATCTCCAAGTGGACTGCGCTGTAATACTTTAATTGTTGCCCCAGGGATAAATCCTAAGTCTAATAAACGTCGTTTCATAGTTCCTTCTAATTGTATCTTCTCAATTTGTACAAACTCTCCTGTCTTAAACTCGGAAAGTGGTTTTGTATTAGCCGATACCATAAAAGTTACCTCATCTCTATATTGTTTGTTTAAGTTTAAAAAGTTTCCTTAGGTAAACTTTTTGTTAATAATATAGTAGACTACATTGGATGATGCTGTCAATTGGTACTTTAAAAATATTCATTTATTTTTAGAATTGTTCCAATTTATTTAGTTGTACTAAAAAATATTACTGAAATTCTGTTGAATGTAAATAAAGTAAGAGTGTAAAAGTTAAAAGATACAATGTATTTGTAAATGTATTTTTAATTAAAAGGGGAAAAGAGCGAAAAACATTTACATTGAATTTACATTGTTAAGAATAAATTTACATTACAGCTTAATTCGTGTGGATTTTGTTGGGTTCTTTAACTATAAATGTTGGGATTCCTAGCTTTTAAGGGCTATTATCGTCATTTACTTAAAATTAAAAATTGCTTAACACTCACATAATATTGTTGTCCTACAATGAATTTGTGTTCGAAAGAAAATGAATTCGAAAAGTGAGAATCCAAATGGGGGTACAAGACATGGTTATGAAAAAAGGTATTAAATTTTCTTTAGCGGCTTTAGTGGTAGCAGGAGCGTTAGTTGGATGTGGGAAAGCAGATGATACAGCTAGTAAAGAAACTGCTAAAGGAAGCGATAATACAAAACAAGAATTATCAGGTACGATTGCAGCAGCTGGTTCTACAGCTCTTCTACCTCTTGCGGAGGAAGCTGGAAAGAAATTCATGGAGAAAAATTCAAAAGTTTCTATTCAAGTGCAAGGCGGCGGTAGTGGAACTGGGATTAACCAAGTAGCATCGGGTGCAGTACAAATTGGTAATTCAGATGTTCCATCAGGGGATAAAATAAAAGATGCTGAAAAAGCGAAAGAATTAGTAGATAACAAGGTTGCGGGTATTGCATTCGCGCTTGTCGTAAATAAAGATGTAAAAGTTGATAACTTAACAGTGCAACAAGTACAAGATATCTTCACTGGGAAAGTAACAAACTGGAAAGAGGTAGGCGGGAAAGATGAAAAAATCAACGTAATTAACCGTCCAGCTTCATCTGGTACACGTGCTACATTTGAAAAGACAGTTATGAAAGAAGCGAAAATTAACGATGGAACTGGTACAACACAAGATTCTAACGGTGCAGTAGAGCAAGCGATCAATTCTACTCCAGGTTCAGTAAGTTATTTAGCAATGTCTTACATGGTTGGCGATAAAAAAGGTGCGCTACAAACAGTGAAAATTGATGGTTCTGAACCAAAAGTTGAAAACATTTCGTCTGGTAAATATCCATTCTGGTCTTACGAGTACATGGTAACAAAAGGTGAAGCGAAAGAAGCAACGAAAGCTTACATTGATTATGTAAAAGGCAAAGACTTTGAAAAGCAAGTAGAAGATATGGGTTACATCCCAATGTCTAAATTAAATAAGTAATAAATTTTTATGGGGCTGGCTGCAAGGCCAGTCCTGTTCATTTCAATCTATGAAGTGGGGTCTGACCTGTGATGAAGGGGAAAAAACAAATTAATTACGTAAAAAGTGAATATATAGGAAGATCGCTTGTTACGTTTTGTGGTATTTTTATTGTTTTAATTACATTAGCTATTATTGCTTTTATTTGCGGTAAAGGTATTCAATCTTTTACACAAAGTGGTATCTCATTTACTGAGATGTTAACATCGACAAAATGGAATCCAAATGCTGACGAAGGAACCTTCGGGGCTTTGATTTTTATTGTAGGTTCAACGGTGGTTTCGTTAGGTGCGGTTATTATTAGTGCGCCAATTGCTATAGCTCTTGCTATATTCATGAATTTAATTTCGCCAAAGTTTGGAAATAAAGTATTGAAGCCCGTTTTAGAATTATTAGTTGGTATTCCTTCGGTTGTATACGGATTATTAGGGGTTACGATTTTAGTGCCACTATTACGTGATTCGTTCGGGGGAGTGGGATTTAGTCTAATTGCGGGTATTGTTGTATTAAGTATTATGATTTTACCTACTATTGCTAGTATCGCTTCTGATGCAATACGCTCTGTTCCATTTGATTATTTAGAAGCTTCTTATGGTCTAGGATCGACGAAATGGCAAGCGGTTAGCCGAGTGATTGTTCCTGCTGCGAAAAAAGGGATTTTAACAGGTGTTGTTTTAGGTTTAGCGCGTGCTTTTGGTGAAGCATTAGCGGTTCAAATGGTAATCGGGAACACAATTAAATTACCAGAAGGAATATATAGCCCGACAGCGACGTTAACTGGTATTTTGACAATGGACATGACAAATACATTAAACGGAACTGCTTGGAATAATGCGCTATGGACTTTAGCGATGATTTTACTTGTTATTTCATTCCTGTTTATTTTAGTAATTCGAGCGATTGGGCAAAGAGGTGAGCGATAATAATGAATGCAAGAACGGTAAATAAAATTTGGACAGGTATCTTTTATGCAGTTGCAGCTTTAGTTGTAGCTCTGCTAGTATTCTTAGTGTTTGAAATTCTGCAAAAGGGATGGGGATTTTGGGATCCTGATTTCTTGTTTGGAGAACCAAGTAATACAAGAGCTGGTGGTGGGATTGGTCCACAGTTATTCAATTCCTTCTACATGCTTGTTATAACGCTTGTTATATCTATTCCTCTTGGGTTAGGGGCTGGAATATATTTAGCAGAGTACGCAAAACAAGGGCGCTTTTTAAATTTTGTTCGTTTATGTATTGAGACAATGGCGTCGTTACCTTCGATTGTTGTTGGTTTATTCGGTTTGTTAGTGTTCGTTACCATGACAGGTTGGGGATACACAGTAATGGGCGGTGCTCTTGCTTTAACTATTTTAAACTTACCAGGTTTAACACGTGTTTGTGAAAATGCGATTTCAGAAGTGCCTCATAATGTAAAAGAGGCAAGTCTTGGATTAGGTGCAACGAAATGGCAAACAATTGCTCGTATCATTATTCCGTCGTCATTACCGCAAATTATTACAGGTATTATTTTAGCGGCAGGTCGTATATTTGGTGAAGCGGCAGCGTTAATTTACACAGCGGGTTTAACATCCCCGATTTTAAATTCAGCAGCGGACTTCTCAAGTCCTGCCCATCCTCTAAATCCATTTAGACCAGCTGAAACATTAGCGGTTCACATTTGGAAGTTAAATTCTGAAGGAGTTATTCCGGATGCAAAGTTGATTGCGACAAAATCTGCAGCTGTATTAATTATTATGGTATTACTATTCAATGTTATTTCGCGCTTGGTAGCATCTATATTGCATAAGCGTTTTACAGGAACGAAAAGAAAAAGTAAAACGACGAAGAAGGTAAAAGCAGCATAAAATACAAAAAGAACTCTCTACTTATAAGTAGAGAGTTCTTTTTGTATTTTAATATAGAAGGAATGGATGTAATGATTGTTGAATTTGTAATTGATTATATAGATGAATAGGTACAGATGAGAGGAGAAGTTAATTTGTTTTTTCTACAAATGTCAGGTTTTCCTGGATCGGGAAAATCGACAGTTTCTAAGTATATAGCGAAGTTAACAGGTGCTGTAATTGTAGATCATGACGTTTTGAAATCGGCATTGTTACAATCATTAGAAATGAAAGGGGTTGAATCGACAATTGTTGGAGGAGTATCATACGATATTGAATGGGCATTGATTGATTCTTATTTAGAACAAGGGCATAGTGTTATATTGGATAGTCCGTGTCTATATGAAGGGATGGTTGAAAAAGGAATAAAATTGTCTAATAAACATGGTGTAAAATATAAATATATCGAATGTTACCTTAATGATATGGAAGAGATTAATCATAGGCTGCAAACACGTAAACGTATGGCCAGTCAGATTGGAAAAGTGGATTCGGAAGTAGCTTTTAAAAAGTGGTTAGATGGTAGTAAGAGACCTTCGAATACTGAATATCTTATTGTAGATTCTGATAAACCTCTAGAGCGATATGCTCAAAAAATGATGGATTATATGAGTAGGTAGAGAAAAGCGTTATCTTCATTCATGAAGATAACGCTTTTCTTTTAAATATCAGGTGTTTCTGTGGAAGTGCTTATTTTTCTACGAGAGCGTCTTTTTCTCCCGATTTTATCTAATAGTTCATACATAACTGGAACGACTACTAATGTAAGAACGGTTGAGACTGCTAAACCACCGATGACAACGACGGCAAGACTTTTTGATACCATGCTTCCTGCTTGCGATTGACCAAATAGGAGAGGGAGCATAGCGACGATTGTTGTTATAGCTGTCATAATGATTGGACGTAATCTAGTGGATCCCGCTTCTAGTAAGGCATCTCTTGTTTCCATTCCGTGTTCCCGATTTTGTTGCACTCTTTCTATTAATACAATCGCGTTTGTAACGACAATCCCGATTAACATTAATGCGCCGATCAAGGAATTTACATCAACGGGTGTTCCTGAAATGATTAATCCTAAAATACCGCCAACAGCAGCTAATGGTAAGGAGAACAAAATTGCAAAAGGAGCGCGCGCCTGTCCGAAGGTGATAACCATAATTAAATATACAATCCCGATTGCAATCCCCATAATTTTGAATAAATCTGTGAAGTTCTCTTGCATAGATTCAGTTGCACCTGCAATAGTTACTTTTGCGCCGCTAGGTAAGTCTAAGTTAGCTATCGTTTCGTTTACTTCTGCGCTTACTTTACTTAAATCTTCATTTGAGGCCTCGGCAGTAATTTGAATCGTTTCTTTTCCGTCTTTATGGAAGACTTCTGTTTGAAGTTTCTTTTCTGAAATAGTTGCAATGTCTTTTAAAGGAATTGGTCCATTGATAGGTGATAGTATGTTTGTGTTTAAAATGTCTTCTTGTTTAGTGATGTTTTCTTTTTTGTGTTCTATTATAATAGTTGTTTTTTCATTATTGATTGAAACTTCACCAATAGGTGATTTCTTCATAAGGAATGCTACTTGTTGTGCTGCTAATTCTGGTGTTAAGCCTAGTTGTTCGGCCTTTGTTTGATCAACATGGATTTGCCATTCTTTCTTAGAGTCTTCTAAATTTGTTTTTACTTTAGAGAGAGCAGCCATATCTTTTAGTTTTGTTTCGACGATAGTAGCAGCCTCTTTTAAATTCGTTTCGTTAGTTGCTGTTACGTTAAATTGCAAATTGTTGCCACCACCAGAGCTTGAATAACTCGTTTTTATATAATCTAGTTCAGCAGGCTCAAAAGCTTTATGTTCTTTCTTTAACTCTTTAATATATTGATCAATATCAGAGCCTTTTTTGAAGACTACAAATATACTGGCAAGATTATTTTTTGTCGTTTGCCCCCATTGTGCATCTTCTGCGCTAGATCCCATTCGTAAAATAACATCTGTTACATCCGAATTAGAAAGTAATTTCTTTTCGAAATCGAAGGCTTTTTGTTTTTGTGTTTCAGGAGCGTAATCAGCTGGGAAAGTCATATTAATAGATAACATTGTGTCGTCTTCAGATTTTATGTTCGCTTTCGGTAGTAATACATAGGCTGCAATCGATCCTGCGAATAATAAAAAAGCAGTAAGTAAAATAATGAATTTATGCGAAAGAGCCCACTTTAATGTAGCAACATATCGTGGTGAAGAACTTGGCTTTTTGTGCTTTGTTTTTTTGAGTAGTAAAAAAGCCATAAGTGGAACAACTGTTAGTGCAACGATTAAGGATGATAGTATAGAATATACAACTGCTAATACCATAGGTAACATTAATTTTCCGATTACTCCTGATACGAGGCCGATAGGTAAGAAAACAGCGACTGTTGTTAAAGTAGAAGAAGTAATTGCGACGGCGACCTCTTTCGTTGCATCGAGAATAATATCTTTAGAGAAAGATTCTTTTTGTAAACGACGGAAAATATTCTCGATGACAACGATACTATCATCAACGAGACGTCCAACTGCAACTGCTAAACCACCGAGCGTTAAGGTGTTAAGTGTGATGTTAGATTGGTGTAGTAAAAAGAGTGTTAATAAAATAGATAATGGAATACTGACAACGGCGATGAGTGTCGTTCGGAAGTTACGCAAAAAGATTAAGATAATTAGAGTTGCAGCAATTGCTCCAAGAATTACTTCTTTGCCCATACTAGTAACAGCATTTTCAACTTGCTCATGAGTTGAGGCTAAAAGTTTAATAGAAAATTGATCTTTATATTGTTTACTTATATCTTTGATTTTCTTATCGATTTCCTTTCCGATTGCAACTGCATTTTTACTTGGCTCTTTCATGATGATTAATCCGGTTCCTTCTTCTCCGTTTATATGCGAGATTGTATCGTAGTGTTGTTTAAGTTCGATTTGAGCAACATCTTGCAATTTTACTTGAGGTGCAACGGTTATGTTTTTAATATCATCTACATTTTTTATATCCCCAATGACACGAAGGTTATATTCTTCTTTATTAACGGTAATTGCTCCAGCTGGAGTAGAAGTTTCTTTTCCTTGTAAAACTTTTAATATTTGTTCTGTTGTTACGTTTTTATCTTTTAATTGGTTTGGGTCTAGTATGATAGATAATTCAGAGGCTGATTTTCCGAAAAACATAACGTTGGCAACACCATCAATGCTTTCGAGTTGTGGTACGATTTCTTTTTCGATTTGTTTTTCATCTGCTTTTGAAAATCCGTTTTGCTTCTGGATAGCAATTTGAGCGAGTGGAATCATAGAAGTATTTAATTGGCTAACTATGGGTTTAGTTGCATCCTTAGGTAATTTAATTGTGTTAATGGCCTTTTCAACTTCGCGTGCTGCGTCTTTCATGTTTGCTTTGGATGTATACGCGATATCGATACGTGATAACCCCTCGTGCGTAGAAGAGGTGATGCTGTCGATGTGTTCTAAATTGCGAAATTGTTTTTCGAGGGGATCAGTTACTTCTTTTGTCATCGCTTCAGCGTCGAGTCCTTGAGATAAGGTTGTGACAGTGACTGCTGGATTATCGATGCTTGGTAAAAATTCCATAGGTAATTTAGATCCGGAATAAACGCCAAGTACGGAAATGAGAAAAACCATGATGATAACAGCGGCGCGGTTTTTTAATGAAAACTTTGTTAACCTATCCATAAAGTAATTCCTCCATTGGTTTATTTATAGTTGAGTACGTCCTTCCTTACTATATAACAAAAAATGGATATTTTTCATTAATTAAATGTAAAAAAATTCTAACAATAATCTTAAGTTAATGTTTTTGTTGGAATTTCGTTATTTATTCCGCTATTCGCCGAGCGATAAGACTATTACCTAATCGAGCTGTCTGTAAACAACCGATTCGTTCAATTAATAGTTTGTGTGGAGGAACAAAACTAAAAATCGGCATGTTTGCTTTATGTAGGAAATGGTGAATCTGTTTTTTTAGTTTGGATTGATTTGTTTTTTATATTGTTAGTCTATAGAGAAGTAAATGATCAGGGCTTTAATATAGAAGAGAATGAAAATCTAGGAAGGGGTTATGAAATACAGTTTGGTTAACTAGAGTGTATTGGTATACAATTTAAATAGCTGTTTTCCATAGATGGGAGGAGGTGTCTCTATATAGAAGAAAGTAGGATGGATATTTTTTTGTGTTTTTTTAAAAAAACACTTGTTATTTAAAAATCATGATGGTATATTAATAAACGTCGCTGACGCGGAAACGCAGAAAACGACAAAAAAGAAATTTTAAAACGTAGTTGACATCGAAAAATGAAGATGTTAATATGATGAAGTCGCTTCTGAAGTGGCAGACAAGTTCTTTGAAAACTGAACGAAACAAACAACGTGAAACGTCAATTTTTATTTTTAGATGCTAGACAAACTAACTTTATTGGAGAGTTTGATCCTGGCTCAGGATGAACGCTGGCGGCGTGCCTAATACATGCAAGTCGAGCGAATGGA
>NZ_JBFTQW010000011.1:0-183149 GCF_056399205.1 Bacillus sp. 01N45
GTTCATCCTGAGCCAGGATCAAACTCTCCAATAAAGTTAGTTTGTCTAGCATCTAAAAATAAAAATTGACGTTTCACGTTGTTTGTTTCGTTCAGTTTTCAAAGAACTACTTGGTCGCTCATTTGCGACTTCCTTATGTTAACATCTTCGTTTTTCGATGTCAACTAAGTTTTTCAATTTCTTTTTTGTCGTTTTCTGCGTTTCCCCATCAGCGACGGTTATTAATATATCATGGTGAAAATCGAAATGCAACACCTTTTATAAACTTTTTTTTAGATCACCCTAATTTCTTTGTTAATATCATATACTTAAACGAAATATCTCTTTCATGTATAAATAATTCCTACATATATTCTATATAAAGTCACTCTATCAAAAGCGTTTCTTTCTATAATAAATGTTTTATTCATATACCATATCATACAAGGAGGAATATATATGGACTATGCCGATTTATTAATCAAACTAGGTCTCTCGGCTATTTTAGGGTTCGCTATCGGTTTAGAGCGCGAATTAAAACGAAAACCACTTGGTTTAAAAACTTGTTTAGTTATTTCTATCATTAGTTGCCTCCTGACGATTGTTTCTATTAAAGCGGCTTACAATTTACCACATACCGATCATATGAATATGGATCCACTTCGACTTGCCGCTCAAATTGTATCAGGAATCGGTTTTTTAGGTGCCGGTGTTATTTTACGAAGAGGAAACGATAGCATTGCAGGACTAACGACTGCTGCTATGATTTGGGGTGCTTCTGGTATTGGTATTGCTGTTGGGGCTGGATTCTATATCGAAGCAATTTTCGGAATGTGTTTCCTTATGATTAGCGTTGAACTTATACCATTAGCAATGAAATTTGTAGGACCGAAATCATTTCGTCAACGTGATATCGCAGTAAAACTTGTCGTGCGAAATATGGACAATATCCCAATTGTAATTGAAGAAATAAAAGAAATGGATATAAAAGTTAAGAATATGAAGCTCAAAACATTGGAGAATGGCTCTCACTATTTACATTTGAAATTATCTATCGATCAAAAAAGGCATACCGCTGATGTTTACTACGCCCTCCAGCATCTTGAAAGTGTCCAACAAACTGAATTAGAAAGTATGTAATGTAAAACAAACTCTCTTTTAAATTAGAGAGTTTTTCTTTTTTCTATAATGGTAACAATGAATGTAGTCCTGCAAAGTAAGGAGGAATAAGAGTTTGAAATCCCGTCCAAATTTAGTAGATACATTTCGTGATTCCATTATTTTTCGTTTAGTTTGCTTTATTGTTTTACTTACTGCTTTTTCTGGCTTCCTTATACATAGATTAGAGCCATCGCACTTCACCACATGGTTTGATGGAGTTTGGTGGTCAATCGTTACCATTTTCACCGTTGGCTATGGTGACTTTGCCCCGCATACACTAATAGGCAAACTTATCGGTATGGGTATTATTTTATTTGGAACCGGTTTTTGTTCTTATTATATGGTTCTGTTCGCCACTGATATGATTAATAAACAATATATGAAAATTAAAGGAGAAGAAGCCGCTACCTCTAACGGTCATATGATTATCGTGGGTTGGAATGAACGGGCAAAACATGTTGTAAAACAAATGCACATCTTACAACCGAACCTTGATATCGTTTTAATTGATGAAACACTTTCTTTACTTCCAAAACCATTTCATCATTTAGAATTTATAAAGGGTTGCCCGCATCACGATCAAACTTTATTAAAAGCTAACATTACAACGGCTCACACTATATTAATAACAGCTGATAAAGAAAAAAATGAAAGCTTAGCAGATACACAGTCCATTTTAAATATTTTAACTGCGAAAGGTCTCAATCCAAACATTCACTGCATCGCCGAACTTCTTACTTCTGAACAAATACAAAATGCAACTAGAGCTGGTGTATCAGAAATTATAGAAGGAAATAAATTAACGAGCTACGTATTTACCGCTTCTCTTTTATTCCCTTCCATTTCAGGCGTACTATTCTCACTTTACGATGAAATCTCTGATAACAAATTACAACTGATGGAGCTTTATCCTTCCTGCACTGGACAAACTTTTGCAAATTGTAGCTATACTCTTTTAAAGCAAAATATTCTCTTACTAGGTATAAAACGCGACGAACAATATATGATTAATCCAGTCCATTCCTTTGTTCTCATTGAAAGCGACATACTCATTGTTATTCACCATTAAGAAAATGTTTTTCTAGTTCCTGCATGAGCACTTTCCCAATATTGATATATTTTCTTTTCACATCTCCATCTGGATCTTTCGGCTCAGCAAATTGATCCATTCCACTCGTTCCAGCCGTTAAAGTATTTACGTGATCATCTAGTTCGTCTTGATATACGTGCGAAAGAATATACGGCGTTTCCAGACGGACTATTACACCAGGCACATCTAATTCGCCATTCACTGCTGTAAATGGCACTCGTAAAAATTGATAGCCATCTTCTTCATCGATTTTGTAATCAAAGCATCCTTTATCGTAATCCCAATTGCCACCAATGTTATACCCAAGTGGCTTCATTATCTCTTCTAACTTATATAACGCATATGTACGTCCTTCTAAATTTGATTGAATCGGAATCAAGCCCATCCCTCCTAGACTTTTTCTTTAGCATACCCACTCTAGTTTGAATATACCGATGGACTTTTCGATAAAATAATAAAAAGCGACCGGATTCCGGTCGCTTTTTATTATTTTAAACGCTCTTCTAATTCTGCTTTTAACTTTTCAAATCCTGGTTTACCAAGTAAAGCAAACATGTTTTTCTTGTATGCTTCTACTCCTGGTTGGTCGAATGGATTTACGCCTAATAAGTAGCCGCTCATCGCACATGCTTTTTCGAAGAAGTATACAAGGTAACCGAATGTGTACTCATTTAATTCAGGGATATTTACGATTAAGTTTGGTACGCCACCATCGCTATGTGCAAGTAATGTACCTTCGTATGCTTTCGTGTTTACGAAGTCTACAGTTTCACCAGCAAGGTAGTTTAATCCATCTAAATCGTTTTCTTCTGATTCAATTGTTAGTTCATGTGTAGATTTACCTACTTTCAGAACTGTTTCGAATAAGTCACGACGACCTTCTTGAACGTATTGACCTAATGAGTGTAAGTCAGTTGAGAAGTTTGCTGAAGATGGGAAAATACCTTTTTGATCTTTCCCTTCACTTTCACCAAATAACTGTTTCCACCATTCAGAGAAGTATTGAAGTGCCGGCTCATAGTTAACAAGCATTTCAATTGTTTTTCCTTTATTGTATAAAGCGTTACGAACTACTGCGTATTGGTAAGCTGGGTTTTCTTCTAGTTCTGATGCACCGAAGTCATCATGACCAGCAGCTGCACCTTTCATCATCTCTTCAATATTTAAGCCACTTACTGCGATTGGTAATAAACCAACTGGCGTTAATACAGAGAAACGTCCTCCAACATCATCTGGAATAACGAATGTTTCGTAACCTTCGTTATCAGCTAATGTTTTTAATGCACCACGTGCTTTATCTGTCGTTGCATAAATACGTTTGCGAGCTTCTGCTTTTCCATACTTTTCTTCTAATAACTTACGGAAAATACGGAATGCTAGTGCCGGCTCTGTTGTTGTACCTGATTTGGAAATAACGTTAATAGAGAAGTCTTTACCTTCTAATACGTCCATTAAATCTTTCATGTAAGTGGAGCTAATGTTTTGTCCAACAAATAGCACTTGTGGAGTTTTACGTTGTTCTTTAGATAGCGTGTTGTAGAAAGAATGGTTTAACATTTCGATTGCTGCACGTGCTCCTAGGTAAGAACCACCGATACCTACAACAAGTAAAATGTCAGAGTCATTTTTAATTTTTTCTGCGCATTTTTGAATGCGAGCAAATTCTTCTTTGTCATATTGAAGCGGAAGGTCTACCCACCCAAGGAAATCGTTCCCAGCTCCAGTTTTTTCGTGGATTGCATGATGTGTTACTTTCACTGCATCACGTAAATAAGTGATTTCATGTTCACCGATGAAGGATAACGCTTTAGAATAGTCGAACGTTACATGTGTACTCATCTTTTTCCCTCCAATAATGTATATGTATTTCTGTATTCACTTTAGCGAAACTGAAGTTGTAAATCAAGCGATTCAACCATTGTAAACGTAACCAATATATATTTTTTAGAAAAAGTTCATTTTTTGCATAAAAATTCGCATTTTTCGGTATAGATGTATATACATCCTTTTTCTTATATTTTTTATGTATAAAAACAACATAACTACACCATTCTATAAAGGAGTTAATTAACTCATCGCTTGTTCACGCTTCACAATTAAGGGGGGCTTTTTCATGAGTACTCTGCAACGTATCGCATTAGTCTTTACTGTAATTGGCGCCGTGAACTGGGGACTAATCGGGTTCTTCCAGTTTGACTTAGTGGCAGCCATTTTCGGTGGACAAAATTCAGCTCTTTCCCGTATTATTTACGGCATCGTCGGTATTTCTGGGCTTATCAATCTTGGTTTACTCTTTAAACCATCAGAAAATCTTGGCACTCACCCAGAAACGAACGAAATCCACTAGTCAGTATGTCTTTATTTCACCTCCGACATACGAATATGATTGCATGCAATCATATTTGCAAATATATATCATAAGACAAAGTAAAAGAGGAACGCTCATATGCGCTCCTCTTTTACTTTGTTAACTCGGACTCTTCAATCCATTCGGTTAGCTTTTCTCGCAGCGTATTAAATCCGTTCTCAGATGGATTCGGTATAAGGATCCGCCCTTGTTTTCTTCTCGCCGCTTTTAACGATAAACTCATTTTTCTGTGTTCTTCATCAATTGAAAGTACTTTTACTTCTACTGTATCGCCGACTTTTAAAAAGTCATGAATATCCTTTACATATCCATTTGTAATTTCAGATATATGCACAAGCCCTTGTGTTTCTGCATCTAACGCTACAAATGCTCCGTAATCTTGAATCCCAGTCACTTTCCCTGTTACAACCACTCCAGTTGTATATTGTTCTGACATATGAAACACTCCCATACGTTACCATTTTCTCTACAATTGTAGATAGTAAAGCAGATGATTTATTGTTAAATATCCGATTAGTTAGTACGTACCCTAAGTAAAGCTACTCAGGATATGCATACCTTATATTAGTAAATTATACCACTATGACAGAACTCATTCAAAATTAACGAAAAATTTCCTAGAGTACGTATAATTTTCTAATATTGGGATAGAATACTAACACATGGCTTTCTAGTATTCCCCCCCTTTTATGGACAAAACGTATTATGTTTTGTCCTTTTTTTATTTTCTATCAACCGTTCCATTCTCTTCATTGCTTCCATAAGTTGTTCAAGCGATGTTGCATACGAGCAACGAATAAATCCTTCACCACTTTCGCCAAATACACTTCCAGGTACAACAGCCACCTTTTCTTCTAATAATAACTGTTCTGCAAATTCTGCCGAAGATAGTCCAGTTGAAGAAATAGAAGGAAAGACATAAAATGCTCCGCCCGGCACATGACACGTTAAACCCATTTCATTAAACGATGTCGTCATAAAATTACGGCGTTTCTTATAACTATCTCTCATCCGAATTACTTCATCATTCCCCGCGCGTAACGCTTCGAGTGCTGCGAACTGAGACATTGTCGGTGCACACATCATGGAATATTGATGAATTTTAAGCATTAATTCCGAAAATTGAACAGGAGCTGCAATCATACCGAGGCGCCATCCTGTCATCGCAAACCCTTTTGAAAATCCCGAAATTAAAATTGTATGCTCGCGCATATTTTTAATACTCGCGAAACTTGTATATACTTCGTCGTATACAAGCTCTGCATAAATTTCATCAGATAATACGATTAAATTGTACTTCTCAACAATCACTGCTATTTCTTCAAGCTCGGATTTATTTAACATTGCACCTGTTGGGTTATTTGGTGAACAAAGCAAAATTGCCTTTGTTTTCGCTGTAATAGCTGCTTCAATTTGTTCTGGTTGTACTTTAAACTCGTTTTCTAAAGTCGTTGCCACAGGAACCGGAACTCCTCCAGCTAATGTCACAAGCGGTGCATAAGAAACGAAGCTTGGTTCAATAATGAGTACTTCATCATCAGGATTTATAATGGCGCGCATCGCTACATCTAACGCCTGACTCGCTCCAACTGTAACAATGATTTCATCGTTCGGATCATAAGATACTGCAAATTGTTTTTTTAGATACTTTGCTATTTCTTGGCGCAGTTCCAATAATCCTGCATTTGCTGTATATGACGTATATCCTTGTTCTAAAGAACGGATGCATGCTTGCCTTACATTCCAAGGTGTAACAAAGTCAGGCTCTCCTACTCCAAGAGAAATAACACCTTTCATATTTGCTGCTAAATCGAAAAACTTTCGAATACCAGATGGTTGTAAAGATTCTGCCGTTCTAGATAGTTCAAATTGCTTCATGGTGTCACCACAATGCGCTTATCATCATCGTTTTTTTCGTAAATAATTCCCTCATGTTTATACTTTTTCAAAATGAAATGCGTTGTTGTAGAAACGACAGATTCAATTGTTGCTAATTTCTCAGAAACAAACATCGCGACTTCTCCCATTGTCTTTCCTTCTAATGTAATAGAAAGATCGTATGTCCCTGACATTAAATACACAGATTTCACTTCTGAATAACGATAAATTTGTTCAGCAACCGCATCGAACCCAACGCCGCGCTTTGGCGTAACTTTCACATCGATCATCGCCGTTAAACCTGTATGTTCTTTTACCTTCGTCCAATCGATATGTGTTACATAATCAACAATAATCTTTTCCGCTTCTAATTTTTCAACCATCTTCTTTACTTCTTCTACTTCTATATTTAACAGCTTCGCTAATGTATCTACAGATAATCGACTACTTTTTTCAAGACAAGCTAATAATTCTAATTCTTTTTCTGTCACCATATAAATCATCCTTCCTTTTCGTTTGTGTCTAAATTATACAAATACCCCTTCCAGTTTGAAAAGAAGATTTTTTTAGTGAATTATGTCAAAATAAAGTGAAACTTTAATCATCGGAATGCTTCACCCCGCTGATTATTAGTTGAACCAATCGGGCTTTTACGAGCAGTTGATCTCCCACCTCACTTCTTTGCCTCAGCCGTCTTTTTAGGTGGGAGTCTTACTGCTCGTTAAAGCGGGGTAAAGTGAAACTTTAATCAGCGGGAAAATGCGTGATAAAGCGAAAGGGGATGGAACCGTGAAACCAAAAGTTTATATTGCTGAACCAGTTCCAACATTTGTAGAAAACTATTTATCAGAACACTGTGATTATGAAAAATGGGAGCAAAATGAGAAGGTACCTCGTGATGTCCTATTGGAGAAAATACAAAATAAAGATGGCTTATTAAATTTCGGATCTGCTATTAATGAAGAATTATTAAATGTAGCTCCTAACTTAAAAGTAGTGAGCAACATTTCTGTCGGTTACGATAATTTTGATTTACAAGCGATGGAAAAGCGCAATGTCATTGGAACGAATACACCATATGTATTAGATGATACAGTAGCGGACCTTGTTTTCGCTCTTATGTTATCTGCTGGTCGCCGCGTCTGCGAACTCGACTCCTACGTGAAAAATGGTGAATGGAACGCCGAAATCGGAAAAGAGCACTTCGGGCTGGATGTACACCATAGTACAATCGGTATTATCGGAATGGGACGAATTGGAGAAGCCGTTGCAAAACGGGCGAAATTCGGATTTGATATGAATGTTCTGTATTATAACCGTCGCCGTAAAGAAGAAGCTGAACAAAAATTCGATGCTACATATTGTGATTTACAGACGTTACTCAAACAATCTGATTTTATTGTTCTTCTTACTCCATTAACAGATGAAACGTATCATCTTATCGGAGAAAAGGAATTTTCATTAATGAAAGAAACAGCAATCTTCATTAATGCCTCTCGCGGAAAAACAGTAGATGAAGAAGCGTTAATACATGCGTTAACAGAAAAGAAAATCTTTGCAGCAGGCATTGACACTTTTACACAAGAGCCGATTCAAAAAGATAATCCGCTCTTATCATTACAAAATGTTGTGACTTTACCACACATCGGATCTGCAACATTAAAAACTAGGCAGCAAATGGCTATGACAGCCGCTGAAAATTTAGTTGCAGGGTTACAAGGAAAAACACCGCCTAATATTGTTCGTGGATAATGATGAATAAGCAAAAGGCAAGATGACATCGTCATCTTGCCTTTTTTTGTTAACATATTTTTTTCTGCCTTGGAGATGATATGAACAAAAATCAATGGAGTGACAAAAAATGAATCACGAATATACTTGTCCTTATTTCACTTTTTCCACTCGCGGCACTACTATTCATTACGAATTGTATGAACATGACAACAAAACGGAACGTCCTACTTTCGTACTCGTTCACGGCTTTTTATCTTCCTCATTCAGTTACCGCCGCCTCATTCCTTTATTATCGAAAGCAGGAACAGTACTAGCTCTTGATTTGCCACCGTTCGGAAAAAGTGATAAGTCTCATCTCTTTAAGTATTCTTATCATAATTTAGCAACGGTTATTATCGATTTAATTGAACATTTATCTCTCTCAAATATTGTGTTAGTTGGGCATTCTATGGGTGGACAAATTTCTCTCTATGTAAACCGTATACGCCCTGAATTAATCTCAAAGACAATTTTACTATGCAGCTCTAGCTATTTAGCACGCGCAACCTTACCTTTACTGTACTCTTCTTATTTACCGTTCTTTCATTTATACGTAAAGAACTGGATTATACGGCGCGGGATTGTTCATAACTTAATGAATGTCGTTCATGATCACTCATTAATTGACGATGAAATGAAGGAAGGTTACTCCGCTCCTTTTTATGACAACCGTATATTCCCTGCTTTAACTCGTATGATAAGAGACCGTGAAGGTGATTTATCTTCAAATGAATTACAAAAAATCGAAACACCTACACTACTCATTTGGGGTGAAAAAGATCGTGTCGTCCCTGTACATGTAGGTCATCGGCTACACAAAGATTTACCAAATTCTAAATTTATTTCTTACGAAAACACAGGACATTTACTACCTGAAGAAAAGCCTGAACTTGTTTATGAAGAAATTATCGCTTTTTCTGCACAATAATACAAAAGGCTGTCGGAAATTCCGACAGCCTACAATGAACAACTTCCGCCTTCTTTTATTACAAGTAATTCCACAGCTAACTTCTCACATTTTCCAAGCGCAGGTACTTCCTCAAAAGACATAAAGTATATATGTTGAATCTTTTTTGCGATGTATTTTGGATCGTCGAACACACTTACGACGTTCACAACATCGCTCGCTTCTGTTTCATAAAACTCCGGTCCCATTTGAAACGGATCCCAATTCTTCACAACCTCTATCATCTTTTCATATGTACCCATTCGCTTCCCGCCTTTTCACTTTTTAATGCTTTTCTTTATCCTATCACATCAGCTATTCTATAAGAAGAGAGAGAACTTTCATAACTTAACGGTTTACAGAAGAAGGGGGCAAACTTATGCAACTATTTCATAAAACAGTCAATCGACGTGGAACCCATAGTACGAAATGGGATACGTATAAAAACGAAGAACTTCTCCATGCTTGGATTGCTGATATGGATTTTGAAGTACCACAACCAATTCAGACTGCTTTAAAGAAACGTATCGAGCATCCTATTTTCGGCTATACACTTCCTCCCGAAAATATTGGAGATATTATTTGTAACTGGACAAAAAAACAGTACAACTGGGATATTCAAAAAGATTGGATTGTCTTTAGCGCGGGAATCGTTCCAGCTCTTAGTGCGAGCATACAGGCCTTCACAAAGGAAAACGAATCCGTTCTCGTACAACCACCTATTTATCCCCCATTTTTCGAAATGGTCACAACAAACAACAGACGATTATGCGTGAGTCCTTTACAGAAACAAAATGATACATATTCGATAGACTTCGATCATTTAGAAAAGCAATTTCAACAAGGCGTCAAACTCATGCTTCTTTGTAGTCCTCACAATCCAATCGGGCGTGTTTGGTCAAAAGAGGAACTTACACAACTTGGCACGTTATGTACAAAATATAATGTAATCGTTGTCGCGGATGAAATTCATTCCGATATTATTTACGGAGATCATACGCATACACCGTTCGCTTCCTTATCTGAAGAATTAGCAGCGCGCACGATTACTTGTATGGCTCCGAGTAAAACATTTAATATCGCTGGATTACAGGCATCGATTATTATCATTCCAAACGAAAAACTCCGTCAAACCTTTATATCTATCCAATATAGACAAGGTTTCCACGGATTAAATACATTTGCCTATACAGCGATGCAAAGTGCCTATACAGAATGTAATGATTGGCTACATGAAATTCGATTATATATAGAAGATAACGCTCAATTCGCTTGTAAATATATTAAAAATCACATACCCGCTCTTTCTGTAACGAAACCAGAAGGTAGCTTTTTATTATGGATCGATTGCTCCCGCCTACAGCTTTCTCAAAATGAACGCACTGCATTACTTGAGGAAAAAGGGAAAATCATCGTTGAACCTGGTGAGAAATACGGATTAGGCGGCGAAGAACATATTCGAATTAACATCGGCTGTCCAAGATCTGTTTTAGAAGAAATTTTAAATAGACTGCGCCATACGTTTTCAGAATAAGAAAGGAGGTAATTCGGGAAAACCTCCTTTATCAATATCTTTTCAAATACGTTTCACAAAAAAAGCTACCATGCACGGTAGCTTTTACTTTTTCTTCATATCCGACGCTTTTTTTACAATGACACCACAAGCAATTCGATCACCGGATTTACCTGTTGGTTGTGTCATACCATCATCAGCGTTTTCTGTAATAATAATAGACGCTCCATCTTTTCTATGAATCGTTGTTTTCCCTTCTTCAAGCGTTATGTGCGGCGCATCGATTTCTGCTTTAATCTTTCCAGAACCGTCTGCAATTACGTTCGGTAAATCACCGTTTTCTGCACCCTTCGGATTAAGAAGTCCATGCTTTTTATTATCAGGATTAAAATGATTACCAGATGATTCAAAACGTGGTGCTTTACACTCACCAATTTCGTGTACATGCAGTCCGTGCGCGCCTGGTGCGAAACCTTCCCCTTTAATCGTAATTTTCACTCCGCTTGTTTGCTGCACTACTTTCGCAGTCCCCACTTCATCGCCTGAAGCATTATGTAATTTCACGTCAATTTCTTTCGGCTTCCCTTGGTCACAACCTGCCATCAGAAATAATAAACAACAACTTAAAAAAAGCCGTTTTTTCATTCTATTCCCTCCAAAATATATTCTGCCCTTAGATTGTCCGAGCATAGAGGGAAACATACAAAAATGAGTTACTGTTTCTTTTCCGCTAAAAGTTTTTCTTCAACTTTCTGTAATCGCTCCGCTTCGCGTTTTGATACACGAATGAACATACGCCACGTAGCAACGGCACCAATGATAAATAGAACGCAAACAATCCCTGGAATAATATATTCTGTTTTATCTTCCGGAAAATATAAAGGCATCATACGGAACACTCCTTATTATAGGATTCAAAAAACATCAGAATTTTCTGTTATATAATATAAAATTATAGTGGAACCTATCCATATTCTCAAGGGGGCATTCCGAAAGCGAATGATTTCTTTGACTCCTTCGCACACTTTCCTTACTATAAACTTGAGGTGAAAAATATGAGAGAAACATTTGAAATTGGTGAAATCGTTACTGGTATTTATAAAACTGGCAAATACATCGGCGAAGTTACAAATAGCCGTCCTGGCAGTTACGTCGTAAAAGTGTTAGCTGTTTTAAAACATCCGGTGCAAGGTGACTTACATAATGTAAAACAAGCTGACGTACCATTTTTCCATGAAAGACGTGCTTTAGCTTTCCGTGAACAGACGAACATTCCAGAGCAAATGGTGAAGAAATATGAAGGAGAAATTCCAGAGTATACAGAGTCACTCAAATTAGCATTGGAAACTCAAATGGATTCATTTTCTGAAGATGATTCACCTTTTGCGGTTCGTAGTCTAGAAACATTAGAGCAGTTAAAAAAAGACTACAAACTTTAAAAAAACAAAACGACCAAATTACATACTATGCAATTTGGTCGTTACTGTGTACTCACTTTCTTTAACACTTTTGAAAAATCAACGAGTTCTCCCAATGTTGGAGGTGCTGGTTTCACTAAATACTCTTTATCTTTTTCTACTAATTTAAAAATATTATACGTCGTCATCGCATCATCTAGCGCACAATGATGCTTACCCGTCCCTGCTTTTCCATATGCCTCAATTGCTTTCCACAATCCTGTTTGATTTCTCTCCCCAAAAAACTTCTTATACTCAAGTGATAAATCACGACACTGTCCTAAGAACGGAAAGTCTACTCTTGCCATTTCACAATTATGCTTCAACACTTTCATATCCATATTTCCCCACGTAACAATGGTTGGTTTACATCTCCTTTCATATTCTGCAAGTTTTTCAACGAGTTCTGGAAACGCAATTCCTTTATCTACGACTTCTTGTTTAATTCCTAAAAATTTCTTACATCGATCCGTTAAAGAAGGAAAAGTTTTCGGCCTAACATGAGCTGAATACGTGTCTTCTACCTTACAGCCAACAACCGAAACGAGTCCTACTTCAATGATTTCCGGGAAAAATCCTTTTGGTTTTTTTCTGTGCTGGGGCATCGTAAACTCAAAATCCAAAAATAAAAATCGTTGTTCATCCATACGATCCCTTCCTTATCATCTTTGTCATTCCTTTCTATTTGACACTCCTACACGAACAAGCTCGAATGCTAATTCCATTTTAAATATTCAGATTGGATGTATCTTATATATATGTCAAATGCCCACAAATATTTTTAAAAATAAGAAAAAATGACCGATGCAGAAAATATGACAAAATAAGCCCTTTCATTTACATCCCCCTTTTTTCTACTTTATAATGACGTTATGTGTGTTTCATCTAGTTAATTTTTTGACACACTAAGAAAAGTGAATGAAAGGAGATGAGAGTTTTGCACGAAACAACGCAAGAGCTCGCAAACTGGCAGTATTATTTTGCTATCGCAGTCTTTTTAATTACATATGCCATTATTATTTCAGAAAAAATTAATCGCGCTGTCATCGCACTTCTTGGTGCAGCACTCATGGTAATTATGGGGGTCGTTGATTTACACAACGCCTTTACGAAACATATTGAATGGGGGACGATTACGCTACTCATCGGTATGATGATTCTGGTGAACATTACAAGTAAATCGGGTGTCTTCCAATACGTTGCCATTAAAGCAGCAAAAGGGGCGCAAGGAAATCCAATTAAAATTTTAATTTCACTTTCCTTACTTACTGCGCTTGGTTCCGCATTTTTAGATAACGTTACAACTGTACTTCTTGTTGTTCCAGTTACTTTATCTATTACGCGCATACTGAAAGTAAATCCTGTTCCTTATTTACTTTCTGAAATTATTTTTTCAAACATTGGAGGAACAGCAACATTAATTGGTGATCCACCTAACATTATGATTGGTTCTGCAAATAAGCATTTAGATTTCAATGCGTTCTTATTCAACTTAGCACCTATCGTAATCATTATTATTGCTGTTACAGCGACAATACTTTACTTCATGTATCGTAAACAATTAATTGCTGATCCTGTACAAATTAAAAAATTAATGAGTTTAGATGAAAAACAATACATTAAAGATCCAGTATTAATGAAAAAATCTTTAACCGTACTTGGACTTACAATCGTAGGTTTCATGACTCATTCGATCTTCCATGTTGATGCAGCTATCATCGCTTTAACTGGTGCTACTGTACTTATGCTAATCGGTGTGAAAGAACATGAAATTGAAGAGGTATTCGCAAGTGTAGAGTGGGTAACAATCTTCTTCTTCGCAGGACTATTCGTACTTGTTGGAGGACTTATTGATATCGGCCTTATCAAAATGTTAGCTCAAAAAGTAATTGGAATAACAGGTGGAGATGTTTCTTACGCATCTATCCTTATTTTATGGGTATCTGGTATCGCCTCTGCAACAATTGATAACATTCCATTCGTTGCAACAATGATCCCACTTATTAACGATATGGCAGTTGGGCTAGGTTTATCACCTTCTGACGCACAAATCGACGTATTATGGTGGGCATTAGCATTAGGTGCTTGTCTAGGTGGAAACGGAACATTAATCGGAGCTTCTGCTAACGTAATTGTTGCAGGTATCGCAAGTCGTGAGGGCCATAAATTTAGCTACATGGAATTCCTTAAAGTCGGCTTCCCAATTATGATCGTTTCATTAATCATTTCTCATATTTATATTTATTTACGCTACCTTATGTAGTAGAAAAAGGGTTGTCACATGTGACAGCCCTTTTTCTTGTTCAATACAATTATATGAATGATTTTTCAAATATCCCTACTCGTTATACCTTACCGGCTCATTCCGAATAATGAATAAGTGAATCGGTAAGAAAACCGAAAATGTGATTGTATGAATAATCGTAAACAATATAGAATTCGTTCCGTATCTATCTAAAATTGCGTAGATAAGATAAATAGACAGCACAATCGATACAGCTGTTGCTAATAAATATAGAATTGGTACGAAGTTAAAAATGAAACACGCGACATATATGCCGAATACTTTCCATCCTGCTTCTTCTTTTAAGAAATCCGGTAATTTGTCTTTTGCTAAATCACCCCATATCTTACTATTTAAAAAAGGAATAAACGCAAGAGCACCATCCGTTGCACCATCATTTTTCGCCATCGTATACAGTGCAAAAGCCGTTAATAAATACGCAATAATTGCCCAAATCAATACAACAAGAATAAACGCAAAACTAAGAGCAAAGAAACCTGCTAGTACGCCTTGATCTTCCATCTTATCCTCTCCTCTCTACTCTCAACATATTTCATTACTTTACAAGTTATGTTTTAAAATTTATCCAAACTTTCTGTATAATAATAGGAGCGAGATAATAAGAGAGGAGAACGCACTTATGCATCCATTTGTACAAGCATTACAAGAGCATTTCACAGCCCATAAAAATCCTGAAAAAGCAGAACCGATGGCATGTTATATGAAAAACCACTTCCCATTTCTCGGTATTCAAACACCTGAAAGAAGACAGTTATTAAAAGACGTTATCCAAATACACACTCTTCCAGATCAAAAAGACTTTCAAATTATCGTACGTGAGCTTTGGGATTTACCAGAACGTGAATTTCAAGCGGCCGCACTCGATATTATGCAAAAATATAAAAAGCATATAAACGAAACGCATATCCCGTTTTTAGAAGAACTTATTGTAACAAAATCTTGGTGGGATTCTGTTGATAGCATCGTCCCTACATTTTTAGGAAATATCTTTTTAAAACATCCGGAATTAATTTCTGCCTATATTCCAAAATGGATTGCATCAGACAACATATGGTTACAACGCGCCGCTATTTTATTCCAGCTAAAATATAAACAAAAGATGGACGAAGAACTTCTTTTCTGGATTATTGGACAACTACATTCTTCAAAAGAATTTTTCATTCAAAAAGCGATTGGCTGGGTCCTTCGCGAGTATGCAAAAACGAAGCCCGATGTCGTTTGGGAATACGTGCAAAATAACGAGCTTGCTCCCCTTAGTAAACGTGAAGCAATTAAGCACATTAAACAAAATTACGGAATAAATAACGAAAAAATAGGCGAGACTCTATCATAGATAGACGCGTTCCTCTATTGAGATTTAAAAAAGAACGTGTTAGAATATGTTCATTATTATTAATATAAGTAGCGATGACGGACTTATAAGTACTTGCACAAAAAGCGATTCAGGGATAGTGAAAGCCTGATGCCGCAAGGAAACGGCAGTCCCGAGCAATACGTGATAAAGTGGATGCACCTGTTGTGTATCAACTAGGGTGGAACCGCGGGCAAACGCTCGTCCCTAGGCAATTAAGCCTTGGGATGAGCGTTTTTTTTATGTTTTTCAAAGCATATACCGCTCGTTTCACAAGTACCAGAGCACGTCATCGCCAATACGTTAACTTTCAAAAGGAGGATTTTATTATGTATTCAATGGAACAAGTTGTAAACTTAGCGAAACATCGCGGTTTTGTTTTCCCTGGTTCTGAAATTTACGGTGGTCTTGCAAACACTTGGGATTACGGTCCACTTGGAATCGAATTAAAAAATAACGTTAAAAAAGCTTGGTGGAAAAAATTCATTCAAGAATCTCCATACAACGTTGGTTTAGACGCAGCTATTTTAATGAACCCAAAAACTTGGATCGCTTCTGGTCACGTTGGTAACTTCAACGATCCAATGATCGACTGTAAAAAATGTAAAGCGCGTCACCGTGCTGACAAATTAATTGAAGATGCATTAGATGCAAAAGGCATCGAAATGGTTGTTGATGGTCTTACTTTCGACCAAATGGCTGACTTAATGAAAGAACATGAAGTAAAATGTCCTGATTGCGGTAGTGAAGAGTTCACTGAAATCCGTCAGTTCAACTTAATGTTCAAAACATTCCAAGGTGTTACAGAGTCTAGCACGAACGAAATCTTCCTTCGTCCTGAAACAGCACAAGGTATTTTCGTAAACTTTAAAAACGTACAACGCTCTATGCGTAAAAAACTTCCATTTGGTATTGGCCAAATCGGTAAGAGCTTCCGTAACGAAATCACGCCTGGTAACTTCACATTCCGTACACGTGAATTCGAACAAATGGAACTTGAATTCTTCTGTAAGCCTGGTGAAGATTTAGAGTGGTTTGCATTCTGGCGTGAAACTTGTAAGAACTGGTTACTTTCACTTGGTATGACTGAAGAAAGCATGCGTCTTCGTGACCACGGTGAAGAGGAATTATCTCATTACAGTAACGCAACAACTGATATTGAATTCAGATTCCCATTCGGTTGGGGCGAACTTTGGGGCGTAGCATCTCGTACAGACTTCGATTTAAAACGTCACATGGAACACTCTAACGAAGACTTTAACTATATCGATCCACAAACGAATGAGCGTTACGTACCGTACTGCATCGAGCCATCTTTAGGTGCTGACCGTGTAACATTAGCATTCTTATGTGATGCATATGAAGAAGAGCAATTGGAAAACGATTCTCGTACAGTTCTTCGTTTCCACCCTGCTTTAGCACCATACAAAGCAGCTATCTTACCATTATCTAAAAAGCTATCTGAAGGTGCTACTGAAGTATTCGCAGAACTAGCTAAAGACTTCATGGTAGACTTTGACGAAACTGGTTCTATCGGTAAACGTTACCGTCGTCAAGACGAAATCGGTACACCATTCTGTATCACTTACGACTTCGACTCAGTTGAAGACAAAGCTGTTACAGTACGTGACCGTGACACAATGGAACAAGTTCGTATGCCAATTAGCGAGCTAAAAGGCTTCTTAGAGAAGAAAATCCAGTTCTAATTATAAAAAAGAGGCGCTCTATTGAGCCGCCTCTTTTTACTTTTCACGTTTTTCTTTAATTGCTACTGTACATCTTGATATACATAGTAAATCATCATTCTCATCAATAATACGTACATCCCAAACCATCGTTGAATGTCCTCTATGTATCGGTGTTCCGATCGCTGTTACAATCCCATCTTTCTTTGAGCGAATGTGATTTGCATTAATTTCTAGACCGAAACAAATACATTTCTCTTGATCAATTAAATTGTATGAACCAACACTTGCTACTGTTTCCGCTAATGCAAGAGATGCACCGCCGTGTAAAAAACCAAACGGCTGATGCGTACGCTCATCAACAGGCATCGTAGCAACCACCTTATCTTCTGTCATCTCTAACAACTCAATTCCAAGTGAATCCATTAAAGTTTTTCCCATATCGTTTCCTCCTTCTCTTACTTTAATTGAATGTATAATTTTACCTATTTATTTTCAAACTACTTATAACACTTATATAAGGAGGTTTCACCTAAATGAAACAGAAATTTTGTATATTACTGCTTATGTTCTCCTTGCTGACTATTGTACCAAATTGTGCACTAGCAGCCAAAGCATCCAACCTGACAATCGATGTTCAGACTGTAACACAAAAAGGTAAGAAACCTTATATAGAATATCAAATTAACAGACCTTCGTTTCACAATTTTCCCGATTCTAAATTTCAAAATAAGCTCAATTTCTATTACAAAAAATCTACTGACAAATTTAAAACAAAATTAGAAAAAGACGCAAAAAAATATTATAAAGAAACAGAAGGATCTAGTACACCTTTTCATCCGTACGTGGCGAATGTTGATTATAAAGTCTCCCTAAATAAACCACCGTTGCTCAGCCTATATGTGAATTACTATCAATATACAGGCGGAGCACACGGTCTTTATAAGTGGAAGGCAAACACATTTGATTTAAAAGAAAAAAAGTTACTACACTTAGACGATCTATTTCAACCAGAAGATAAATATAAAGAAATAATCCGTGCTGAGATTGTAAGACAAATTAAACAAAATGAAAGTATTTATTTTCCCGATGCAACTGAAAAGGTCATGAGCACGAAAAAGTTCCACTTCTTTTTAGAACCGGACAATCTCGTCATTTATTTCCCTTTATATGAGATTGCTCCTTATTCAAGCGGAATCCCTCAATTTCGTATTCCGTATACGTTGCTAAGAGAGTATTTGAAGCCTTCTTATCAAAATATTTTGATTGACAACAAGTAAATATTTTCGCTACGATAATGTTAACCTAAAAACAACAGGAGGTTAACATTATGAGGAGATTTCATGTTTTAGATTTAGCATTAGCTGCCATGTTCGTCGCTCTTATGGCCATTGGTGCAAATATTGTATCTTGGGCACCATTCCTGCAAGTAGCGGGTATCCCATTATCTATGCAACCATTTTTCGCAATTTTAGCAGGGCTTCTTCTTGGAAGTAGACTTGGCGCATTATCAATGACTGTGTATATGCTCGTTGGCTTAGCTGGTGCACCAATCTTCGCTAACTTCAAAGCTGGATTCGGAGCGCTTTTAGATCCTACTGGTGGTTTTATTATTGCATTTATTATCGTTGCTTACGTATCCGGAAAACTAGTAGAACAAAAAGAACGACCAACATTCAGTACATTTGCAATTGCCTCTTTCACAGGAATCATTTTAACGTATATTATCGGTACTACTTATATGTACGGGGCAGTCAATTTCTTCATGGGTGGTAATATGAGTTATAAAGCGGCTTGGATGATTATGATGTGGTTCGCAGTAAAAGATATTGCATTTACCATTATCGGTGCTATTATCGCACCTCGCATATACTATGCTGTACGTCGTTCCGCTTATCAGCATTCTCATTCGACGATTTCATAATAAAAAAGAGTTATTTCAGTACACTGAAATAACTCTTTTTTTATATTAAGACTGTTGCTTCGTGTGTTCTTCTAAAATTTTCTGCATCATTGGAACCATGTCATCACGTAATTCTGGGTGTCGCAGAGCCATTTCGATTGTCGTTTGAACGAATCCTAACTTTTCACCTACGTCGTAGCGCTTTCCTTCGAAATCGTAAGCAAATACACGTTGAATTTCGTTTAAGTTTTGGATTGCATCTGTTAACTGAATTTCACCACCAGCACCAACATGTTGCTGTTCTAAGAACATGAAGATTTCAGGTGTTAAAACGTAACGTCCCATAATTGCTAAGTTTGAAGGTGCTGTACCTGCTGCTGGTTTCTCAACGAAATTGCGAACTTGGTAACGACGTCCTTCCTGCTCTAATGGGTCGATAATTCCATAACGGTGTGTTTCATCTTCTGGAACCGTTTGTACACCAATAACAGAAGAAAGCGTTTTATCATATTCTTCAATTAATTGACGTAAACATGGTTTTTCAGCTTGAACGATATCATCACCTAATAAAACAGCGAATGGCTCATCACCAATGAATTTACGTGCACACCAAACAGCGTGTCCTAATCCTTTTGGTTCTTTTTGACGGATATAGTGAATATCTACCATTTTTGAAGAAGCCTGTACTTTTTCAAGTAACTCATACTTTTTCTTTTCTAATAAGTTTTGCTCTAACTCAAATGCATTATCAAAATGATCTTCAATAGAGCGCTTCGTTTTACCAGTAACGATAATAATATCTTCGATTCCTGATTTTATTGCTTCTTCTACAATGTATTGGATAGTTGGTTTATCTACTATCGGTAACATTTCTTTTGGCATTGCTTTTGTAGCTGGTAAAAAACGTGTTCCTAATCCAGCTGCTGGGATTATGGCTTTTCTTACTTTTTTCATCACAAAATACCCTCTCTTCTGTCAGAATCAATAACGATTATTTCCTTACATAAAACAAAAGGGAGGTTTCACTCCCTTTCGTTCCTTACTACTTAAAATTACTTTATATTATAAACGATTCATAATATCTTCTTTAATAGTAAGTAACTTTTGTTCACTATTTTGTAAAGAATTATCTTGAACACCGAAGTAGAACTTAATCTTCGGTTCAGTTCCAGATGGGCGTAGGCAGAACCAAGAACCATCTTCTAATTGATATTTTAACACATTTGATTTCGGTAAGTGAATCTCTTCTTTATGTCCATCTTGTAAAGATGTAACGATGCTCGCTTTATAGTCTTCAACAGCTACAACTGTTAAGCCCGCTAATTCTTTCGGAGGATTTTCACGGAATGTTGCCATCATTTCTTGAATTTGTTCCGCTCCATCTTTTCCTTTTAACGTTAACGATACAAGATCTTCACGGAAGAAACCGTACTTCTCAAATACTTCTAATAAACCATCGTATAACGTTTTACCTTGTGATTTGTAGTATGCAGCTACTTCACATGCAAATAGAACAGATTGTACTGCATCTTTATCACGACAGAATGGACGGATTAAATAACCATAGCTTTCCTCATAACCGAATTGGAATTCGTATTGTCCGCTTTCTTCATACTGTTTAATTTTCTCACCGATAAATTTAAATCCAGTTAACGTATCAACTGTATCTAAACCGTATGCTTTCGCGATTGTACGGCCAATTTCAGACGTTACGATTGTTTTTAATACAACACCGTTCTCTGGAAGCGTTCCGTTTTCTTTCTTTTGAGATAATAAGTAATCAAGCATTAATGCACCTGTTTGGTTACCCGTTAATACTTGGAACTCACCATCGTGATTACGAACTGCAACGCCTAGACGGTCTGCGTCAGGATCCGTTGCGATTAACACATCTGCTCCTACCTTCTCACCGTCACGAATTGCATACTCAAACGCTGCATGCTCTTCTGGGTTCGGTGATTTTACTGTAGAGAAGTTCGGATCTGGTAACTCTTGCTCTTTTACAACTGTTACATCTGTAAATCCAACTTCTTCTAAACCACGGCGCACAGAAATATTTGATGTTCCATGTAATGGTGTAAAGACGATTTTTAAGTCTTTTCCAACATTTTGTACCATTTCTTTATTAATGATGACATTGTTCAATTCTGTTGCATATGCATCATCTACTTCTTGTCCAACAATATGTAATAAACCGTCAGCTTTTAATTGCTCCACATTAGCAACCTCAACTGTTAACTCATCCTCTACTGCATTTACATAGCTAATTAACTCATCAGCTTCTTTTGGAGGCAACTGCCCACCATCTTCACCATATACTTTATAACCGTTATATTCCGGCGGATTATGGCTTGCCGTAAGAACGATTCCACTTACTGTATGTAAATGACGAACTGCGAAAGAAAGCACTGGCGTTGGACGTAAGCTTTCAAACACATATGTTGTGATACCGTGTGCACCAAGTGTAGCAGCTACTTCCATTGCAAATTCAGGTGATTTATGACGAGAATCGTACGCTACAACAACACCGCGTTTTTTCGCTTCTTCACCTAATTTTTCAATAAACTTCGCTAATCCTTGTGTTGCTTTACGAACTGTATATACGTTCAAACGGTTCGTACCAGCACCAAGTTCACCACGCATACCACCTGTGCCGAATTCTAGATTTTTATAAAAGCTGTCCTCAATTTTCTTCTCATCTTGCTTCATGTTTTCTAACTGTTCTTTTAGTTCTGCGTCTAACTCTGCATAGGAAAGCCAGCGACTAAATTCTTGTTTCCAGCTCATATTTCTATCTCCTCTCGCTTGTCATACCTTTATTATATGAAAAAAACAACCTGTATCTCAATATTTTTTACAATCTAACAGGATTTTACTAGGAATATTTGTATACACTATGGTTAAATACTCCACTAAAGGGAATGAGGATTATGCAAGAATGGGGCTTGTCAGAAGAGCTCAAAATACAAACAAAGCAAATGATTGAAATTGCTGAGAAAGAATTATCAATTATGAGACAAGCAATTGATAAAGAAGATGAATGTATTTTGTGCAAAATGGAAGATATTCATCATATGTTAGCAAACGTACAAACATTGGCAGCTACATACTATATTCAAGCGTATTTATCACCTTATACTGAAAGCTCACATTCTATTACAGCAACTGTCCAACATTTAAGCGCCCGAAAACACGGGGCTCTTATTGTTGTGGAAAGAAACGAACCACTTGACTCTCTCATTCAAACTGGAACAACATTACATGCTCATTTAACCTCACCGTTACTTGAATCCATTTTCTATCCAGGTAACCCTCTTCATGACGGAGCCGTTCTCGTTAAAAATGATCATATTGTTTCAGCTGCCAATATTCTTCCGTTAACGAAAAGCACAGAAGTTGATCCTGAACTAGGAACACGTCACAGAGCTGCGATTGGCTTATCAGAAAAAAGCGACGCACTTATTTTAGTTGTCTCTGAAGAAACAGGTCGCACTTCATTCGCTTTAAATGGAACGTTATATACGATTTCTTTATAGGATCCATCTTTTCCTATAGAACAGTACAATAGGAAATGAAATTATATCGACTTAACGACAAAAAATGACAATAATCATACCAATAAAAAAGGCTGTTCCAAAATATCGGAACAGCCTTCTCTTATGGATCTTACTCTTCTCCGAAACGTTCAACAAGTGTTGCAAGTGTACGTACCATTGCACCTGTTGCTCCAGCTGGCCCTAAATCATGCGCTCCTGACGTTTCAGATGTTCCAGCGATGTCTAAGTGTACCCAAGGTGTATCTTCAGCAAATTCACCTAAGAATGTACCTGCCATAACCGCATGTCCTTCGCGGCCTGGTGAGTTATTTAAATCGGCAAACTTACTGTTTCGAACGCGTTCTTTATCACGATCAAAAATCGGTAATTGCCAAATTGATTCATCTGTTTCCATAGACGCCTCTAGCACTTGCTCAAACAACTCTTCATTGTTTGTCATTGCGCCTGTCGTCTGATTTCCAAGTGCAACAATTACACCACCTGTTAATGTCGCAACATCAATAAGATAGTTTGCACCTAGTTTTTTCGCATACGTAATACCGTCAGCTAACGCTAGGCGACCTTCTGCATCTGTATTTAATACTTCAATTGTTTTTCCGCTCATAGATGTGATTACATCGTCTGGCTTAAATGCTGTACCACTTACAACGTTATCAGTTGATGGAATAACAGCGATCACATTTTGCTCTGGGCGAAGTTCACCGATAATTTCCATCGCACCTAATACAGACGCAGCACCGCCCATATCACCTTTCATACCGACCATGCCTTCACGTGGTTTTAAAGAATAACCACCTGTATCGTATGTAATCCCTTTTCCAACGAATCCAATGACATCTGTCCACTCTTCTTTTCCTTTATAAATAAGAGCAATCATTTTTGGTGGCTCTGTACTACCTTGGTTTACTGCAAGTAACGCACCCATACCAAGATCTTCCATCTCTTCTTTCTCAAGAACTTTATAATCCATATCATACTTTTCCGCTAACTCAACAGCATACTCAGCAAGCTTTGTTGCTGTTAATACGTTTGGCGGCATATTTACAAGTGTACGAGCTGAATTTGTTGCACGTCCATGTACGTAGCCAACTGTTAATGCAGCTTCAATTTCTTGTGCATCTTCTGCTGTAATAGCCGTGAACTTCTCTAGTTCCACACGATCCTTTTTATCTGATTTATACGTTTGTAACTCATATGTACCAAGACCTTGTACTTCTGCTGCAATATGAGCTACATCAATTGCATCTAATTTCTCTGTTACGAAAGAATCAAGTAAGATTGCTGCATCTTGTACTTTTGCTGCTTGTAACGTTTTAAATGCCTTACCAAGAGCAGCACGCAACGTTTCTGTCGTGTAAGACTCTTTCTTACCTAAACCAACGAAATAATAACGTTTCACATTTGTTTTTCCTAAACTATGTACTTTTGAAATAGCTTTCTTCTTCGTAGAAAGTTCTTTCTCTTCTAATAAAACTTGTAGTTGTCCTTCAAACGCTTTGTCCAGTTCTTGTACAAAACTACTCGTTTTCTCTTCTTCAAATAAGGCAACGATTACCGCTTCATGGCTTGCTAATTCTTTTTGTACTTGAAACATGTTCAGACCCCCTAAATTTCTCTACTCTGCCTTTATTATAACTTTATTTTCGATAAAATGCGACAATTCTAACTTCTGTTACATCCTATATAATCCATATTTCTTCTATTTATAAAATAAAAAAGTCTAGCGTAATTACCACTAGACTATCTTTGTTTTAAATATTGACCACGAAACACTTGCATCGTTTCGTCTTGATTTAACATCGTTAACTCTTCTTCTGAAAACTTACCATTTCCAACTTTCACTACATACACATTCACTTTTTTCTTACCCCATTGGCTATAAACATCTTTCACCGTATCATAATACAGATCAAGACGGTTTCCTTTTATTGCACCGCCCTTATCAGCTACTACACCGTACCCATAACCTGGTACGAATAGAATCGTTCCAATTGGGAATACGCGTAAGTCCGCAGCGATTGTGGAATATAAATCCCTTTTCACCTTAACTCCTGAATATGTAATACCATACTCCGGATGTCCCGGTCTCTTACCAGTTGACTCAATTCCCGACGTATAACCTGTTGCAGTCATTTCAATTGAACGATATTTAGACCAGTCGTTTGCCTGCTCTAAAGCATTTATCACTTCTTTACTCGGAGCAACATTTCTCTTAACTTCTGCTGCATGTACTTCTTTTGCACTCGTTCCCTCATATTTCTTTACAATCTCTAATAAAGAAACTCCTGTGAAAGCATTCCATGTTACGCATAATGCGGATACAAGTAAACAAGTCATCATAATGCGAATACAATATCGTTTTAACATTTTTATATTCCACACTCCTTCATCGTTAATCATTCCCTATACGATGAAGGAATATGCAAAAAAATAATCCCCAAATGAATTGGAGATTAAAACATTTGATATCCGCTTTTCCGAAGTTTCTTAATGACAATTCCGGCTAAAGCAGCACCTACTAATCCAGTAGATAGAATAAACACATCTGCCTGCCCTAAATGCGATACACTTGTCCCAAATGAAGAGAATGTTTCTTTCGGCTTTGAAAAATAATCCCACACACTCGCCTTATTAATAATAAGTATACAAACAATCGGATACACAATAACCATTACCCATGTCGCTCGCAATATCATGTTGAGTAAAAATCCAATTCCAAAAAACAAAATAAAAAATAACATCATTGAAATAAGTAGTACTGGTATACTCACTCTTTCTCCCTCTCCTTCGCATGCGCCGTAAATACATGATAGGCTGTATAACCAAATTGCTCTCCTGGATCTAATGTTTTGTTCATCTCAAGATGTAGTTCTGATCTTCCTTCAAACAAATATTTGATAAGTAGAGACGTATTTGGATCGTCCGCAATCGTATCTGGATGTAAAAATGCTACTTCAGACAATTCCTTCTCCTGTACAATAATGTTTTCTCCTTCAGGCTCCAAAAGGAAAATAATCATATTATCACTAATCTCATTGCGAATCACGCCCGATCGAACACCAATGATCCCCTTCACATGAGCGACGATACCTGTCTCTTCTAACACTTCACGTTTCACAGCTTCATCAACCGTCTCACCTTCATTTACAAAACCAGCCGGCAAAGACCATTTCCCCTTTAATCCACTATATTTTTTCTTAACGAACAGCCACCTGCCATCTTTTGTAGCTACTAAGCCACCAACAGCTAGCCATACTTTCCCTCGCTTCTCCATGATGTAATACCCTCCTCTATCAGAACGGACAGAATATTCTTTCTTTTTTATATATTATACTATATTTTTTAAATGAAAAAAGCAGAAACAGCTCTTAGCCGTTTCTGCTTTTTCTACTATATATTAAAAGAACTTTAATTTACCTTTTTTAAGAACTAATAAAGGTCCACCTAATAAGAATAGGTAACGGTTATCGATAACTTTCTTCATGAAGGAAGCTTTCCAACCTGTTAACTTTTTGCCCATAACAACGCCCATTGCATCGTCATGACCTAAAGAACATACAGATCCTTTATTGTCGAATGCGAATTTTTTCATTTCGCCTTTACCACGAACTAACACAGTTAAGTTGTGTGCAATGTTGTAACCTTCTTGAATTGCGATTTGTGCCGTTGGTGGGTATGGACGATTAATTTCTTCGTTAATGATTAACGCTGCGTCACCAACCATAAATACATCTTCGTATCCTGGAGCGTGCATGTACTCATCAACTTTTACACGTCCGCGCATTGCTTCAAAGCCAGACTCTTCTACAATACCGTTACCACGAACACCCGCAGCCCAAACTACTGTTTCAGACTTAATTAATTCAGTATCATCGCCGTTTGCAACGATAATACCTTCTTCAGTTGCTTCTTTAATTGCTGTACCGATGCGGAATTCTACACCTTTTTTCTCAAGTTGTTTTACAGCGTATTCTACTAATGCCGGATCGAAACCTGGAAGTGCTGTCGGAGCAGCTTCTACACAGATAATACGTGCTTTTTCACGTGGTACATTGTACTCTTTGCAAAGTTCAGGAACACGGTTTGCAAGCTCACCTACGTACTCGATACCAGTAAATCCAGCACCACCAACAACGATTGTTACTAACTCATCGCGCTTTTCAGTTGCATATTTAGCGAAACTAGCTTCCATATGCTCACGAATTTCACGAGTTGCATTAATGTTAGCAATTGAGAATGCATGCTCTTTTAATCCTGTAATTCCGAATGTTTCTGATTCGAAACCAAGACCGATTACTAAATAGTCATACTCTAGCTCGCCGTCTTTTAAGATGATGCGTTTTTCAGCAGCTTTAATTTCTACTACTGTGTCTTGTACAAAGTTCACTTTATTTGTATCAATAACGTCTTGAATATCTAGACAGATTTTTTCATCTTGTAATGTACCAGCTGCGCTCTCATGTAACCAAGTCGCTTGGTAGTGATAGCTGTTGTTGTTTACTAACGTAATTTCAGCTTCATTTACAGATAATGCTTTTTGCAGACGAACAGTCGTAATCATCCCGCCATAACCTGCACCTAAAACTACGATTTTTGGAGTCTTCACCAAATCACAACCCTTTTCTTTATATAATAGTAATGAAAAATAATACCAAGTACTAAAAACTATATTTGTCAAGAATGTGGAATTTATCACATTCTATATCATAACAAAACGCAGTCAAAAAATCGTACGAATTTTGTCATAGAAATTTAACATAATACTTCCCTATATTAGTCGGTTTTATTCCAGAATTCAAGCGTCTGGAGAATTATCAATATTTTAAAATAACATAGCGTTTTCAAGGGTTTTTCAGCCTTTTTTTCATGTATTTTCCTTTCACCATATTTTATACAATTAAAAAAGCATCTATGCGAAAACTTACACACAATTCAGTCGTTTTCAGAAGTATTATGAACTCAAATATGCTATCATTTATTTGAAAGTGTCATCATTTGCAGGATTTTCGTGTACATATGAACAATATATGAAATCAATATCAAAATTCCATCTATAGGGGGAATGAAAGTGGCAGAAAATCAAAAAGTTTACGACATAACGATTATTGGTGGTGGTCCAACAGGGCTGTTCACAGCATTTTATGGCGGTATGAGACAAGCAAGTGTAAAAATCATTGAAAGCTTACCTCAACTTGGAGGACAATTATCCGCACTCTACCCTGAAAAATACATTTATGATGTAGCTGGATTTCCAAAAGTGCGCGCACAAGAACTAGTTGATAACTTAAAAGAGCAAATGAAGAAATTTGATCCAACCGTTTGTTTAGAAGAAGCTGTTGATACGCTTGAGAAACAAGCTGACGGTATATTTAAACTTGTTACGAATAAGCAAACTCACTATTCTAAATCAGTTATTATTACTGCTGGCAATGGTGCTTTCCAACCACGCCGCTTAGAATTAGAAGGTACAGCAAAGTATGAAAAGAAAAACTTACATTATTTCGTTGATGATATGAATAAATTTGCTGGTAAGCGCGTCGTAGTATTTGGCGGCGGCGACTCAGCTGTTGATTGGACAATGATGTTAGAGCCGATCGCTGAAAAAGTTACAATCGTTCATCGCCGTGATAAGTTCCGTGCACATGAACATAGCGTAGAAAGCTTAATGAATTCTCGTGCAGAAGTAAGCACACCGTACATACCAGTAGAACTCATTGGTGATGACAACATTGAACAAGTCGTTCTTCAGCATATAAAAACGGAAGAAAAAATTATCATCGATGTGGATGATGTCATCGTAAACTACGGCTTCGTTTCCTCTCTTGGCCCAATTAAAAATTGGGGCTTAGATATACAAAAAAACAGCATTCTCGTGAATTCGAAAATGGAAACAAATATTCCTGGCATTTACGCTGCTGGTGACATTTGTACATATGAAGGAAAAGTAAAACTCATTGCTTGCGGCTTCGGTGAAGCACCAACAGCAGTAAACAATGCAAAAGCTTACTTCGATCCAAACGCAAAACTTCAACCGATGCACAGCTCTAGTATGTTTTAATATAGAAATGAAAAGAGCTCCTTTTATGCGAAGGAGTTCTTTTGTTATTGTGCTACCGTATCCTTCCAAAATATGTTACAATCAATAAGAACAAACGTTCTTATCAATAAGGGGGATATTTTAAAATGAAAGAACCTATTATCGTAAAAAAAGAAGCTTTCCAAGCAATCGGTATTTCGATTACGACGACAAATGAAATAGAGGCATCTACTGAAGGAAAAATTCCAGGGCTTTGGAACCAATACTTCCAAGAACAAATGATGCATCACATCCCAAATCAACAAACGAAAGAAACATTCGCGTTCTACTCAAATTATGAATCAGATGAAACTGGTACATATCAATTTACGATCGGTATGCCCGTTTCTTCATTAGAAGACGCACCTGAAAATATGACAACTTTAACAATACCTGCTGCTACGTATGCGGTATTTACAACGAGAAAGGGGCCAGTTGCTGAAGTCGTTTGTGAGGCTTGGGAATATATTTGGCAATGGTCAAAAGAAAACAAACGTGCTTTTACAACAGACTTTGAGCTTTATGATGAAAAAGCAACAGATCCAACCAACGTACAATTGGATATTTATATTGCATTAGCCTGAACGACAAAAAAGAAGATACCATTTGGTATCTTCTTTTTTGTCGTTAAATAGCCACTGTGCAAACCCAACATTATTGTCTACAATGAGAAAGTGCAGTATAGAAATATTAGAAACTGTATAAAACGATTGTTAATAGGTTTTTCAGTTTAAATTTGTCACATAGAAAGGAAGCAATATGGAGGAACTACAACAAAATAAATCTGCTTTAAAAGAAAATGCGAAACCGTTATTAAAAAATACGAATTTCCTTTTTCTTTGGGCAGCTACTCTTTTTTCAAGTTTTGCTTTAGCCTTTTTTACTTTTTCACAAACGTGGTACATAGCAAAAACATTAAACCTTGAGGCTTCACTCGGTGTTGTTTTCGTAGCTCTTAGTGTTCCAAGGCTTATTTTTATGATTATCGGCGGTGCTGTAGCTGATAAATTCCCGAAAAAAAACATTATGTTTTATTCTAATATTATTCGTGCTATTCTCGTCGCAACCATCCTTACATGGTTCATCGTAGGTGATGTAACACTATATACATTTGCTTTATTCGCTTTATTCTTTGGGCTTGCTGATGCTTTTTTCTGGTCAGCTGATGGATCTATCTTGCCTGAACTTGTAGAAAAAAGCCGTTTAACACAAGCAAACTCACTTACACAAATGTCAAATCAAGCATCGGTCATCTTAGGCCCTGTACTTGGCGGAATTCTTATCAAATTTACGAACTATGAAACGATCTTTTCGATCACGATTTTATTACTAATCGTTGCAGCCATACTCGTTCAAAAAATACAATTTACGATGCCAGAACAGCAAAATACAGACAAAGGCATGTTCACTTCTATTAAAGAAGGAATCTTATATGTAAAGGAATCACCATTCCTTTCAACCTTCCTTATTTGTAGTGCCTTTTTAAACTTATTTTTAATCGGTCCAATGCAAGTCGGTTTCCCGCTTTTCGTTAAAAATGTTCTGCACGGTGACTCGCTTCAGTTTAGTTACTTAGAAGCATCTGTAGGAGGCGGAATGGCGATAGGCGCTGTCATTGTCGGTTTAAAAAATATTAATCGTAGACGCGGTCTATTTTGCATTATCATGATGCTACTATCTGGTGTATTCTTCTTATCCATCAACTTTAGCACCGTACTGTGGCAAGCATTATTAGCTGGCATGTTTTACGGTATTACAATTGCAATGGCTATCGTTCCGCTTATGGCGATGATTCAATCGACAGTAAAAGAAGAAATGATGGGACGCGTAATGAGTTTACTTATGCTCTCATCAATGGGCTTTATCCCGCTTTCTTATGCATTCACATCAATCGCACTTGCAATAGGAATTCCAATCGTAACCGTTATGAAAAGCGGTGCAATCGCCGTTATCGTCTTCGTACTATTTGTAGCGATTCGTGTTCCAGTTGTAAGAAAGTTTGATTAACTACTTGGAGTCATGTGTTATACGCATGGCTCTTTTTTAAACGGATCAAATAACGGTATCCCCTTACTTCTTCTCACGGCTGCTCCCCATTCTAATCCAATTTCTAAAAATAAATCCCGCACTGTACTATATAAAAGAGCCTTCACATTTTTACGGATTTCCCCGTATTTATACGCTCTCACAACACTCTTTACTCGCCAAATGAAATTTCCATACACTTCTTCATCAGCTAATATTTGCTCCAGTAAAACACCTTGCTCTAGTAACCCGCTCTTTTTATATGCAAGTTCCACCTTACTCCAAAATATATTAATCTTTTTCGGATTACGCGTCATTGGCACAAGTGCGTATATAAAAGGCTTCGGTATATCATGACGGCAATACGTCTCATCAAGTTCGTACGTTTCTTTTCTATTCTCTTTTATTTGTGGAATGTTTTTAGAAAAAATTGTTTCCCCTTCACTTTTTTGCTCATTTTTACTACAGCCATCTACACGATCCTCACTTTCACATGCGGACAGTTTCATACGGTCATCCATGCGGTCAATTGCAGATGTAAGAAATACATATAAGTTCGCACTATATCCGCCGCGCTTATGTCTTTCTTTTGTCGCAACACGCTTTATAATTCCTAGTTCCTCTAACTTTGCAATTGAACGGCGTACTGTACGAATGCTCTTTCCAACTTTCGTAGCAATCGTCTCCATTAACGGACAAGCAACTCCCACTGTTTTTTGTTTCTCATTCACCGCATACTTCCCTAAAAAATGAATGATGGTTGTATCCGTTTTATTTAATTCAAATCGATAGCACTTCAAAACTTGTTTTTGATATGTATTAAACTCTTCTTTACTTCGAAATTCACTATATGGTTTCATTAAATTATATAAGCTTCCCATTTTTATCACCTCATTTATAGGTAAGAGTCAGGAAGAAAAATTGGCGGGATATTTTAAATTTTTTTGGAGGTGACAATATGATCGTAATTAGCGCTTGTTTAGGTGGTATCGCTTGTCGGTATGATGGAAATGACAATCTCGTTTCAAAAATAGAGGAGCTACTGCAACAAGAAGATACAGTCCTCATTTGTCCTGAAGTATTAGGAGGATTACCAACGCCTCGTCCTTCAGCTGAAATTATTGGGGGGAATGGCGATGACGTTTTAGATGGAAAAGCAAAAGTGGTGACAAAAGACGGTGAAGATGTCACAGCAGCTTTCGTGAGCGGTGCTTATAAAGCTCTAGAACAAATGAAAGGTTTACACCCAGAATATATTATTTTGAAAGAACGCAGTCCATCTTGTGGTAGTTCTACGATTTACACTGGAGAATTTAACGGGAATAAACAAACTGGTTACGGGGTAACAACTGCTTTATTCAAAAGACATGGATTTAAAGTCATTTCAGAAGAGGATTTTGAGAATATAAAAAGGAATTGACCCTATTCGTCAATTCCTTTTTTCTGTCTTATTTCACGCCTAGTTTTTCTTTCACTTTCGCAGGAAGCTCATCTTTCTTTACTTCTTCCCAAGCTGTTACACCTTTTTTATCTGAGTGATATACACGTAAGAATGCATCTTTACGTAAGTTTTTTTGTGCAGTAAATTCTAATTCTTTCTCTTTACCTTCTTTATCAAATCCAGTTAACTTATATTCGTAATTTTTATACGGCTCACCATTATCAGATTTACCATTATACTCTTTTCCATCTACTGTAATTTGAACATAATACTCATCTTTACCCATACGATTTAAATCACAACCAACTAATAGGCTTGCAAATACAACTAAAATGCTAAAAAGTGCAATATATCTTTTCATTTCCTTCACCTCATGTGTTTTTCTTATATTGTTATCTTAAAGCCTAAGCTTTAAAGAAGAAATTCAAAAACATGACATGAACATTACACTTTTGTAAGATAATAATTATTTCTTCACTTTAGAAACCGTCATCCCATCACCAATTGGAATGAGTACGGATTCTAAACTTGGATGAGTTGCTATTACTTCATTAAAATTCTTCATACACATAAACCAACCTCTAATTATGCAAAAGACAACAATCGTAAGAAAATAGATGAAAAATAATAATTCCTTACTCAACCAACTAGCAGTTTCGTTTTCAATATGTGAAAAGGGATTTCTAAATGATGAATTGAATATATATTTATTGTTTTCTAGCTTTTGAGGGGAGAAATAATATGAATCCTATTTTATTGGATGTTCCGTTACAAATAGAAACAGACAGACTCATTCTTCGAGCTCCACTTCAAGCTGGTGAAGGGGATATAGTACACGAAGCTATTAAAGATTCCATTAGTGAATTAAAGCAATGGCTGCTTTTATTCCAGTCAATTCCTACTGTTGAAGAAACGGAAATTCTCCTGAGAAATGCGCATTTAGATTTTTTGAAAAGAGAAAGCTTTCGCTATCTTATCTACCATAAGGAGACGAATGATTTTATTGGAACGGCTAGCCTTCACGCAATTGATTGGAAGGTTTCTAAATGTGCAATTGGATACTGGATTAATACGCAATTTGGTGGCAATGGATATATGACAGAAGTAGTAAGTGCGTTAATAAACCTTGGATTTCAGTTATTCAAATTTAGAAGGATTGAAATACGATGCGAACGTAATAACACGAAAAGTCGTACAATCCCTGAAAAACTAGGTTTTGAACTTGAAGGGATATTACGTAATGAAGATCTTTCAGCTGACGGTAAACAACTAATTGATACTTGCATCTATGCAAAGATAAATTAGATTGTAAAATTCGTTGTGCAACATATCTTAAGATCGGTTTCTAAATTGGGAAGGCGACGTTTTTGATTTTTTGCGACAAAAGAAAAGACCTCCTTAACGATTTTCCTCCATCGCTAAAAAGGTCTTTTTCTATTTCTGCTAAAAGCTTAGCACTCTTCTGGCTTACCAGCATTCGTCGCCGTACGGAAAGATGATCCACATCCGCATGATGCGATTGCGTTTGGATTATCAATTGTGAATTATACGGTCAGTTTGCGCTAGACTAAAACGCAGTAATATCAGCATTCAAACCGTTTTACCACGGTTGTTTTCGTTCAATAAGGTTGTGTACATCACACATTCTTAACGATGTACATCGTTACCTACATTCTACCCAAACTTTTCCGTAGATACAAGCATTATTTTCCATTATATATTCGGTTACATTCCGCAATTAGCCACCCTACTACCTACGAAATAAAAGATAATCGTCTTAAAATCGCGATCTCAGCGCACCTTCCCGCGTTTATAACCGAAAAAAAGACGTAGATACAAAATCCACGTCCCTCTCGCCACTACTACGCCTTATATTTCTCAAAGAACTCACGAAGCGCAATCTCTATAATATCATCACGATTGATTCGAAGCACATCTTCGAAGGTACCTAATTGCGAACATGTCTCCTTATCGAGATTCACCGTCCTGCTAACCTTTTCTTTCGATCCACTTTCCCTAATAAGCATATACAACGAATGAATTGGATTTGTATTCTTCTGCGGATCACTAGATTTCGAAACCTTTTCTTTTTGTTGCAAGATTGTATTAACGACATTTTGAGTCATATCCCATCCGTTAATTATCTCCCGTAGCACGTTCACTTCATTTTCCGTCAAGGCATCGTTCGTAGTTTCCGATCGCGCATTATCAGTATCTCCTATAAAGTCTTTGATATCCGCTTCCAAAGGTGGCTCGCCCTTAGATATATAGTGCCAACCTACCCTACGATTATATTGGTAACCAGCCGCTTTCATGGCTTTGGATAACTTCTTTTGACTTATTCCAATTTCTTTTGCTACTATTGATATTCTATTTTCTTTCAACATCTCTAATAACTCTTTTATATTCATAGTTGCTTCCCCCTTCTATGCCTCTCTTTCTATTATAATGTTTCGCAAATTGCGAAATAAATATAAATGCATATTTACATATAAAAAAAGAAAGGCGAGAATCCTCCCGCCAATCTTCGTTACTATATACCGCGTGCGCGATCTTTCGTACGCTCCATTGTCTTTAACTCTTTCGCAACCTTCTCGACGTCTGCTTCTTCTCTGACATGTAATTCGGCAATGTTAAAGTTATTGACGATTTGTCTTCCACCAGATCCGCCGCCTTCATTAACCTTCGCCAATTGCGCAGCAGTAGCAGTATTGAACGTCCGAACCATATTAAATAGGTTCTTTTGTTGCGCTTGCGTTAACACCATTTCATCATCACGCAGTCGAACATCAACTTCGTCAAACTTCGCCTGGTTTGGTTGTCGCTGGCCCCTCGGTGTTCCGCCGTTATGATATTTCGGCCTACCCACGATATTCCCCAGCGTTCCGCCGTTGTGCCGCTTCTCGGAACCACCACCGAAGGCGCTCGTCACTGTACGTTTAACCGACTCATAGATGTTAACGAATACGCTCTTTGTTTCCGATTTCTGTGCCTCTCGTTTAACTTTGTCGAGTTCTTCCTTTGCTTGCGATGCGTCCATTTGTAACGGCTTCGTTACTTCTTTTTTACCTTTTTGATCAGTTTTATCGATTTCAGAATTCGCATGACTGTTATCGCCCTTTGTCTTCTTCGTGTTTTCTTTCTTCGCCTTGTTGTCGGTTTTATCGATTTCGGAATTCACATGACTGTTATCACCCTTCGTCTTCTTTGTGTTTTCCTTCTGCGCTTTCTTGTCGGTTTTATCGATTTCCCCGTTAACATGCGAGTTATCACCTTTTGTTTTCTTCGTATTTTCTTTCTTTGCTTTTGCGTCTGTCTTATCAATTTCAGCATTTACATGACTGTTATCGCCGTTTGTCTTCTTTGTCGCAGGTTTTTCGGACTTTTCGTGAAGTTCGTCCGCCTTTTTCTTCTCTTCGTCTAGATTCGTCTTTACTTTCTTATCGGCAGGTTTTTCTAAACCGTCGTTCATATCCTCGATAACTTCTAGCGTATCTTCGAAGCCTTGCTTGTACATGTCTTGATTAGATTTAGCGTTGTTTATTGCGTCTTTTGCTTCGTTTAACTTATCAACGTTTTTCGAAGCTGCGTCTAATGTCTTTTGTTGCTCGTCAGTTAATCCGCCCGCCGCCTCTTTTTGTGCTTCGAGTTCTTTTACGACGTTCTGTTCCGCATTTAATTTCTCTTGAATCGCCGATACTGCATCTTTTGTCGCAGCTTGTAAACCAACCGATGCTAGTTGCTCTTGTACAATTAGATCCGTAGTTCTTTCGCTCATTTGTAACTTTTGTTGCGCAGAATTTAAATGACCTCTTAATTCTGTACCTGCTGCCTTGTTTGCGGCCAATTCAGCATTAGCATTCATTAACGTATTTCTGCGATTGTCTAAAAGTTTCGCCGTGTTCTCGATCCCTTTTTCATCTCCGCGATTGATAGCGTCTTGATGCTGCTTGCGCATACTATCGTAACGAGATTGTGCTTCGGCTTGTGCCTTTTCTAGATTCCCACGCTCTTTCAGCGACTCTTGATAGTTCTTCGATGCCTCGACCATGTCTTCTAGATCTTTTTTCTGATTAATCATAAGTTGCGTTTGTTGCAACTCTAATTCGATACGTTGCATTTCCTTGTATGATTCAGATAGTTTTCGTGCTTCATCCGCAGTTTTGACGATAGCATTTCCTTTACTATCGAATGCAGTCGCCGTTGCAGGTGCTTTTGCGATAATCTCGGAATTTACGGATAAATACTCGTTCATTTCCTCTTTAGTTACGCCCGCTTTTTGCCCTAACTGCTCGTACTCTTCAATCATTTTTTGTTTACTGTCGCCCTCTTCGGCTTTTGCGATCTCGTTTTGTAAGTCTTTATATCGCAATAATTCATCGGTACTTAGTTTAATCTTGCCTTTTAACTCATCGTATCTATTAGCAAGATTATTCATCGTATCCGCTTGTTCTCCCAATGATTTATAGGTGTCCAGCGATACCTCTTTGTACTCACGTGTAGATCCAGACGCCTTCATTAACACTGTTGTCAATGCTCCGACTGCTAACGATACGCCCGCAATCCATGCCGTAGCAGGATTTGTTAATAACGTAGCACTTAGTAATCTGACTGCTCCAATAACCTTTGACATGTTGTTAGCAACTAATATTGCGCCCGATGCAAAGGCCGCTGCCGCAAGTCCACCAGCTAAGAACGCAGGATCTAATTGTGCTAAACTTCCGATTAATGTTGCCGCTCCATGTGCTACCGAAGTGAACGCAGGTAGCAACGCTTGTCCCAGATTAATCGCTAAACCTTCAGCCGCTGACGTGACCTGATTCCATGCGCCCAGTAACGTATTTTGCATTGTTTCCGCTACTCGCTGCGCAGTTCCGCCCGATTCTTCCAGTGATTTTTTATATGCGTCCAGTGCTGGTTGTCCTTGCGCTAGTAATGCCAGGAAACCTGCTGACGCTTCGGTCCCGACTAGCTGGGCCGCAGTTACGGTCTTTTGTGTTTCTGTCATTCCTTCCATTTTCGAACTGATATGACCGATCAATTCTGGTAATGGCTTGAACTGTCCGTTTGCGTCTGTTACTGAAATTCCTAACTTTTCGAACGCCTTTTCCGTTTGTCCTGTCGGATTCGCCAGCGATAACAGTGCCGCACGTAGTGACGTACCTGCTTGCGATCCTTGAATACCTGCGTCGGACATCTTCGCCACGGCCGTTGCTGCATCGGTGATATCCCAGCCCAACGCGTTTGCTACTGGCGCAACATATTTCATCGCCATTCCCAGTTGATTCATGTCTGTATTCGCAGTCGTGAATGTTTTCGCTAATACATCCGTTGCGAATCCTGTGTCCTTCGCTGATAGTCCGAACCCTGTCATGATGTTCGATGCGATATCGGCTGCGGTTCCTAAATCTAACGCGCCAGCGGCCGCCAGGTTTAAAACGGATGGAATTGCGTCCATACTATCTTGCGCCTTGAATCCTGCTAACGACAGGAAGGCCAAACCGTCCGCAGCTTGTGAGGCGCTGAATTGTGTTGTCGCACCTAAGTCCTTCGCCGTTGCTTCCAGTTGTTTGAATTCCGAATCTGTCGCACCAGAAATCGCCTTTACCTTCGCCATTGATTGTTCGAAATTGGCCGCAGCTTTAACGGAAGCACCTACGGAAGCTACTACGGCGACTCCTGCTGCTGCCGATGCTATGTTCAACATCGACATACCTTTCGCTGCGCTTTGTGCCCCTTTGTCCATTTGCTTCATTTGTTGTTGTGCTTGCTGCATTCCCTGTCGGAACTGCGTATTATCTAGCGTTAGCCGTGCTCTTACTTCACCCGCATTTGCTGACATTTCCGATCCTCTCCCTTTTGATTTATGTACAACACAAAAAGACGCTACCCGTAGTTGGATAGCGCCGTTACTTATTTCATTATTTAGTTATGCTTTATCTGATTTCGTTAGTTGATCGATATTGTATGTCATTTCGTCTCCCTCCAATAAACAGAATAGGCATGGCGGTTTCATCCCGCTCCGTTACGCTTGTTACTTCGTCTTACTCACTGAATATGTCGTGACCGAATCGTCTATGATGTTCGATTTTCTTTTCTACGAATTCGACTGTTTCCATTTGTTCTTCGAAGTATTTTGCGGGTTGGTTTACGTATTGCCCCGCTACATGGCCAATATTATCAGTAATCGCCGTTTGTGTTTGACCTACTGCGAACGAACCTTTTCGCATGTCATCAATTCGATTTAACTGCGCTTTGATCTCGTCAAAGTTCTCAACTTGTGATGCCTTCGCTAGTTTATTAGACATTGCTAGCAGTTGTGGGCGAATGTGTTCAAGGTTATGGCCCTTGCCTACTAATTCTGCTAGCTGGCCCGTTAAATAGTCTTGTAATTCTAGCGACGTCTTTCCGTTCTTGCTCGCTATGTTTACCATTTTATCTAGGTATTGCATAGATAATTTTGCATCGGCTGATAATAACACCTTTGTTTTTAAATCTTTAATTTCCGCATCATATAAAATACGATCGCTTTCCGCTAGATCTTCGAATTCTGGCGTTAACTTCGCGCGTACTTGCTTTTCAGCCTCGTTTAATAATGCATCGTACTTCTCACGGCGATCTTTCATTTCAATCATTAACGTATATTCAGCGACTTTCTTCACGCGCTCTTTCTTCGCTAACTTGCCCTGAAACGTTAGATTTGCATCACGGTCGATTTTGCTTGTTACTTCGTATAGTCCGCCGTCTCCTCGCAACATTTCCACCATAAAACTAGATGTTCCGCCCTTGATTTCCATTGCCTCCGCGAATAACTCGTCGATTGTTTTTTGATTTTCTACTGTTGTGTTTTCCATTTTAAAATTCCCCCGTTAGTTTATTTTTGATTCCATTTAAGAAATCTGTTACCTTATTTAAAATCTTTATCAAGATAACTTCCCACCTGGCTTGGCTTTTAACGTACACTTTATCGCCTTCTACGTGATAAAGATCACTAAGCGCAGATAATACGATCGGATCTGTAATGGCTTGCGTGGTCTCCACGGTGTCGCCTTCTGGTCGTAATTCGCATAGTATGTCTGGCTTAGCTAGCATTTGTGTATAAACAAGATCTCCGCTAGTCCATACGTCAAATGTAGTTTCACGATCGCAGTTAACGTACACTACCTCACGTAACTTATGCGCGATATCTTCGGGTTGATAGATTGGTGTGATTGTCTGCGCCAATAACTGTCCATTTTCATATAGAAGAGTTACAAGATAATCGTACTTATTTTCTATTCGATGGATATTTGCAACTACCAACGGCTTCGATATTTCGACTTTATTCATTGCGCACACCCTCCCTCAATTTATAGTCTTTTCTTATTCGTTGTTTGATAGATTCGCCGACAGTTTCCAGGCCACTATTGAAAGTTTGCAGTAAAAACAAGTTGTGCTTTCCGATAGTTTCCGTGATTCTTGTCGCCACTTCGTACGGTATTTCCCGCTCGCCGCTGATATATCTTGATAACGCTGCTTGCGAAATCCCGATTTTTTCAGCAAAATCATATTGCGTTAATGCTGAAAGTTTTAGCATCAATGATAGAATGCTTGATGTGATCACATGTATTACTTCCTTTCTTGTCGGGATATTTCATCCCGTTTGATCAAATAAAAAGATCGGTTAGGCGGCTGGTAGTACCGCCTAGATATGTAGATATGAAGACATCACAAGCGTTGTGCTAGATTATGCAAATTATGAAGGGATCTGATCAAAGATAATGTATATAGGAAAGCTATATAACTTATCTTCCTCATTACATATGTACGGCTAGCACCTATGCAATTTCCGCGTTTCCTAAATTTTTTAGTTTTTCACGATTTACCGCTTATTTGACGCCTGTTTTTTCTAGATTCGCCGTGATCTGGTCGAATAGTTTCGTAATTCCACACTCATACGGATTATTTAGTACACCGCGATTGCAAACGCGTGGGTTGATAATATAGTTTCGGCCAGCTACGTCCGTGTAGACGCTACTCACCGATAATATTGCGCCTGCATTCATTAACTTTGTCATGATGTTTCTAAATGTCTTATATGCGACGCCTAGTTTTTCCGCTAGTTCCCGTCCGTTTAGCGGCTTCACTTTTTTCGGATCGAATTCTTGCGGATTTTCACATAATACGAATGTATCTTTATGAGCATATTTCATTAACTTGAATACGGCGCCCGCTTCTCGATGGCTTAATCGGTTTAATAGTTTCTTAGCTTCGACCCTATATATCTTTACGAAGTTCTTAAACGCACCTTCGCCCGCCTTTATTATTGATTCTTCTATATAAAATAGTGTCGGTCGCGCCGTACTGTCTCGACATAAGGCACCGATCTTTTCTAGTTCCGTGATTGTTTTATACGTTGCTTTTCGGCTTCGCAACTTTCCGTTATTGCCTAGCGCTTTTTGTATGTCCTTTACGGATAAAGGCATTTCTGGCGCATAGCGTTTATTCCCGCTTTCATCTTCTGATGTATGTTCACGCTTTGCGATAAGTAGGCCGCCTTTATTCGTGACAAGAAATTGCGTTAAATTAAACAAGGCACCAATATCCGCCAGGGATATCGCATCATAACGCCCGCCGTCGTCCGCATTGCTCATACAAAACTGGCGGCGATCTTCTCTTCTTGCGTCTTTTTCAGCGATCTTTCTTCGCATTGTTTCCGTTTCCTCTTCGCTTCTGATCCGTTGTGTACTTGCTATGTCCATAGCGCTCATTATTGCATCGGGATGCTCTAACATGATCCGCTTTCTTTCTTCTATCGTTGCATTTCTTAGTTGGTGGCTGATTTCGTTGAATGTATTCGGCATATTCGTTCTCTCCTCAATGGATGCGGATGTAAACTTGTCCCTTAATTGACTACACTAAGCGCGAAAATGTCCCTTAATTGACTACACTATTTTTTGTTTACATCCCTTGTGGCTCTAAGGATAAACCTTAATTTCAAGCCTAAAGTCTTCTGTATTCTGTGTGGGTTCTTTTTCTTTTGGACGCATGAACTACAATGCTTACCAACCGCCCTATTGGTCGGCGTCATTATTCCATCTATGCGTTATCTCTTTAAAGGATTAAACGCAGAAATAGTTGATGGTGATAGCCGTGGCGATCACTCGGAAGCGCCAGCGACGATATATTCCACAAAAACATAGGCGCCTCGCTTTACGAAATCGGGTTCGTAGCTTTACCGTCTGGTTTATAGAATGTAATGCGAATTTTTTTGCGAAGTAATTACACCTTGAGTTCAAAAATGATGTGCGCTATTTTTATACGCTTGCTGCGGCGGGTTTGCCTGGTGGCCTGGGGGGAACGGCCGAATTTTCGATTTGGGTTTCGTGGTGACTTGATTTCGTACGATTAATTCGATTGGCTGCGAGAACGGCAACGCAAAAATAACGATTCTCTTTTGCACTTCGAACTTTTAACGCTGAAATTAACAACGAAATAAGTCAAACGAAATCATTTACGATTAAACAAACGAATAAAAGATTTAATTACGATTTGATTAATGTTTCTATTAATAGAAAGAAATCGCAACAAACTTCGATCTCGAATGACTTCACGAACAAAAGAAGAACGATTCAATTACAATTCAATTCGATAATATAAATTAATAAGAAGAAAGAAGAACGGACAAAGAAAGATGCGCAACACCTCACGCCAACAAACGCCAGGACTTATTGCAGCAGCTTATCATGTCGTACCATATCGTATAGTGCTGCGATGTATGCGTGTAGTCTGTCGTAGTACGTTATCATAAGAAAGCGCAGCAGACTCAATGTGATCTGTTAGAAACGTTTATATATAAATTAATTACCGCAGTATATACGAATGTGTGGTGGCCTCCTACGTGCTTATGTAATGACCTATGATAAAACGAGATATATCGCTAGGTAGTGCCGCCCTGGTTGCGTAGGCATATAACTACTTGGTATTCAAATATGTACGGATATGGTACGGCCTATTCATATATCAATGTGATCTGTGAGAAAATAAATATGTATTCTTTTCTTTCAAGTATTGAACACACTTTTACAACGTGATAAGATAAGCGTACGAGACGTATTCAAAACATGTATTCTTTAATGAGTGCGCAATGAATACAATAAATAGAAAAGGAAGATAGCATTATGACAGTTTATGGATACGCACGTGTTAGCACAGTAGGCCAGAAGTTAGAAGTTCAAGAAGAGGCGTTACATAATGCAGGATGCGAGTATATTTATTCCGAGAAATTCACAGGGACAACGAAGGAAAGACCGCAGTTTATCGAATTAATGGAGAAAATAGGCGAAGGTGATACGCTTGTAATAACGAAGCTGGATCGTTTTGCAAGATCGACAAAAGATGCGATCGAACTTGTAACGGAACTATATGAACGTGGTGTGATCGTTAACGTGTTAAATCTAGGCATTATCGATAGAAGTACCGCAGCAGGTAAATTAATGTTTAACGTATTCGCTGCGTTTGCGGAATTCGAACGGGATATGATTGTAGAGCGTACACAAGAAGGAAAGGCCGCAGCTAGACAAAGGCCAGATTTCCGCGAAGGACGTCCGACAATAGCAAAGGCGCAAATTGATACGGCTATGATGTTATTGAAAGATAACTCTATTCGGAAAGTGGCACAGATGACAGGCTTGTCAGTATCGACAATACAACGTTATAAGAAGAAAAGAGAGGCAGCGCAGTAAGTGACGTTGTCTTTTTTCGTTTCTCTTAGACTTCTAAAGGCCATAGTTTTTGCGCATTCCGCATAATTTAATTTTATTTATTTTGATTATAGCTGCTGCACCCCCTGGTTTTTGAGATCGGTCTTTCTCTCGCCCTTTCCAGCTAATATAAAGGCGAAAACTCAACGTTAATCTAACGTAATCCATGCGAAAATTATTCTCTAAATTGTAAACGAGGGTAAACAAATTTACGCCAATTCGCGTATGTCTAACACTTAGAGCCGCAAGGGATTCGTCGTTTCATCGATAAAATTACATGAGTTTACATCAATACTTACATTCCATTTATACGATATAGTTTGTAAATAAAAAAGGAGTTGCGATATATCCAACGTATGAGAGCGCTGGAACACAACTCCATAGCCTATGCAGAATTTCCACAACCACATAGACCGCTTCCGTTAGACGTACAAACGCTATTAGAAGTGTTAGAAGACTATTATATCATTTCACACGCTTTAAAGCATAGTAAGTCATGATCGCTTTAGATTTATCCCTAATAGTTTCAAAATAAAACACAAGATATATGTATAGAAAATAACTTTTGGAATCTATAACCAAGATAGGTTATAATACAAATATACGAAAAAAGCCCGTCGTATTGGTAGTACGACAAGCTTCGTAAGGTGGTGAATACATATGGATGCAATCACCGTTACTGCGGTTTGCTCTTTACTCATGGTTGTTATGGGAATGATTAACATGAGCAAAGGAAAGAAGTAATATTTTTATCTAAAGTCTTTCAGTGTTGGTAGCACTTGAGAGACTTTTTTCTTTATATAGTATTCCACATCTAATGTAGAATATTACTTATGAACCTGTAGTTTGCTAATTAGGTATGCAAAGTCTTCATTTTGAGAACATTTAGCTCATTGTTGCCCCTTAGGCAACATACAGATAAAAAAAATAATCTAACAGGTTAACTTTAAGTGAACTCATGTATCCCCGAAAGCGACTTTCATCCCCCGCCATCAGGATCATTATGCTAACTTTTTTATCATAGTGGATACTTTTAGTATCCTTATAGCAATATTATAACTTAACTCAGAGTCAAGTTACAAGCGAGTTAAGCTAAAAAATTCGCTTCAAGCGAACTCTGCCCCCTTCGTTCGTCAATCTTATGCGGCTGGTGATATGTAACATAGTGTATAACGATGAGAGTACGCTTATTTGTTCAATTTTGTTAAGTATGAGTGCACGTCTTAGTACCGTTTGTATATTGTATCGTTGATCTGTCCGAATAAGGTCGCACTGTATCAGCTATCAGTGTCCGTTTTAATTCTCCCAAAATGTGAGGAACGTTCGGACGTCAGATATAAGATGTACTTAGCGTCTTTCCTCTATCGATGGACATGTCGGCATGCCATACACCCTTATACACAAAAAAGAACATGCGTTTGCAATTATTACTTTTCCTATATATACCTTATGTGGTAGGATTATATAATAAAAACATGTGGAGGAGTGTATTAAATGTTATTAGAATTTAAAAACTTTACTATCGACGTAATAGACTATGTAGAAGAGAGAGATGATTTAGGTAGCCTTTATATTACAGATTCAAAAGTAAATAAAGATGATTTTACAAATTTCCTATCCTTTTACAATGATCATCTTGATAACTATTTCTCGATTGAATTCGCTGGTAAATCATTTGATGGTCGTTTCGGCCAGTTGGTTTATGAACAAGCTGCGGACACTTATAATCTCCGTCTTGTATTTGTCGAATCATCACTTGATGAAAATAATAAATTTGATAAGAAATCATTTACAAGTATGGCTGTAGTAAAACACCAAGTAGAATATATTAATTTAATTAAAAATACTATTCGTCATGATTTAATCTTATCTAACTTATCAAAAGCATTACGAGACAAAGGCCTATTTAGTGAAGCAGAGTTAGATTCGATTTTCAACCCACAGTTAAACGAGTTAGATAAAGGAAAAAGTTCACTATATTCTAAAGTTGAAAATCTAGAAGACTACCTTAAAGAGACTTATAACACTTTAAGTGAGTTAAAACAGGAACTAGTGTATTAAAAAAGAGTAGCTTGCTCTGATTAATTTTCCGAAAAACATAAGGAAGATGAGTAGAGGCCGCCAATTTAGGTTGCCTCACTTATCTTTCACTCTTCTTACGTCGCCTACGTTCTGTTAGAATCGCTGCACCTATCGCAGTAGATATCAATAAGAATAGTACGGCGATAATGTCAACAACTAGACTATTAAATTTATACGAGATTCCTACGAAAATTAAAGCTACCGTCAAAACCGCTATCATGATTAGAGTTACTTTATCTTCGTTCATAATTACCCCACTTTCATTCGCATATTAAATTCGTTAACCCGATCAATCGCGAGTATCTTTACCTCTTCTTCTCGATATGATGTCGGTTAAACACGCCAAGCCTACCGAAAGTCCAAACGCCACGCCGATAGCTGCTACGTATAAATTACCGAACGCCTTTGCTGCCGTCATAAAGACGAATGCGAATATAATTAAATACATCTCTTTACGTTTGTTTCTCACGCTATATCCTCCCTTCTGACGCTCCTTTTACGCAGTCTCTCCTTAAAGCTTCTTATCGTATTTCTAGCGGAATCAAATGATCGACCCGTCTTTTTCGATAGTGCCCTAGAGATTTCAGCCTCCGTGGCCTTATCGTAATTCTCCGCCGTATGTATCATCGCATCTAACACAATAAAATCTATTTCCTTCACGCATATATTTTTGTATAAACTTGCGTTAGTCTCTTTGTTAGTTATTACGTTATAGATCGCTTTTCCTTCTGTATTATCTATACAACCCTCTAACGTTTCCAATGCGTTAATATCTCCGACCAGCCTTAAAGCGTCCCGTTTCTTTCCCCTATTACCGCAGTATTGACGAACACTTTGATTCAGTAGTGCCTGAACCCTCTTATCGAAATTCCCCTTATTTATATCAAACGTTCGGATCGCATACCTGATCTTTCGAAAACAGTCCTCTATGAAATGTACCTCGTTGTTCATTTTGTACCAGTTATCTTTGACCAACCTTTCAATGATCGTTATGTAATGTGCGTTAATCATCGCTACATATTTATTATTATTGCATATTCCAGTGTAACAATTCCTCACTTCTTTTTCCGCTAATAACGCTATTCTGTTTAATGTTGCGTTTATGTCTTCGCCTTTATTGGCGTATTGTCTTATATTAAGTCGTCTTTCCATGCGTAAGTCCTCCACCTCTTGCCGCGCCCTTGTCATCCTCCGATATTCAATCCACTCTGTTAGTGGCGTTTAATACCGAATCTATACTATTGACAATTGGTGACGCACTTACTAGCAGAATGGAACGATAACAGGAAATAGGCGCGGAGTTCGTTCCCTACTCGCAGTAAAAGCGAATAGAGAATCGGATCAAACTAGCGTCATGTCACGCATAACGAGGTTTCTAGTACTTGCCGTTCCTGTCCGTGTACTTTCGTACTCAACGACTTTCTACATACAAGTTTGCCCCTGTATGCGATATCTTTCGTTGATTCCTGCGATCGTAATCGCAACAAACACCACCCTAGCCGATTATGTGCGCTACCCACTAGACCTATACACGTAAGGGAACGGAATTACGTTAATTGTATAGCGCTAGTGGTTGCGGCGGTCTAGCTACCCTTTTACGTTTTTATAGCGGTACGGCTTCCGCTTTTTGACTTACCGCATCAGTACCTAAAAAAGACATTACTAAAGACGCCTTGCAATCTTCGAATTTTTTCGATAGAATGCAAAGTAGATGGTCGGACTGATACGGCTTGTCCGTTATTTAGTTTCGATGTTTGTAGTTTTTAGTCCTCAATGGCGGTTGAGGGCTTTTTTCATTATCTTGTTCTTCTTAATTTTGTTAGTGGTGAATACTCATCATGACTTTTTCGCATCTCTTCAACGTCCATTTGGATATAACGACGCATTGTACGAATATCTGACCAGCCACCAATCTTTTGTAATGTGAACGCATCACAACCATTTAAAATCATATTCTTAGCCCACGTATGACGATAGACATGCGCGGTCACTTTCTTATCTTTAATACCCGCTTTCTCTGCGTAATACTTTAGGCGCTTATTAAAGTGATTTGCACCTAATGGCTCGCCATAACTGGATAAAAATATCCTATCTGTTTTAAAATGCGCTCGATTCTCGTTTATAAGCTGCAATAATAATTTAGTCACATGAGTAGAAACAGGTACTAAACGAGGCTTTCTATTTTTACTTTTATCGGATTGAATCGTAATAAAGCGGGTTTGAAAATCAATATCCGCTGCACGTAACCCCATTAACTCCTGTATGCGTAGCCCCGAATCTAGTAAAACATTTATTCCTACAAAATCTCGAAACCCTACGAAATCTCGCAAGTTAGGCTGCCGCAATATTCCCTTTACTTCTTCATCGGTAAATGAATTTGTTAAATCGATATCCTGTCGCAGTAGCTTAATCTTTTCTATCGGATTGACTTCGATTAATTCTTCTCTATATAAATGATTAAGTAATGCACGTAATGTACGAATATTAATGTTTATCGTCGTATCGCATAAACCAATCCCTTGTTTGTCAGAGTCAATAAATTTATGCCCTTCATAACGCTTCTTATCGTATTTCATGTAGTTAATATAGTTACGAAACGTTTCTGTCGTTAATTCGTCGATATATTTAACCTCATAATTATCGTGCAACCAATCGGTAAAATATCCCCACATCTTCATATAGTCCCTTAATGTTCTATCTCGACAACCTTCCGCACGCTTTCCTGAAATAACAATATCCAGCGCTTGCTCTAAAGTTAATTGCGGATACTTTTTCCCTGCGTTCACTATTTTTGTAATACGCTTCTTCCTTTTTAACGGCAAAATAAAAGACCTCCTTAACGATTCGATTTCATCGCTAAGAAGGCCGTCTTCCACAACCGTATATTGAACGTTTTCGGGTCGTTTATCTACCCAAAGATACTTAAATTCCTGCGGTCTAAACCGTATAATCCGCAACCCTTCGACTCAGTTTCCGCTTAGACTAACAAAGCTAAAACCTTAGCACTCTTCTGGCTTACCAGCATTCGTCGCTGTACGGAAAGATGATCCACATCCGCATGATGCGATTGCGTTTGGATTATCAATTGTGAATCCACCGCCAAGCATAGATTGTTTATAATCAATTTTTACTCCTTTAACAATTGGAGCACTTTCTGTATCGATAACAAATTCAACACCGAAAAATTCAAGAACTGTGTCGTCTTCTTTTGGTTCTACTTCAAATCCTAAGCCGTAAGAAAGGCCAGTACATCCGCCGCCATGTACAGCAAGGCGCACGTACTTCTCTCCATCTTCAGCATCTTTTAACATATCTTTAATTTGAAAAGCTGCTTGTTCTGTTACTTCAATCATGAAATACACCATCCTTTCTGTTCTCATTCTATTATACATCTTTACGCTTCTATCTTGTACTCATACACTCCGCGGCAAATTACTTCCGCTGGTCCTTTCATTAACACATTACCTTCTTCTGTCCATGCAATCATTAAATCGCCACCAGCTAAATGAACTATAATTTCCTTACCACGTTCCATTTTCCCATTTAAAATAGAGGCTACAACTGCAGCACACGCCCCTGTTCCGCAAGCTTGTGTTACACCAGATCCACGTTCCCAAACACGGAAGTTCATCTCTGCATCATTCAAAATTTCGACGAATTCAACATTTACTCGCTCTGGGAACATTTCATGTGTCTCCAGGACTGGACCAAGTGTTGTAAGAGGTGCTTGCTCTACATCATCAACAAAAATAACCGCATGCGGATTCCCCATTGAAACAGCTGTAAATGCATAACGATGATTATTGTATAAGAAGTTTTCACGAATAAATGGTGTTTCACCTTCACCAAGCATCGGTATTTCTGCACGTGTTAAACGCGGTGCTCCCATATCGATTTTCGCTAATGTAACTTTCCCTTCTTCTACCGTTACTTCCGCTGTTACAATACCAGCTAACGTTTCAATTTTGAAAACTGTTTCTTCTACTAGTTTATGCTCATACGCATATTTCGCTACGCAGCGTAAACCGTTACCACAGCTCTTTCCTTCTGAACCATCATTATTAAACATGCGCATTTTCACCGGAGCTACGTCAGATGGACAAATTAAAATCATTCCATCTGCTCCAATACCAGTATTAATATTTGAAACCTTTTCCGCCACAAGAACTAAATCTTCTTCAGGAATTTGTTCTTCAAACATATTTACATATATATAACTATTGCCAAGACCATGCATTTTTGTAAAAGAAAATTGGCTCATTTGTATTCACTCCAAAAATAGTTTGTTATTTTAAGTATAAAATGCACGCTTTTAGAACACAATATGAATGTCCCCCGTTTCTCATATTTGACAACATTTGGCGATGAGCCATTCTTGCACAAATTGTGTAAGAAAAAAAGCCCTTCTACAAGGGCCTTTTTTATTTATATACAATATTATCCTCCCCCGCGAAAGAAGATTTTATCTAATAGAAAAAGGTGCTGCTGATTGCAACACCTTAAAACATTGGATTTTCATCCAAATACTCATATACATTATGGACAAGTTCTTCTACTGTAGCACCTTGTACGACTTCACCATTTACAAGTGCAAACGGCCCTTCAAAACAAATACCACAATATCCTAAACAACCATATTCCATTACATCTAAATTCGGATCTTTTTCTAATTTCTCTAAAGCTGCTTGTGAACCACTCGCAAGGTTACCTACACAAAATTCAATTAATGGTTTAATCAAAATTCTCCCCCCTGTACTACAAAACAAATTACCTTCTGACTATCTATAAGAAGAAAACTAAGCTGTCTCTTGTTGTTTTCGTTATACATTCTAAACTATTTAGTTACTTCACTATTTCACTTCAAAGTAGATGGACTTATTTTATATAACATGCTACTCGCAATGAAATAGTAATTAAAAAGGAAAAACAGTTTACTTTACTTTTCTTCTTATTGTACAACAGAGTATTCATTCATGCATTGTTATTTGTTCACAAATTCGATATAATTTGATTGAGTAAAGTCAAAATATTTTATTAATATAAAATTGTATGATTAGGGGATATTTCAACAGAAAAGGGGTAATCCATCATGAAACACCTCGTGATACTAGGTGGCGGCTACGGTGGAATGAGAATTCTGCAGCGGCTACTTCCAAGCAACCAACTTCCAGATGATGTACAAGTGACATTAATCGACAAAGTACCATACCATTGCTTCAAAACTGAATATTATGCATTAGTTGCGGGTACTATTTCAGAAACACATATTCGTATACCGTTTCCCGAGCACCCACGCCTCAATATTCAATACGGCACAATAACAAATATTGATCTCGAAGAAAAAGCTGTTCATCTCGATGGCGGCGAAGCAATCCCATATGATGATTTAATTATCGGTCTTGGCTGTGAGGATAAATATCATAACGTTCCTGGGGCGAAAGAATATACACATAGCCTACAATCGATTGAACAAACACGTAAGACATATGAACAATTAAATAGTCTAGAACCAAACGCAACAGTAGCTGTCGTTGGTGCTGGATTAAGTGGCGTTGAAGTTGCAAGTGAACTTCGCGAAAGCCGTTCTGATTTAAAAATTCACTTATTTGATCGAAAAGATAGAATTCTATTCCCATATCCAGAGAAATTAAGTAGATACGTAGAAGAATGGTTCGTAAAACATAAGGTTACTATTATACGAAACTCTAACATTACAAAAGTAGAACCAAATATTGTGTACAACCACGATGAACCACTTGAATGTGATGCAATCGTCTGGACAGCTGGTATTCAAGCAAATGAAGTTGTTCGAAACCTTCCAGTTGAACAAGATGGTAGCGGACGGGTTGTTTTAACAAAATATCACAATATTCCAAATAACGAGCACGTGTATGTTGTAGGAGATTGCGCAGCACTTCCACACGCTCCATCTGCACAACTTGCTGAAGGTCAAGGAGAACAAATTGTCCAAATATTATTAAAACGTTGGAATAATGAACCACTTCCTGACGAACTACCTGTAATTAAATTAAAAGGTGTTCTCGGCTCTCTTGGTAAGAAGCACGGCTTCGGTTTACTAGCAAACCAACCATTAATGGGACGTGTACCGAGATTATTAAAATCCGGTCTTCTTTGGATGTACAAATATCATAAAGGTTAATACTTTACAGGCTGTCTACTAAATAGGCAGTCTCTTTTATGAGTTAAAATATAATTATCAGACACATCTTTCTCAATATAGATGATGATTTATTTTTCATTTTTATATTAAAAACTATTGATAAACAGTGTATGCTATTTATAAGTTGTTTTATTATTTCCTTTAAGACCGAAGTCATTCGGTCTTATTTTTTATGTTGTAAATACTTTTACAGGAGGTATTCCATTTCACTTATGAACTTAACGAAACTAAACGATCGAATAGAAGCGAAGAAGATAGAATTGATCTATCTCGTTGAAAAGTACGGATTCACTCATGATAAAGTGATTTCTTTCAGCCAAGAATTAGATCGTTTACTTAACTTATTAATAGAACTCAAGACGAAGAAAAAACGTTGTTCTTTATAACCGTTATCCTCTCTTTTTTGATACGATAGAACTAGAATCAGAAAGGAGCCATCTATGTTTATATTAAAAGACGTTACATATAAAGATATACTACACATTCCTTATTTACAGATTCAAAAAGAAAAAATCACATGTATTATCGGTGAGAGTGGGAGCGGAAAAAGTACATTGCTCCGCATGCTAAATGATTTGCAATCTCCAACATCCGGTACAATTGAATATAACGGAAAACAAATTTCCGATTATCCTCCAATTCAATTACGACGTGACGTAGTCATGCTTGGGCAAACGCCACCTATTTTTGATGGAACGATTAAAGACAATCTATTAATGGGACTTCGTTTTTCTGAAAAACCATTTCCAAATGATGATGCCTTGCGAAGCGCATTAACGACTGTTAGCTTAGAAAAAAATTTAGAAGACAACGCTGATTCATTATCAGGCGGAGAAAAACAACGACTTGCTTTTGCACGTATCGTACTTATGGATCCACCTGTTTATTTATTAGATGAACCAACCTCGGCACTAGATAGCGATACAGAACGCCGCGTTATGAAACAATTTACTATGCTAGCAAGAGAAAAGAAAAAAACAGTTATCTTCATTACACACTCACAACAACTTCCAGAAGAAATTGCAGACGATATTATTGAAATTAGTAAAACAAACGGTGCAACTAGAAAGGAAGTGCTCTCAGTTGAAGGGCGTTATTGAACTCCAAATTTGGCAACTTGCCGCTGCATATATTTTTATTCTTATTTTAATTGGACTTGTAAAATTAAAAGGGATTCCGCGTGAAAAACAAATTGCGCTCGCAACATTCCGTATGACGATTCAGCTCGTACTTGTTGCATATGTCCTTACATACGTATTTGAAAATAGTAATCCATTTTATACAATTGCTCTTATTACTTCTATTACTACCTTTGCAATTTTTAATATTTATAAACGAGTCAATATCCCGATGTCTAAAGAATTAAAACGAGTAGCCGCGCTTTCCATGGTTGCCGGATCAATTGGCCCACTTCTACTATTTATCTTTGTTATTATCGGGCACGACCCTTGGTATGCACCGCAATATATCGTTCCGATTACGGGAATGTTAGTTGGGAATGCGATGACAGGTGTTTCCCTTGGTGCAAATACGTTCTTAAATAATATGAAATCGCAAAGAGGTCAAATTGAAGGCGCACTTATGCTCGGCGCAACACCGAAAGAAGCCGCTGCGCCGCTCATACGAGACGCTTTTGACTCTGCTATTTTACCAACGATCAATTCTATGGTCGGAATGGGGATTATAAGCTTACCAGGCATGATGACTGGTCAAATCTTATCTGGTGTATCACCATTTACAGCCATTCAATATCAAATCGCCATTATACTTGGTATTTCAGGAAGCGCTGCCTTTGCTGTTATTATCTTCTTACAGCTTGGATATAAAACATTCTTTAATAAGCGGTGTCAGTTGAAAGAGATTGACTATGGTGCACAGTAAATGTTGCACTGTTCATGGTAAATAAAATTATATCGACTTACCGATAAAAAATGACAATAAAAAAGAGGAGGCTAATCGCCTCCTCTTTTTATTTACGCCTTCTTAACGAACTGTGATTTTAATTTCATAGCTCCGAAACCGTCGATTTTGCAATCAATATCGTGATCGCCATCAACTAGACGAATACTCTTTACTTTCGTACCGATCTTCACAACTGAAGAAGTTCCTTTTACTTTTAAATCTTTAATAACAGTAACAGCATCGCCGTCTTGAAGAACGTTTCCGTTCGCATCTTTTACAACTTTTGCACCATCATTATTTTCAGTTTCTGCTTCTTGGCCCCACTCATGAGCACATTCTGGACATACGAAAAGAACGCCATCCTCATACGTATATTCTGAATTACATTTTGGACAATTAGGTAAAGTAGCCATAAATTCATTTCCTCCGTTCATTATTTATACGTAAAAATCAAAATTGATGTTTACATCTCGATAAATAAAATTTGTATAGCATTTCTTTATAGTGCCATAGTCTTACGTTATTGACAAGCCTACCTCAAATTCTCATTTTTTATTGTATTTTACAAATTTTCAATTCGTATGGTGTTTCCAATAAAAAAGAAGAACCTTCACAAGATTCTTCTTCTCAAAATGAACGAGCTCTCACTAGAAACTCCAACTATTTTCTTCAATGTAAAATTGATACTCTTCTAACTCTTCTTCACTTAATTTCTTATTATTCTCATATACTTCTTGCCATTCAAAATAGTCTTCACTGAAATAAACAGCAAATTTAATTTTTATATTTTTCTTCTCTTCGTAATCATACCCAGTAAATTCTACTACGTCATAATCTTTTTCTTTCTTCACAAGCTTCCACGTTGGATTATCCGTCATAATCTCTAAAGTAAATCCTTCATCACTTGCACGAACAACGTTTTTTATATTTGGTTCAGTTGGTAAAAAGGAGAGTCCGAACGTGGCTCCGCCAAATACTAACCCTACTATGATGTGTAAACCAACCATACTAGCAAAACTAGCGCCACCCTTTGATTGTAAATAATACGCCTTCTCATGATCTGGCATATTTTCTTCCTTATGTAAAATACGGACAGCATGCTTATAATATAAACAGTTTCCTTGCCATCCAGTAAATATCATCATTCCTAATTGAAAAACTAGACCAATTGATAAAAAAATCCCATCTGGAATGTCTATAAAAGGGGGTATAAGTATACTAGGAACCGATAATAACATAAGTATACTAAACAACTTATACATTTTACGGTAAACTAGCCAAAAAGGTGGGAAGAAAAAGGCTACCCAATTCCACGTATTCCCTTGCGCTGGATTTTCTACTTTCCCCCACTTAAAGTCATAATACGCCGTATTCTTTTGAACGACTGTATGTAACTGTTGCGGAAAAATTGTTTCTTGTAAAACAGTGTCCCTCACGTACATCATCCTTTTCTCATTTCTACATACGTGTATTTTATAGAAATAAAAAGAAGGAATCTAACAAAAAGTACATATATTTCATAAAAATGAACGGAAATCGAATATATTCCGACAATTATCCGTTTATTATTTCATTTTACTTTTAAATATATTAGAATACTTATGAATGATACGTTTAATACACTAAGTTAATCATTTTGTATATTTGATAATAAAAATGTTTCACATGAAACTATCTATATTTCGTATTACCTTTCCTCTACACAGTACATGTAAATCCATTTCTACAAAATACGAAAGACGCCCTTTTCAAAAGGCGTCTTTTTACAGTTGAAAATTTACTAATATAAAAAATGCATTATTTAATAAATGAATCCCCCATGGGACGAGTAAGTTATTTGTTTTCTTATACGTATAAGCTAAACATATACCACCACCAAAAATATATAAAACACTCCCTACTGTAAGGGGATGACCTAAAGTAAAGATAACAGCACTTATAACGGCACTACTAAGTGTAGAAAAGCGCTGAGATAATTTCGTGAAAAACATCCCCCGAAATAAAAGTTCTTCCCAAATCGGTGCAAAAGTGGTGAGTACAACTACGTATAAAATGATTTCACTTTTAGTAGGCTTTATTACTATATTAGATTCATTCACACGAAGCCCATGTGGTAAAACTAAATTTAATACTGCAAGATATATAAGTAGTACAATCATCATCATTACTATTGTTACATAATGTTTGAAATTATTAAACTGCATTGATTTTACTAACTGCACACAGCAATTTCTTGCTGGTGCATATATTAAAATAATAGTAAGAAATGTTAAAGGTGGAATAAGATGATCTACATACCATGGATATAAGGAAGAGTCATATATAATGTTCAAAAAACCAATTCCATACATTACCCCAAAAATAATTATTATAATGCTAATTACTTCGCGCATACTTATTGCTACATTCTTTTCTTCATAAGTAGCTAATTCTGTATTCATCCTATCCCCTCCAGTATAATTAAACCTTTTAATCCATCATATACCATTCTCAACACAAAAACCGACGATACAATTTACTGTATCGTCGGTTTTTCCCCTACCATTTCTCTCTACATGTTTCAATTAAATGCAATAAGTACTTCCTCGTCATATCTGCCCTTCTCCACCTTGAGAGCATTCGCTTTTCTTTTGGATTCTGCCGTATTCTCGCTACTTCTTTTAATAAAAGCTCCCATTCTTCCCCTGAACGTTCTAACAAGTATTGCAATCCACTATCTTTTGAAACGATTGTTTTATGATCTAGTGTATATAAAATACGGCCCATCGTAACGACAGCTGATTCTACCCACTCTTCTATGAAAAATAAATACGGCTGCTTCGCTTTTTCACTCCAGTACTGTTCTACGTTGTATTTCATCGTATTGACTACATCGTCCCACCTTATTTGAAACGGAAGATCTTCCGCTTCTTTCCCGGTAACTGTAATACCTTGATTTTTCAATGTCCACCATGTGACCGCATTAATATCCCAATGACCTACATTCGCTTTACCATCTGCACAATACACGTACTCATTCATTTCATCATTGTATTTCCCTAAATCAGCAAGCGGAATATACATACCATCCATTCTCTTACCTAACGTACTACCACTAATTTTCTTATGAAGTTCGACAAGTTGCTGTTTTTCAGCTTCATTCACGGAATCACTTATTACTATAATAAAATCAACATCGCTCGTTTCTGCATGAAATGCACCGAGTGCAATGGAGCCGTAAATATATACCCCGACTATTTTTTCATCTAAAAAAATTTCTTTTAATTCTACTGTGTACCGCTCCATTAACTGTCGTACTTCTGTTGGTAACGCATGCTTCACTCCATTTTTCACATCTATCCCTCCATTAAAAAAGCCTTCGCAAATTCGCAAAGGCTTCCTGTTTTATAAATATTTCTCGATTTCTTCGTAAACATCCTTCAAACGAGGATTTCCTTCTCCAACAATTTCTCCATTTACAAGAACGACCGGATAAAATAGATCTTCTTCCACTACGCGCTCTGCGAATGCTTTTTTATCTTCATCTTCTTGTTCTTCTTGAAAATCAATATACTCGAAATTAAATTTATTTTCTTGTCCTTCATATTTACGACCAATCGCCGCTTGTAGCCACTCAAATGTTTCTGTTGAAGATGGCATTCCAACGCAGCTCGCACAAATTACTTTCGTCCCATACACTTGCACATTAACCATTTCTTCTCCCCCGCTTCTTGTTTCAACAGTATATTCAGATGTCTTAGTACATAAGCACATCATTTTACAAACTTATTCCATACCCCTATACTGAAAAAACACGTTGTAAACATGATAAAAAATTTCGACATTAAAACAAGAACAGAAAAAATAGATTTTCCCCTCTATCTTGATTATAATAAAACTGATGAAAGGAGTCGATAAAAATGGAAAACCCACATATGGAAGAACAAGTACTAGAAGTATTAGATAAATTACGTCCATTCTTACTTCGCGATGGCGGAGACGTTGAATTAGTAGACATTGAAGAAGGTATCGTAAAATTACGCCTTATGGGTGCTTGCGGAAGCTGCCCAAGTTCTACAATCACACTAAAAGCTGGTATCGAACGCGCATTACTAGAAGAAGTACCAGGCGTTATTGAAGTAGAACAAGTATTTTAATCTAAAAGCGGAAGCGGCTCGTTCAGAACAGGAGGTCATTGGAGCTCCTGACGAAGAGGCGCTTTTTGCCTCACAGGAAGGCGCGAAATGACCTCCTGTTCTAGCCGCTGGAGCTGGATATTAATCTAAAAGCGGAAGCGGCTTGTTCAAAATGTGAGGAGGATGGAGCTTCTGACATAGAGGCGCTTTTTGCCTCGGCGGAAGAAGCGAAGCCACCGAACATTTTAGCCGCTGGAGCTAGATATTAATTAAAAGCGGAAGCGGCTCGTTCAGAATCGCTTCCTAGAAAGAGACCCATATGGGTCTCTTTTTTTATTCAAAAAACACTTCTCCTTTAACATCATAAAACAAAATTGGAAATCCTTCTCAAAAAGTGAGATAATTAATACTATAGAATCGTTCACACATATAAAAGTAAAAAACATAGGGGGACGACACATGCCAAAAATGGGGAACACTTTCTTAACAATTCAAGAACTAGAAAAGAAAAAAGAGTATTTATTAGATCTTTCATCCGTTATACCAACATGGAATGCGAGCTATCAATTTTTATTTAAAGAAATTCAGCAAGAATTATTGAGTAAAGTAAATGAAAAAATCGAAAGACATCAATTCATTTTAAATATATGTGCAGATCAACAGATAGGGGCATAATGTATTACATACAATTGTGATATATAAAAAAGAGACCTCAATCGGTCTCTTTTTTATATTTTAAGATAGCCAATCTAATTTCCTAATCCCTAACTTATCGACTGGTAAACGAAGTGAGCCATAAAAGTGCTTCATAAATTGCTCAGAGCGGTTCACATCGTGTAAAATGGCTTCTAAGCGATCTCTATATATGCTCTTTTGTTCTTCATTTCCTGTTTGGTAATATCGTTCGACTGTTTCAAAGTAGTGAAGTGGGAACAGGAGCCTTGCAAATAATAGGCGCCAACCAAATGAGGATAGCGAATAATTCCGTTCATAATCTGTAACAAATTGAACGATTGTTTGCTCCCAGTCTTTCTTTTTTTCTATCATCATATAGCGGATTAATTCTGCCATATCTCGAGTTGGGTGATCATACACCCAATCGAAAGGAAGTTTGAGACGCTTCGTTTGATGCCATAATAAAGGTGTGAATCGTTCTTGGCAAATTGTTGCTGCATCAGTCATTTGCGGCGTATCATCCATCTCTGTATCGACAACATACTGAATTGCATTTTCTGCAACTCCTAAGTAATACGGGAAGGATTCAATAAACAATTGATCGAATACGTCTGTAGGGTGGTTCATCACTTGTGATTGCCAAAACTTTTCTAATTGATCGAGCCTTTTTTCCCATAACGCTTTCCATTCGCCTATGCGGCTTAATTGCTCGATTTCTTCTGGAAAGAATGCACCTCGTTTATGGAATATAGAAAGCTCACTTCCTAATGATGTAGCATGTCGTTCTAACGCACGCATACCTTTTAATAAGCAGTAATTTTGTTCTTCTATCTCACTTACATAGTAGCCGTGTATAGTCGGAACGAAAGTCGCTACAGTTATATCCCCTTGCTGGTTCATATAATCACTGAGCTTTTTCATCTCTACAAGTACTTCTTCCTCCATTTCTCCAATTGGAACAAGTACATAAATTTTGTTGCGAATCCAAAAGCTTTTATAGGGGCCAAGGGGGATTAATTCTTTAACATGCATATGATAATGCTCATAAATATGATGAATCATCGCAGTCGCCACCTATGGTTTTTCTTTATATATATGAGCTTGTGCTCGCCTTTCATTCCTATGCACATGATAAAGCAACGAAACGTATACAAATACTAAAAAGAAAAAAAGGTGATAAACATGAAAGAATCAAATCAACTACAAGAAAGAGCATTACAACTATTACAAGAACGTGGTGTAACAATTGACGATATTGCTGAGCTTGTTCATTTTCTTCAAAAAAAATATCATCCAAATTTAGAGATGTCAGAATGCCGTTATAACGTTGAACGTGTATTATCAAAACGTGAAGTACAAAACGCACTAATTACTGGTATCGAACTCGATGTCCTTGCTGAAAAAGGAATGTTAAGTGAGCCGTTACAAGATATCGTAAAACGTGATGAAGGCTTATACGGAATTGATGAAGTGATCGCACTTTCTATCGTTAATGTGTACGGCTCTATCGGTTTCACGAACTTTGGATATATCGATAAATTAAAACCTGGTATTTTAGAATACTTAAATGATAAATCAACTGGACAGGTGCACACATTCCTTGATGATATCGTTGGCGGAATTGCTGCCGCTGCTTCAAGTCGTTTAGCGCATAGAGCTGAGCATTCGGAATAAAATATGAAAGACCGTCAGTTTCATACTGACGGTCTTTTGTATTCCATGAGCATAAATTCTCTCCCGCGGCTCAAAAAAGTAGGTCCTTGTTTAAATCCGATATTTTTATATAACGTAATTGCTCTTGTATTAAATGTCGCTACGCTTAATCGAAACATTTTTGCATTAAACTCTTTCGTAGCAAACGCTATTCCAGCTTGGAAAAATTCTTTCCCCATTCCATTCCCAGTTAACGCCGGCTTCATACCAAGTCCGATATCAATCACATCTTCTCCACCATATAAATTAGCATCTCTTCCACCTGGTACTTGTGCATTTTCTCCAAAACAAAAATAGCCGATGAACTCTCCTTGATCGTCACAACAGCCATAATACGTTCCATCTAATAGTTCTTCTATTACTTCTTTCTCGCCTGAAAAACTATATAAACTATATGGTTCCTCGTACGTCCACGTATTTATCTCCTTTGCTTCTTCTATCGTTAACTTATGTATATCCACTTTCTCTTTCCCCCTATTATATTTCTATTAACAATATTCGATATTCATCTTATAATTCATCTTTCTCAATATATTTTTTTAATTTATCGCTTCATTTTTATGGAAGATTTTTCTTATTATGTTACGATTAAACAGAATCATTACAAATAAGGTGGTGACAATTTGAATTACTTTTCTTATCTCTCCTCGGAAGAACGGCAAAATTTTTTCTATAAAGAACCTCTTAGTTTTTCAAAAAATATAGGGAAAGAACAACTAGCTTACGCACTAGGCGCCACACTATATACTCCTGGCACGAAAGAAACGATTGCGGAAGATATAATTAGAAAGAAACATGTGGATGCTACCTCAATTATTCTTTGTCTAGAGGACGCTATCAGCGATGAGGAAGTAAAACTTGCAGAGCAAAACATCGTCGTTCAAATACAGCAAATCGCTAACTTAGTCAGTGCCAACATACTAAATCAAGCAGACATCCCGCTTCTTTTTATTAGAGTTCGACAGCCAAGTCAACTGAAGACAATTGTTACTGAATTAGGTAGTGCTGTTCATTGTTTATGTGGTTTTGTCTTTCCAAAATTCACACCGATTAACGGAAAGACTTATATCAATCAGCTTGCATATATAAACGAGGTATACTCATTATCGCTATATGGCATGCCGATTTTAGAATCCCCCGAAATTATGTATAAGGAAACACGGTCAGAATCATTATTACAAATAAAGGATTTACTAGATTCTTATCACGATTACATCTTAAATGTACGTATTGGTGCTACTGATTTTTCAAGTATATTTAGTATTCGACGCAATAAATACACACCTATCTATCATATTACCGTTGTCCGTGATTGTATTTCAGACATTATTAACGTTTTCTCAAGGGCAACAAATGAATATATTATTTCAGGATGTGTATGGGAATATTTTTCTAATGATCATGAAGAAGGGCTTATTCAAGAGGTATCACTTGACCATGCAAATGGCTTAATCGGAAAGACAGTTATTCACCCATCTCATATTAAAGTTGTACAGGCAATGCACATTGTCACAATGGAAGATTATTTAGATGCGAGATCAATTTTACAAAATGCAGATACGTATAATGGAGTGCTAAAAAGCAGTTTTTCTAACAAAATGAATGAAGTAAAACCTCATTATGGCTGGGCTCGCAAAACCATTTTAAAATCTAATATTTACGGGGTGCTACATGAAAACAAACAATTCACCGATCTCCTTATTACAAACGCAAAGCAACACGTATAACGTTTTAAATAATATACAAGTTCATGTAGAAGTACGTGATAATCCATATAATTTAGCGCTAGACAGTCTTTTTCAAATGGCTGCGAGAATAAATAAGAAACGTAGTTTTTTATTTGTGAGTACAATCCTTGGAAAGCATCTTCCTATTAAACCTGCAGTCTCCCTATCAAGTGGAGTTGCTCTCGCTGCAAGATATATGGAAATACTACATAATATTTCTCATCCATTTCAAAAAGAAATTTTAAATCTCATTTCATTAGAAATTGATGAAATCCCAGAGGAAGTATTTCGTTATCAATATCCTCTGCAAGAAGAAGTTTTGTTCATCGGATTCGCTGAAACAGCGACATCACTTGGTCATTCTATGTTTCAATGCTTTCAAAATGCAAAGTATGTACATACAACTAGGGAATCGATACCCCACCTAGAATCTGTCATTACATTTGAGGAAGAACATTCTCACGCAACATCGCACCGTTGTTATGTAGATGAAAGCTTTTTTCAAAACAACAATCCAATTGTTCTCGTAGATGATGAGATGACAACAGGAAAAACAGCATTAAATATTATTAGATCTATTCAAAATAAATTCCCACGAGAAGAATATATAATTGCTTCTTTATTAGACTGGCGTTCTCATACTAATAGAAAACAATTTAAACAATTAGAAGAAGAACTTCAAATTAAGATTCATGTTATTTCTTTATTAGAAGGCAGTATTCATACAACTGGTCAACCATTAAATATTGCAAAAACAGATATTCAAATTAAAGAAACAAAACCTGATTTCAAAAAGCATACCCTTACCTGCCCAAAATCACCCTATACATCAAATTATATAAAATATACTGGGCGATTTGGCACTTTAGCATATGAACAAAAGCACATTCATTCTTTCGCTCAAGAAGCAGGAAAAGCTTTAAAAAGAGAAAGAATTGGAAAACGAACACTCTGTCTCGGAACGTGTGAATTTATGTATATCCCAATGAAAATTGCTGCTGAAATGGGTGAAAATATTTTATATCAATCTACAACAAGAAGCCCTATCCATCCTGTTTCAAATGATGTGAACTATGCCATTCATAATCATTTCTCATATCCAAGTCCTGAAGATTCTACTATTACAAATTACTTTTATAATATTTCACCTCATGATTACGATGAAGTATTTGTTTTTATTGAGCGTGATTTAGGAGAAGAAGCCCTGTTTCCTCTTCTACAGCAGTTACAAACAGTTATTCCTTTTATTCATATCGTCTCATTTTCAAATGGCATAGAAAAGGAAGGTTGATAATTATGGTAAAAGTAAATTCTCATATTAGTAGTTACAATCCAAATGATGCTATTTTTCTATTAAAAGATATTAGTGATTTAATGAAAGAAAGTTCCACAGAAACTAGAGAACAAGCAATTCAAGCTGGCACACATTATTCTGAAATGTTACCAATGGAATATAAACCATCTAAAGCGTATATGGATTTATTCTTTTCTTCCCTGCAACAATATAAACACAAGCTAGCCATCGCTGTTGGAGTTGTCGCCGAACAGATTATACAAACTAAAGGAACTAACCTTGTCCTCGTTTCATTAGCTCGTGCTGGTACACCTATTGGCATTCTTATCAAACGCTACATACGCTATCAATACAACCTTGATGTACCTCACTATTGTATTTCTATTGTTCGCGGACGCGGTATTGATGAAAATGCACTCCATTATATTTTGGAACATCACCCTAAAGAAACAATTCAATTCATTGATGGGTGGACTGGAAAAGGTGCAATAAAAAAAGAATTAGAATATGCAGTACACACATTTAACGAACGAAATAATACACACATTTCTCATTGTATGGCTGTGCTTGCTGATCCCGGTTACTGTACTTCAATTTACGGTACACGTGAAGATTTTCTTATTCCTAGCGCTTGCTTAAATGCAACAGTCTCTGGACTAATTAGCCGCACTGTACTAAATGACACCTATATCGGTCCAAATGATTTTCATGGTGTTAAATATTATAAAGAGCTAGAACACGAAGATTTATCAAATTTCTTCATTGATGAGGTAACAGATTTATTCCCTTCTGTTCATTCTCATATAGATAATCAATTACGTTATATTGCTTCAACTTACACTGATCCATCTTGGCAAGGATTAAAAGATATACAGTCTATCCAAAATCACTTTGAAATTGACGATATTAACTTAATTAAACCAGGAGTCGGTGAAACAACTCGTGTATTACTCCGGAGAATACCGTGGAAAATTTTAATACGTAAGCAAAACAATCCCGGTTTAAAGCATATTTTACTTCTCGCTAAAGAAAAGAATGTCCCAATTGAAACCTATGAGAATATGGCTTATTCATGTTGCGGGCTCATTAAGCCTCTTAGGAAGGAAACAATATGATTTTCGCCAGTGATCTTGATCAAACGCTTATTTATTCCCGGAAATCGTTTCGTGCCCCTATAGAAGATGAATCAATTCAACTCATTGAAACTTTAGATGGAAAAGAAATTTCTTTCATATCACATAAAACCATTTCACTACTAAAAAAATTACAACTGCACTCACATTTCATCCCAGTTACAACAAGAACTATTGAGCAGTTTCAGCGTATTGCTTTATTCCAAAACGAAATCATTCCCGAATACGCCATTACAAGTAACGGCGGCAATATCCTTCATAACGGTAAACAAGATGGTACTTGGAACAGGACAGTAAAAGAAAGACTATCGGTTGAATGTATAGAGAGAAACGACATACTAAAGGAATTTGGACAAATAGCTCATAAAGATTGGGTTATATCACAAAAAACAGCTGATGATCTATTCCATTATTGCATTATTAAACGGGAGAACATTCCTTATGATGAATTATCATCCTTCACTTCCTGGTTAGACAAACAAGGCTGGAATCATTCACTTCAAGGTAGAAAGCTATACTTTGTCCCAAAACCAATTAATAAATGGGACGCCGTGCAATATATAAAAGAAATTTTGCAAATAGATACGATTATTACAGCTGGGGATTCTTTACTTGATTTATGCATGCTTGAAAAGGCGAACCATGCCTTCGCACCACTTCATGGTGAGTTAGAGGCAATGCATGATAACTTACAACCCCATATTTTAAAAACAGACGCAATCGGCATATATGCCGCAGAAGAAATCGTAAATAAATCACTTCAAATTATTCACAGTTCATTACCTACCTCATGATCATAATATGCACAATTGCATACGCACCGCGATTAAACAGATGGTACAATTTATTTGAATCGCTGTTGCTACACTTCTTGATTAGAGAAAAGGCGTTAACACGGAAATTAGCGTCTTATCAACCTCAAGCAATTGGCACATTTTGTCATCTTAAAAGACACTCGAACGAGTGTCTTTTTTTCTATATCCAACAAGGACTTACTCATTTCAAAGTATAAATACATAAAATAATGTAAATCATTACACGCATGAATCACTTTCTAAAAGTTATAAAGTAGATTCAAAATAAAAAAGGCACTCTTAACTAGAGTGCTTTTTACTTTCAAACAAGGAGGCTACATATATGGATAGCACTCTCGTATTTAACTTCGGCATTGGTCTTGTCATTATTTTATTTGTCTTCTTTGTACTTTGTATGAGCGGGGTATAAAAAGGCGATTTTCGAGCGTCTTTTTATACATACATATGTATTACTTGACTTCTATAAAAGCAGTAACCATAATAGTTACATAAATAAAAAACTATCCACAAATAGGAGGAAGAGCAATGAAACATGTAATCGTTTATGCACACCCAAATACAGAAAGCTTCAACCATGCGATTTTAGAAACGGTAAAAAGTGAATTAGAAGAAAAAGGTCATGAAGTACGCGTTCGCGATCTATACGAATTAAACTTCAATCCAGTATTAGGCGCTTCCGATTTCATCTCATTTTCTCAAGGAAACACACCAGAAGATATTAAAGAAGAGCAAGAGCATATCTCTTGGGCGGATAGCATTACATTCATTTATCCAGTTTGGTGGGCGGGACTTCCTGCTATTTTAAAAGGATACGTTGACCGTGTATTTAGCCACGGCTTCGCTTATGCTTACGGTGAAAATGGTATTGAAAAGTTATTAAGCGGTAAAAAAGGCTTACTATTATCTACAATGGGAAATACGAAAGAAGCATACACAGCAGGCGGTATGTTTGAAGCAATGAAGAAAACAGCAGATGTTGGTATTTTTGAATTTACAGGTATTGAAACAATTGAGCATACATTCTATACGAGTGTTCCTTCTGTGGATAACAGTGTGCGTAAGCAATATCTTGAAGAAGTTAAAGATGTTGTGAATCGTGCATTCTAATAAAAAACTCCGGTTGTTAAAACCGGAGTTTTTTTATTTCATCATTAATTTCGGAATATATCTTTGAAGAATGCTTTCTAATTCATTCATATCTTCCTGTCTAATAAGTAAATTTACATTGTCATTCATTTTTTCTCGCCCGCGATATAAAAATATATTTTCTTTTGGATTTTCCCATGTTGATGTTTTATAGCCTTTTAATTCTTCGTATGAATAAAAGTTTAATCCGTCTACTACACCTTTTTCATATATTTGTACACTTTTAATAAGATGGATAGCTATTAAAGTCATAAAACAACTTGCTACAGCATGAATACCTAGCTGAATGAGAAACTGTTCAACTGTATCAATATCGCCACTTACGTACTGAGCATATATATACATACATTGCCCAATGAAATATGCTGGTCCAAGTAATGCAATCCAACGTCTTTTCACCCGAGGATACATTGCAATGAGTTTTCCTGAGCTTTTTTTCATTTCATTTATTTTATATATCTTCCATAGAACAAAAAACAAAACACATAATGTAAAAACAAACATAATACATGACATCCAGTACACTCTGATTCCCCCTTGTATCATTACATATAAATTTTACATTTTATATAACAACGGCGAATATGCAATTATGCATAAAAAAACAGGTAACCTATTCCGGTTACCTGCATTTCATTACATCTTCTCAATCCACTCCGTCAAGTTATGCACAACTTGCGTTGGTTGTACTTCATATTCTGTTAACTTCTCCACAGTTGTGACTCCAGTGTGGACAAGAAGGGTATGCATGCCAGCATTTACTCCCGCTAAAATGTCTGTATCGTAGTTATCCCCAACCATTAATGCTTCATCTTTTCCTATACCAAGCACTTTTAACGCTTGTTCCATAATGATTGATTCTGGTTTTCCAATAAAGATTGGATCCACGCCTGTTGATACTGTTACAACTGATGTTAATGAACCGTTACCTGGTAATAATCCGCGCTCAGTCGGAATGGCGATATCTCCATTTGTAGAAATAAACGTTGCGCCGTTACGCACAGCAAGACAAGCTTTTGCTAATTTTTCATATGTGATGTCACGATCTAAACCAACAACAACGAAATCAGGATTTTCATCCACAAGTTCAAATCCTTTTTCCACAAGTGCATCATGTAAGCCTTCTTCACCAATCATATATACAGTTGCGTCTTGTTTACGTTCATAAATGAAGTTCGCTGTCGCCATACTCGTTGTGAATACTTGCTCTGCTTCCGCTGGAATATCGAAACGAACAAGTTTTTCTGCCACTTGTTCTGGTTTACGCGTTGAATTATTCGTAACGAATAAATAAGGAATGCCGCGCTCTCCTAATGCTTTTACGAAGTCGCTCGCTTCTTCAATTTGTTCTTCTCCGCGATACATCGTACCGTCTAAGTCAATTAAGTAACCTTTATACATCATTATGTCTCTCCTTCTATGCTAACGTTCTCACCTTATCATACCACTCTTATATTACCCGCTTTTTCCAAAGAAAAAAACGCTTTACCTAAAAGCGCCCCATAACGTTCATTTTTTCTCTTTTACTTGGTAAGAACAACTACAATCGCCCTCACACATGTTTGCTAACGTCTTTACATCTGCTCCTGCAAATAAACGATTATACATCTCTTTTTCATCTTCGCATACTTGCGGGAATCTCTCTGCAATTTCTTTTAACGGACAGTTTTGTTTTTCAATTACGAAAGAGTTCTCTCCATCTCTCTTTATTTGAACCATATAACCATTTTTCTCTTGCATAGCTGCTATCTCTTGCACTTTATATGCTAAATTCTTTTGATTACTCACTCGCTTTTGCAACTGTTCTTCCATTCGCTTCGTTCTCTCTGTTAAAACGTAACGAAGTATTTTTTCATCACCCATTCGAGCTAAATCTTCTAGCATATCAATCGCAAATTGCTTATACTCCTTCGGGAATGTATCTTCTCCCTTTTCACTTAATCCATATAAATAAGTTGGTCTTCCGACATGTTGTCTTACCATCTTAGAATAAATGAAACCATCTTTCTCAAGATTACTTAAATGTCTTCGAATCGCCATTTCTGTAATCTCTAAAACGTCAGCTAGTTCCGCTACTGTGTGCTCTCCCTTAACTTTCAACAATTGTACAATTTCATCTTTCGTCGTACGTGCTTCCCCCATGCTTAACCCTTCTCCCTTTTCCCTTTACTTTCTCACATACAATATAAGATCCCCAAAAGGCAGTCCCGGGGATCTTATAAGCATAATTATTCTGGTACAAATGCAGATACAGGTCCTAATTCCTTCTCTAAATAACTGCGAATATTTGCTGGGTATTTCTCTACCACTGCAATATGTTTTTGAATCGTCTTATATAATTCATCATGATTCATTTGAATATAATCTTGCGTAAGCATTTTTCGAAGAAGGATAATTTCTTTCATTCCTTGTCCTTCTTCTGCACTTATCACTCGCTCGTCCATCAAAATATCGATAATATCTTCATAACTTCCTGGATCGCGCATAATAAATCCATCAATCATCGCATTCCCTACATCTAATACACAATCAATAATTAGATGAGCTATACGTTCTAATGCGTAAAATTCAAACTGGGTTTCATATATCTTTTTCTCTTGAAATGTACTTGTTGCTCGTTCTAAACATACTAGCATTTGTTCTATTTTCTTTCTGTCTACAAAATACATGAATGTCACCTACCTGGAAATTAAAGCATTTACATTTTAATTGTAACGCTTTCTTCTGAAAAAATCGACAATTTTTCGAATTCACCTTTTCTCCGTTATTTGTTATAGTTATATTTGTATGATTTTTGAAATTGGAGGAATGGAATCTTGGAACGTGAACTCGCACTAGAAATTGTCCGTGTAACAGAAGCAGCAGCATTAGCATCCGCACAGTGGATGGGCCGCGGAAAGAAAAACGAAGCAGATGATGCAGCAACTACAGCAATGCGTGATATGTTTGATTCAGTAAACATGGCAGGTACAGTTGTAATTGGTGAAGGAGAACTTGATGAAGCACCGATGTTGTATATTGGTGAAGAACTAGGAACAGGTAACGGTCCAGAAGTAGACATTGCCGTTGATCCATTAGAAGGTACAAACATCGTTGCAAAAGGTCTTGCAAATGCAATGGCAGTTATCGCAATCGCAGATAAAGGAAACCTTCTTCATGCTCCTGATATGTACATGGAAAAAATCGCGGTTGGTCCAAAAGCAGCTGGTAAAATTAGCTTAGATGATCCAATTGAAAAAACAATTGAAATTGTAGCAGAAGCTAACAATAAAAAGATTCGCGATCTAACAGTTATCGTGCAAGAACGTGAACGTCATCAAGATATTATTGACCGTGTTCGTGCAAAAGGTGCACGCGTAAAATTATTTGGTGATGGTGATGTTGGTGCGTCAATCGCAACAGCACTACCTGGAACGGGTATTGATTTATTCGTAGGTATTGGCGGAGCTCCAGAAGGTGTTATTTCTGCAGCAGCATTAAAATGCCTTGAAGGTGAAATGCAAGCTCGCTTAGTTCCAATGAACGAAGAAGAAGAAGCTCGTTGTCGTGAAATGGGATTAGAAGATCCTCGTCAACTTCTTATGTTAGATGACTTAGTATCTGGGGATGATGCAATCTTCTCAGCAACTGGTGTATCTGCTGGTGAGTTATTAGACGGTGTTAAATTCCTTGGCGGAGATCTAGCTGAAACATATTCTATCGTTATGCGTTACAAAACAAGAACGGTACGATTCATTAAAACGCATCACCATTTAGATCATAAACCACACTTAAACTTAGATATTTAATAAAGGAGCCATGTGTATGGAAGAACGTTTCTTTCTGTACGACGATACAGTCGCTACAAGAACTCGTTTCGTTAGCTTTATGGGAGAAAATGAGCGTCATGATTTAGCGCTTTTATACTCCGATCGTCATTACGGTAAAACAATTGTCCTTGATATACAGCGCAATAGATTTGCAATCATCGGTCCTGACGATTTAAACGAACCAGGCTACTTAGAGCATGCATTTTCTATGACTGAAGAAATTGCAGAAGAATTACGCTCATTTTTATTTGAACTTATATAATTTATCTTAGGCACCAGCTATTTTAGCTGGTGTTTTTTCGCTTTAAGTATTTCGAATTTTCAATCTTATGTGTTATAATTAAGAATAAATCTATTTGGATAGAAAGGACGTTATCTACGTATGCCAACATTTACTTTGTAATGGACCAGCAATTGGATTGCATTACTCTCAAAAAAGCACCGTGCTTTTTCAAGGGAGTAGTCTGCCCATTCCCATTACAAAGGAACGTAACGCATCTGTAGTATGATGTTTACGGAGGTTCCTAAGGGAATCTCCTTTTATTTTTGTCTTTTTATCATGTCTTCATACTACAAGACATCCAAATAGCTGTATTACGTTCCTTTACCACTACTATAAGAGGTGAAGGAAAATGCAGAAAGTACAACTTTCTTGGAGTTTATATGAAAATGAGCAAAACACAATCGAAAAGTATTGTAAAAATTGCAGACGCACTACCTTATTTACTGACACGAATATTCGTAGGCATAACGCCAACGGAAAAAATATATACCGCTTTGCCATTTATAAATGTCCGAAAGATCATACGTGGAATCAAAAGCTTCGTATTTATAAAGCATTCACTGATCACGTTGAAACATTCGACATGACGCAGCAAGATCAAATAGAAACAACTACTACCATTTCCATTACGCAACATAAAGAAAACGGCATAGCCGAAATCACGATCGTATTAGATATCGTTTTCGGTTCCCACCGAATGGATAAAGCCTTATCCACATATATTTCCGACTGGAGCCGTACACGCATTGTGGATAAAATTAAAAATGGGGATATTCAATTGAACGGACAACAAATGAAACCAAATACAATACTTTCTGAAGGCGATCATATCTCGATTTGTTTATAAGCGAAAATATGCAAAAAATCCTCTTACAATCGTAAGAGGATTTTTTTATTTCTTCACTTTTCGTAATACGAAGTGTGCACAACCGAAATTACAGTACTCGTATAAATACTCCGTTAACGTACTAATTTTCGTATCATATGTCGAACGTTGATTACTATCATCAAAGAAACCGCGCAATCTAAGTTGCTCATAACCCCAATCCCCTACGATGTAATCATATTTATTTAAGATTTCTGCATAACGCTCTTTAAATGCTTCTTCATTAAAACCGTCACGAAAGTTTTTAATTACTTCGTACTGAACATTATTAATGCTCACCGTAGCATGCATCTCTTGCTCTTGCTTTTGCTCCATCATTAACTTCCTCTCTAAGCATTCTTCTTTTTATCGTATCACAAAGCATACCAACCAACAATTTCAAATACAAAAAATTGAAAATTAGTGCATGCTATGGAGAAGGAGGTGATACATCGTGAAAAAACAAATTATACTCTCTCTCCTCACTCTTTCCTTATTCGCAGGCTGTCAATCAACGAATAAAGCCGAAATGGAACGTGAGGAAGGAAGTCGTGTTCTTGTTTCCAATAAAAACGACATGTATCATACGGAAAATACAAATACACGATTAACGAGAGTCGGTTATTCATCTAAACAAAAACATGAAGTATCTAACAAACAAGTAGGAGCCATTAACCGTGAGAAAGTCGCTGAAATGATTACAAGCATGACAGTCAAACTTCCTGACGTTACAAACGCTGCTACGCTCGTTACCGATGATGAAGTATTTGTTGTATACCGTGCAAACACAACGGATCCAAAACTCGTAGCAGATCAAATATATAAAGCTGCTTTGTCCATCGTCCCTCGCTATTATAAAGCATATGTATCAACAGACCAAAAGTTGATTTCTCAAATTCAAGGCCTTCAATCAGGTAGCTTAAATGATACAGAATATACACAGAGCCTCGACATGCTAAAGCGAGAAATGAGCAAAAATCCTCATTTAAACAATACGGGGGATCAGACTTTGAATGATATGATTAAAAAATAAAGAAGGTGGAGAAAACCTCCACCTTTTTTACTATTTCTTACGATCCGCATAAACCTCCATCGCATCACACATAAACTGTGCTAAACCTTCACCAAACTTATCGATATTTTTCGTGAAGCGCTCATCAGCGACGTACATTTGACCGAGTCCTTTAAAAGCATCTAGTGAATATTCTCCAAAGTTTTGCAAGTAATCGTACCATACCCCGATTGCTTCCTGTGCCTCTTTAGAATCTGGTGCGCCGTGTCTAAGCGCCGCTAAATTTCTGTAAATAGTATTAAACTCTTCTTGATTATCTTTTGACATATCTTTCGCGTATTCATTCGCTTTATCTACAGCTGCGTCTCCCCATCGTTCACGCGCTTCTTCTTCGTACGGATTATGGCTGAAATCGAAGCCTTCAAATTTCTCTTTATTCGTCATTTCAATCTCTCCTTTTGTATGCTGAATTGTTTTATCAATTGTCGCAATCACCTTATCTAATCTGGCACGTTTTTCAAGAAGCATTTTCTTATGAAGCTGTAGTGCTTCTTCGTGGTCAAATGATGGACTCATGATAATTTCTTTAATTTTCTTCAAAGGGAAGCCTAGCTCTTTAAAAAATAAAATTTGCTGCAATGTCTCTAAATTTTTATTGGAATACAGACGATATCCAGACTCTGTCGTCTCGTCTGGGGTTAACAACCCAATTTCATCGTAATGATGCAGTGTGCGCACACTAATTCCAACTAAATTAGCTACTTCTTTTACCTTCATTGTCATGTGTATCTCCCCCTTAATACATACGATAAAGTATGACGCAACGTTAGAGTCAATAAGTAAATTCATTTTTTGTTAAAAGTTTCATCTCCACTATATTTCATGCATAATAGATATGTACATATATTAGAAAGCGGTGAAAGTATGGTTTCAAGTACGGTAATTGCCAGTATCACAATTCAACTTGTGATTTCGATTCTGGTACCTATTATTGCGTTTGTTTATTTCCGTAAAAAATATAATATTAATTGGAAAGTGGTCGGCGTTGGTGTTCTTATCTTTATTGGATTTACCCAAATTCTCGAAACACCGTTCCACCTATTTATGCGTGGTAATCCAGCAATCGCTCCATTTTTAGAAAATCCGTTTGTCTTTGCAATTTATGGCGGACTAACTGCTGGTATTTTTGAAGAATTAGGACGCTTCGTTGCCTTCTTCTTCCTACTAAAAAAATATCTAGAATATAAAGATGGCTTCGCTTATGGAATTGGTCACGGCGGGATTGAATCCATTTTAGTTGGCGGATTCTCTGCATTGCAGACACTTATATTCGCTAATGCTATTAACAATGGTAGCTTCGCTCAAATGGCAGAAAAACTACCACAATTAAATCTTGTAAAGGATATGTTAATAGAACAACCTGCTTATTTATACTTCCTTGGCAGCTTGGAAAGAATTATGGCTCTTGTATTGCAAATTGCCTTTACAATGCTTGTCTTATACGCAGTAAAACAAAAGAAATATATCTTCCTTGTTTACGCTATATTATTCCACGCATTTGTAGACTTTTTCGCGGCACTTTATCAAACAAAAACAATTAACATCTTTGTTGCAGAAGGAATTACCCTTCTCTTCACAATTGGTGCTGTCATTCTTATTCGTAAAATGAAAGAGAAATTAATGAGTGTACCGGAATAAAAAATAATCCACCAGCTGGTGGGTTATTTTTTACCACGATTTTCGCAATGATGATAACTCTTGCCCTCTTGCAGCTCCCTCTTTGTTTCTGCATCTATAACAATGTACTTATGAAACTCTTCTGCTTCATTTTGAGAAAAGGAAGCAAAAAAATAAACTTGGCGATCAGGGTGAACAAAAAAATCTTGAAGTACCACGCTACTACGACAACCCACGGCTGCTTTTTTTCTGAAAGAAAATTCTTTATCCGGCACTTCTTTAAATAAAATCTTTTTTCGAACGCTATATGCTGCATTGTTGTATTCTTTATAGATTTTCTTATCTAACTGTTCGTAAAACACATCTTCACTCACAAATGATTTATTTCGATTGCTTGGATAATTTAATTTTTGATTGGATTCTGCATATGTTGTGGACAAGTGTATAAAAAAACAAAGACCGAATATAATACATATCATTTTTTTCATCATTACACCTCAAATGTTCATTTATCCACATTACTTTTCCACATATTTAAATCAATATGCCATTTCCAATAAAAAGGAATTTCCCCCACATTTGTCGAAGTATATAGCGTCAACTTGAAAGATGGGGATGAATTATGAAGAAATTGATTGTAATACGACATTGTTCAGCAACTGGACAAGAACGTGATGCCGAATTAACGATTGCAGGAAAAAATCAAGCAAACATTCTTGCTACATTCCTCTTAGAAAACCAATCACAAATAGATCATATTATTTCAAGCCCATTTGTGCGAGCTATCGATTCTATTCGGCCCTATGCGCTTCAAGCTAACTTGTCTATCCAAGAAGATGAACGATTAGCTGAACGCATATTAAGCGACGTTCCAATGGATGATTGGTTGCAAAAACTAGAATCTACTTTTACAAATATAGATATCGCCTTTTCAGGCGGAGAGTCAACAAAACAAGCGACGGATCGTGCTATATCACTTATCCAAGACGTTTTAAAGTTAAACCATACTACAACACTACTTGTTACACATGGCAACTTACTGACGCTCATTTTAAAGCACTTTGATCATACGATCGGCTTTATTGAATGGAGAGCTTTAACGAATCCTGATATTTACGAAATTACACTCGATAAACAATGTATCCTAAAACGATTATGGGAAGCACCGTCCAAGTAATATCTCTTTCCAACACATTCAGTTGACGCCACGAGAAGAAACTGTACTAACAATAGAAAGGGGTATCACTCCATATGTACGAAGATGTACTTGCTTTACTACATAAAACAAATGCTTCTTACGAAAAGTTTGAACACGAACCAGTACTCGATTATGAAACAGATCGTATCGTACGTGAAAGGCTTGGCTTACACGGCACTCCAAGTAAAAGCTTATTTTTAAAATCAAAGTCTGGAGATTATTACGTATTTTTTACGTTAGAGGGTACAAGGCTCAACCGAGGAGAGATGAAAGAAATAACAGGAGAAAGCTTATCTCTCTGTTCTCCTGATGAGCTAAGAGAAGAAACAGGCTGTACTCCAGGATGTGTAGCTCCTTTCGGTTATTCACAAAATGTAACGATTATTGTGGATAGTGCTATTTATGCTTACGATAAAATTTTAATTACACCTGGTGTACCTGAATTTACAATTGAATTATCCACAGAGGAATTAAAGAAAATCTTATTAACATGCCCAAATACTGTTTTAGAATATAAACAAAAAGAGAGCTAATGATTAGCTCTCTTTTTTCATTATTTTGCTTCTGCTGTTTTTTCTTTTGCAGAACGAACCTGCTCGTCCGCATGGTAAGAAGAACGCACAAGTGGGCCAGCTTCACAGTGGCTAAAGCCTTTGCTAAGTGCAATTTCTTTAAGCTCTGCAAATTCTGCTGGTGGGTAATATTTAAGAACTGGTAAATGCTTCTTAGATGGCTGTAGGTATTGTCCAAGAGTTAAAATATCCACATTGTTTGCACGTAAGTCATCCATCGCTTCAATTAAATCTTCTCTCGTTTCACCTAAGCCCACCATAATGCTCGATTTAGTTGGAATATCAGGCTGCATTTCTTTTGCTCGACGTAAAAACTCTAATGAACGATCATATTTTGCTCTAGCGCGAACTCGGTCAGATAATCGACGTACTGTTTCAATGTTATGGTTTAAAATATCTGGTTTTGCATCCATTAACATTTTTAAGTTTTCTTCTACTCCACCCATATCAGATGGTAATACTTCGATTGACGTAAATGGATTTTTACGACGTACAGCGCGTACTGTTTCAGCAAAAACAGCTGCTCCCCCGTCCTTTAAATCATCACGTGCAACCGCTGTTATAACAACGTGCTTTAAGCCCATTTGTACTACAGAATCTGCTACGCGTTCTGGCTCTTGTAAATCAAGCTCAGTTGGTAAGCCTGTTTTAACCGCACAAAAACGACAAGCACGTGTACAAACCGCACCTAAAATCATAAATGTTGCTGTTTTTCTTACAGCCCAGCATTCATGAATATTCGGACATTTTGCTTCCTCACAAACTGTATGAAGATTCTTAGAACGCATCATTTTCTTTAAGCCTGTATAGTTTTCATTCGTGTTTAACTTAATTTTCAACCATTCGGGCTTGCGCTTATATTCTGTTTGTTTTGTCATGGTTATCAACTCCGCACAATATGAAATAATTTACCGTGTTCGCTTCTTTCAATGTAACATATCTATTCTAACGTATGAAAGCGATTTGCTCAAATGAAGATTCTAAGATTTTTTCCAATCGTTCCCTATAATGAAATACTCCGTATATCCCACACTAAAAAGAGTGATGTTGTGAAAGGAGTCTATTTCATGCTTCGAAAAATTTCTCTTTTGCTTTCGATTTGCTTTCTTCTCCACCAAAATATCGCTTACGGTGAAGATAATCAGCAAAGCATATACGAAAAGCGCATGGCACTATATAAAGAAACCGAGCAATCTTCAGGCATTCCGTGGTATTACTTAGCTGCAATGGATCAATACGAAAGAAATATACGGAGCGTAAGAAAAGATATTCCGAAAAAACCAGATGCCATTATCTCCCTTTATTTCAAACCAGAAATATGGGCTGGTCCCGTTAATGGTAACGACACTCTCCCCCATACAATTTCTCTATTTGGCGGATTGGGTTTAGATGGTGACAAAGATGGATTTGCAAACGCAAATAACGACCGTGATCTTCTGCATACAGCAGCGACAATTTTAAAGAAACAAGGAACGTCCGAAGACCGTGTTCACATTATGCTTTGGGAATATTATAGACGTGCGAAAACAGTTGAATTAATTACCGAATACGCCCAAATTTATAAACATTACGGACGTATTAATTTAGAAGGAAATGCTTTCCCTCTTCCGATTCGTAGTGACCATAGCTACCGTAGTACTTTCGGTGCTGGAAGAAGTTTTGGGGGAAGGAGAGTTCATGAAGGAACTGATATTTTTGCAGGCTATGGTGTACCAGTAAGATCTACTTGCTATGGCATTATTGAAACAAAAGGCTGGAACCGTCTTGGCGGATGGCGCATCGGTATTCGCGACCTTCATAATAATTACCATTATTACGCTCATTTAGGCGGATTCTCAAAAGAAATACAGCTTGGACAAATTGTCGAACCAGGAAAAGTAATCGGATTTGTCGGTAGCACCGGTTACGGCCCTCCCGGCACAGCTGGAAAATTCCCGCCCCACCTACATTTCGGTATGTATAAAGACAATGGTTATACAGAATGGGCTTTCGATCCATACATGCATTTAAGTCTTTGGGAGCGAAAAGAACGCACGAATACAAAACGATAACCGTAGCATATTGCTACGGTTATTTTTTTAATTCGGCTAACTATCCGTTTTCTTTTTATCAGGTACAACAACACTCCCACTTCCATAATAAGTAGGCACTTCCCCTTGAACAATACGCGTTGCAATCGGAACATCTTGTTTTACCTTTATTTCTTTCGTATGAAATGGAATAATCACTTGCAACGTGACTTCCATCTCCATAATAATTTGAATCGCTGTCGTATTGATCCCGTGCGGTTCAATTTTTTGTTTAATATCCGTATTCACATGACCAATCGTCGTGAAATCAATTGGAATATCGGGACCTATATTTCCAAGAAGCGCATTATCCGTTACACGACCAAAAGGAACTGCCATCGTTGCTCCATTTTTTTCAGAAATACCTAGCCCCTTCAAATCACCTTGTTCTACTTGCTGTAAATATTTTTCTATGTATGTGGTCGTTGACGTTACGATTTCATTTACTTGCTTTGTATTTAAATTAATTGTGGATACTTTCCCGTTTTTATCATTTTGTACTTTCATTAATGAATCGACATCAAACCCTTCATTAATTCTATCTTTTACCGCCTTCGTCATAACCGCTGTCGCCATTTTATGCGTCTCTACTTCCCCATATTTAAGTAATGTCGGCTGAATGCTTTTATTCACAATCCATAATCCTTGCACGAGTAATATGACAAAAAGAATAAACGACATAAGCAGTATGTGCCGAAAGGAAATTGGTCCCCTTCGAAACCGCGAATTTTTCGAACGAAATATACTCATAAAAAAACCTCCTTCTTATATCATTTCTATGCAAGAAGGAGGGACGATATATGCTTATCTCATTTTTAATAATGCTTCTTTTCCGATTGTGCCTGCCGTAATACCTAATGCTTCGGCTTCAATCGTGACTGATTCTAGCGGCGCTTCAAGAAGTTGTTCAATCGTTCTTACACCAACCGCACGGCCAGCAATAATTCCTCGATCACCTAACTTCTCATTTAAAAGACCTACATCTAATGCACCGCACATAATATATCCTTTATCGCTCATTACAGCTAGCAAATTTGTCTTTGGAAGTTTGACGCTAACCGCAATAAACGTATAATTATCGATTATAATTGGCTCCACATTAACCATAGTCCACACTCCTCTCTTTCTTATCTGTATGACAAGAGAAAAATGAGTGTTACAAGTTAACTAGCCTATAGTTTGACGGAAGATGTATGAGTTATCAACACGTCTGTTAACACATCTCTGAGTAACTCTGGCATATAATATTGTTTGTCAGAAAGTGTGGATAGCTCTGGGTATAAGTATCCGAATGTAAACATATCAATCGTTCCTACCGTATATATACGATCTAATTCCAGCGATTCCCCGTTAATCAATACATCTTCCAGTAAAATTTTATTCCCAGGAATCATATCTGGAATGACTTCGACACCAGCGTAAATCATTTTCCCCATCACTTTTCCACGAAATCCGAATCCTTTTACCTCAAGGTTCTCCATATTTGGACGACGTGCTTTCAAAATAACTTCTCTTAACGTTTTCCCCGGCACTTTTAATAAACATGGATTAATTGGATGTGGACAAATTCTGTGAATATCTCCGCGCGTCACAACACCTTCTTCTAATCCTTCAAGAAGTACACCAGCGTTCACCATGCCAATCTCTGCACCGCACCACGTTTTCAGCGCATTTGCTAACATGTGCGAAAATGCTGTCTCATGAAACCAATCGACTGGTAAAGATTCCTTTAAATGAACGACAGGCTCTGCCATAATCTGTTTACTTTCTTCCTGCAGCAATTCAATTGTGGATAACGGTTTGCTATAAGCACCTAAACGTTCTGTCTTAATCGCTCTACCGTCCTTTTTCAACAGCTTCTTCGTCTCTTTATCCACAGTAAGCTGAACGTGCCCAACGTAACGTCCCCACTTTTCACAACAACAAAGTAAAGTATTATTCATAAGAATGCCACGCTCAAATAAATGGTGCGTATGTGCACCTAAAATAACATCTATATCATAATGCTCTGCCATATACTCATCCATGCTTTTTCCAAGATGAGAAAGGACAACCGTAATATGAGCCTCATCTCGCACTTCTTCTAAAATAGACTCTAAATGGATAAGCGGATCTTCAATATGCCAATCGAGCATATGATAAAACTCTGGATACGCTACTGTTAATCCGATAAAGGCAATCGTAATTCCATCTGTCGTTGTATGTAATTTATAAGGCTTTGCCCACGCTGGACGTACCCCTTCTTTTTCAAATAAATTCGCGACGAGCACCTCAAATCCAGCAGCATCATATAGACGATTCAAATGCTCCTTCGCTAACGTAATTCCTTCATTATTTCCGATCGTTACATAATCATATAACGCCTCATTCAAAAGCTTCGTATTGCCAAGTCCATTCGTCGCTTCCGAAATACTATGAAAACGATCCACATGATCGCCGATATCAACCGTCAAAACGGTCTCTCCCGCTTCCTGTCTTCGCTTTTTCTCCCCTTGTACAAACCGAGAAATTTGCGGCCAATTTTCAAAATGACTATGTATATCGTTTGTATGATAAAGGTGGATGATTGTTTCTTTATTTATATTCAGAGAAAAAACCTCCTCTCAGTTCCTTACTGCCATTTACGCTACACGTACGCAATAATCCTGTAAATACTTTTCGTCTTTTCTTGCTATTTTACATTGTACTCGCATTATAAGAAAAAGCAAAAGATTGTCCTTTTTGATAAGAAAACTTTTTCTAGTGTGTGGAAGGGTTTTAGATGATTGAACGGGGGATTTGGTTGGGGTTTGATTGGATTCCCCAATAGATTGTCAGTGGATTTGTCAGTATCTTTGCCTTACTTCCAATCGTTCTTTTTTCATATAAAATGTTGCGGGGTATATGAAGAATTACTTTTGTCTTACTTTGTCGATAAGTCGATATATTGCAATAATCGCTGATATATTCAGCTGAATACCAACCTGGGTATACCAGACTGACCTAAACTGAATCGACCCCAGCACAACATAAGAAAGCGCCCTGCTGTGCAGGGCGCTTTCTTCATACATATATTAACCAATAGAACCTTCCATCTCAAACTTGATCAGGCGGTTCATTTCAACTGCGTATTCCATTGGAAGTTCGCGAGTGAATGGCTCGATGAAGCCCATTACGATCATTTCTGTAGCTTCTTGCTCAGAAATACCGCGGCTCATTAGGTAGAATAATTGTTCTTCTGATACTTTCGATACTTTCGCTTCGTGTTCAAGTGAAACGTAATCGTTTTTGATTTCGTTGTAAGGAATTGTATCAGATGTAGATTGGTTATCCATGATTAACGTGTCACACTCGATGTTAGAGCGAGAGTTTTTCGCTTTTGGTCCGAATTGCACGATACCACGGTAAGTTACTTTACCACCATGCTTCGCAATCGATTTAGAAACGATTGTTGAAGACGTGTTTGGTGCTAAGTGAATCATTTTCGCACCAGCATCTTGGTGTTGGCCTTTACCAGCAATCGCGATAGATAATGTTAAACCACGAGCGCCTTCGCCTTTTAAGATAACCGCTGGGTATTTCATCGTTAATTTAGATCCGATGTTACCGTCAATCCATTCCATCGTTGCGTTTTCTTCACAAACCGCACGTTTTGTAACTAGGTTGTATACGTTGTTCGCCCAGTTTTGGATTGTTGTATAACGGCAATATGCATCTTTCTTAATGATGATCTCTACTACCGCACTGTGAAGTGAGTTAGTCGTGTAAACAGGTGCTGTACAACCTTCTACATAGTGTACGTGTGCGCCTTCGTCTACGATGATAAGCGTACGCTCGAATTGTCCCATATTTTCAGAGTTAATACGGAAGTACGCTTGAAGTGGTGTATCCACTTTAATACCTTTTGGAACGTAGATGAATGATCCACCAGACCAAACTGCAGAGTTTAATGCAGAGAATTTGTTGTCTGTTGGTGGGATTACTTTTCCGAAATGCTCACGGAAAATATCTTCGTTCTCTTTTAATGCGCTATCTGTATCTTTGAAGACGATTCCTAGAGCTTCTAGGTCTTCTTTCATGTTGTGGTATACAACTTCAGATTCGTACTGTGCAGATACACCAGCTAAATATTTTTGCTCAGCTTCAGGAATACCTAATTTATCAAATGTCGCTTTAATTTCCTCAGGTACTTCATCCCAAGACTTCTCAGATTTCTCAGATGGTTTTACGTAGTACGTAATTTCATCGAAATCTAAGTCGTTTAAGTCGCCGCCCCATTGTGGCATTGGCATTTCATAGAACTTATCCAGTGATTTTAAACGGAAGTCTAACATCCACTGTGGTTCTTCTTTCATACGTGAAATCTCTTCAACGATTTCTTTTGTTAAACCGCGTCCAGCACGGAAAATCGAAACGTCTTTGTCTTTGAAACCATATTTATAATCGCCGATATCTGGCAGTTGCTTCGCCATGTTGGTGTGTCCCTCCTTAGATAACCTCGTTTTTAGGAACCTTTAACATTACTTATCTTCGTTTAAGCCCTTTTCTAACGCTTTCCACGCTAATGTTGCACATTTAATACGTGCAGGGAACTTGCATACGCCTTGTAATGCTTCAATATCTCCTAAATCAATGCTGTCATCGTACTCTTTTCCTAGCATCATGTCAGAGAAAATTTTAGAAAGCTGAAGTGCCTCTTCAATTTTCTTACCTTTTACTGCTTGTGTCATCATCGAAGCTGAAGACATTGAGATAGAACACCCTTCTCCTTCAAACTTCGCCTCTTGTACAATACCTTCTTCTACTTTCATCGTAAGTTGAATACGATCGCCGCAAGTTGGATTGTTCAAGTTAACAGTAACACTATCTTCTAACACGCCATTGTTACGAGGATTCTTATAATGATCCATAATAACTTGACGGTATAACGTATCTAAATTATTAAATGACATTTGTGAAATACTCCTTTGTCTTGATTAGTGATTCAACAAATGTATCAATTTCTTCTTTTGTATTATATAAATAGAAGCTCGCACGTGCTGTAGAAGAAGCTTTCAGCCACTTCATAAGCGGTTGTGCACAGTGGTGTCCTGCGCGAACCGCAATGCCTTCTACATCTAATACAGTTGCTACATCATGAGGATGTACGTCTTCAATATTAAATGTAACAAGACCAGCGCGATGCTTTGGACCATAAATTGTAACGCCATCTACTTCTGATAGTCTTTCTAAAGCATATTGCGCTAATTCATGTTCATGCTTTTCAATATTATGAAGACCGATTTCTTCTAGGAAATCAATTGCCGCACCAAGTCCGATTGCATTACCGATAATCGGTGTACCTGCTTCAAACTTCCACGGAAGCTCTTTCCAAGTAGATTCTTGTAAATCTACGAAATCAATCATTTCACCGCCAAATTCAATTGGCTCCATATTGTTCAGCAATTCTTTTTTACCATATAATACGCCGATACCTGTAGGTCCGCACATCTTATGAGCAGATAATGCGTAGAAATCACAGTTTAAATCTTGTACATCCACTTTCATATGAGGTGCACTTTGTGCTCCATCAACGATCATGATTGCACCGTTTTCATGTGCAATTGCTCCGATTTCTTTTACAGGGTTAATCGTTCCAAGTACGTTTGATACTTGCATAATAGAAACGATTTTTGTATTCGGTGTAACTGTTTGACGAACATCTTCTAAAGAAATTGTACCGTCTGGTTGAAGCGGAAGGTATTTTAAAGTTGCACCAGTTTTCTTCGCAACTTGTTGCCACGGAATGATGTTACTATGGTGTTCCATGTAAGAAATAACGATTTCATCGCCTTCTTTTACATTTTCAAGACCATAGCTAGCCGCTACTGTATTTAATGCAGTTGTCGTTCCGCGCGTGAAAATAATCTCTTCCATTGATTTCGCGTTAATAAACTTGCGAACTTTCTCGCGTGCACCTTCATACGCGTCGGTAGCTTTCGTACCGAGCGTATGAACACCGCGATGCACGTTAGAATTATATTCTTTATAGTAACGTTCTAACGTTTCAATGACTTGAATTGGTTTTTGAGAAGTTGCTGCACTATCGAAATATACAAGTTGTTTGCCGTTCACTTTTTGATCAAGAATTGGAAACTGTTTGCGTATTTCATGAATATTCATTAGCGAACTTTCCTTTCAATTACCTCAACAAGCTGTGCCTTTACTCCTTCAATTGGAAGCTCATTTACTACAGGTGCTAAGAATCCATGGATGACTAAACGTTCTGCTTCGCGTTTTGGAATACCACGGCTCATCAAGTAGTATAATTGGTACGGATCTACGCGGCCTACTGAAGCTGCGTGACCTGCCATTACATCATCTTCGTCGATTAAAAGAATTGGGTTTGCATCACCGCGAGCTTTTTCATCTAACATAAGAACGCGAGAAGATTGTTGTGCATTTGATTTAGATGCACCATGTTCAATCTTACCAATTCCGTTAAAGATAGATGTTGCACTATCTTTTTGTACACCGTGTTTTAAAATCCAACCTTCAGAGTGTTTACCGAAGTGAACAACTTTAGTTGTAAAGTTTTGTGTTTGGTTACCACGACCAATTGTTACTGTTTTTGTATCAGCATATGATCCGTCGCCCATTAAATTCGTAACGTTCTCTGAAATTGTGTTTCCGTCATTCATAAGGCCTAGAGCCCAATCAATGCGGCCGTCGCGTCCAACAACACCGCGGCGGTTAACGTAAGTTGTTACGTCTTTTGCTAATAGATCAACCGCACCAAATTTCACTTGTGCGCCTTGTTCCACGATTACTTCTGCTACGATATTTGCAATACCTTTAGCATTTTCATTTGCAACGTAGTTTTCTACATAAGTTGCAGTACTGTTCGCATCAGCTACGAATAATACGTGGTTATATACGTTAGCTTCTTCGCCGTCTACTAAGAATACAGCTTGAAGTGGAGTTTCAAGAACAACGTTTTTCGGAACATATACAAATGCACCGCCGTTGATTAATGCAGCATGAAGTGCAGTTAAACGATGCTCGTCTACCTTCACGCCGTCTTTCATTAAATACTTTTGTAATAGTTCAGCATGCTCTGTTGCAGCTGTTAGGATGTCTGTAAAAATAACACCTTTTTCTTTTGCTTCGTCTGCTAAAGAAACGAATGCAGTTGTACCAGTACGTTGTACTAATACGCTGTTATTTTCATCGATTAAGTTTTTCACTGCTTCTGGAAGCTCTGTTAAAGAACTTACAGGCTCTTGCTTAGCAGCGTCGCCTTTTCCGATAAAGTCCCATTTTTCAATTTTCGTTTTATCAGGCGTTGGCATTGGAAGTTCAGTTGCTTGTGCAAGAGCTTGTAAGCGGAACTCAGTCAACCAAGCAGCTTCGTTTACTTCGCTTGCGCGCTGACGGATTGTTTCTTGATCGAAAGGTAATGTACCGATTGTCATGTTTATGCTCCTCTCTTACGCTTCTTGCTCTGCTGTTTCGTCTTCAATACCTAATTCTTTTTTAATCCAGTCGTAACCTTCAGCTTCTAGACGTTGTGCAAGCTCAGGGCCACCAGATTTAACGATACGACCGTTCATCATAACGTGAACGAAGTCTGGAGTGATGTAGTTTAATAAACGTTGGTAATGCGTAATCATTAGGCAACCGAACTCTTCGCCACGCATTTGGTTAATACCTTTAGATACAACTTTTAATGCATCGATATCAAGACCTGAGTCGATTTCATCTAAGATTGCGATTTTTGGCTCAATCATCATTAATTGAAGAATTTCGTTACGTTTTTTCTCTCCACCAGAGAAACCTTCGTTTAAGTAACGTTGTGCCATTTCTGGATCCATTTCTAGGAATTCCATGTTTTTATCTAAAGTACGGATAAATTTCATAAGAGAAATTTCATCGCCTTCTTCACGACGTGCGTTAATTGCAGAACGTAAGAAGTCAGCGTTTGTTACTCCGCTAATTTCACTTGGATATTGCATTGCTAGAAATAGACCTGCTTGTGCGCGCTCATCTACTTCCATTTCTAATACATCTTCATCGTCGATGATGATGCTACCTTCTGTTACTTCATATTTTGGGTGACCCATAATTGCAGAAGATAAAGTTGATTTACCTGTTCCGTTAGGTCCCATAATTGCGTGGATTTCTCCACCTTTTACTTCAAGGTTTACACCTTTTAAAATTTCTTTACCGTCGATTGATACGTGTAAGTCTTTAACCGTTAATGTAGAACCAGCCATCTCAATACCTCCATTAATCCTCTATATACATTTTAAAAATTCCTAAAACGTTCATATTCTCATTTTATTCTCATTCTAATTTTATATCAAATAAAATGATATCGCAAACGACGAAAAAAAGTAACAATTTTTTCACAAATGTATATAAGTATTTCCCTTGCATCTTTATATGATACACCTTTCTTCTTATTTATATAAAGAAAAAAGGACTGGTAATTTTCCAGTCCTTCCCTTATATTTATTCACTTACCGGAAGTACAGCACCTTTATATTCTTTATTAATAAAATCTTGAATTTCTTTTGAATGCAGTACTTCTACTAGTTCTTTAATTTCTTTTTTCTTCTCGTCACCTTTACGAACTGCAATAATATTTGCATACGGAGAGTCTGATCCTTCAATCGCAATTGCATCCTTTGTTGGATTTAATTTCGCATCAATTGCGTAGTTTGAATTAATGAATAAAGCATCACCTTCATTATTTTCATATAACTTCGGTGAAAGTCCCGGTTCTACATCTGTTTTAAACTTTAAGTTTTTCGGATTTTCTACAACATCTTTTACTGTTGCTTTAACAACATCTACACCGTCTTTTAATTTAATAACGCCACCTTTTTGTAACAATGCGAGCATACGGCCACGCTCCGCTACGTTATTACTCATAATAACTGTTCCGCCATCTGGCAATTCTTTTAAACTTTTATACTTCTTAGAATAAATGCCCATTGGCTCTAAATGGATTTTTCCTGCGTTTACAATTTTATATCCCTTTTCTTGAATTTCTTTATCTAAGTAAGGAATGTGTTGGAAGTAGTTCGCATCAATTTCCTTATCCGCTAACGCTTTATTCGGCAAAACATAATCCTGGAACTTTTTAATCTCTAATTTAATGCCCTTTTTCTCTAGTATCGGCTGTGCCTTTTCTAAAATAACAGCATGCGGCACGTTAGAAGCTCCCACCACAAGCTTATTCTCTTCTTTCCCTCCGCAAGCAGCTAATGTAAATACAGACAGCGCTGTAACAACTGACAATAGAATCTTTTTCATATGATGTCCCCTTCTCCCCTATAGTTATGTAGTTATAAAAAAGGCTGGCATACACCAGCTCTTTTCAGCAATTATTCTTTTACAGGAACAACCGCTCCTTTATATTCTTTATTAATAAAGTCTTCGATTTCTTTAGAATGCAATACTTCTACAAGCTCTTTAATCCCTTTTTTATCTTTATCACCTTTACGAACCACTAATACGTTTGCGTATGGAGAATCATCACCTTCAATTGCAATTGCATCTTTTTCTGGATTTAATTTCGCATCAATTGCATAGTTCGAGTTAATTAAAACAGCGTCGCCTTCTTTATTGTTATACACTTGTGGTAACAAACCAGGCTCGATATCCGTTTTGAACTTTAAGTTTTTCGGATTATCTGCAATATCTTTTGGAGTTGCACTAACTGGATCTACTCCGTCTTTAATTTTTAAAATGCCTTCTTTTTGTAAAATTGCTAAACCACGTCCATGGTCAGTAACGGAATTACTCATAATAATTGTCGCCCCGTCTGGAAGTTCTTTTAAGCTCTTATACTTTTGAGAATATACACCAATTGGTTCCAAGTGAATTTTCCCTGCTATTTCAAAATCATATTTTTTATCTTTCATTTCTTTTTCTAAATACGGAATATGCTGGAAGTAGTTTGCATCTAAATCCTTATCCGCTAACGATTTATTTGGTAACACGTAATCTTGGAACTTTTTCACTTCTAATTCAATTCCTTTTTTCTCAAGTAACGGTTTTGCCTTTTCTAAAATTTCAGCGTGCGGCACGTTAGAAGCCCCCACAACTAGTTTCTTTTCATCTTTATCTTTCCCGCCACAAGCAGCTAACCCAAAAATAGAAGTTGAAATAAGTGCTGTAAGTAATAATTTTTTCATTTGAAACATCCTCCTGTTTTTTTATTATCGTTTATCTATTCGAGTCGTTACACTATCACCAATCCACTGAATGAAAAATACCACTAGTAATACACAAATTGTCGCAACGATTGTTACATCGTTATTTCCTCGCTGGAATCCTTCTAAATAAGCAAGTGTTCCAAGGCCACCAGCACCAACAACCCCCGCCATTGCTGTATAGCCTACTAAAGCGATTGTTGTAACCGTAATACCAGATACTAATGCTGGTAACGATTCTGGAATTAATACTTTCAAAATAATAGTGCTTGTTTTTGCTCCCATTGCTTTTGAAGCTTCAATTACACCTTTATCAATTTCGCGAAGTGCAATTTCAACCATTCTCGCGTAAAACGGTGCCGCTCCAATAATTAAAGCTGGCAGTGCTGCACTCGCTCCAAGAATTGTTCCAAGCAGAATCTTTGTGAATGGGATTAATAAAATGATTAAAATGATGAACGGTATCGAGCGGAAAATGTTTACGAACGCTCCAATTGCCGTGTTAACCGATTTGTTTTCCCATAAATTATCTTTCGCTGTCATAAAGAGTAACAATCCTAAAATTAGTCCTAAAACAAATGTGGCAAGAGCTGCGATTGCCGTCATATATAACGTTTCACCAGTTGCTTCTAACATTTGATTCCAATCAATATTTGTGAGTAACTTATCCATGTGCAATCACCTCCAGCTCTACTTGATCTTGATGTATTCCCTCTATTGCTTGCTGAATCGCTGTTTCCTCACCATTTAAATGAATAACTAAACTACCGTAAGAGCCGTTATTTGTTTGGGCGATGTTTCCTTGCAAAATGCTAACTTCTATATCACTGCGTTGCATTAATCTTTGAAGTACTGGTCTTTCTACAGCTTCACCGATAAACTGCAAACGAACTACTTTACCATCTGGATACTTTTCAATTAAACTTTCAATCGTTTCATTTGTATCTTCAGAATCCGTTAACTGCTGTACAAATCGCTTTGTAATGTCTTTCTGCGGATTGCGGAATACATCAAGTACTGGACCCGTTTCTACAATCTTCCCTTTCTCCATTACCGCCACTCGATTACAAATCTTTCGAATCACGTGCATCTCGTGTGTAATGAGTACAATTGTTAAACCGAGACGCTTATTAATATCTAATAATAAATCTAAAATTTGATCTGTCGTTTCTGGATCAAGAGCTGATGTCGCTTCATCACATAAAAGCACTTGTGGATTGTTAGCTAATGCTCTTGCAATACCAACGCGTTGCTTTTGTCCTCCGCTCAGCTGAGATGGATACGCGTCCCCTCTTCCTTCTAATCCAACAAGATGAATTAACTCATCCACTCGTTTTCTTCTCTTCGCCTTATCAACACCTGCAATTTCAAGTGGGAACTCGATATTTTCGCGTACAGTTCGTGACCAAAGTAAGTTGAAGTGCTGAAAAATCATTCCGATTTCTTGCCTTGCCTTACGAAGTTCACTCCCTGTAATTGCTGAAATCACACGATTTGCAATTGTAATTTGGCCAGAAGTTGGTTTCTCTAACTGATTGAATAATCTGATTAAAGAACTTTTCCCAGCGCCACTATATCCGATCACACCAAATATTTCACCTTTGTCTATTTTTAAATTGGCATTATCTACAGCAGTGACATCACCGCTTTTTGCTTTATATATTTTCTTTACATTTTCTAACAAGATCATGATGTTCACCCCTTTTTTTGTTTAAAAAGCGTAAGCGGCTCGTTTAGAACAAGAGGACGCCCGAATCCCTGACGTAGAGGTGCTTTTTGCCTCATAGGAAGGGATGAAACGACCGACTGTTCTAGCCGCTGAAGCTAGATTTTTGGTCGACTCCGCAATTTTTTATTTTTAATGCGTGTAGTCCACCATTATCACTACTTTTATTGTTTGAATGTCCTCCACATTCAAACAATAAAAAAACCTTTCCGCTTTAGAGAAGCAGAAAGGTTTATATGCGTATATAACAACATTATCCCTCTCTCTCATCTCTCAAAGCATTTGCTTTGCAGGAATTGGCACCATTTCAACATAAGTTGACGGTTGCCGGGCTTCACAGGGCACAGTCCCTCCACCTCTCTTGATAAGAGAAATCAGATTACATTTTCGTCTGATTTGTAATTTATGAAATTGTCTATATTTTATGAATTGAATTGTATCAATATCCACACACCATGTCAACAGAAATTTTCGTAAAAAATGAAACTTCAGAATTTTAAGCGCCTACTGACATCGGTTTACATATATGGAACATCGATTCAACTAATAGCATCGTTCGATACGTTCCCGAATATTGTACACGTCCATCGTTCATTAGCATTTGCAATCGTACATTTCCATTCACCAATTGTTTTACATCTTCCTCATCTACACAAACGATTTGCTCCGTTCCTCTTTCCTCATGTAGCAGCTCTATATAATCTCTTGAAATTTGTAACGAACAACTTTCATCTCCAAAGCGGAAATTAACAGTTTTTTCTCCTTGTCTTAAAAGCGGCTCTAAATGATATTGACCATTAGCGTAATTTACAAATGATTGCAGCAAAGAATATAATTTCACCCTAAATCACATCCTTCATATCACTTTCTATTACACATACCATTCCCTCTCACTAAAGAGCAATCCTGTTACTTTCGCTCGACAAATACTGTAACCACCCTGCATCTCGACATATTTCCCGAGAAATATGTCGAGGCGGCAAAAACTTTGCCGCCTACTTTAATTCCGTATATAAATATTCAACCGAATGAAATGCATATATCTTCTTCATGAGTGTCCCATTTTCAAAAACAAGTAAACACGGTACACTTTCGATTCCATACTCTTTCGCTAAATGCGGAGCATAATTTAAATCTAACATTCCAATTTGGAGGTCTTCAATTGTCAGCTCAACAACTGTTAACATCTTTTTTGCTAATTGGCATGTTCCACACATTGGAGTATATACATATAACACTGTTTTTTCTTCGTTCTCTATTAGGGCTGTAGCTTCGGCTCCTGTCCAATCAATCACTTCTATCATTCCTTACCGTAAATATTCTGTATAAACGTCAATGTCAGCTCCCCATAATACATTTGCTAAGTGTGAAGATGGCGCAGTTGCCACTTCTCGGTACGAGCGATCAATGTAAATATGCTCTGCTTGCGGAAATTCTTTTCGAAATTGCTTCCTTAACTTTTCTCCAGCATCATCAGCATCCACTAGTACATACACTTCCTTATCAAAAAACTGATCAATGAGCTCATCCATTTTCGATAAACCAATTGTACCATTTGTACAAACAATTTCCACCGGTTCACGAATAATAGATTCAATCTTTCTTCTATCTGATTTACCTTCTACAATAATGACTTTTTCTACATAAATCATATGTCATCACCCGATCACCATATACTATACAACCTTTAACTTAGTATATAGTATATTCGTTATTTTCATGTTGTTTCCTGTTTATTTTTGCAAAAGAAAAGCGGAAGCGGCTTGCTCAGAACAAGAGGACATTGGAACTCCTGAACTAGAGGCGCTTTTTGCCTCAAGTGAAGGAATGAAATGACCGACTGTTCTAGCCGCTGAAGCTGGATCACAAAGAAAAGCGGAAGCGGCTCGTTCAGATTGTGAGGGGGATGGAGCTTCTGACGTAAAGGCACTTTTTGCCTTGTAGGAAGAAGCGAAGCCACCGAACAATCTAGCCGCTGAAGCTGGACAATAAAGAAAAGCGGAACCGACTGTTTAACCCTGTTGGCTAAGGTTCTTTCGCACAGAAGACGCTTTTTGTCTTCTCGTGCGGAAGGTTCTTAGACATGAAGGGCTAGGAGGTGGAGCTGGACAATAAAAAATTAAACGAAATCGTTTTTTCAAAAAACGTTCTCCTACACGATAATTAGTATATGATTCTACGTTCATTATTTTACACAAAATAAAAAAGGACAGCACAAAGGCTGTCCTTTAGTCGACTATAATTAGTCTTGGTTTGTCATTTCTGCATATTTTTCTGCAGTTAATAACTTCTCAACTTGGCTTGCATCAGAAAGTTCAACTTTAACCATCCATGCACCCTCGTATGGAGATTCGTTAACAAGTTCTGGTTGGTCACTTAATTCTTCGTTTACTGCTACAACTTTACCACTTACAGGTGCGTATAACTCAGAAACTGTTTTAACAGATTCTACGCTTCCGAATGGCTCGTCAGCTTCGATTGTTGCACCTACTTCAGGAAGTTCAACGAATACGATATCGCCTAGCTCACCTTGTGCAAAGTGAGTAATACCGATAACAACTTCATTACCTTCAGTTTTTACCCATTCGTGTTCTTCAGAGTAACGTAAATTATTTGGAATGCTCATGACTGTACCTCCAGTGAATGTATTAATTATGTAAAAATACCTTATTGGTACTTTTTCCACACACTTTCAAACTGCTCTTCGTTAAAACCAAGTGTTACATTCGTTCCATTTGTTACGATTGGACGTTTAATCAACATGCCATCAGATGCTAAAAGTTCGTACATTTCATCTTCACTTGCATCCTTTAACTTATCTTTCAGACCAAGTTCGCGGTAACGCATTCCACTTGTATTAAAGAATTTTTTTAATGGTAATTCACTTTTTTCATGTAAATTACGTAAATCTTCTTTTGATGGTGGATTTTCAACAATATGAATCATCTCATATGCTACATCGTTTGCCTCAAACCATTTCTTTGCTTTTTGACATGTGCCACACTTTGGATATGAATAAAATGTTACTGTCATAAATTCACCTACTTTTTTACTAACCTTTACCTTTATCATATAGAAAACGTTTTATTATTTCAAACGATTATTCGCTAAACTTTTACTTATTTCGTGATAAATTTTAATAATCCTGCGAATTTTCCTTATTTTCCCGCCATTTGTTAAGAAAAAATAAATATATATTTTTTTAGATTCTTCTCTCATCACTCGCCGAACATATATCTTAAACAAACGTTTGATTAACTCCCTATTTTTCTTTGCTAACTCTTGGGCTACATCGGTTTCTTCCTACCGAACATACATCTTAAACAAACGTTTGATTAATTCCACATTTTTCTTTGTTAACCCTTGAATTGCATCGGTTTCTTCCTACCGAACATACATCTTAAACAAACGTTTGATTAGCTCCCTATTTTTCTTTTCTAACCCTTGGGCTGCATCGGTTTCTTCCTACCGAACATACATCTCAAACAAACATTTATTTAACCATTTCATCCTATAGTCACAAAATCTGGAAACACTTTACATGACAAAGATGTACAGATAAAAGGAACTAACGATTTTGACCGTAATAGTGAGAGTATGCCATGATGTTGAAGAAATTACTGCAAATAAAAAAGACGCATTTAAATGGATGCGTCTTTTGGTGATGTTTCTTTTGTGAAATCATATAAAGCAATTGCGCCTAAAATAACCAATATACTTTCAGGGGCATCTAACAAAATATCCAAATAAATACAATATGCATATTTGCATATTTCTTGCATATTGAGGAATTACTGTTAATAAAAAAGTCCTACTAGTGTAGGGCAAAATAGCTTTAGCAATCCCAACAAATAATCGCATAAATAACGAAATCATTTGAACCACTATATAGACAATCCCAGCCCTTGAAATAAGGGGAAATCCCTGTTCCTGGCTACCTACCATAATGAATAGCCCGCCGCATAACGCTACAGCGGATGCGATAGAACCAACAGGTAAGAAATTACTGCAAAGAAAAAGCCATGTATACACATGACTTTCATAGCATAATCACTTCTATATTCAATACAAATTAAAGTGAATTATATTTCTTTACTTTTAAAGGAATAGATATTACATATAAATCTATAGCATAAGTAATAATCAAACTCCCTTTTCCTTCATCAGCAAATTTTGCTTGCTGAAACTTTTCTTTTCCCCCATCTCTTTGGAAGCCATTCAAATCCTAAGAACATAATACTATTCCTCTACTTATTAACTTAACTACTTTTCTTTTTTCCATGATATTTCAAATTCTCCACCATGTTCTTCTGTTATAATTTTAACTTTATATGTATCATCTTTAGATACTTTAATATTATTTTTACTGTTTCCACTAGTAACTTCCAGTATTGTATTATCATTTGAATCTAAAACATAAGCCTTTATGGTTCCTTGCTTAGTTTTATCATCAAAAGAGAATGCCCAACTTTCACCTTTTTTTACATTCATATCTTGAGTTGCAAAACCAGTGAATTTTTTATACTTCCCATCTATACTATTTGAACCTCCATAAACTTTACCACCAACAATCGTTCCCTCTCTTGTAAAACAACCACTAAGAACCACCAAACATAGAACAAATAATAGTGTGTTTTTAATAGTTTTCAACATCATTCCCCCTTATCCTCACAATAAATATCCTCTTATTTACATTTTTTCTTTCATAAAGAAAAATGGACCTATGACCCAGTAAATAACATGATGAATGTTGACAATCCCCTTGTTAGAGTATCATATAAAAAATAAAAAGGAGTAATAAGCAATGAATATTAAAATAGTGGATATATCAGACAAATTATTAGATGGATATAAAGTTTTAGTTCAAGTAGATAGCAATCAATTTATCGCTGAGTGGGATGGCGATAAGCCAGAAAAACACAAAAACTATAATGTAGAAATACATATAGATAATGAATTTATATGGAATACAAATATAACCTTTTCAGATAAAAATGCAAATGCAATAATTCAGAATAGTAAAGGCTTTAAAGTAATTGCTAAGCTAGATTATAACAGTGAGGATAGCTTAGCAACACTAAATATCTACGATAGTATAATACTAATTGATGTAGAAGGAATCGAGCAAGATATAGCAAATGAATGGGTAGAAATGCAGTGCACTTCAATTAAGATATTTAATACTAATTTTTAACAGAAACCCATTACATAACTATGGCATAGTCGTTATGATGTAGTGAGATATAGAAAGAGTAAACGATTATATAAATAAACATGTTTATATGCCTATGAATATCCTACTGCAATTCCTGCTCAAGCAGACATCACTAACCATACCGTAGCCACTCATAACCGCAAGTCCAGTCTCAACAGGAACGATTATTGGCCATACTGAAGCTAAAACTGCTTGCATGCCCACAAACCAATACCAATCGCAAAGGGAGATGTGGAACTAACATTATTACCCCTTGATAAAACGAGCTAATACTGGATGCGCTTCATTAAAACTTTATAATTAAATCTGCAATAGCTGATATAAAATTATAAATCGGTATCATTACAGCAGCGAATGCATCTGGCATACATTGTAAAGCTTTCGTGAGCTTCTCAATCACATTGTTATATGCTTCTACATAAAAAAATAAGAAGCCTCGTTTACAGGCTCCTTCATCATCTATTCAAATAATCTGCAATTGTTTGAAATACGACGATATACATATTATGAATACTTTCTTCAGTATTTCCACCATTGGACAAACCGACTGCCCATTGTTGTCCTTCACCACTTCCGATATTTGCAAAGCCTTGCGTATACATAGCATTTACATCTTTTCGTGCACTGTTATACTCTATCCCCTTTGTAATAAACGTTGAATATGATTTATCTTGCAAACCGATAAAAAATACTGGTTTCTTTAGCGATGAAAATACATTTTTATACTGCTCTGTTGAGGCTTCTTGAAAGTGATCTTTCATTATTAAAAAACCATCCACTTCCTTAGATTTCTTTTCCAGTTCCTCTAACTTCATTTCCTCAAACTTTATATTCCTAAACGTATCTTTCGGCTTTTCTCCAATAACTCCAATTACGAGTGCTCTTCCGTTATATTCTAATTTCTCTCCTTCTTTATCCTTTGCACACCCCGCACTGACTAGGCATATCAATATAAAAAATAAGAAATACGATAAACGCTTCATTTAGCACCCTCCCCTTCTTTTAAGTCAAGTGACAAAAACGTAAGGTGAATTCAAGAAAATGTAAGTAAAATCGATAGCTCAAATGACGTTTCTATATTATAATCAATTGAATTTATTTACATTACTAAACATAGGAGATTATCATGAAGAAATTTAAACTTTCATCTTTTCTTCCGTTAAGTTATATACTTCTACTCGTACTCGTAAGTCCCCTTTACGATGTATTAAATAAATCTACTGTACACGCAGTAGATGTCACAACTGTAGTAGATGATTGGATTCCATTTGTGAAAGCATTTATTATTCCTTATTTACTTTGGTTTCCTTACTTATACGGCGCACTTATTTATTATTGCTTTGCGAATCGAAAACAATATTATGTCACTTTAAGTAGTATAATTCTTGGAAAACTTGCTTGTTTTTCTATTTATTATTTTTGGCAGACAACTGTACCACGTCCAACAGTCGTTGGATCCGACGTATTTTCCGAACTAGTCCGCTATATTTATAGTATCGACCAACCGGTAAACTGTTTCCCTAGCATTCACGTTCTTACTACCTTTGTGATTATGCTAGCTGCCTTTAAACGTAGAGAACAACATGCTTTTGAATATTATATTCTTACCTTCTTCGGTACGCTTATTATTTTATCAACGCTATTTACGAAGCAACACGCATTTGTAGACGCCATTTCTGGAATGACGCTTGCAAGCATACTTTACTTCGGCGTTCAGCTTTTATTAGCAAAAGAAACTGTACGTGTTCCAGTAAAACAAAATCACAAAATGTAAAAAGCAGACTGTGGGTTCCAGTCTGCTTTTCTCTATATAAAAGGAGATTTTCAATTTAAGATTGCGGTACAGTCATATCACCAGAGTGAATACGACCTGCTTTTTTAAGAGCAATGTAAAGTATATAAGAAACAGCTACTGGAATGATGATATAAGTGATTACCATCGCTGGGACAACTTCCCATCCTTCGCTAGAAATTAAATTAATTGGTGCGATAAGAGAACTTAATCCAAGACCTGCAATTTCTTTTCCTGCTTCTAGTTGGAAAATTAATGCGGATACTGGACCAACTATAGCACTGGCGACGACAGTTGGGACGAGAATCATTGGATTTTTAGTGATATTTGGCAACTGTACTTTCGGAGTACAAAGCGCTTGAGCTAATATGCCGCCTAAATTATTTTCTTTCGCTGAGATTACAGAGAATCCGATAAACTGAGCAACGCAGCCTGCAAGAGCAGCACCACCTGCAACACCGTCTAAGCTAAGTGCGATCGCTAACGCAGCTGATGAAGCTGGAGAGATAAGTAATAGTCCCCAAACGACTGCAATAACAATAGAAGCGATGAACGGGCTACCAGCTGAGCTATCTTTAATGAATGCTCCAATTGTATTTAACACAGGAGTAATATTATGAGATAACCAAATACCAACTAAACCAGAACCTAATATTGCTGCAAATGGAACGAGCATCATATCTAACGCAGTTTTTCCGCTTAAACGTTTACCAATATATACAGCTAAAGTCGCTGTTAATAATGCACCGATTGGCTCACCTGTTTTAATAATTAGACCTGCTTCAGTAATTGAAATGGATCCAGCACCAATCGCTCCAGCTACCATAGCCGAGAAGATTACAAGACCATTTGCACCGAGCATAAAGGCAATTCCGGCACCAATGGCTGGTGCCATAAGCGATTTTGCAACAACTCCGATTGTAATAAGCAATGGAATATCAACAATTCTTCCTATATTTTCGATTAGTAAACCAATTCCAAGGGATACGAAAATACCTTGTGCGATTCCAGCAGATGCTTTAAATACACGAGACATTATATATTCCTTCATTTGTTTCACCTTCTCCTATAAGTTAGTAACCAATTGTTTTCATATAATCACGTAAAATATCGTTTGATTTTGCGAATCGAGATTCTTCATCCTCTGTTAAGTTTAGTTCTACAACTTCTTTCATACCATCTCTAGTAATAATAGCTGGCACTCCTGTACAAATATCATATTCACCGTACTCCCCATCTAAAATGGCTGATACAGCAATTACACGGTGATCATCGTTAAAGATTGAACTCGCAATATACGCTAAAGAGTTTCCGATTCCGTAATAAGTAGTACCTTTTCGTTTATAAATTTCCCATCCAGCCTTTGCAGTCTTCTCAACAATTTCATCTAAATCTATTTCACCAAATTGTTCTTTTTTCTCTTCTAAAATTTGTAGAATTGGTTTTCCTCCAACAGTTACATGTGACCAAGCAACCATTTGAGAATCACCATGTTCTCCTAGAGAATACCCATGAATACTACGAGGATCTACATGTAACATTTCAGATAAAATTGTTCTTAAGCGAGAAGAATCTAGTGATGTACCAGTACCGATCACACGATTTCTAGGTAATCCAGATAATTTCCACACTTCATATGTAATAATATCAACTGGGTTCGATGCGATTAAGAAAATACCATCAAATCCACTTTCCATTACGCCGCCAACAACGCTTTCCATAATCTTTGCACTCGCTCCTAAAGTATCTAAGCGACTTTGTCCAGGTTTTGGTGCTGGTCCTGCTGTAATAATAACGATGTCCATATCTTTGCAGTCTTCATAGCTTCCTGCATATACTTTTGTTCTTGTATTTGTAAAGTTAATGCAGTGTGATAAATCCATTGCTTCCCCAACTGCACGTTCATGATTTATATCAATTAATAATAGTTCTTCGCAAATGCCTTGATTTACAATGGAATATGCACAACTTGATCCAACTAATCCAGTACCGATAATTGCAATTTTTCTTGTATTTCGTTTCATGGCAATCTCTCCTAATTGATCATATAATCTATCTCTTTTGTTCTTTACACCCCTAATTATATAGATTCCCACGATAGAAACCATGGATACTTTGTGAAATATTGAGCAAAATTTTGTCCTTTTTGTGAATTGTTATATTCCATTTTCTTCATATTTGTTACAACTGAAAAAATATTTATTATATATTTATTGACATGCCAAAAATAAAAAAACGAGCGACTTCATTCGCTCGTTTTTTCATCCCATTATTCCGCACTTAATTGACCTTTTAACTGCTGTACAATCATTGGGTTAGCAGGTGCAGCTGGCTTATAATAACTCTTTTGCTTTGCGTACTCATACATATTACGTTGACGCATCTCATCTTGATTACGAATTTGGATTAACGTTTGATGTAACTGTTCATTATCAGACTGAGCAATATAATTTGCATAACTTGTTAAACTTGCATTTAATCCTGCTAAATAATCATTTACCATATCTTTTTCATTCATTTTCCGCTTCCTCCTATCCTAGAAAAGTCATTAATTGCTGTTTCGTATTTCGTGCATCTTGCGCATCCTTTTGTAACATTTGTTTCAGTTGTGGATCTGTACACGTCTGTGCATACTGCTCCAACTTGTTAATAATTGTTGCATGTCCACCAATTAAATGGCGTAAGTTTTCTACTTCAAGCTCTGTTAAATTTTGCATAGAATACTCCTACCTTTCTTCATACATTCTCCTTTAGTATTCTGTTCTTTTGAAATCATATACACTAAAAAACCTTAGAATTTCTCCTAAGGTTGCTGACTGTCTCGCTTCTTATTCAATCTTTTATTACATGCAATCCTTTAATAAACGTTTCCAATAATACATGTAAACTTGTATCTAAATCTAATGGCAGACCAAATCCACCTTGCTGTTCAATCGACGCAAACCCGTGACAAATACTTCTGAATCCACGTGTCGCATGAAGTGCATTCTCTCCTTCTAAGCCGTATTGTTGTAAAACATGAAGACAAAGCTTTACAATTCCGTCACCTGCTTTTCTTACTTCTTCATCTCGTAAAAAAGTTGCTTCATACAGTCCAGGATGTTTGCGTACGAATGCTACATACGCTTCTCCCAAAGCATGAATTGCTTCATCCATCCGTTTACCCTCGGCCGCTTCTTCCAGTCTGTTATACAGCTGTTTGATTCCGTAAATGCCAAGATTTTTCCGTACATCTTGTAAACCTTTCACATGATTGTATAGCGAGGGTGAACGTACCCCTAATGTTTGCGCTAATGAAGCTAACGTTACTTCTTGTATTCCATTTGTATCTGCAATTTCTGCTGCTGTTTCTACAATTTTCTGTAATGTAAGTCCGATTCTCGGTGACATAAATTAGCCCTCTTTTCTACTTTCTATATTCCGCTTAGCTTCCTTAATAGCAAGTTTTATGACAGTGCCTGGATTCTTTATCATTTTTCCATGTCCTGCCGCAAGTAAGGAAGGCTCATATTCGCTTAGCTTCTCTGCACTTTGTAATGATATTTCTTTGCTCCACGTTGCCATCGCAGGAAACGGAAACCAAAATTTCATTTGTCCCGAAACAGCCATACCTCCTCTTGTTTGGAAGGCATCCCCGACAATAAGAGCTTTATTTCGTACATCAAGAAGCGACATGGAGCCTGGCGTATGTCCCGGTGTCATAATCGCAAGAAGCGATCCAACTTGGTCGCCATCTTCCAATAAAACATCAGGTACCGTTTTTACCTTTTTAGGTACACCGCCTTTTATCGGTATATTCGGTTCATCCTTTTGTAACGTCGTATCTCCTTCTAAAAGCTTTGCGTCCCGCTTAGAAATATAGACTGGAACATTAGGAAGCACTTCCTTTAATGCGTCTAATGCACCGATGTGATCATCATGCGCATGTGTTAATACAATCTTAGTAATTGGTTTCCCTATTTTCTCAGCCGCCTGTAAAATTCCTTTTGCGCTATATGGCAAAGCCGCATCAATTAAAGTTAAACCATCTTCTTCCTCGACAAAGTAACAATTTACAGGAAACACTCTTGGCAAAAATGACAATTGATATACCGTTTTTTCATGTATCACTCTCATATTTCCAGCTCCCTTTTCACGAAAACTAATACCATTAGTTTCATTATACTAATGGTATTAGTTTTTTGTCACTAAAATTTTCATTTTTGCAAAAAAAAAAAAGAAAAGTAGCCGTTTATACGACTACTTTTCTTTACAGCTATTAAACTGTGTAACGCTCATCTTCTAAAATTTTCGCAGCGATTTCACGTTTCTTCGGAATTACGTTAAGTGGTGTGTGGCGAGTTAATTTACGTAATGATGATAACATCATGCGCAGCATGTCGCCGTTTTCAACTGCGATAAGTGTTTCTTTCGCATCTGCTTCGATTTCGTTGAATGCTTCTTGACAGAATACTTCAGTGTATAACACTTTTTGTTTATTCTTTTCAAGACCAGTTGTTTTAATTGCTTTCTCTGTACGAAGAACAGCTGACTCCATTGCGTAAAGGTTGCTTACGATGTCAGCGATATTCACAAGAATTTCTTGCTCTTTATCTAATGCTTTACCGTATTTTTGAGCAGCTAATCCAGCTACCATTAAGCCGATTTTCTTCGCGTTAGTTACTAAATATTTTTGAAGTGCTAATGGCTCATCGCCTACTTCTTCTGGCATCATCATCATTAACTCTTCTTGTAATTTTTGTGCTTTTTGAAGAAGTGGTAATTCACCTTTCATCGCTTTACGTAAGAACGTACCTGGTACGATTAGGCGGTTAATTTCGTTCGTTCCTTCGAAAATACGGTTAATACGAGAATCGCGGTACATTCTTTCAATCTCATACTCTGCCATAAATCCGTAACCACCGTGAATTTGAACACCTTCATCAACTGTATAATCTAGTACTTCAGAACCGAATACTTTATTTAAAGAACACTCGATTGCATATTCAGCGATAGAAGCTGCTACTGCTTTACCGTCCTTTACTTCCTCTTCAGATAATGTGCTCATGCGGCTTTCGAATAAACCTACTGTACGGTATACAGAGCTTTCAGCTGCATATGTTTTCGCTGCCATATTCGCAAGTTTCTCTTGAATTAATGGGAAGCGAGCGATTGGTTGTTTGAACTGTTGACGTTGGTTTGCATATTGTGCTGAAATTTCTACTGCACGTTTCGCAGATCCGACTGTACCAACACCTAATTTATAACGGCCGATATTTAAAATGTTGAACGCGATAATATGACCTTTACCGATTTCACCAAGTAAGTTTTCTTTCGGTACTAATGCATCTTCTAAAATTAACGTACGAGTTGAAGAACATTTAATACCCATTTTCTTTTCTTCTGGGCTTGTAGATACGCCAGCATATTCTTTCTCTACGATAAATGCTGAGAAGTGCTCTCCATCAATTTTTGCGTATACGATAAATACGTCAGCGAATGCAGAGTTTGTAATCCATTGCTTTTCACCATTTAATACGTAATGTGTACCTTCTGCATTTAAACGTGCAGTTGTTTTCGCACCTAATGCATCAGACCCTGAACCTGGCTCTGTTAATGCGTATGCCGCTAATTTTTCACCAGTTGCAAGTAATGGTAAATACTTTTTCTTTTGCTCTTCATTACCGAATAACACGATTGGTAATGATCCGATACCTACGTGAGCACCGTGAGTAATTGCAAAACCACCAGCGCGAGAGAATTTCTCTGCGATTAACGCTGAGCTTACTTTATCAAGGCCAATTCCGCCGTACTCTTCTGGTACGTCAGCGCCTAATAAACCAAGTTCACCAGCTTCTTTTAAAAGACGAACAGAACGATCAAACTCGTGTTGCTCTAAATATTCAAGCTCTGGAAGAACTTCATTTACGATAAAGTCCTCTGTCGTTTTTGCAATCATTTTATGCTCAGATGAAAAATCCTCTGGCGTAAACACTTGATCAATCGTAATCTCATCAACTAAAAAGCTACCGCCTTTAACCGCATTTCCTACTGTTTTTTCCATGAAAATTTCCTCCTTCATATTTTCATAAGCCGCTTCTTTCTTTTTGAAAGAAGCTGGCTCTCAATTTTATTTTTTATAAACCTTTGTTGCTTCCATTCTTTGTATTGGCGGCGTCTCGTTCTGAGCAAGCCACTTCCACTTTTTTTATAGTAATTCAAACACTCCTGCTGCTCCCATTCCGCCGCCGATACACATTGTTACGATACCGAATTGTTGGTTGCGGCGTTTCATTTCGTGAATAAGAGATAGTGTTAGTTTTGCTCCTGTACAGCCAAGTGGATGTCCAAGTGCTATTGCACCGCCATTTACGTTTACTTTTTCTTCATCTAAACCAAGCTCACGAATAACTTGGATCGATTGAGAAGCGAATGCTTCATTTAGTTCGAATAGGCCAATATCAGATAGCTCTAAACCAGCTAATTTTAATGCCTTTGGAATTGCAGCGATTGGGCCAATTCCCATTACTTCTGGTGGTACGCCAGCTACTGCAAATGAACGGAATTTCGCAAGTGGTTTCATGCCATCACTCACTGCTTTTTCACGATCCATTAATAGTACAGATGCTGCACCGTCACTCATTTGTGAAGAGTTACCAGCTGTTACAGAACCGCGAACGTTAAATGCTGGACGTAATTTACCTAAAATGTCTAGCGACGTTTCTGCTCTTACACCTTCGTCTTGTGCGAAAATGATTGTTTCTTCTTGCAGTTTATTGTTTGATCCAACCGTACGTAACGTTACATCTACAGATACTGTTTCATCAGCAAAGTTCCCTGCAGCTAATGCTTTCGCAGCACGTTGATGACTTCTTACTGCAAATGCATCTTGTTCTTCACGAGAAATTCCATATTTCACAGCAACTTGCTCTGCTGTATGTCCCATACCCATATAATATTCTGGAGCTGCTTCAACAAGGCGACTATTTGGACGAACAACGTGTCCCATCATCGGAACTAAACTCATTGATTCCGCTCCGCCTGATAATACAGCTTCCGAGTGACCAAGCATAATACGCTCCGCTCCGTAAGCAATACTTTGTAACCCTGAAGAACAGTAACGGTTAATTGTAATAGCTGGAACATCGTAAGAAAGTCCTGCTAGTCCGCCGATATTACGAGCCATATTTAACCCTTGCTCTGCTTCTGGCATCGCACAACCGAAAATTAAATCATCGATTGGTCCTTCATAATTCGCACGCTTTAATGTTTCCTTTACTACTAACGCCCCTAGATCGTCAGGACGAACTGTTTTTAATGAACCCCTCTTTGCTTTTCCAATTGGTGTTCTTGCTCCCGCAACAATGACAGCTTCTCTCATGAACGATATCTCCCCTCGTTATTAGTTACGTAATGGCTTTCCTTTTACAAGCATGTGCTGCATTCTTGCTTGTGATTTCATCTCACTTACTAAGCTAATAAATGCTTCACGTTCTACATCTAATAAATACTGCTCATCAACTTCTGTTCCGTACGGCACTTTTCCGCCCGCGATGACATATGCAAGTTTCTTCGCAATGTGAAGATCATGTTCAGAAATGTAACCTGATAAGTGCATTGCTTCTGCACCAAGTACAAGAGTTGCATATCCTGTTTCACCAACAACTGGTATCTTTTTACGAATCGGCGCTTTATAGCCAGCTTCATATAAAGAAAGTGCTTTTTGTTTCGCATCATATAGTAAGTGATCACCATTCACACTAATACCGTCTTTATCGCCTAAGAAGTTGTTCGATACAGCTTCTTGTGCTGATGTAGAAACTTTCGCCATCGCTACAGATTCGAATACTTTATTCGCAACTTTTTGCAGATCAAACTCTACACCGTTTGGCATTTTATTTAAGTGTTTAATGTATAGCTCTTTATTACCGCCTCCGCCAGGGATTAAGCCAACACCAACTTCTACTAAGCCCATATACGTTTCACTAGAAGCTTGAATGCTCGCTGCTGGTAAACAAACTTCTGTACCTCCACCAAGCGTCATACCGTATGGTGCTGCTACAACTGGCTTAGAAGAGTATTTAATTTTCGTCATTGCATCTTGGAAGTTCTTCACAACCAACTCAATTTCAAAGTAGTTGTCATCTTGCGCTTCCATTAAGATCATTGCTAAGTTCGCACCAACGCAGAAGTTCTTCGATTGGTTACCGATAACAAGACCTTTATAATTCTTTTCTACTTCATCAACAGCGTAGTTAATCATTTGCGTAATATCCATACCGATTGCATTGCTCTTCGAATGGAATTCTAAGCAAAGGATGCCGTCACCTAAATCAATTAAGCTTGCTCCGCTATTTTTCTTTAATACGCCATTTTTCGCTTTTAATTGCTTAAGAGAAATTGCCTTTTTATTACGTTCGATTAGCTTATATTCGCCATTATCGTAATAGTAGCTATCTCCGTTATCATGTTTGTAGAAAGTAGTGAAACCTTTCTCTAACATTTCTTTCACCCAAGTCGGAACAACTACGCCGTTTTCTTCCATCTTTTGAACGGACTTTTCAACGCCGATTGCATCCCAAACTTCAAACGGTCCTTGCTCCCAGCCGAAGCCCCACTTCATCGCTTGGTCAATTGCAACGATATCGTCAGCAATTTCTTTATGAAGTTTTGCAGAGTATAAAAGAGTTGGTGTGATGATGTTCCATAATAACTCTCCTGCGCGGTCTTTCGCGTATACAAGCGCTTTCAATTTATTCGATAAACCTTTTTCTTGTTTACTTAACTCGATAGATGCCGCTTTTAATTTTTTGCGGGCTTCGTATTCCATCGTTTCAGGATTTAGTTCTAAAATTTCTTTTCCTTGTTTTAAGAAGAAGCCTTGACCTGTTTTGCTTCCAAGCCATTTTTTATCAAGCATGTCATGCATGAAAGCTGGTACTTTAAATACATCACGCTCTTCTTCTTGTACGTTTTCATATACGTTATTTGCAACGTGTACGAATGTATCTAAACCGACAACATCTAATGTACGGAACGTTGCACTCTTCGGACGACCAATAAGTGGGCCTGTTACAGAATCAACTTCCCCAATGCTATAGCCGCGTTTTATCATCTCTTGAAGAGTTACTAATAAACCATACGTACCGATGCGGTTTCCAATAAAGTTTGGTGTGTCTTTTGCGATAACAACGCCTTTTCCAAGAACATCTTCGCCAAATAGTTTCATGAAGCTTAATACTTGTGGATCTGTTTCTTTCGTCGGTATTACCTCTAGAAGTTTTAAATATCGTGGTGGGTTAAAAAAGTGTGTGCCTAAGAAGTGCTTCTGGAAGTCGTCTGAACGACCTTCTGCCATTTTTTCTACTGAAATGCCTGACGTATTCGAGCTTACAATAGAACCCGGTTTACGAACAGCATCTACTTTTTCAAATAGTTTCTTTTTAATATCTAAGTTTTCAACTACTACTTCAATAATCCAATCTACATCAGCTAGACGCTCAAGATCATCTTCTAAGTTACCTGCTTCAATCAGTGCTAGATTTCCTTTCACTGTCAGAGGAGCTGGTTTTTGCTTTAATAGTTTTTGCACAGCCGTATTACTAAAACGATTTCTCACACTTTTATGTTCTAATGTAAGTCCCTTCGCTTCCTCTTCTTTTGTTAGCGCAGGTGGTACAATATCAAGCAATAATGTCGGAATACCAATATTAGCTAAGTGTGCCGCAATCCCTGAACCCATTACGCCTGAACCTAGAACAGCAGCCTTTTTAATTTGGAACATCCATTTCTCCCCCTATTCTTGAATGAATGCTCATTCAATTTTTCGACATAAGTCGCAATCAATGAGTGAGCCTCTACTAATAAATATATGATACAGTTTGAATTTTCGCAATATATTTATTGATAAAATTTTCTGAAATAAATATATTTCTTTCATTTGGCTATGCTATACATGTGTATTTTCTTCATTAAAATGCACTTTTCCTTTTTATAATCTGACGAAACTGGAGGAATATATATGGCAAAACTTAAGAAGAACCCTTCAAAGGCTGGAATTAGCGCAGCAAGCGTAACTGGAAATGCAGGTCCTCATAATCACGGTGTGGAAAAGGGCCGTCAAGGTAATAACCAACAATATAAGAAGCATAATATGGGCGAAAAATAACGGTATATTTTTGGGCAGAAAACGTGGCATAATGGGTAATGGCTGCTTTTTCTGCCCAATTTATTTGTACATATGGAAAACAAAAGAGGGAACGATGATGAAACGAACAATAGTTATGATTGTAATGATTGCTACACTATTTACAGGGATGATTTTCTTCTCTTATGCACAAAGGCAACAAGCTGTAAGAGCGGATCAACCTAACATTACTGGGCAATATGGCATTACAATCGATGCAGACACAGGTGAAATTTTGTATGGGAAACGGGAAGATGAACGCTCTTATCCGGCTAGTATAGGGAAAATGATGACTACCTTACTCTTACTAGAGAATGTAAAAGAAAATGAAGAAATTACAGTTACAGAGAACGCAATTAAAACAGAAAGTCAAAGTAAGAAAATTAAACTTCGTGCCGGGGAAAAGTTAAAGCGGGATGAGGCATTAAAGCTTATGCTTATCATTAGTGCAGACCCGATAGCTGAATCCATCGCAGAACATATCGCAGGATCAAAAAATGAATTTGTAAAAATGATGAATGCAAGAGCGAAGGAACTTGGTACAAAGCATGCGACTTTCAAAAACGCAAGTGGTGCTGATGCACTTGGAAATAAAGTATCGCCATATGACATTGCTATGATTACGAAAGAAGCATTAAAGTACCCAGTTGTTTTAGAATATATGAATTCAACACGTACAACTCTACATACTTCAGAACGCTCTCCAAACATCGCAAACTATGGACGAGAAGAACTATATGACGATCCATATGCAATTGGAAGTAAAAGCGGTCTATCAGCACTCGGAAAATATACGGTCGTAACAGTGGATGAAAAAGACGGTAAACGCGTCATTAATGTTGTTTTATCTTCTACTCGCACGCAGCTATATCCTGATACGAAGAAAATGGCACATTACGCATTTCAGCAATTAAAATAACCAAGGAGTATTTTCTCCTTGGTTATTTTTTAACCATACCTTTTAACACGAACGCAACGTTTGCTGGACGCTCTGCTAGACGACGCATGAAGTAGCCATACCAGTCATTTCCATAAGGCACATAAACACGCATTTTGTAACCTTCTTTTACTAGCTCAAGTTGACGCTCATTACGAATACCATATAACATCTGGAATTCAAATTGGTCTCTTGGAATGTTGTGTTCTTCGGCAAGTTTTTTTGTATATTCAATAATCGCTTCGTCATGTGAAGCAATCGCAGTATAATTTCCATTTAATAAGTGCATTTTAATAATTTTTTTATAGTTATCATCTACATCTTTCTTCTCCGGGAACGCTACCTCTTCAGGTTCTTTATAAGCTCCTTTTACAAGACGTAAATTAGGACTATAAGCATTTAATTCTTCCATATCTTTTTCTGTACGATATAAGTAAGCTTGAATAACTGTACCAATATTATCGTACTCAGATTTTAACTGTTTAAAGATATCAATTGTCTTTCCGCAGCGTGTATAGTCTTCCATATCAATGGTAACAAACACACCATTTTCTTTTGCAGCTTCTAAAATACGGCGCATGTTGTTCATTACGATTTCATCAGAGATATCTAATCCCATAGAAGTCATTTTTAAAGAAAGCTGCGAATCAAGACCTTCTCTTCCAATTGCACGGATTGCTTCAATCGATTGGTTAGCCATTTCATTTGCTTCCGCTTCATTATCAACGAATTCCCCTAAATAATCGATTGTTACACAAAGTCCTTGCTTGTTCAATTGTTTAATAGCTGCTGTCGCTAATTCAATTGTCTCCCCTGCGACAAAGCGACCTGCACCAAAGCGTAAACCGTACTTTTTAGCCAGTTTTGTTAGCGCTTTATTTTTTGACAAGAAAAGAAACGAATTTCGCATTAATTGTTCCATGTAATTCACCCCTATGACTGTAATTTATCTGTTTTTTACCCCTCTTCAAAATTATATCATTGTTTAAAATTATTGGATACAAATAATTATTTAGATAATTTATAAAATACTATAAAAACATTTAAAAACCTATATTCTCGCTTATAAATATGCAGGGAATATTTTTCGACATTTAGAAAAAACGACTTTACTAGGCACAAAATAAGCATGTCGAAAATATTCGACATGCTTATAAAACCCTTTATATTCCATGTAAATTATATAAGGATATTAATACAGAAAACTTGAGATTATATTTACCTCAAGTTTTTTATTGCTCATTTCTCTTCTCTTCATTCAACTTTTTAATATCTGTAATTAACTGTACCATCTCTTCTTTCGCATCAGGATATGTCTCATTCCAATGCTTCACTAAAGCCGGCATCGTCTTCGCTATGTAAGAATACAGTGCCCACTTCTGCACCTGTTCTTTTCTCTCTGCATTGCTCTCTCCAAGTAATAGTTCCGTGTATTTTTCTAGTAACCCGTCAAATTGTTCGTTAAACTTTTCACTCATCTTATCTACCTCCTATATGAAAAAAGCAGCGAAGATCGCTGCTTTTCCTTATAATTTTGATCGAACAGAGTTTAATTTCTTTTCCATCGTGCTTACTTTATCACGACGATCATCGATACGAATTGTTGTTGCAACGCGCTGTGCACCTTTCGTATATGGAACTTCATGCATTTGTTGAATTACTTCTAGAATGACAGGAAGATCTCCTTCAATTACTGTATTCATTGGTGTTAATTGATACTTCACGCGATCTGCATTTTTCTCTAGCACCTTTTGTACTTCTGCTACATATTCACTAACACTTGGATTACCAGTTCCTACTGGAATAATCGATACGTCAACAATTGCCATAGTAGTCTTCCTCCTATAATTGCTTCTTATATATCCATTGTCTATTTTACCGAAATACTCATCATTTTACTAATTTGTTATTCCTCTATTTTAAACTGCTCAACCAATCTTTCTAACTCTCTCATATGCTCCGTCAAACTTTCCATCGTATGAGCTACCTTTTCTAGATGACTCACTTGAGATTCAGTTGCAGCATTTACTTCTTCCGAAACAGCTGCGCTTTCTTGACTTGTACTAGCAATTGTATGCATTACCGTTGTAATTTCTCCTTGCTCGTAACCGATGTTATGTACCTCTTCTACAATTTGTTCGACTGAAGTACTAATTGTATTTACAACTGACATAATTGTGCGGAATTCCGTTTCTGCCTCTGTCGTAACTTTATTTTGTATATCTGCAATATCTTTTAATTTACTTATAACCTCTACAACTCGTTTTACCTCTACTTGTACATCGCCAATCATCGTTGCGATTTCTCCTGTCGCCTCTTTCGATTGTTCCGCTAACTTTCGAACTTCTTCGGCAACAACAGCAAAGCCTTTACCTTGTTCCCCTGCACGCGCCGCCTCAATCGAAGCATTTAAAGCAAGTAAATTCGTTTGATCCGAAATACCTTTTATAAGCTCTACAACATTTTGAATCGATCCAACTCTTTGCTCTAACTTTCCGGATGCTTCCTCTGTATGAACAACAATCGAAGATGATTGGCCCCTTGTACGAACTAAATTACGCATCGTATTTAATCCTTGCTTAGATGCCTCTTCAGCTTTGCCAGCCACACCTTTTATTTCACCAACCGAATTATTCATTTGTTCCACTGACTGCGCCATATTCTCGAGTTGCTCTGAAACTTCATCTACACTATTAGCAAGAGTAGAAGCTCCTCCGCTCACATCATCCATTGCACCTGATACTTCTCTACTAGCTGCTACAGTTTCATTCGTTAAATAATGTAGATTATTCGTTGATTGTTGCACTGTTGATACACTATTTTTAATTTTACTTACCATTTCATTCATTTGCTCAACCATATGATTAAAATGATTCGTCAGCTCTCCAACTTCATCCTTACTTGTCACTTTCATTTGCAACGTTAAGTCACCTTCTGCTACTTTTTGAACGTGATTTGTTAATAGTTGCAATGGTCTTGCTAATCTTCTTGAGAACAAGTATGAAGCTGCGATTCCAACTAATAAACTAATACATGCCATTATAAGGACTGTATTTCTCATACTATTTAATAGCCCATCAATCGTTTCTTTCGGATAAAAAATTCCTATTTTCCATTTCATCAAATCAAATGACTGGCTATAAACAACTACATCTTCACCTTTTAATGTAGTGACAGCATATTTTGTTACCTCTTTATTTAAACTCTTCACAAGTGGCTCTTTCGAAACATCTTTCCCTATTTTCTCTGGGTAAACAAGAGCCATACTTTTATCATTTATAATAAACATTTCTCCGCCATTATTGTATTGAATATTATGAAGTAACTTCTGAATTGTTCCGAGCGATACATCCATCGCAACAACACCTAACACAGATCCATCTTGAGCTGTAATTGCTTTAGAAACTCCCACACTTAACTTACCTGTTGCAATTTCATACATAGGTTGTCCCCAGTGAACCTTTTTCACATCAGCTTCTGATTCTTTATACCATTGTCTTGTCGTTGGATCATATCCTTCTGGCACTTGTCCACCTTCAGCAAGATTGGCACTTAATGTTTTTTTATCTTTCGTACCAATATATAAGTCTAAAATACCAGGATGATTCTTTTTGTACTCTGAAAACTCTTTCGTCAAAAATGCTTCTTCTTCTGGAGTAACTCCGTCTTGAAGTATATTACGAACCATCTCACTGTTCGCATAATATCCCATATCTTCATCCGTTCTTTGAACAAATGTCGTAAGTTGCTCTGTCACAAGATCCATCGTATTTTGAGAATACTGGTCTAAGGAGCGCACTTCCTTCTCTTTCTGTAATTGATACATAGCTGTACCTAATATTACAAACATCATAGAAATAAGCACCGAAAATACTACCGCAATTTTTAAACGTAAACTTCTCAACATCTTCCCCCAAGCATCCCCTTCTCGTTGTATTGTAATCATATTAATCACTATATTAAGTATAATGGATAAAATTAAAAAATTGAAATTAATTCTCATCTCAATCTGAGTAGAAAACCTACTACCACTTGTGCAAAAACAAATAGTTCATTATCCTTAAGCTATATCATCTCATTCGTTCGGAGGGAACTATGTTACAAAAATTCGGTTTCTCACAATATGAAAGCCAAGCTTATGAAGTTGTCGTATCAAGCAATGAACCATTAGATGCTACAACAATTGTGAAGCATTCTGGTGTTCCAAAAGCAAAAATATATGAAGTGCTAGCACGCCTGATTGATAAAGGAATGGTAATGGATTCTGTTTCAGAAAAGAAAAAATTGTATACAGCATTACCACTAAAGCTCGCAATTGAAAAATTAACGACAGAATTTCAATCAAACATTAAAGAATTAGAAACGAATATATCAAAAAAATCATTTACAGATGACCGTGTGTGGAGCTTAAAAATGCAATCTTCTATTCGAGTTCAAAGTAAAGAACTCATCGAAAGTGCAAAAGAATCAATTCGCATTTCAGCTTGGAATGACACTCTTTCAGAATACCTTCCTTCACTAGAAGAAAAAGCAAAACAAGGCGTCAAACTCGAGTCCCTTATAGTTGGAAAAGTAGAAACAGACTTAGAAAACATGCATTTTCTAATCCCAACTGAAGAACCTAACGCATTAGAACGCTACTTGCTACTCATCGTTGACGACCGCGAAATTTTATTTGCTGGTGTAGAGCAAGAGTCATGGCAAGCGATGAAAACAATGTCGCAACCTTTCGTAAAGTTCTTTACAGAATTTTTCTATCACGACGTTGCACTTGCAAAAATTACAGAAAAGCATCTGGATCTCTTCATGCAAGATGAGGAAATTAAGAGTTTGTTGAGGAAGTTAAGATACTAAAAAAACGCCTCTATTACAAGGCGTTTTTTTCTACATTTCTTTTCTATTTTTCATCCTTAACACATAAGCACCAGCAATAATAAAACCAATTCCTAAAACGAATAAAGCCGTAAATTCATTGCCGACGCCGCCAGTAGCTGGTAAACGCACTTCATTATGAGTATTATGTTGTTGCATCGGCTTCACATCAGCGGAAGGTTTCACTTCTCCACTCGGTGTTGGCTTATTTGGCTTAGAAGGAAGTGATGCCTTTTCTTCTTTCTTATTTTTCACAATATGTTTAATAATTTCTCCATTCTCTTTTATTTCAAATGCAAATGTCTCTTCATTTATTACATATCCATTCGGTGCTATTGTTTCTTTATACGTGTACTTTCCGTATAGTAGTTTAAATTTCGCTACACCTTTTTCATCCGTTTTCCCTTTTACTACTTCTTTCCCTTGTTCGTTGTAGATTGTAAACTCTGCATTTGGCAGTTTCGTATTCCCATCCGCTACATCTACTTTCGTTATTTCTAAATCACCTTCTACTTTCTTATCTTGAACGATATGTTTAATAATTTCGCCATTCTCTTTTATTTCAAATGCAAATGTCTCTTCATTTATTACATATCCATTCGGTGCTATCGTTTCTTTATACGTGTACTTTCCGTATGGTAGTTTAAATTTCGCTATACCTTGCTCATTTGTTTTTCCTTTTACTACTTCTTTTCCCTGTTCATTATAAATTGTAAACTCTGCATTTGGCAGTTTCGTATTCCCATCCGCTACATCTACTTTTGTTATTTCTAGTTCACCTTCTACTTTTTTATCTTGAACGATATGTTTAATAATTTCTCCATTCTCTTTTATTTCAAATGCAAACGTCTCTTCACTTATTACATATCCATTCGGTGCTATTGTTTCTTTATACGTGTACTTTCCGTATGGTAGTTTAAATTTCGCTACACCTTTTTCATCCGTTTTCCCTTTTACTACTTCTTTCCCTTGTTCGTTGTAGATTGTAAACTCTGCATTTGGTAATTTTGTATTCCCATCCGCTATATTTACTTTCGTTATTTCTAGTTCACCTTTTATATTTTCATTTTTCAACTCTAATACAGCAGTTTCACCAGTTTTCACTTCAATTTTTTTAATACTTCCGTCTAACACATATCCAGCTGGCGCTTGAATTTCTTTGACGCTATATATACCGATTGGAAGATTCCCTAGCTCCGCAATCCCCTTATCATTAGTCGTGACATTTTGTTTAAAGTTTTCATTAGAAACTTCAAACACCGCTCCTTTTAATAATTCCTTTTTTTCTCCTAATTTCATAATCTTTAAAGAGCCTACTGATTCCCAATTTACAACTAAATCTGTACTGATTTTCTCACTATTTCTTTGTAACAATACCGTTGTATTTTGAACTTTTTCTGATCCTTTAAAAGCTATTGCTTGTAAATTTGTTAAAGTAGACTTCACTTTCATTTTAAAATTATCACTACTCGTATCTTTCGGGAATAATATTTTAAATTTTTCGTTAATTGATAATGTACTTTTTTCTTCTCCATTTTCATTTACAATTCGAAGCCCTTTAGGAGCATTTTCAGGAAGAATTGTATAAGAGCCAGAAACCGCATTTGTTTGCACTGCATAAAATCCTGTTTCTAAATAATTACCTTTTTGTGTAGCAGTTTGTGGATCTACAGGATTAACTTTAAAGAATACATCTTGTGATCCAGTTTCTTTTTTTGAAGCCTCTACTAAACGCTTCATAAGATTATGTACTCGTTCATTTTTTGCAACTAAATCTTCTACCGTTAATTCATTTGCTGCAATCCATACCGCTAATTGTGTAGCATAATGTGCTTCTTCCGTTGTCGCTACCTCTAATTCAGATGGGCTTTTTTGAGGATATCCATTTAATAAAACACGATATACGGCATCAGATGTCTTCCCCATTTCAGGCAAATCATCTCCATTTGGAGAACGCAAATCAGGCGTTAAACAATACGCAATACTACCCGAAGCCGTTTTAATTATTTCTGTTTTTATTTCACGCTGTTTCGAATTACTATAACTCCAATCCATTTTATATGTTTCTCTGTTCATTACCTCTGCCTTTACTTGTGGCATTGCAATTCCTAATAAAATAATAAGAGCGCTTAAAAAACTAAACCATTTACCTACCATCTTTCGTTTCATTCTCTCCACCACCATATATAAATTTCTACATGAAGCAATCTTACTGTTTCATTGTACTTATAGTGAAAAAAAGAGAATAGGTGGTTTTTTTGTAGCATCTTGTCGAATTGTTGAGAAAGTTCCAAAGTAATAAGCAACCTTTAAATTATTTGCTCTCATGCTGCTATTGACAAATGAATATTACATATTTTAAATTTCCAAAAAATAAAAAAGCACTTTATAAGTGCCTTCATAACTTACGAGAAACAAATTTTAAACGAATACATATTACTTATCTTTTTCCTTTATCTCCGTCAACAGCTCAATAATTTTCTCATTTTGCTCCACTTGTTTCTCTGAATTTTGATAGATGAAACGGACCCACCTTAATACAACAACAACTATCAATATCGGTAGTAGAGCAATTATCATGCCAAATACCGAGAAATTAGACATCATTCTCCATCACCTCGCTACATACAACTTTCTCCATCCACCTACTAAAACCTGCAATTTTTTACAAATAAAAAAGAACCTATCAAACGATAGATTCTTCTTTTGCAAACTGAGCAGAACGTCCTCTCGTAATCGAGAAAATTGCACAAAGTAGTGCTAATATAATAAAGCCGCCACCTACCCAAGCATTATATATAACAGATGATTTCTCAATAACAACTCCGCCTACTGTTGAACCGAGAGCAATCCCTAAGTGAAGCGCAGAGTTATTTAAACTTTGCTGAATACCAGCTGATTCTGGTGCAATTTCAATTAAATAATTTTGTTGTGCTGGTGAAATAGCCCAGCTAAGCATACTCCAAATTCCCATCATAATAATGAACAGCGGGAATGAAAATGTCATCATTGGCAATATGAAGATCGCACACGCAAATACGATAATAATTGAAATAATACTTTTCTTCGATCCCCATTTATCAGCAAGCAAGCCCCCAAGGCCGCCTCCAAGTACCGCTGCAATTCCGAAAATGAAGTAAAATACACTAATCCAATTTGCCTCAACATGCATCACATCTTTTAAAAATGGTGTTAAATATGCATATAGTGTTAAATGACCCGTTAAAAATAAGAATGACGTTAACTGTGCACTGACAATTTTTTTATCTTTTAACGTAGCGATTTGCTCTCTTATCGATAGCACTGATGTTGGTGGTACTTTCGTTAAGAATAATGAAATACATGCGAGTGCCATTACTGTTAAGATCGAAATGAGTACAAATGGTGCACGCCATCCATATGCATTTCCGAGTACAAGGCCAAGCGGTACTCCAAGTACAAGTGAACCACTAATCCCCATGAAGATGATTCCAATTGCACGCGCACGAAAATGTGGTTCTACAACGCTAGAAGCAAGTGTTACTGACAGTGCAATAATAAGCGAACCACTCGCCGCACAAATAACCCTTGAGAACATTAACATCCCATAATTCACACTAAATGCTGAAATAATATTTCCGATTAAGAAAATTGATAATGCCCCAATGTATAATCTTTTTCTTTCAAATTTTCCAGTTATCGCCAATAAAACCGGACCTGATAAAGCAAATACTACTGAAAATATTGTTATAAGCTGACCAGCTGCACTAATAGATACTCCTAAATCATTGGCAACTAGATCGAGCGTTCCTCCTATAATTAGCTCAACCGTTCCGACTACGAAAGCCGCGATAGCTAAAATATACACACGAAAATTCAAGTCTTTCCCCACGCTTTCTTTTTTGGTTACTACGACTATAGTAACCAAAAAAGAAATTGAACACAAGTACAATTTTTTTACAATAAAAAAACAGGCGTATCATACGCCTGCCTTCTAATTATTAAACACTAGTTTTGTTCTTCTTATTTAAATACCAATATACCGGTAGTCCAGTAAAGACAATTCCAATTGATAAGAAACAACTTACCGGATCATTAATAATCGCACTTCCAAGTACAAACAATGATCCTAAAATCGCAACGATTGGTACAATCGGGAATAACGGTACACTGTATGCACGCTCTTTATTCTTGTTACGTTTTCTTAAAATGAAGACACCAATAAACGTCATTACATAGAAAATATAAATAATGAATACGGAAATCTCAGATAGCTTATTCGGATCACTAATAACCATTAAAATAATTCCTAAAATGATTTCAACAGTAATCGCATTTGCTGGTGTTTTAAATCTTGGACTTTCCTTTGCGATAAACTTAGAAAACGGAAGGTGTCCACGCTCTGCCATAGACATCGGAATACGTGGGAACGTTAAAATCTTTCCATTTAAACAACCGAAAATAGAAACGATAATACCGATACTAATGATTTTCCCGCCATATTCTCCAAGTAGCATGCCCGCAGCTGTCGCTGTTGCATTCTCTCCAAGGTCTACAATTTTCGCTGCTGGTAACACATTTAATAATGCCAAGTTAATTAGTACGTAAGCAGCCGTTACAATTAAAATCCCAACTGTCATCGCTTTCGGTAATAGCTTTGTTGGATTCTTCATTTCTCCGCCAATCGAAGCAAGTAGAATCCAGCCGTCATAAGCAAATAATGTTGCTAAAATTGCCATACCGATACTTTGATTTTCTGATATCGGCACTACTACATTAAAGATATCGCTATTTCCTTTCCAAAAACCTAACACAACAATTAATACGATTGGAATCATCTTTCCAATTGTCGTAACCGTTTGGACGATACCTCCATATTTTGTTCCCATACTATTTACAACGCCAAGGAACACAACTGTTCCAATAGCAATTGGTAAATTCCATACTTTATCTAAATAGAAAAAATTAATCATTAAAGAACTAAAGTACAATCCTAATGTTCCAATAATAGCTGGTCCATAAACAATTGTTTGCATCCAGCCTGATAAATATCCCCAAAAACTTCCGTAAATCTCCTCTAAATACGTATACAACCCACCATTTTTCGGGATTTGCGCTCCAATTTCGGCTACTGTTAAACCACTTGCTAACGTCAACAGACCACCAATTACCCAAGCAAGAATAGCCATATTAGAACTCCCCGAGTAATCTAATACGCTCCCTGGCTTCATAAACACACCAGATCCAATAATCGTTCCTACTACGATAGAAAGTGCTACTGTTAAACCAATTTTGTTCTTCTCATCATGATGCATGCTGCGTATCCTCCTTCCAATTCTAGTGTGATGCAAAAATGAAATAAAAAAACACTCCTCCCTAAAAAAGGGACGAGTGTTTTATTCGTGGTTCCACCCTTGTTTCAATTCGTAAAGTAACATACTTCACCAATTTCTCAAGTCTAAATAACGGTTTTTGCCGGCAAGCAATTACTAGGTATCCGTTCACTGCTGCAGTTCAGAGGTGGTAATCCATTTTTCCGTATTAGGAAGCTCACAGCCAAAGGCTTCCCTCTCTGAGAATCGTAAAAAATTGATCATGTCCTCATCATCACTTCTTGATGTCGAATTTTGTAGTTATTGTTCATTATATTGAATTGTTAGAAAAAATCAATATATTTTTTTATATAACATAAGAAATGTTTCTCTTCTTATATTATAACAGAAGCTATAATATTTCTCTAATTCCCCAGTATCTTTGGAACAGCGTAGCGGTAAAAATTATCTCAGCGATTTTCAAAATATATCGATTTACCAACAAAAAACGACAATAAGTAAGAGGAGACTTTCTAAAAGAAAGTCTCCTCACATACATACCTTCCGGTTGCCCACACGGAAGATACGACTTTACTCAATTATTTCTCATCTTTTTTCATAAAAAATTTACCCCGCATTAACGGGCAGTAAAACTTCCACCTTAAAATCCAGCGAATACAAGGATGAAGTTGGAATATTAACTGCCCGTAAAAGCCCGATTGGTTCAACTAATAATCAGTGGAAATGCACCACTGATTAAAGTTTCACTTTATGGTGCGGTAAATCAACGTTCAATTCCTCTAATTGTTTCTTTTCATTCTCTAAAATCGCTTTTGCTTTTTCTTTCGTTGTCTCATCTAATCCCGCAAAGATGTCTTTATGCTTAACCTTCTCTGGGAACTTCACGCCTAGTTTTGTTAATTCTTCTTTTGCTTGCTTATGTGTTAATTTCCCGGACTTTTCCTGTTCAAAAATAGACGTTGCTTTTTCTTTTGTTGCTTCGTCTAAGTTAGCAAGTATGTCTTTATGCTTAACCTTCTCTGGCATTTTCACGCCTAACTTCGTTAATTCCTCTTTTGCTTGTTTACGTGTTAATTTGCCGGATTTCTCTTGCTCTAAAATTGATTTCGCTTTTTCTTTTGTTGCTTCGTCTAAGTTAGTGAACATATCTCCATGCTTACCCTTCTCTGGCATTTTCACGCCTAACTTCGTTAATTCCTCTTGCGCTTGTTCACGTGTTAATTTGCCGGATTTCTCTTGCTCTAAAATTGATTTTGCTTTTTCTTTTGTTTGATCATCTAATCCCGCAAACATATCTTTACGTTTTTCTTTCTCTGGAAGCTTTACACCTAACTCCTTCAACTGTTTCTTTGTATCGTCCATAATCGTTTTTACTTTTTGTTTTGTAGCGTCATCTAAATCTTTTTTCGCCGTTTTTGTAGACTGCTCAGCTGCTTGAGTATTCGTTGCCGCGAATGCCGGAATACCGACTCCTCCAATGATTCCAAATGATAAAGCACCTGCAATCGCTAAATACCCAACTGTTTTCTTCTTCATAGGAAATTTCCTCCTTCATATTTCTAAAGCATGTACACTTTCGTATACAATTCCTATAGTAATGTCGGTTTCTTAACATTTCCTTAACGACTTAACAAAAAAACGCCGCTCATCCCGAGCGGCGTTTTTCTAAGCTTTTTGTAATTGTAATTCTTCACGTTCCATTATTCTTCTTAATACAATTGTTTGTGTCATTGTAAATAAATTACCCGTTATCCAGTACAACACAAGTCCTGATGGCGCCGCAAATCCCATAAATAAAATCATTGCTGGCATCATAATTTGCTGCACTTTCAGCATCTGTACTTGTTCTCCAGGTGTAATATTAGATTGGAAAACTTTCATCTGAATAAATGTCGTTAACGCTGCGATAATCGGTAATATATGATAAGGATCTGCATGTCCTAAGTTCACCCATAAAAATGACGATGTGCGAATCTCTTCTGTTCGGCTAATCGCATAATACAAAGCAGAGAAAATCGGCATTTGTATTAATAGTGGCCAGCAACCAGCTAGTGGATTCCAACCGCCTGATTTCATTAGTTCCGACATTTCCTTTTGATACTGCTTTTGTTTTTCAAGATCTTTACCCACATCACCGTATTTTTGTTTCAGCTTCTGCAGTTCAGGTTGCATTTTCTTCATTTTCGCTTGACTACGATATTGTGAAACAGCTAATGGAATCATGGCTGAACGAATAACGAGCGTCATAATAATGATAGCAATCCCGAAGCTAGCTCCTGGTATGTGATGAGCAACAAATTGAATCATAAACGAGATTGGATATACGAAATAATGATCCCAAATTCCCGTACTATGTGCATCAATTGGGGCTGCATTACTGCAACCAGATAAAACAAAAACAAGTAATAATGATAAACTAACGAGCACAGCTCGGTATGATTTTAACATGTTCATTCCTCCAATGTTTCGTAATTATTTAGCGAAACATTGGTGTATACGGACCGACCTCGTCATTCTCTTCACTGGATTCTTGTCTGCGCACAGAACGAATCATTCCATATTTATAAAAAATAGAGAAAAGCGTTACATTACCAGTACCCTCTTCACACGTATTAACTAGTTTAAAAGCTCTTTGTCTACCGCTTGATGCTTGCTGACGCACAAAGCGAGAAACATTAGCAAGGAAGAAAACTTCTAATAAACAAAGTGCTGTCGTTACAAACGATATATATAGAATTGCATCCTGCAATAAAAATTCCATCGCTTCACATCCTTAATAAGGTCATTTTAGCACATTCAACAAACATTCTCTATTTCCTTTTATCGTCAAAAAAGTATTTTGCATATTTTCTCAAGAAAACTATGCTAAAAAACTAATGTATTCGCTTTCTTTAGTATATTCACACGTATCCTTGTATAGGTTTAATTTGTTAGAAATTTATAAAATTTTCGCATTATAATAAAACTATTGCCAGTTTTTGAAAAAACCTTTATTCTCTTCTTGTAATCAAAAATGAATATGGAGATGAAACATACTATGGGTCAACTAGGAGACGCCGATTACGTTCCCGACACCGCCTTTTTATCCTTCCCAGCAGCTAAAACATTTCACTTAGAATTTATCATACAGTTGGTTGTTATTTTCGTAGCCTCTATTTTGTATGCAATTTCTATGAATATGTTCTTTATCCCGCATAACATGATTAGCGGTGGCTTCGCTGGTGTAGGGATGATTATCGGTTATTTAATGCACTACAATATCGGTGCACTTATCTTTTTACTAAACATTCCTCTTCTTATTTTAAGTCACTTTTACTTAGGCAAGAAGACAACCTTTTTAACAGCGTACTTTGTAGCTATATCATCGTTAGCGATGAACATTATCCCTGTACACCAAGTTTCAGACGATATTTTACTGTCTTCTGTATTTGGTGGTGTAATCTGCGGAGCAGCTTCCGGAATCATATTCCGATTTGCTTCTTCAACAGGTGGCTTTGATGTTGTTGGATTGATTGTAGCGAAACATCGAGATATTTCAATTGGAGCAATCATCTTTGGATTCAACTTAATCTTACTTGTTGCAGCAGGATTTATTTTCGGATGGGATATTACGCTTTATACGTTAATTAGCCGGTTTGTAGTCAGCAAAGTTATCGATGCTGTGCATACGAAACATATTAAATTAACGATAATGACAGTTACAGAAAAAGGCGAGGAAATAAAAAGCGCACTATTGCATCACGGCATACGCGGGGTGACAATGGTAGATGCTGTCGGCGGCTATACAAACCATAAGAAAAAAATGATTTACACTGTCGTGACTCGCTATGAGTTAGGCGAAATGAAACGTATTATCCGTCAAGTGGATAACAAAGCATTCATGAACATTACTGAAACAGTTGAAATTGTCGGCCGTTTCAAACGCATATAAAAAAGGTTAATACATGAAAGGGCATAACATATTAGTCATATATAATATGTTATGCCCTTTGTTATTCAACTAACGCACCCTTTAGCATAATAAAATCACGAAGTTTATTACTACAAATCGGAGGATAGCATTCCGTATACAATACTATCTGTCCATTCATTTTTACTCCAAAAATCTTGTATGAAATGGGCTTCCTTTCTCATGCCTATTCGTTCACACAATTTTTGTGAAGCTGTATTACGTGCATCAAGATTAGCTTGTATACGATGTACATAAAATTCATTAAATAATTTAAATACCAAACTACTTACTGCTTCTGTTGCCAAACCTCTCCCAGCTACTTCATTTGAAAAACTATAACCAATCTCAACAGTGTCTTTCATATTTGTGTACCATACGGATAAATCACCAACTACTTTAGTCTTGTATATAACTGCCAAACTTAATATTGATTCTTCAGTAAGTACATTGTTTGCTAGCTTCTTATTAAATCTTTTCTGCATGTCTTCATGAGTCCACTTATTATGTAATAGGAACTTACATGTATCATCATTATTATAAATAGCAAATACATCCTGTAAATCAGTACTCTTAAAAGGTCTAATTATTAATCTTTCTGTTGTGATCTCCAAGTTAGCTCTCCTCCCTTACATTCATGCTACAAAACATTTTTTATAGTATGTAAGCCTCCTTCTTAGATCTCACCTTGATTACATATTTCATCATAATAAATTAAAATCCTTCTTCCACTAAACCGCATTGTTAGTGGTATTTCCTTGCGATTTTTATTTTTTACACTTATTACAAAATCAGATAATTCTATTATTGTGGCCCTAAATGTGTTATAATGAAAGCAGACTCACAAAAAAAGAGTATATAGACTTGGAAGTTTCTCTTATTTTTACAAGCAAAAAGAAACGAGCAGTCGGGTATATTTCAGACACCATACACGTAACGGTTTAAACAACCGATCACTCTTCAATGATCTTTTTATAAAAAGATACGTACAACTAAAACTCACTTCAATATACTATACCTACCTTTTTGACTTCCAAATCATCTTATTACATAAGGAGATGAACATATGAATCAATATATAAGATACACAATAGCTGTCCTGTTTGCTATTATCGGCGGAACGATCTGCTTCTGGACAAACACTCAGCTAGGAGAGAATATCATTTTTAATGGAATCGAAACCCTTGTAAGCGCTTCAATTTTAGGTGGATACATTTACTTCCTCTTCAATCCAGAAGAAAATGCGCAAAAAACAATGTTATTAACAATGATTGGAATCGTTGGCGGATGTATTTCCTACTCAATGACTAACTATACATTACCACTTCAATTAAGCTCAGCTTTCTTCCACGGTCTATGGACTTGGTTCATTGCATTCTGCCTAGCAGACGTATTCAACCTTTTACAAGACAATGAAGAAGAAAACGGTCGCCAAATTGAAAGTAACTCGTAAGCTGGAAGATACTCTTCCAGCTTTTTTGTTTTGTTACTCTTTCCTGTTCATACCCCATCACTAAAATAAAAAGAAGCTACCCCCACGGCAACTTCTTTTCCACATACCCCATTCAGTATTCACTAAAATATATCAACGATTTTTCAAATATATCGATCGTTTCTCCACTTATATCAACGATTTTTTCATTATATCGACGTTTCGACACAGGTTATCGACTTACCGACACCCTTCGACACTCAAAACGCACAACATACCCTATCCCCCAAGCAATTTACTGCCGAACTCTACGATTAAAAAGATAACTAATAGGATCGCGAGTATCTTTAATGCTACATATGCTACTTTAAAAACAGCATAAATAAGCAAGACTATTAAAATAATCGTTAAAATTTCCATCTAGAATTCCTCCAAGCTTTGCTCTGCTTATCTTATTTTACTCGCCACAGACTTTTTATGGAACGGCATAAGACGACATAGAAAAAAGAGGATACCTTACCCATCGTAAGATACCCTCTCTTTCAACTGCTCAAACCATTCTCTCTCTAATTGTAAATATCCTATTTCACTCTTCTCGGCACTCTTTAATTCTTTGTCTGCTTTCCTCATATAAGTGTGGGACGCTTCCATATCGCCCTCTAAATATTTAACAATTCCTTGTGTGCGATAATACCCATGTAAGTCCACTTTTGTAATGGCCTTCCCATATTCCTTCGCTTCTTGCAGAGAAAGACTATCCATCTGATAAAGAGCTTTATATAAAAGATACCAACTATGAAAACTACTAACGAAATATTTATTTTCTTTCGTGACAGAAAGTTGGGCAACTTGTTCTACATATAGTATTGCTCTTTCCATTCCCTTTTGATCCGATCGGGCAAGGAAAACGAGCATAAGTCCGCTCATGATCTCTCTTATATTTTTATTTTCTTTTATTTTATCTTCGCTAAGTTCTACTAATCTCTTATCCCAATCTTTCGGCCTCTTATAACTAAATAACTCACTCGATACTTGAATGTTATATACATGCTGCTTCGCCTTTTCATCATCTTTAATTAAAATAAGAAATTGCATACCATCGCTCATAAGCGTTCCTTTTATCGGCGCGATTGTAACCGCAAAAATTATAAAATGGAAAACAGAAAAATATAAAAGATATTGATAATAACTCACCATGTATATGTAACCAAAAGTAATACCAAATAGTAAACTTGTAATTGGTCCACCTAAAGTCATCCATGCCCATTTTTTTGAAAGGTTAGGTGTTACTATAGAAGGCGGTATTAACATTGCCACGCCTCCGAAGTACGCCCATAATTTATTTTCTCGAATGCGTACTTTTCCCTTCTCTTTTTGAACAGTAATAGGCCCTACTGTCATAAATTTAAATGTCAAACCACCTATTACGCCGAATACGACATGTCCTAACTCATGAATGATTACCACTGCCAGAAAAATCCCCAATAATGCCCATATATTCAACATTGTTTCTAATTTCCCAGTTCGGATCACTCCGTATAAAATGGACAGAATGAGCGCCACTGTCAGTGAACCAGCTGGCCTTCTTAAAATATCCACCTTTTTCTCCCCTTAATAAATCATTTTTCTATGCATTTCGTACATGAATTTTCCGAGATGCAATATCCAAATAAATGAGATTAGGCCAATTAATACAAAATCGATATCACTAGCCGCTGTATATATAACGGCAGCCCACCATACATATGCTAATATTGTATTCGTAAATTCATACGCTTTATATCCAGCCTCATGCACAATGTGCTTTAATCCCTCATCTGCATTTTTCGTCCACATTTTCATAGATTCCATATATGTTACACCTTGTTCAGGATATAGCTTGTTATAACGATTCTTTGTTATGAGCCCGATAACCACTACAATAGTTAAACAGACGATAGAAGCTACTAAATTCCACACTGCAAATGAAACATTTGTATCCTGCAACAGTGCACGTCTACATGTAATAACTGCATATACAAACCATGCTTGCGTAACTATATCACCTACACGTAAATATATACTTATAATGCCTAATTTTCTTCCTTGTACGCTCTCTTCTTCATCGCGTGCCTCCGCTAACATACGTGTATTCTTCCAAGTGTAGTACATCATTACGATTCCAAAAATAGTACATACACCTATAAATGTATTAGATGATAATTTTCTCGGTTCATCCGAGAGTAAATTTAAAGCTATATAAGATGTTAAAAAGCCACCCATCATACTTAATGCTATTTTCCCCACAACATCAAATTGTTTTTTTCGATTACTCTTCATCTCCATCTTCCCCCTCCACTAACGCAAATATTTCCTCCACCGGTACGTTGAAAATTTGTGCGATTTTTAGCGACAATACAATAGATGGTGCATAATCCCCGCGCTCAATTAAACTAATCGTTTGCCGTGATGATCCAATCGCTTTCCCTAAATCCCCTTGTGATAAACGATGCTTTGCTCGCAATTCCCTCACTCGATTTTGAAGCTTCATGTCTTCCCTCTTTTTCATTTATTTAATTAAAATTGTAAATAATATCCTTATTTTTGTCAATTATAATTGTCATTACGACTATAATAATTGACAAAAATAAAGATGTATTATGATGAAAATAACTTATATAATGAATGTGAAATATTAAACAAAGGAGGTTCCATATGAAGAAAACATCTACCTTTTCTTACGTTCTTACTAAGCTTACAGCAGCTTTATTATTATTATTATTATTATTATTACTTATTAGCACGCTTCTCTTAACAACTAGTCAACAAACATTATATAGTTTCTTAGCTGGATTACGAGAACTACTTTATGTTCCCTTCGCTCCTATTCTTGCGGCGTATGCAATTTTTTGTTCTATTTGCATCGATAAATTGAAATTAAAAACATATACAAGACTGAAGACATTATGCCTTTATATTTTTTGCGGCTATTTATTTTCTCTTCCATTCCTAATATTTAAAGAAGCTAGTCTAATACAGTTCTTGTTTCTCGGATCAATTGGAGCAGTGTGTTCTCTTTTTTTCTACTTATGTGCAGTTATAGCAACAAAACTTAAGTGGATACAATATGTCGTGCCAGGCATTATGCTTATTATATTTATCACAATCAACTTTATCGATCTAGAAAAGGTTGGAACATCAAAAGAACAATGGGTCGAAACAAAAACAGAAAACTCTTTCGAAGCATCTTTTCAACATTTTAGTGGTGAACATAAAGTCCCCATTGAACTAAAACGAGGTGACATATTAGAATTTACCATTGAATCACGAGCTGAAAATCCGGATGGCTACATGGGAGCCGTAAAAATGGCTAGTGAGTTTCAAGAGGAAGAAAATTATTTAGCTTCAAACGGTCCTAATACATACCAATTTGCAGCAATTAAGACGGGAACGTATTACATTATAGTTAATGGCAATAAGTTAAAAGGAAAGTTGAGAATAGATTGGAATATAAAATAAAAAGGCAGTGCGTCTGCACTGCCTTCCTAAATTCTGACATAGAATGGATTCCATATTAACTTGCGTTTTGTAACAATACTCGTTTTAGCTGTTTGCGGAAACGTACTCCTAACGTAGTTGCTACGATAACGATAACTCCAACAATGATTTTACCGATATGATCTTCTAGCACTCCAAAAATATCATGTAAGTTGCCACCTAACCAGTAACCACCGATTAAGAAGAATGATACCCAAAATAGAGCACCTGAGTAAATTGTAATCGCAAAACGACGGAATGGTAAGTTAATAATTCCTGCAAAATATCCTGTAAAATGACGTACACCAGGAATAAAGAAGCCGATAAAAATAAGGAAGTATCCATACTTATCAAACCACATTCTTGTTAAGTCGATTTTTCTTTGTGTTAAAAATACGTATTTCCCATACTTTTGAATAAAGGGCATACCTAATTTATTTCCTAAAAAGTATTGAATTGTCATTCCTACACTTGTCCCAATAAAGGATAGGATAATTAAAATCGGTAAACTTAAATCGCCCTTCTGTGCTAAAAACCCCGCATATGCTAACGTTGGCTCTCCCGGAAACGGAAGTGCAATATATTCTAACAGCAAACCAACAAGTACAACATAGTACCCGTACTGCTGAAATAATTCATGAACCCATTCCATGTCATCTCTCCTTTCAATCACGTACAACTTCTTACTATTATTGTATAAAAAAATTGTCGAAATAACTATCACAATAGCTTACATTTTTATTACATTTTTGTAAGGCTCACACTAAAGTTTTCTGTTCATTATTTGCTGCTATCCATTATCGTTTTAAAATAAGCTAACAACTATATATCAGACGACACAAGGGCATTAATATGCATTTTTTATCCAGTTTTTAACACTTAAAGTCACCTTATTTTGTTCTCAATAAAAAACCACCACAAACTCATACTAACTTCATATTAGCTTCATATACGTATTGTAAGATTATATCGGAATTTGTTGAAAAATTTAACTAATATATGACTAAGCATTAAATTGAATAAATATAAGTAGTTTTTCGAAATTGAAAAAAGGGTGAATAAGAAATGGAAGCTTATAAAATGCATGATTTTATTAATACAAATGTTGAATCTCATCAAAATGAAACCGTTTTTAATTTACACATATGTGAAACAAGTGAATTTGACGTAAGTTTAACAAAATCTACAACACTGTCTTTTATCGTTTCAAAAAAGAACATTAAGATTGTTACGAAAAAATGGATTAATTCAAATCAAGAAAGCATGATTGGTAAAAGTTACATCATTCCAACGAAAGCTTTCCACTACTTCTTACCAATTATTTCTGAAACTGAAGATGAGCTAAATATTCAAGTTCAAAGTTTTGGACTACATGGTGAACTTTTACTAAATGAAAGATTACTTATTGATAAAAACAACAAACAAAATCCAAAGATTACTACGTTCTTTGAAACATTAGATGAAAATGTAAATAAAGTATTACGAGGATTGCAAATTCATTGTATGTAAGACTATTACAATAGTAAAAAGGAGAATATAATGAAAAAACTATTATTAAGCGCACTATTATCATTAGGATTTTTAACTATTCCATTCACAAATGCTGAGGCAGCTACAACAAACGATCAGCTTATCGTGAATACGCAGTTAAATAAAATGGATTATTATCAAAACGGACAATTTATAAAGAGTTTTACTGTCGCTACTGGAAAAGCAGCCACACCTACGCCTAAAGGTACTTTTCAAATCGTTAATAAAATTAAAAACCGTCCTTACTATACAGGAAAAATTAAAGGCGGCGATCCACGTAATCCACTTGGTGACCGTTGGCTCGGACTAAACATGGCAGGAACTTACGGAACAACTTATGCGATTCATGGTACTAACAATAATCAAGCAATCGGCAAATGGACAACACTTGGTTGTATTCGTATGTATAACAATGATATACACTGGTTATTTGAGCGTATTCAGCAGCAAGCTACCGTCACTGTAAAATAACCTAAAAACAAGATTTATGTGTAGCCAAGAATTTTATATCTTGGCTTATTTTATTTATTCATTTACAGTAGCAAAACAACTGTATTTACATATATAATAAGAATAGGTTTCGTTAAGCAATATCAAAACATTGATAAACATGGATATTAAAATTATACAGTTATAATATTTTATAAATTTTACAATACATACTATAATAGAACTAATGTAATTCTGAAATATTCAGTTTCTCTAAACCATTCCCCTTGCTACTTTCATGATGACTTTATAGCGGGGGCTTATTATATGTATAAACAATTTGAGTTATCCAAAAAATGATGAATTCGAATATTGCAGTAAAAAGCGTTATTTAGGAGGTGTTACTATGACGCATATACTGGTGATTGAAGACAACCCAGATATACAAGAACTGATTCGTGAATTTCTAATGGCACAAAACTTTACTGTTGATGTCGTTGGCGCTGGAACAGAAGGTATTCTTCTTTTCCAAAAAAATTCATACGATCTTGTCCTCCTTGATGTGATGTTACCAGATATAGATGGCTATAGTATTTGTAAAATTATGCGAGGACAATCTGATGTACCGATCATTATGTTAACAGGCTTACATAATGAAGAAAGTGAAATTAAAGGATTTGAGTTAGGTATTGATGACTATATTACGAAACCGTTCCATTACACCGTATTTATTAAACGTGTAGAGGCTGTATTAAGAAGGGCAGCAACGAAGGAAGCAGAAGCTGCAACTATACTACAATTCCATGAATTGATGTTAAATTCTACAGCCTATGCCGCTTATGTTCATGGTAATCAAATTGAATTAACAACAAAAGAATTTGAAATTTTATATACTTTACTGCAAAATCGGGGAAAAGTATTATCAAGAAGTGATTTGCTAAATAAGGTATGGGGCTATGAACATTATGGTGATGTAAGAGTTATAGATACACATATTAAAAACTTAAGAAAAAAATTAGGGATTCCTTATATTAAAACGGTGAAAGGCATTGGCTACAAAATCGAATCGTAGTACAGACAACATCACCAAAAATATTTTCATCAAAACCTTATTATTTTGTATTCTTTTATCACTTTGTCTTTATCAAATTATTTATTTTCTAGCTTCGAACTACGATAAAGAACGTTTTGCAAAAGAAAATGGAGCGCTGTCTACAGAACAAGCGGATTCAGACAAACAAAACGACCAAAGTAAAACGAATCAAAGTAAGGCTGTTTCAGAGAGTATGATTTCCAATTTCCAATCTTCTACTATAGATTATAAAGCACTCTCCACAGCCATAAATCACCTTTTGCAGCCTAGCCAAACTGTAAAAGCAAAAGAACATACCCAAAATATTGCGGGGGAAAACAGCACTTCTACTCCACTTACAGAAACGGAAAAGCAAGTCGCTACTAATGATGCCTTACATAAACAAAATGCAGCAAATAACACAAATGATACACAAGATTATCCAAAATTAGCAGATGCACTGCAGCAATTAGCTCCACATATTGGTGCGACAATGCTTGCATTATCTTTACTCGGATCTTTAATTTATACGAAACTAATTGCCAAACCTTTTCAATTTATGAGCGATGCTTTAAAAGATATTATGAATCTTGATTTCTCAGATAAAAAGCTACTTAACAAAAATACAGACCAAACCGATTTTAATTTACAAGTAGCTGCTTCACAGGTCCCAAATATTGTGAAGAATTTACATGCAAGCAATCAAGACTTAAGAAATGAGCTCAAAAAGGAACAACAGTTAGAACAATCTCGTAAAGAATTTATGTCTATGGTTTCCCATGAATTAAAAACACCAATCGCAGCCGTTATGGGACAACTAGATGGCATGATTCACGGAATTGGAGCTTATAAAGATAGAGATAAATATTTAAAACGTTCCTATGAAATGATGCAAGACATTAACATATTAACGGAAAAAATGTCGGAATTATCCAAAATACAAAACCCTCAATTTAAACCTGATTTAAAAGTTATCTCATTAACTAATATTATTGAGGATGTTATGAAGAAAGTAGATTACTTTGTATCTGTAAAGCAATTAAATGTTCAATCTAACATTAAGCAAGATGTACAAATTTTAGCTGACCCTAAATTTATTCAAACTGCTATTTTTAACATTATTTCAAATGCAATTCATTACACAATTGACCATCAGCATGTATATATAAAGCTTTATGAAAAGCCAAACGGTTATGCATTAGAAGTATTAAATACAGGTTCACAAATTGATGAGGATAAACTCGCCCATTTATTTGAGCCATTCTATCGCGCAAACCCTGGCAAACACGGATTAGTACAAGGTAGTGGCCTTGGGCTATATATTGTAAAACAAATATTAGATAAACATCAGTTTCCTTATGGGATACAAAACACGCCTCAAGGTGTAAAATGTTCTATTGTATTCCCAAAAGCAATGTAAAAAACCTACTACAATTTCATACCCCAAATTCATACTTCGTATGAATGGCGGAATTTTGTAGAGTATCTTACTCTGTTTCGTTCGCCCGTTATCCTTATTTGGATAGCGGGCGTTTTTTATTATTTAAAAGGAGGATCTTCATGGAGAAATTTAAGTATTCATTACTTGTTTTATTCGGAGCTTGTAGCTACGGCGTACTTTCAACTATTTTCAAACTCGGATTCATTGATGGATTTTCAGCACATCAACTATTAGGGGGACAATATGTCTTCGGATGGATCGGGCTTCTTCTGCTCGTTCTTTTCGTTTCACGTCATAAAGTAACAAAAAAGCAATTCTTTTCCTTACTAACAGTTGGCACAACAATGAGTATGACTGGTATCTTCTACGCTATTTCTGTAGAAGAACTACCAGCGTCTATCGCTGTTGTCCTACTCTTCCAGTTCACATGGATTGGTGTCGTTATAGAAGCAATCGCTAATCGAACATTACCAAACCGTGAGAAAGTTATATCTATCATTATTTTATTTACTGGAACATTGTTTGCAGGCGGTGTCTTTGAAGGTCTCGGACAAAACTTTTCCACGAAAGGTATTATCTTTGGTCTATTAGCCGCTGTCTCTTTTTCATTCTATGTTTTTGCAAGTGGGCGTGTTGCTACAGAAGTTCCGCCTTATACGAAAAGCTTTCTTATGACAACAAGTGCTACTCTGATCGTATGCCTATTCTTCCCGCCAACCTTTTTAACGGATGGTACCCTGCAAGCCGGTCTTTGGAAATACACTTTCTTCCTCGGATTGTTCGGCGTTGTCGTACCTGTCATTTGTTTTTCAATTGGTGTACCGAAAGTAGGAACAGGACTTAGTACAATACTAGGAGCAGCTGAATTACCAACGGCCATTATCGCTTCTATTACACTTGTACATGAAGTCGTAACCTTCATGCAGTGGATTGGGATACTCTTTATACTACTTGGAATTTTTACTCCTCAGCTGCTTACGGCTAGGAAAACAAAGAAACATAGTAGCGTGCATAGTGCGTAACAAAAGACCTTTCATGTATTTGAAAGGTCTTTTTCTCTATCTCACTTTACCGCTCCATACAGCTTTTCTATTTCATGCTCAATTTGTTTTACATCGATTCGTTCAAATAGTGGCTGCACACTATCAATTCTATTCGGCAACGTGTTTTGAGGCTCCCAATTTCGGTTCACAATCGATAATATGTTTCTAACTCTTTCACTTGAAAATGGTAAAAACGGTTCAAGGAGATTTGCATACGGCCAAGCGCCTCCAGTCAACTACCCCCACTGAGATGAAATATTTCAGTGGGGGCTTGAGTTAGAACGCTAGGTCTTTTCGTCTATCGCTAGACAGTTTGACGCTCTAGCATTCATGCCCCCTTATGGTAACACCCCAAGTATGTTTTTGGTTGGTACTGGCAACGAGCGATTGTTTTCCCACTTGCACCACCCTTTCGAAAAAGAGCAGTTCTTCCTTGCAGAAGAAGCCACCACTCAGATGAACCTGGCGTGTGCTACAAGCCCCGACAAATCGAGTACACATGGATGGTTGACGCACCCACTAAGCTATGCGCGAAGCAACAGCCTTACGTTTTTGCACTTCTAATAGAATCGGCGTTTTCACCTTGAGATTGTCGTCCAATTCTACAACTTTTGATTTTTGCAATGTATTCAGCGCACCATTAATATCAGCATGGATACATGTTCCTGCTTTACTTTGGTACAGACCACGAGTGGTTCGTTTGCCGCTAAAGCGATACTGAGTCCTATCATCCTTAGACCAAACTGGAACCCTATCTTTGTCTAGGAAACTGGCTTTTGAAGTATAGCTTTCTTCTTGTTTTAAAAAGCGAATGCCTTCTTTTACACATTTATTCTCAATCGCTGCAATCAGTTTATGAAATGGGATTTGAACAAACTTTTGATTATTCTTTTTTCCCATATCAGATTTTTGTTTCCAACCCGTGTTATACCCTACGACAATAGTATCTATATCGAATGCTTTCACTTTTTTGAACAACAAGCCTACCGTTTGTGAAATATAACCATTTATTTGTCGTTCTCGTTTATGCCAAAGTGCAGCGATTTTATTCGTTACAATGCGTTTGGAAATTCCATTCTCCATATTTTTCTGTTGCAGATTACGTATCATTTTATTGAAGTACTGGTTAATAGATTTTAATTTTTTCCCATCAATTAAAAATGTATCACCTGTATTTGTCACGCAACTTACTAATCTGTCTACACCTAAATCGCAACTCAAAGCGTTACTAGTAGTCGTGGGTGGTTTCTTCATTTGAGAAACGTGCATTTCATATGTGTAATGCACCTCAAAGAACCGACCTTTTTGCTTCGGTACAATCTCAATGTAGGAGATTTTTTTATTTCTTAAGTTCTTTGGCATACGTATTTTAATGGAACCGAATTTTTTTCTAAATGCAACATTCATTGGAATCATCCAATACCCATTATCATCTACTTTTGGCACTTGATAGATTTCAATAATTCGTTTATCAGTTGAACGAGAATAATTCGGAAACTTAGGACGACCTGTGAATGTTTCAGGTTTTTTCTTCCACTGTTCCAACGCTTTAAAAAAGCTCTTCACTTCTGTAAATAAGGCTCTACGAATGGCTTGAACAGAGTTTGATTGAACGCCCGAGTAGTTCATATCGGCTTGCATGGCAGTGTCCACTTCTTTTACAGTAGCCATCTTGTTATTATTCAAGTAACTTTGTTTAATCGTGTACAATCCAACATTTCGCAACGCTTTTGAGCTATGTGACATGCGCTGCAGTAAACGAAATTCTTTAGCTGTGAGACAAGCTCGTCCGATATTCTGTTTCTGGGTGAATCGTTGTATTGTTTCTCTTTTCTTTTGTTTACGTAATACCTTCACTGCTTTCTTTTTAGCCATTGTTTTCACCACCTTTCTTAGAGAGTTCATTAAAATTTTTTTTGACAAATCAATATTTGGAACGGAACAAAATATGAACATGGTCTTCATCGTAATTCCTTTTGGCTCAAGTAACCGAATGATTATTATTATCCAATTTCGTTGTCTTACGATATATTCCCTCCTTATCTAAGGGCAGATTATATCGTAAGACAAAAAGAAACAAATATTCGCTCTCAAAAAATTGTTATGAACGAAACAAAAGTGTTTGGTCTACCTTCTGACGGCAATTCATCTCTACCTGAATTATTGGGTTTCACCCGTAACACAAATCAAATGGAGTCTTCTTGCCGAAAAGAATAAAAATACTCATCTTACATTCCTCCTTTTAAATATAAAAAAGCCCGCCCTTATCTTAAAAAAGATAAGGGCGGGGCTGTATAAACAGTCGCGGTACCACCTTATTTCGCCAATTACTCACATAATTAACCTTAACAAGTACGGAGCTATATGCTCTTATACTGTGGTTTTGATAACGAGTACCAACTCTCGTCGCCGCCTACTATTATCATTTGATAAGTTCAAGACGAAGCTCAAAGGCCATTGTTCAAATGAATATTCTTGCTTCTTCTCAGCTACCGAAGCTCTCTGGAAAGAATGGTTTCATCCTACTTTTCCTTTTCAACGCTTTTTATATAAAGTGAAACTTTAATCAGTGGGGGTTTTGTTCATCCCCCACTGATTATTAGTTGAACCAATCGGGCTTTTACGACTTAATCACTGAAAAATCAAACTTTTATTCAGGAAGAAAAGGAAATCCTATCCCCCTGCCGAATAACTATACTTTCACAAAAGGAGTGATACGATTGAATCAAAAACAACTAAGCACACGTAATGAAAAAAGCTGGAATGCAGCCGCTTATGAAGCTTGGACGAATCGCCACGGGGCACCAGCCGATTATGCAAAAAAGCTTATGGAAGATCCCGTGCGCGAGGTAGATCACTATTTACCTTACATACAATCTCCAAAAGGAAAACATATTATTAATTTACTCGGTTCAAAAGGCAATAAAGCCGTTGCTCTTGCTCTTTTAGGAGCAGACGTAACAGTTGTTGATATTTCGGCAAGTAATGCAAAATATGCAAATGAACTTGCGGAAGCAGCAGGTGTCTCTATCCAGTATGTCGTTTCTGATGTACTAAATGTGCAGCTCTCCGAATCATTTGATATCGTATTACTGGAACTTGGTGTACTCCATTACTTTCTAGATTTAAAACCGCTCTTTCAAAAAATTGCTACCTTTCTTAAAGGAGATGGAACGCTTATCCTTCGTGACTATCATCCTGTTTACACGAAATTATTAGGAGTAGACCACCCATCATTTCGGGCCAATGGAAATTATTTCGATGAAGAATTGATTGAAGATGATGTTGCTTATAGCATCCTTCTGACAGAAGCGCAGAAAGAATCATTACCTAAAACAACCATCCGTCGCTGGACGCTAGGAGAAATTATTACAACACTTGCGGAAGAACATTTTAAAATTGAAAAACTAGTTGAAGAACACGGGTCTCATCAAAGGTGGGTCTTCCCTCCTACTGCACCGGAAGAAATTGAAGATCGTGTGCCTGGTTTATATACATTAATTGCGACAGCATGCAAAAAAGGATCCCTTCACGGATAGGATCCTTTTTGCATGCTCACGCATATAAGTTGAGGTTGGAGATTACCATAATTCTGTAGAATAGGACACAAGATATTTCAACATTTCGTCTCTGACTTACGTCGTCAAAAAGGGGTATGACCAACATAACGAAGAGTAATGTTACAGTTGATACTGATAATCGTTATCAACTAATTAGAAGTATACATGATGTTATTTCAAATTACAATAGCATTTCTCATTTTTATTTATGAACTTTTTGATATACAAATGTATACATTTTAAGAACATTTACTCATATTAATCTGCCATCTTCCATTATCTGCTATAATTTTCATTGAACAGATTAATAACTTCATAATGATGTTTTTATTAATGTCGTTCTTTATATTTATAAATCATAATAAATAGTTTTTAAAGGCAGGGGTAACGATGAAATATGTTAGTATTCGCAAAAAACTACTGTTCACACTCTTAAGCATTTCTTCTTTATTTAGTATTGCTCTTATTGTTATTCTTTCATTCGCTATGAACCAAGCAAGCGAAATTGAAACGTTAAAAAATGATGTATCAAAACGAGCAACAATTTTAAAAGAACGTGGTGATTGGTTCCAAGCACAAGTTGCCGGTTTACAAGAATATTTACTGTCACATGATCAAAAAGGATTGGATAAATTCAACCGGGAAGGAAAAAAACTTGCTGATACTAGAGAGAAGGTAACAAGTGATAAAAAACTCCCAGAAGGAATGAAAGAAGCGATTTTAATGGGCGCAAAATGGCGAAGCGTCATAGATAATGAAGTCCTCCCTCTCGCTCGCGAAGGAAAATGGGACGAAGCATCCAAAATCGCTTTAGCTCAAACCGATTATGTAAACGATCTTTTAAGTCGTTTTACTAAATATGCAAATGAAGAAAATGATAAACGTGACGCATTAATTGCTGACGTAGAGTCTTCTTCATCTCTTATTCAATATATTATTTTCTTCTCACTCATTACATGTACGTTAACATCTATTTTATTAGCATGGTGGTTCTCTGGTAAACTCGTTAAACCGATACGACAAATTGATGAGAAATTAAAAGAATTAGCTTCTCAAGACGGCGATTTAACTGCTAGATTACACGTAACGAGTAAAGATGAAATTGGTGATATCGCCAATTCCTTTAATCAAATGCTCGCTAACTTACAACGTATCATAAAACAAGTGCAACAAACATCCACAAGTGTAAAAGAAGCGTCTGAAAATGTGTTTATCGAAACCACTGCTTCTATGGAAAATACAGCAAAAACCGAAGAAACTATGAATGCTCTTGAGTATAATATTCGTTCACAAGTTTCAAGCATCGAAGAAAGTTCAACTGCAATGGACGATATGACAACGAGTGTTCAGCGTATTGCAGAATCTGCCTCCTCTGTTGCTAGCCTAGCTGTTACAACTTCAGAAAAAGCAGATAGTGGGAATAAAGTCATTGAGAAATCTATTACACAAATGCATACAATTAACGAAGCTGTTAACGCTACATCACAAGTAGTAGAGCGACTCATTACACATACGAATCATATTGATACTGCACTTCAATCCATTTCTAATATCGCGGAACAAACGAATTTACTCGCTTTAAATGCTTCAATTGAAGCAGCACGTGCTGGCGAACACGGAAAAGGATTCGCCGTTGTTGCCGATGAAGTACGAAAACTTGCTGAACAATCTCAGCTAGCAGCAACTGACATTAACCATTTACTTCATCAAATTCAAGCTGACACAAAAATAGCAAATGAAATGATGACACAAGGTCAGTCAGAGGCTTCGGAAGGGATTACAGTCATTCGTACCGCTGGATTTTCATTCTCGGAAATTGTTAACCACATTAATAAAGTCTCTACACAAATGCAAGAAATGTCTGCAACTGCTGAAGAAATGGCCGCAAGTTCAGAAGAAATGAATGCAGCTTTAAATAACATCGCCTCTATTTCAAATGAAGTTGCCGCCGAAACATCACAAACAGCAACTTCGGCTGGTGACCAAGTAAATAAAATGAGTGTCGTTGCTAAAAAAGCTTCTGAAATGAAAACGACCGTACAAGAACTTGAAGTTCTCGTTTCTCATTTCAAAACAAACGTTTAAAGCGAAACTTTCCTTTATACTTCTATGAGCTCCAAGTTGTTAAAAAGAGAGATTTACAGTCTCTCTTTTTTTAACCTTAAAATATCTCTTTCTATCTCTCATTACGTCTGCTATAATTCCTAGAGGAAAGAGGAAAGCTTTATTCCAGATGGAGTAAAGCTTTCTTTCGATTTTTTACATTAATTAATTCTAATACTAAGATTTCACAAAGGGGGCTTTTTATCATATGAATTTTATTAGCATTCGAAAAAAACTAATGTTCATGATGGGAACGATTTGCGCTTTATTTGGCATCGCCTTAGCTTTTATTTTATTTTTTGCTATTGACCAATCTCGTAAAGCTGAAACATTACAAAAAGAAATTTCTCCTCTAGCAACAGAATTGAAAGAGCGTGGAGACGCTTATCAAGTACAACTTTCTGCTTTAAGAGGTTATTTACTACAACACGATCAAGTAGAATTAGACAAGTTTAACGAGATGAGTAAACGTCTGGAGGATTCAAAAGATAAACTTCTTTCTAATCCAAATATTTCTCAATCCGTGAAAGATACAATGAATTTAGGGTCCACTTGGAGAAAATTTATTGAAGAAAAAGTCTTCATCCTTGCAAAAGAACAAAAGTGGGAAGAAGCTTTACAAGTAGCTTCTACAGAGAATGGCTCTGTTTATAAAGTAATTGGTGATTTCACAAATTACAGTAATGAACAAGCTAAGTTACGTGATCAATCTATCGAAAAAATTGATCAATCTTCACTACAAATTAAATATGTTATCTTCTTATCACTTGTTATTTGTATTATCGTAGCTATCATTCTTGCATGGTGGTTCTCTGGTAAACTTGTAAAACCAATTCAACAAATTGATAGTAAGCTAAAAGAATTATCATCTCAAGAAGGTGACTTAACAGCCCGCCTACAAGTAAATAGTAATGATGAAATTGGTACGATTGCAACATCATTTAATAAAATGTTAGAAAACCTACAACATATTATCAATCGTGTTCAAAAAACATCCGTAGAAGTACAAAACGCTTCTGAAAATATGCTAGAAAAGACGAATATATCACGCGAGGCAACAATAAGAGTTCAAAGCTCGATGTCTAGCTTAAATGCAAATATTCAATCGCAAGCCTCTAGTATGGAAGAAAGCTCAACTGCAATGGACGATATGACAGTAAGCGTTCAGCGTATTGCTGAATCTGCTTCATCTGTAACTGAACTTGCTGTAACTACATCTGAACAGGCTAACGATGGAAGTTCAGTTATTCAAAAATCCGTTTCCCAAATGACAACGATACACGACGCGGTAAATGCTACTTCAGAAGTGGTCGAACGTCTAATCACCCACACGAAATATATTGATACAGCTGTTCAATCTATTTCTAATATCGCAGAACAAACAAACTTACTTGCTTTAAATGCATCTATCGAAGCAGCTCGTGCTGGCGAACAAGGAAAAGGTTTTGCTGTCGTAGCTGACGAAGTTCGAAAACTTGCTGAACAATCTAAAACAGCGGCAACAGATATTAACCAACTACTACATCAAATTCAACAAGACACTGAAACTGCGAGCTCTATGATGTCCCAAGGCCGTTCGGAAGCATTTGAAGGCATTCATGTCATTCGTGAAGCCGGCAACTCTTTCACAACGATTGTGGAACAAGTAAATAAAGTATCTACTCAAATGCAAGACATCTCAGCAACCGCTGAGGAAATGGCTGCAAGCGCTGAAGAAATGAACGCTTCACTGAATAACATCGCTTCTATTTCGACTGAAGTATCTAGTGAAACAGCGACAACAGCACAATCTGCTGAGAAAAAAGTCATTACGATGAATGAAATGACACAAACTGCTAAACAAATGAAACAAACAGTTGAAGAATTAGATCAACTCGTATCTCATTTCAAAACTGAATAGCTTTCAAAAAATATTCCTCTTTCAAGAGGAATATTTTTTTGAGCTCATTCCCTGCATATTATATATATATCCGTTATAATGAGAACCGATATCATTAATATGTAGGGGGTGCTACACATGTCACAACAAGCATTTGAAGAAAAGTTATATGCAAACTTAGAAGCTGTTATTGATCCTGAACTAGGTGTTGATATTGTTAATCTTGGATTAGTTTATGACGTTACAGCAGATGAAAATAATAATGCTGTCATTACGATGACGATGACTTCTATCGGTTGTCCAATGGCTGGGCAAATTGTATCAGACGTTAAAAAAGTATTATCAACGAACGTACCTGAAGTCAATGAAATAGAAGTAAATGTCGTTTGGAATCCACCCTGGTCTAAAGAACGCATGTCACGTATGGCGAAAATCGCATTAGGTATTCGTGACTAAATAAAGTGAAACTTTAATCAGTGGGGGTTTTGTTCATCCCCCACTGACTATCAGCCCTCACCAATCGGGCTTTTACGGGCAGTTGATCCCCCACCTAACTTCTTTGCTTCCGCTGAATTTTGAGGTGGGGGTCTTACTGCCCGTTAATTCTGGATAAAGAAAGACCTGACATCCTAGTCAGGTCTTTTTCTCTTATTATTTTACGCCTACTGCATCATAAGCTTTCGTTACAGCTTGTACAGCTTTAGAGTTTTTACCATATAAATCTTCAGCTGACTGCAGAGCAGCTTGACGCATCATCTTAAAGTCAGAGTTCGCAGTTAAATATTTCGTAAGAGCACGGTAATAAATTTTTTCTGTCGCTTCACGGCCTACTCCAGTTACTTTCACACCGTAATGCTCTCCGCCATCAGATACTAAATATGCAGCTTTATTGTTAATACTACTGTTAATATGAACGCCGCCATTATCAGCTGTTCCAGTGTAGCGTTTATTGTAATGATCTGGGTAACCTTCACTTGGTTTTAATGGATTTGGAATAGATGCTGGATCTTTCAGAGAACGAAGTGCATCGCCAGGTTTTCCAGGTGTATAAATGTCAGCACCTAAATCCCAGCTCTTCTTCTCAACCATGACACCCATAATATCAGATAACGATTCATTTAACGCACCTGACTCATTTTTATAAACAAGGTTTGCTGTATGTTCAGTTACAGCATGCGTTAATTCATGACCGATAACATCTAGTCCAGCAGATAATGGAATGAATGTTTTTCCATCGCCATCACCATACATCATTTGTACACCGTTCCAAGCTGCGTTATTCCAGCTTTCTCCGACGTGAACAGTAGAAATAAGCTTCGCACCTTTATCATCGAAAGAGTTACGATTAAATGTCTTTTTGTAGTAATCGTATACTTTTCCTGCATTTACATGCGCATCAACCGCTGCTTTATCTTCGAAGAACTTAGATTTACTCTCAACCTCTTCTCCTGTATATCCAAGCCATTGTGAGAATAAATTAAACAAGTTTTCATCCATATTTTCTGCATCAAATGTGTGAACACCTTGTCCTCGTTTACCATCAAATAAGTTGAACGCTCCTGTTTTCTCATCTTGAGCAATTTCAAATGATTGTCTATCGCCCAATACTCCGTAACCAAATCCTGTAATGTGATCTACAGCGTTATATTTCTCAATCACATTTCCATTCGTTGCATCAACAAAATAATGCCAATATCCTGGAGCTGGTTTTGAAATCGATGCTTTAACTAAGTATGCAAGATAGTACTTCCCATCTTTTTCATACACAAATAAATCTTTTTTCACACCGTCATAATTCTTTACTTTACCAACTTCTTTTTCAATATCTGCCTTTGCAATCGTTTCAGCTTGCTCTGCACTAATATTTGCAAACGCAGGAATATTTTTATCCTCTAAATTCGGAATAACTTGTCCGAAGAATGCTTTTACATTATTTTCTTTATCAAGTGTAACAGTTTGATCTGAACCATACACAGGAATGTTATTATGCTTCTCAACTAACTTCACATGTGTCGTACCAGATTCAGCATCTTTTTCCTCTCCAACGACATTGAAGTGTTTATCAATATTTCCTGCTAATTTAAACATATCTTTCTTACTCTCTAAATATTGAAAGACCGTCTCTTTTTTATCTAGTCCTTCCGGTGCTTTCCATTCTTCACCTATGTATGCAGGTGTTTTAAATTCTTGATGATATTGAATTTTTTGTTCTTCCGCTTTCGTTGTCGTTGCTCCAAATGCTCCAAATCCTCCGGCTATAACAGTTAACGCTAATGCTGATGAAATGACTTGCTTTTTCACTATAACATTCCCCATTCCCATAAAGATTTTTGACACTTTTATACAATTCTTATTTTCCGGGCCAATACCTTTTTCTAAATATTGAGAAAGTTTTTTCTGACAATTCCACTCAAAAAAAGAGGACATCCATTCGATGTCCTCTTTTCCATAAACGTTCTATTATTTTTTCAATTCGATTGCTAAATAGTGTGATCGTTCTTTCGCTTCAATATGAATATCCTCTTCTATCGCTTCTGCTGCATCACGCATAACAAGATTTTCACCATTTATTACACTACTCCCTTCAATTTGTACAAGGTACAATTGACGGCCTTCTTGCACCGGAAAATGAATTTCTTTTCCAGCATCTAACGATAAAGAATATAAATTCGCATCTTGGTGAATACGAATTGGTGCCTCTCCTTCTACTGGAGATACCATATGGAACCATTCATTTTCACGCTTACTCCAATCAAATGTAAACTCACCATAGTTTGGTTTATGATCCGCACGATCTGGTAAAATCCAAATTTGTAATAAACGTAGTGTTTCATTTCCTAAATTATGCTCGCTATGAAATACACCTGTGCCAGCACTCATATATTGAACATGTCCTCGCTCAATTGTTCCGCGGTTCCCCATGCTATCCTCATGTGTTAAAGCACCATCTACAACGTACGAAATGATTTCCATATCACGGTGCGGATGCATATCAAAACCAGTTTGTGCCGCTACTAGGTCATCATTAATTACACGCAATGCTCCAAAGTTCATATTATTCGGGTTATAGTAATTCGCAAAGGAAAAATGAAAATGTGTATTTAACCAACCGTGATTTGCTCTTCCCATATTTTTATGATCAACTTTTCTAAACATATCCTTCACCTCATATTATCTCGAATTCAAGATTTATTTTTAAAATTTTTCTCACTGTAATTTTTTTAGTAATTGTAATAATTGATGTTGTTCTTCTACATTTAAATTTTGAAACTGCTCCGCTTGGAACGTTTCTTGAGGCGGGACGATTTCTTCATATAAAGCTTCTCCCTTTTCTGTTAACGAAATATATTTTGTAGTACCTTCTTGTTCACGATGAATCCACTCCAGCTGCTCCATTTTATTTAATAGCTGCGTGATATTTCCCTTCGTAACAAATAGTTTATTTCCGAGCTCTTGCTGCGTTAGACGATTATGTCCTCCAACTTGAGCTAGCACATCAAACTGAGCGGCAGATACATTCCATTCTTTCAAATGCTGATTCGTCTCACGAATACTTTTGTTATAAAAACGTGATAAACGAAACCATAATAGTAATCCGAGTCTATCTTCTGTCTTCATTCTATCACCTCGCTCATTTCATACCATTAGTTTAGAACTAAACTTTATAAAAGTCAATCACTTACTTTTAGTAATTAATAAAGAAAGCACAGTGCCATTTCTCCACTATGCTTTACATTAACTTTCTATTTTTATATTCATCTAACTTCCTCTCCGCGAACTTTCTCGCATCTTTCTCAATCCATCTATCTTCGTACAATTCACTTCCAACATACAATACTTCCCTCTTATGCTGCATCGCATGGCGAAATTCATGCAGTAGTGTTTTGAGCACCTGCTCATACTCTTCCCATATGCAAACAAAAATTAATTGTTTTTCTTTATGATAAAAACCACCTACTGGGAATAAGAATTCCTCTTCTTCTTCTCCTAATGATAGAAGCACATGATTCGCATCACACGTATCACAAAAAATAACTGGTGTTTTACATACTTCAATCAGTGAAAACAAATCATCTCTAAGCCTTTTGACATCCCAAGGAAGCTCCGAATCCAACACATACCAATTCTCCACCTGTTGATATACATTTTGAAACTGGAGTTCCATTTTTCTATAATCCCCTTTCCAAACTCCCTTTTCCTATATGTATGCCACAATATGTAAAATATTAAACCTACTCTTTCCCCTTTCGAAAAATGACAATAAAAAAGAATCTATGTCAGCATAGATTCTTTTTACGTAATCACTTTTTTTTTCATCATTTTTTTTAATACAAAGTAACCAATTGTACAAACAATAGCAGCAAGTGCAAAGTATTTCACATATGGCCCAGCGACTTTATTAATACTTTCCCACTCTCTTCCTAATTTAAAACCTAAATATACAAATACAATTGACCACGGAATAACAGCTAATGTAGTTAGCGTAATAAACTTAGCATGTGACATTTTTGCAATCCCTGCTGGTATCGAAATAGCATGACGCACAACAGGAATAAAACGCGCTGTAAAAATAACGCCAGTTCCGTAACGATTAAACCAATCTTCAGCATAATCAATATGTTTCTTTTGAATTAAAATATATTTTCCATATCGCTCAAGGACGGGTCTTCCTCCGTATCGACCGATCCAATAAATGAATAATTGTGCGATTACACCACCAATTGTACCGAACGCGACAGCGCCCCAAAACGTAATGCTTCCTGTTGATACTAAATAACCTGCATAAGACAATACGATTTCACTCGGAATAACCTCTAACATCAATCCAAGCATAATTCCCCAATAACCAAGTCCTTCTAGAAAAACTAAAACGGAATGAATCAACTCTCCTAACATTATGTACCTCTCTTTACTTTTTTCATTGCAAAAAATAAAAGTACAAGCAGTAAATATCTTGTACTTTTATTTTTTAAAATTAGCTAGTCTTCGTATCCCACTTAAAGATTTTATTTAAAAATTTATATACATTCTTTGACTCTTTCGTCAGAAGTGGACCTAAGATGGATAGTATAAGCACGTATAGTGCCGAGAATGGTTTCAAGACTGACATTAAACCACCGGCGATTCCGATATTGGCCATAATGATGGAGAATTCTCCTCTTGAAACGATTGTTAATCCAATATTTGTTGACGCTTTATGAGATAATCCAGCTTGTCGCCCTGCAATCATTCCTGCAATAAAGTTACCGATGATTGTAAGAAGGACAGCACCTAACGTTAACCATATCGCTCCGCCTAATGAAAACGGATCAATGCTTAATCCGAAACTAAAGAAGAAAATAGCTCCGAAAAAGTCTCTAAATGGAACAACGAGATGCTCAATTCTGTCACTATGCTCTGTCTCAGAGAAAACTAATCCTAAAAGAAGTGCTCCAATTGCTTCGGCAACGTGAATTGTTTCCGAGAAACCTGCAATAAAGAATAACGAAGCAAATACTACAATAATGAAAATTTCATCTGAACTAATATTGAGCAATTTATTTAATAACGGCGTCGCCTTTCTAGCTACAATAAAGAATAGAAGCATGTATCCTAGAGCAATTCCAATTGAAGTAAGAGCACCTAGGAAGGAAGCATGATCCCCTAGAACTAAACCAGAGACAACTGATAAATATACAGCAAGGAATATATCTTCAAACATAATAATTCCTAAAATTAATTCGGTCTCATTATTACCAGTTCTTCTTAAGTCCACTAACACCTTTGCAACGATAGCGCTAGAAGAAATCGTAATAATACCCGCAATAATTAAGATTTCTAGTAAAGGGAATCCCATTATAAATCCGTATAATAACCCAAGTGAAAAGTTAATTAAAATATAGATCGTTCCGCCAATCGCAATAGAACGTCCAGATTTTATTAGTTTTTTCATCGAAAACTCAAGTCCTAGATAAAACAGAAGGAACAGAACCCCAATCCGTCCAAGGAAGGAAATGACACTTGCACTTTCAATAAACTTGAAATCGATAACACCTATTGTCGGCGCGTGTGGCCCTACTAACATTCCAAGAACAATTAGAAACGGAATTACTGAGAATTTAAACTTTCCAGCAATTACTGCCGCAATTGCAACTAATACTAACGCTGTACCAACTTCAAAAATTAACGTATCCATCTAGTCAGTCCCCCTATTCGAAAGTAACTCATTAATAATCTTTTTAATTTCTTCTCTCTCGCCTGAAACTACAAGCATATCGCCTTCTTCAATTACCGTTTCTGGCCCTGGATTAAATAATTTTTTCATATTCTTTTTCATAACTGCAATGATCGTTACGCTATATGTTTTTCTTATTTCAAGATCACCGATTGTTTTTCCAAGCGCTGGAGCAGCATTCTCTACTTTAAACCACTCAATCGCTAAACCTTCAAAGACCATTTCAACATTTTCTAATGCTCTAGGCTTGTATACCATTCCACCTAATATTGCTGCAATTTGTCTTGCCTCTGAGTCACGTAATGAAATACTTGAGATGCTTTCTTCATGATCTGAATCAAAATGATACATTTCTCTACGTCCATCATCATGAATAACAATCACCATCTTTTCGTTACCTTTCGTAACGATTTGAAACTTATAACCAATACCCGGAAGTTCACTTTCTCTAATATTCATATTTAGCTCCTCCATAACTTCTTTATTTAAATTTTCTGTTTTTCTGTCTTTTGTTCATTAAATCAATTTTAGAAATTCTAACCATTCAGGATACCTGTGACTTGGAAATCTTTTATTGTAATAATAAGTGGCTCCTAAAAAGATACTTAAAGATGTAATGATAAAAAATATATTACTTCTCATTTTCAAACTTTTAAGGCTTACTTTCAATAAAGTTTCTTCTTTCAAATTATCCCCTCTTTCTCGCTTTACATTTAGTTTTTTAAAATGTAAATAATTCTAAAAATATTACGATGTAACATAATCATAACACAAAATATGTTTATGTAACATAATTTTTTAGAAAAATTGATTCTCGTATATTTTTTGCATATAATTTTCTTATTACGGAAAAAAGGAAGTGTATTATATGGTTGATATCTTTAGCAGATTCCTTGAGGTAACGAATAATATTTTATGGTCATATATTCTTATTGCAATGCTAATCGGCTTCGGTCTTTATTTCTCTTTCAAATTAAAATTCGTCCAAATTACTCATTTCCGTGAGATGGTCAGTTTAATTAGTAAAGGGTTTAATCGAAAAGAAAAAAAGAAAGATAGCATCTCTCCATTCCAAGCATTTTGCTTAAGTGCAGCAGCGCGCATTGGTATCGGAAATTTAGCTGGTGTAGCATTAGCCATTTCAATGGGTGGACCTGGTGCAATATTTTGGATGTGGTTTATCGCAATTATCGGAGCAGCTACTAGTTTCGTAGAATGTACGCTCGCGCAAATTTATAAAGTAAAAGATGGCAGCAGGTTCCGTGGTGGACCAGCATATTACATGGAAAAAGGATTAAACAAACGCTGGATGGGTGTTTGGTTCTCACTTCTTATTACAGTTGCGTACGGATTAATCTTCAATTCAGTACAAGCAAATACGGTAACAATAGCGTTTGAAAATGCTTTTGGATTAGAGCGAACGATCGTAGGAGCTCTATTAGCTTTATTAGTTGCAGTTATTATTTTCGGTGGTATCAAGAGCATTTCACGTATTACAGAAATGATTGTTCCTCCAATGGCAATTATTTATATTGGTGTGGCAATTTTTGTCGTTATTAACAACTTCACTATGTTACCAAGCATTTTTATGGAAATATTTAATGGTGCATTCGGTTTAGACCAAGCTATCGCTGGTGGTATTGGAGCAGCAATCAAGTTCGGAATTCAGCGTGGTCTATTCGCGACAGAAGCAGGTATGGGTAGTTCTCCTAACGCAGCAGCAACATCAGATGTATCTCATCCTGTAAAACAAGGACTTGTTCAAGCATTAGGTGTTTTCGTGGACACATTCTTAGTATGTACATCAACAGCATTTATCGTATTATGTTCCGGACTGTACAAAGGAACAAATTTACAAGGTATTGAATTAACACAAAGTGCATTAAGTTCACAAATCGGACCGTGGGCAAGTACTTTCTTAGCGATCATTATTTTCCTATTCGCTTTCAGTTCTTTACTAGGAAACTACTATTATGGTGAAACAAACATCGCATTCATTAAAGAAAGCAAAACATGGTTACTGATTTATCGTGTTGCAGTTGTCGGAATGGTGTTCTTCGGATCTATCGCTGCCCTTCAAACAGTTTGGAGTTTAGCTGATTTCTTTATGGGACTAATGGTATTCACAAACTTAATTGCCATCTCATTCCTTAGCAAGTTTGCATACGCAGCTTTAGTAGACTATATAAAGCAAAAGAAACAAGGAAAAGATCCTGTCTTCGTTGCAAGTTCTATCCCTGGCTTACAGAATACAGAGTGTTGGGATGGACAGGATGTAGAAGAGAAACAGAAGGCTGTGTAATAATTAAAAGCGGAAGCGGCTCGTCCAGAATCGCAGGACATTGGAGCTCTCGACCTTGAAGCGCTTTTTGCTTCGAGCGAGAGAGCGAAATGACCGGAGATTCTAGCCGCTGGAGCTGGACATCATTAAAAGCGAAAGTGGCTCGTTTAGAACAAGAGCTATATATCAAAATAAAAATCCCTATTACTCCACAGTAATAGGGATTTTTATTTATAACAGTTCATAATTTGTTCAAATTAATTCCAGCAAAAGGGTTGATTTATACAAATTACTAGATTATAATTATTATAAATTAGTAATTGATATAACATAACAACTCAAAAGGAGATTGATCATAATGAACAAACAAGTAATCGAAGTATTAAACAAACAAGTAGCAGACTGGAGCGTTTTATTCACAAAATTACACAACTTCCATTGGTACGTAAAAGGACCTCAATTCTTCACATTACACGAGAAATTCGAAGAACTTTACACAGAGTCAGCTACTCACATCGACGAAATTGCAGAACGCATTTTAGCAATTGGCGGCAAACCAGTAGCAACAATGAAAGAATACTTAGAACTATCTTCTATTCAAGAAGCAGCATACGGCGAAACTGCAGAAGGAATGGTTGAATCAATTATGAAAGACTACGAAATGATGCTAGTCGAACTGAAAAAAGGCATGGAAATCGCTCAAAACTCTGATGACGAAATGACATCTGACCTACTATTAGGCATCTACACAGAACTAGAAAAACACGCTTGGATGCTACGCGCGTTCTTGAATCAATAATATATTTAAAAGCGGAAGCGGCTTGCTCAGAATCGCAGGGCATTGGAGCTCTCGACCTTGAAGCGCTTTTTACTTCGAGCGAGAGAGCGAAATGACCGGAGATTCTAGCCGCTGGAGCTGGATATTATGTAAAAGTGGAAGCGGCTCGTTCAGAACAGGAGGGTGTTGGAACTCCTGATTACGAGGCGCTTTTTGCCTCGAATGAAGGAGTGAAACAACCGACTGTTCTAGCCGCTGGAGCTGGATAATATTAAAAGCGGAGGTGACTTGCTCAGAACAAGAGGGCATTGGAGCTCCTGACGAAGAGGCGCTTTTTGCCTCACAGGAAGGCGCGAAATGACCGACTGTTCTAGTCACCGGAGCTGGATATCATTTAAAGCGGAAGCGGCTCGTTCAGAGTCGCTTTTTTCTATGGGGTTAATCGCGCATATCAGTACATGAAATTTATATCAGCGATTTTTGCATTATATCGGCGATTCCATCAAATATATCAGCGATTTTTCCAATATATCGACTTACCGACAAAACACGACAATATTAGCACCCCTCTCCTCTACTTTTATCAATATATTACAATCCCTTTTATGTTAAAATATAGGTAACATCCTTTAGTAAAATAGATCCAAAAAAGCTTTTCCATATTCATCATTTACTACTTAAATGGCGGGAGTGGTTCAGTTGAAAGACTACTTAATTAGAGCATTTTTTGCGTTAATAACAGTTGGGATTCTCTTACTTATAGCTAATATTTTCAATATACGTGTCGAGGTTAAAGACTATGCTTTCCTCGTTGTTGTAGCAATTGGTGGCGGCTGGGGTGGCTGGTACCTGTATAAAAAACAAAGTAATCAAAGTGATAAAGGCATTCCAAAGTAATACGGAATGCCTTCTTTTATTGCCGTCTATAATAAATAATAAAATTCAAACCGCTAATACAGCCAATTGCAATAAACATGCTAAAACTCTGTGCATCCCCAGCTAAATCATACTCATCAACGATAAACCCAGACATAAACAATGTTATCGCGGAAACACCGATACACAATATCGAAATAAACCAAAGCGAAAACTCATTAATTAGCTCTTTCTTCTGTGTTGAAACAATTAGCATAGCAAGAATAGACGCTGCTAAAATACTTTTAAAAACAGGACGTAAATACACAAACTCCTCCATCTATTTCTTCTTTTCCTAAAATATCACATCTTAACATTAACATATTTAACTAAATTAAAAACACATGCCTTTTCAAGATAAAATGACATGTGTTTCCAAAAACATCTATAAAATTGTATTATGATAGCTGCTTCCACTTCGTTCCTAAAACAGGACGCTCATAATTTTGGATTGCATGAATTAGTTTATCTGCCGTCTCAGCTGAAACGATCAACTCTTTATTTGATGGATTCATAAATCCTTCTTCTGCTGCACGTTCAACCATTTGCAAAATTGGTCCATAAAAGCCTTTTATGTTCAATAAACCAACCGGCTTATTATGTATACCAATTTGTGACCAACATACTACTTCAAATAGCTCTTCAAACGTTCCGTATCCGCCCGGTAATGCAATAAAAGCATCCGCAAGCTCTGCCATTTTCGCTTTGCGCTCGTGCATCGTTTCTACTTCAATTAATTCTGTTAGCCCTGTATGAACAATTTCTCCTCGGAATAGACCGCGCGGCATAACACCTGTTACACGTCCGCCTAAGCGAAGAACTTCGTTTGCCACTTCTCCCATTAATCCAAAGCAAGAACCACCGTATACAAGCTCATAATCGTTCTCAACAAACATTTTTCCTAACGCTATTGCCTGCTCTTTAAATTCAGGCCTCTCCCCTAAGTTGGAACCTGCAAACACACAAATCTTTCTCATTCCTACACCCCGAAACTATATATTGTTATGATACAATGAATATTATACAACATATTGAAGGGATGAGGAAGAAATGGATATCGTCGCATTTCAAAGATGGGTGGAGGAATTTTACGAAAAACGAAGCTGGTCACAGTATAATTCCTTTATTCGCTTAAATTTCTTAACAGAGGAAGTCGGAGAAGTTTCACGCGTTGTTCGCGCAATCGAAATTGGCCGTGATCGTCCTGACGAAAAAGTGAAAACAGAAGAAGAACTAAAACAAGAGTTAAAAGAAGAACTTGGTGATGTACTATCTAATCTTATTATTCTTTCACAAAAATATGATTTAGATTTACAAGACATTATGGAGGCACACGTCACAAAGCTTTCGAAAAGGTTCGAAGTATCCAAATGAGAATATTATCAATTATGGTATAATGTTCTTGTCACAATACTAAGGGGGATTTTATGTTATCTAAAAAATTGCACGACGCATTAAACGATCAAATGAACTTTGAATTTTACTCTGCCCATGCTTATATGGCGATGGCTGCTTACTGTACGGCGGAGAGCTATGATGGATTCGCTAATTTTTTCCTTGTACAAGCTGAAGAAGAACGTTTCCACGCAATGAAGCTTTACAACTACATTAATGACCGCGGTGAGCGCGCTATTATTACTGGATTTGATAATCCAAATAACAAATACGAATCTGTACTGAACGCTTTTGAAGTGGCACTTGAGCACGAGCGTGAAGTAACGAAGCGTATTTACAACTTATCTGATATCGCTTGGGATGAGCGTGAGCATGCAACAATTACATTCTTAAAATGGTTCGTCGATGAGCAAGTAGAAGAAGAATCTTCATTCGATAGCATCATCCAAAAATTAAAACGTATTACAAGCGATTCAAACGCATTATTTATGCTAGACGCTGAATTAGAGAAACGTACATTTACGCCTCCAGCTGAATAGTATTTCAATCACCTTAATGAATGTATTAAGGTGATTTTTTTATTTCTTCTCTAAGCTGAATAACCCTCGCCAAATCCTTCTTATAAAGCCCTGAAACCTTTTCAACAAAGTTACTATTAGTAAAAGTCCCATCTCCTTCTTCTACTATGCTTAAATATCCATGTATAAACTTCAAAAACGCTCTAGCATCTTCTCCAGTTAAATGATTAATGTTCTCTATAATCTCATCAAACTCCCTTAAACTATCCGATTCTTTCACCCTAATTCCCCCTCTCTATATTATTTATCATACCAAAATAAAAAAGTCGTTCATCCCTCTAGGCGAGAGATAAACGACTTCGTTTGTTTTTATTAAAGCATAACCCCAACGATAATAGCTGATAATATACTTACTAACGTTGCACCGTATACAAGTTTTAATCCGAATGAAGATACAACGTTTGCTTGTTTGCCATCGATACTCTTCGTTGCACCTGCGATAATTCCGATTGATGAGAAATTTGCAAATGATACAAGGAAGATAGATAAAATACCTACTGTACGAGCTGATAAATCGCCAGCTACTTTTCCAAGGTCAAGCATTGCAACGAATTCGTTCGTTACTAATTTCGTTGCCATAATTTGTCCTGCCGTTAGCATCTCTGATGTTGGAATACCCATTACGAATGCTAATGGTGAGAAAACGTATCCTAAAATGCTTTGGAATGTGATTCCGAAAATTGAATCGAACACACCGTTAATTGCTGTAATTAATGCTACGAAACCGATTAACATCGCCGCTACTGTTACAGCGATAGAGAAACCAAGCATAATATATTCGCCTAACATTTCAAAGAATGTTTGTTTTTTATCTTCTTGTAATTCTAAAATGTCGTCTTCTTCTTTTACGTCATATGGATTAATAATATGAACGATAATGAATCCACTAAATAAGTTTAATACAAGTGCTGTTACTACATATTTTGGATCAATCATTTTCATGTAAGAACCGACGATTGACATCGATACTGTTGACATGGAAGATGCACAAAGTGTGTATAAACGATTTTTCGGTAATTTGCTTAGTTGATCTTTTACTGTAATGAATACTTCACCTTGACCAACAATTGCAGCTGCTACTGCATTATATGATTCTAGTTTTCCTAAGCCGTTAATTTTACTTAATAGGAAACCGACTGCACGGATGATAATCGGTAAAACTTTAATATGTTGTAAGATCCCGATTAATACTGCTAAGAAAATAATTGGTAATAATACTGTTAAGAAAAATGGTGCTTGTCCATCATTTGCTAAACCACCAAATACGAAATTAACCCCTGCTTCCGCAAATTTTAAAATAGCGCCAAATCCATCTGCAATCCCTTTTACTAATACAAATCCGACCTTTGTATTTAGTAAGAAATACGCAAGTACCAATTGAATGACAAGCATAAGTGCAATTGGTTTATATTTAATTTTCTTACGATCTGAACTGATAAGGAACCCTAGTACAAATACTACAAGTAAACCGACTAGAAACATTACGATCTTCATATGTGAATCCTCCACTTCTCCCACGAGTTATTGGTCGTATAACGTATAACGAATGACGTCTGACCATTGATGTTAAAAAATTTAAAACCCCTAAATATTATTCAACTGTTTTCTAAAATCAGTAAGCGTTTACATAAATTGCAATTTATAAAAGGTAGCTTCTTCTCTCCTACCATACTTGAAAGTCTGAAATTGATACCACCTACAAATCAAATTGTAAGCGTTATCTAATCGAAATGCAATATAAATTTTAAAAGATTTTTATATGTTAATATATTCCTAACTAATTGGTTTTTTCATGCAAATTTACCATAAAAAATAGCCCTAGCTATAAGCTAGGGCCATCTTTGTTTATAACATAACACCAACGATAATCGCTGATAGAATACTTACTAATGTCGCACCGTACACAAGGCGTAGACCGAATGATGATACAACATTTGATTGGTTTTCATCGATACCTTTCGTTGCACCTGCGATAATTCCGATTGATGAGAAGTTCGCAAATGATACAAGGAATACAGAAAGAATACCAACTGTACGAGCTGATAAATCACCAGCTACTTTTCCAAGATCCAGCATCGCAACAAATTCGTTTGATACTAATTTTGTTGCCATAATTTGTCCCGCTGTTACCATCTCTGCTTGCGGGATACCCATTACAAATGCTAATGGTGAGAAAATGTATCCTAAAATAGCTTGGAATGTAATACCGAACATTGAATCAAACAAGCTATTAATTGCTGTAATTAATGCTACGAAACCAAGTAACATTGCCGCTACTGTGATTGCAATCGTGAAACCAAGCATAATATATTCACTTAGCATTTCAAAGAATGACTGTTTTTTCTTATTTTCTAATTTCAGTGTATCTTCTTCTTCTGTAATATCGTACGGGTTAATAATATGAATAATAATGAAACCACTAAATAAATTTAATACAAGTGCTGTTACTACATATTTCGGTTCGATCATTTTCATATAAGAACCTACGATTGACATTGATACTGTCGACATGGAAGATGCACATAATGTATATAAACGATGTTTTGGGATTTTACTTAATTGATCTTTTACTGTAATAAATACTTCCGCTTGCCCAACAATGGCAGCTGCTACTGCGTTATATGATTCTAGTTTTCCTAGACCATTTACTTTACTTAGCGCAGTACCAATAGCACGAATAAATATCGGTAAAATTTTAAAGTGTTGCAGAATTCCGATTAAAACGGCAAAGAATACGATTGGTAATAACGCTGTTAAGAAGAATGAAACCTCTCCTTTATTAACAAGACCGCCAAATACGAAAACGATTCCAGCTTCCGCATATCCAAGAAGCGCGCCAAATCCATCTGAAATTCCTTTTACTAAAATATAACCAACTTGCGTGTTTAATAAGAAATAACTTAACGCTAGCTGAATAACAAGCATAATTGCGATTGGTTTATACTTAATCTTCTTTCGATCGGCACTTATAAGAAAACCGAGTACAAATACAACGAGCAATCCTACAAGAAACATAACAAACTTCATTAATAAAATCCTCCATTTAACTCTTCATTAACGTTGAACGTCTGACCACTTGAAATAAGAAATAATCCGAACTTTCCATTTCTCCTCTAAAACCTTCAATCGGATAGGAAAGATCATAAAACCTCTTGTTTCAAAGGCATTTTCCATTCTAACATAAATCACAACTCATATCCGCACTTTTCTTAAAAAATTACATTTTATTATAAAACGTTCATGAATGTTCGTCTTTTACATTATATAGCGAAACTTTAATCAGTATCATCCCCACTGATTATTAGCCCGTATCAATCGAGAGTTTTACTGTTCACAAATAGCAGGATAAAACAAAAAAATGAGCATCAAGTTTCACTTGATGCTCACCTCATTATACTGCTTTTTCTTTATCAGCTACTGCTGGCTTATCCCAGCACTCTGTATTGTTCAAACCTGGAATAGACTCCACATAGAATACTGGATCTTTTCCTTGTTTCTTTTGCTTAACGTAATCTGATAATGCCGCGAAAGCGTACTTAGAAAGGAATACGATCGCAACTAAGTTAATAACAGCCATAATCCCCATAAATAAATCTGCTAAATCCCAAACGATTTGAATTGTTGCTACAGATCCTAAAACAACCATACCAAGCACAGCAATGCGGTATACATTTAATAACACTTTACTTCCATTTAAGAATTCAATATTCGTTTCACCATAGTAGTAGTTACCCACTAATGAACTAAATGCAAACAAGAAGATTGCAACTGCTACAAATATAGAAGCCCACGGTCCGATATGTTGACTTAATGCTTGTTGCGTTAATTGAATTCCGTTTAAATCAGCCGCTCCAGGCACATCTGATAATAAAATGATAAATGCTGTACAACTACAAATTAATAATGTATCTGTAAATACCCCTAAAGTTTGAATGAAACCTTGTTTAACTGGGTGCGTTACGTTTGCAGTCGCAGCTGCGTTCGGCGCACTACCCATACCTGCTTCATTTGAGAATAATCCACGTTTTACCCCTAGTAAAACCGCAGCTCCTAATCCCCCACCTACTACTTCTTTAATTCCGAAAGCATGTAAGAAAATTTCTTTAAATACATACGGAATTGCCGTAATGTTTGTTACAACAACGAATAATGCTACTGCTACATATATAATTGCCATTACTGGAACAATCATTTCAACCGCACGTGCAATACGTTTTACTCCGCCGAAGATAATGATTGCAAGTAAACCAGCCATAAACAGACCTACAAACTTACCATCTGTGTTAAATGCTCCATCAAAAGCCGCCGCTACTGTGTTTGACTGCACGGCGTTGAAAATTAATCCGAAACTAACTGTTATTAGAACAGAGAAGACAACTCCTAGCCAGCGTTTCTTTAAACCCTTTTCCATATAATACGCTGGACCACCACGGAATGCATTCCCATCTTTTACTTTATAAATTTGCGCTAATGTGCTCTCTACAAATGCAGAAGCACCCCCAATTACCGCAATTAACCACATCCAAAATACCGCTCCTGGTCCACCTGCTGAGATTGCGATAGCTACACCAGCTAAGTTACCAGTACCTACACGAGAGGCTGTACTCATACAAAAAGCTTGGAACGATGATACACCGCTCTTCTCTTTTTGAGCTTTCCTCGTTTTCGAACTTGCCCCATCCCCAAGCAATCGAATCATTTCACCGAAGTAACGAACTTGGACAAATTTCACACGAAATGAAAAGTAAAGCCCTAACCCAATTAACATCGCAATAATGACATATGACCAAAGGACATTATTTACATCCCCAATTACCTTAGCTAAAAAATCCATAATTGCATTGCCCCCTCTTCCTAACAATAAGAAAATTATATTCTAAAAACTTTTAGTAATCAAGAACTTTATGTTAGGTTTTATAACATGTACACGTTAAATTTCTTAACATATATGTTTTTTTACGTAAAAATATAACCAGTATGTGCATTTATCCAATACTCAATCACTCATCCCATTCGACCGGTCATACTTTTAAGACAGTGCGTTCTCTACAAATAACGGGAATAATGAACAAACAAAATTATATTAATAATTCCCTCTCACCCTTTTCATCATTTACTACAACAAAAAAGGTGAGCATCGAATTTATCTCGATGCTCACCTTTTCATTACACTGCTTTTTCTTTATCTGTTACCACTGGCTTATCCCAACACTCCGTATTCGTTAAACCAGGAATAGAATCTGCACTGAAGACTGGATCTTTTCCTTGTTTCTTTTGCCTTACATAGTCTGCCAAAGCAGCATATGCAAATCGGCCAAGAAGTGTAATCGCGATTAAGTTTGTGATTACCATTAGTCCCATAAATAAATCCGCCATATTCCATACAACTTGAAGTGTGGCAACAGAACCGAATAATACCATTCCCACTACCGCAATACGGTAAATCGTTAACCAAGTTTTACTTTGTTTAATGAATTCAATGTTCGTTTCACCATAATAGTAGTTTCCTAGAAGTGAACTGAAAGCGAATAGGAAAATAATAATCGCTAAGAAGCTACTTGCCCATGGGCCAATTTGTGAACTTAATGCATTTTGCGTTAATTCAATACCTTCTAAATTTGTTGCCTTATATGCACCAGAACATAGTACGATAAATGCTGTTGATGTACATACTAAGAATGTATCCACTAACACTCCAATTGTTTGAATAAAACCTTGTTTCGCCGGATGCGTTACATCAGCTGTTGCTGCCGCGTTCGGCGCACTACCCATACCTGCCTCGTTCGCAAATAATCCGCGCTGAATACCATACTTCATTGCAGCACCGATACCGCCACCTACAGCTGAATCTAAACCAAATGCTCCTTTAAAAATTTCTGTAAACATATCCGGTATTAAATAATAATTTTTAATAACAACGAAAATTGCTACTGCAATATAAATAAGTGCCATTGGCGGAACGATCATTTCAGACATACGCGCGATACTTTTCACGCCACCAAAAATAATAACCGCAACTAATACTGCTAATACAATCCCAACAACGTAACGCTCAATACCAAAAGCGTTTTTAAATGCTAATGTAACTGTATTTGCTTGTACTGAGTTAAAAATTAAACCATAACTAATTGTAATAAGGATAGAGAACCAAATTCCCATCCAACGTTTATTTAAACCTTTTTCCATATAATAAGCAGGACCACCACGGAAGCCACTGCCATCTTTTATTTTATAAATTTGTGCAAGCGTACTTTCCACGAAACTTGAAGACGCTCCGACAATCGCAATAACCCACATCCAAAATACCGCTCCAGGTCCTCCCATAGAAATAGCTAACGCTACACCGGCTAAGTTCCCGATTCCAATACGAGCTGCTGAACTCATACAGAACGCTTGGAAAGAAGATACACTACCTTTTTTACGCGTCTTTCCAGTTAATCCATCACTCATTAATCGAACCATTTCCCCTAAATGAGTAATTTGTACGAATTTCAATTTAATAGAAAAATAAAGACCTAAACCAATTAACATTGCAATAAGAATATATGACCAAAGAATTGTATTCGTTGATGAAACAAATTGCTCTAAAATATTCATACAATTAACCCCTCCTTTTCTCCATAAAACGAATTATATTTAAAAAACATTTAAAAATCAACATTTTTCGACAATTTGCAATTTCCAAATATTAGCCAGACACGAAGTAACAATATCTTTATGACTCTCCTCCCTTTAACTGTACATACTAAAACAAAAAGTAAATATACAAACTACCCCATTGACAAAAACACCAACCTGTAACTATAATGATTACATCAGGTTGTAACAAACCTTATTACAACAAATTCATTTACTTTCAGATATACACTTTAACAAAACAATTTGGAGGGATTTATTATGAAGATCGGAATCATCGGAGCAACTGGTAAAGCAGGAAGTCGTATTTTAAAAGAAGCATTAGATCGCGGACATGAAGTAACTGCAATCGTAAGAAACGCTGCAAAAATTACAGAAGAAAATATAAAAGTTTTAGAGAAAGATGTATTCGCTCTTACATCTAATGACCTACAAGCATTTGATATAGTTGTAAATGCATTCGGCGCTCCAGCAGGAGAAGAACATCTTCACGTAGATGCAGGAAACGTACTAATTGAAGCTATGAAAGGTGCACCTAACACAAAATTACTTGTAGTTGGCGGCGCTGGAAGCTTGTTTGTAGACGAAGAGAAAACAACGCGTGTATTTGATACGCCAGGTTTCCCAAATGAATACCTTGCAACAGCTCAAAACCAAGGTAAAAACTTAGAAATCTTGCAACAAACAAACGATATAACTTGGACATTCATCAGCCCTTCTGCACTATTTGCATTAGGAAAACGCACAGGCTCTTATACAGCTGGCAAAGACAACCTTCTTGTTAACGCAAAAGGTGATAGCTACGTAAGTTACGAAGACTTCGCAGTTGCAGCACTTGATGAAATCGAAAATCCAAAACACGTAAACGAACGCTTCACAGTAGTTTCTGAAGCTGAGTAATAAAAAAAGCTCGTAAAACATAATGTTTTACGAGCTTTTTTTATTATTGCACTTGTTCTAAGCCATTTGGAGTAATCTTGAAGGAAATTTCTTTAAACTTTTTCTTATCTCCTTTTCCAACTAACTCACTATTTTTGTACCAAATTAAACGACCTGACTCGGCATGATACACTTTCACTACATCTCCATATTCAAAATCCACTCCATTTAGTTCAGCAAATCTTTTTCCAGTTTCTTGCCCTTCTGCTGATACACGTTTCTTTTCAATTCCATTTCGATCATATACTGTCAAACCCATATATGCTTCTTTTTCAAAACGGTAATGTATTTTATTACTAGTAAAGTTTACATTTAATTCTTTTTCATTGTGACGAAGCGTCACTGTTGACATTACATCATTTGAAATTCCTTGAAAAATGATACTGTCACCATAAATACCATTAACTTGAACAGGAATTTAATTTTTATTTCCCTTCTCATCCTCAATTTCTACTAACACTTCCTGTTTTCCAGCGTCTAATTTAGACCATATAATCTTACCTGTTACTTTTACATTCTCACCTAAATTTTGAACAAGTTTACCCGCTTTTTCTTCATCAAAATTCGTACCAACTACAAGGTTTTGTACCTCATTAGCAGGTTCACCATACGGAACTTTATACGGTTCAACTTGCTTCTCGCGAATATCATTACTATCTGTAGCTTTCCATATTTCTTTTTCTAATTTAGGTAAATTTAATTTTTCTATTTTTTCTCTAGTCTCATCACTTGGAGTTAATCCCCATTCTTTAAAGAATGGAACTAAATTTTGTCCTGCCACTTTTGATGTCATATAAACAAACATTTGCTTTTTCTCTTCATCAGAAGTAGGCATTTCCTCTTCAGATAACAAGCGATACGCTTGATGCAATGTAGGATAAAAATCTTCCCCATAAACGATATTTAATTGCCAAAACATCGTAAGCGGATCAATTTCATCAATTACTCTTTCGGCAATAGGTCTTTCTAAATACTCAAATGATTTTTCATAATGTTCTTCCATGTCTAGTTTATTCCCTAATGCTTTTTGTACTGCTAAAGAATAAATGTTGACTGTTACTTCCCCAACAGCATCCCAGTCCCACGGCCTTTGTTGATGTAAATGTCCAACTTCATGCCATGGTCCCCAACCATCCTTTTCAAGTACTTCTAAATCCAATACTCTATTCATTACTTTTGGGATATATGCTGTACGATAATCTGTTGCAAACATATAATCATCTTCATCCGGATTCCGTTTTTCAACAAACTGAACGTAATGATTTGGAGATTTTGCGACTCCAATACCGTCCTCAGATAATCCTGCTACTGCATTTTCCAAACGAATAATCTTATCATGTAATTTCATTAACTTTATTGGATCTGTATCGTTCATATGATCTTGAACAGCATTATAACTCGCAGTAATTAAACTTCTCTCACCTTTTAATTCAACTGCATAAGGATCCTTATATTTCTTCAACATTTCATCAAAATCTTTTTTCGTATGCTTACCTAAAATAAACAAAGGAAAATGGCTACCACCATTCGTAACAGAAGCCGTTACCTCACCTTCGTCGTTCATATTGTAAAAATATAAAATACCACCATTTGGTGATGAAATAACATTTTTACCAGGTTTTAAATCAAACTTTTCAGGGTCCTTTTCATCATATGATCTCGTTCCCATAAAAGCTTGAATAGACTGCGTTCCTTTTATTTCAATTGTAATCTTTTCGTTTGGCGCTGCATAAATTCCAGTCGGTTCGTTAACCGAAAGGTGAACACTTACTTTTAAGCGTTTCGTTTCCTTTTCTATATCACCTTTTCCAGGTACATGAAACGTCCTTTGCTCAAACTTATTCTCTTTAACCTCTTCTAATTTTCCACCTTTATTTTCTTCCAAAGGTGCTGCATATCCTTTCGATGCTTCGAAAGCTACTGGCGATAATAATGTAGATATACATATCCCAGCCACTAATACCCTACTACTCTTTTTCTTCGACATAATCTGTGTCCCCTGTTCTTTTTGTAATGCAAACCATCATAGATATATTCATTTACTGCAAAATCAATTTATCTTTATACAACCATTTTAAATACACAACAAAACTTCGCGCCCCAATATCGCTTACCTTTATTCCCTATATGTATTCGCTTTCTTATATAGAAAAAAATTTTAAGTCTAAAATTCCTCCTCATCTTTCTCTATGTTTTATGATGAGTTCTCCTTTTTTTACATCACGGGATAATGATAAGAAATACATTTAATATGTATTGTTGTCTATACATGAAAAATGTGTATAAAAATATTGTTTTTTACAATTAATTCATAGGCATCCATCTATGGACAGTTTTTCCAAAGTGAATTGTACACGATATTTTTCTCCTTAGATAGACATTTCAATTAGATTAATATTAAAATTTTATGAATTAATCCAAAAATCGTAATGTTCAAATTTTAAATTCCAATGCTATTTTAAAATAAAAAACCGCCTGAAAGATACTAATCTTCCGGACAGGTTTTTATTAATCCAGCATACGTTTCATTATAAATCCTTTTCCATGTAACCATTCATCTTCAATTTCACCAGTTAAATGGAAGCCTATTGATTCATATAACTTTTGTGCAAGTTTATTTTCTGGATGTATGCTTAAATACATAACTTTGCAATTATATTCTGTGTTAAAATGGTCCATCAACAAACGTAATAATGGTTTTGCATACCCTTTTCCTTGGCATGCACTGTCGATGACAAATTGATTTAAATATACAGCCTTTTCTTCTTCCTCAAACCAGCCATACATTGCATATCCAATAGGTGTATCACCATCATATAGCCCTACTGAAATTGCATCTTCTTTATATTTTGTTTCAGTATCAACTAAACAATTTTCAACTGTACTTTCAATAAATTTATGCTGTTCCTCTGTTACTTTTAACTTAGCAATTTCATGCCGATTTTCTGTCGTTATTTCACAAATACGAAGTTTCATTTTTTATCTCTCTCTCTAATTTCTTGTTTTCATTATACCGTACTGATCAAAATATTCATGTTGGTGATGCAAGAAATCCGAAGCATGCAAACAAGAACATATATTTTTCTCCATAATTTTCTTTCACTTAAATTTAGTCCTTCAAACAATATCCCCACTCGATTTTCTAATATAATAATTTGATATATATACACATTGAGTCCGAACGGTAAAAGAAAACTAAGTCCTCCCCACCACCAAGACTTTTCATACTTATACAAAAGGGTCGCTATGTAGATTTGTGAAGTGAAAAGAAATAGAGCAATCGCTATAAGTACTAGCGGTAACATTAAAATATCTTTATCGATTATAATCCACTCCTTTTTCTATCTACGAATAACCACCAAACGATACATTGTAAAAGCGTCAACCATATAATGAAAAGTATCGAAGATCCATTCAGTGCATATGCAAACTGCTTTACTAAAGATAATGGCTCTGTAAATAAATGAACTGCAAAAAAGCATTGGCTGTGTGCCAATGCTTTTTCATTATCTCTTTTGATTCGGTTTATGTGGTTCATTTGGAGTATGTGGTTTATTATTATCATGACCATTTGTTGTTTTCCAACTTACCGATAACTCCGGACTTGTTTTTTCTTCACTACGCTCAAGTAATACAACTGCATTTTGAATAGTCGGTGTTCCTTTATGTGCAATCCCTTGTAACTTTGTTAAATTTCCTAATACTTTAAAGCTAAACCCACCAGCTGGTGTTTGTTTCGGAATTAAGATGCGGAACTTTTCTCCTACATTAAATTCCGTTTTTGCTTCGCCCTTTTCATTTACAAATTTCGCGCCTTCTGGTGCACCTGTTGCTTGCACTTTATATGTTCCGCTTTTCGCATTTGTTTCTACTGTATATAAACCTGTTTCAAAGAAATCATTTTTCAACACTGCTTGTTGTTCTTCTGACGGTATTACGCTCATCGTAATTTCTTGTAATTCTTCACTAGCACTTGCTTTTGCAACGATATCTTTCGTTACCTTTTCTACATTTTTATTACGGAAATCTAAATCATTAATATCAATTTGTTTTAACGCATTCCATACTGCAAGCTGCGTTGCATAATGTGCCTCTCTCCAATCAGAAACACCTAATTCTTGTGGACTCTTTTGCGGATACCCATTTAACAGTACACGGTATACATTAATATCCACTTTGCCCATTTCCGGTAAATCTTGACCGCTTGGAGATTTCAAATCTACATTTAAGCAAAAGGCAATTTTTCCATCTGCTGTTTTAATAAGCTCTGTTCGAATTGGTTTCTTCTTTGACCTACTATAACTCCAATCCATTTCATACTTTGTATGATCCATAACTTCCGCGAATGCTTTTTGAAGTGGAAATAATAAGTTCGCAAATACAAATAAAACACTCAAAAAAGCGGCCATTAGCTTGAACGATCTTTTTATATTCATGTTTACAACCCCTTATGAAATAACAAATTTTCTTCTGCTTATTATTTAGTTAGAAACTTTTTTTATGCATAAGCAAAACAAAAAAGAGTGCAAACTGTTTGCACCCCTTCTCTCCACTATAAGTTTAGAAATCAAAGTTATCAGGATCTGGACCAACGCGATGATTTTCATTTAACGCATCAATTTTCTCCATATCTTCTTTCGTTAATTCAAAATTAAATATATGAGCATTTGCAATAATGCGGTGTTCTTTCGTTGATTTCGGAATTGTTACAACTTCATTTTGAAGATCCCAACGTAAAATGATTTGAGCTGTCGTTTTATCATACTTATCAGCAATTTCTTGTAATGTTTCGTTATCTAATAATTGACCTTGCATAAGTGGTGACCATGCTTCCATTTGAATACCTTGCTCTTTACAGAACGCTTGTAATTCTTTTTGTGTTAAACGAGGGTGATATTCCACTTGGTTAATCATTGGTTTCATTTCTGCACCTGCTAATACGTCTTTCAGATGATGAATTTGGAAGTTACTTACGCCAATTGCACGCACACGTTCTTCTTTATACAGTGTTTCTAACGCTCTCCACGTATCTTTGTATTTCCCTTCTACAGGCCAATGGACAAGATATAAGTCTAAATAATCTAGCTCTAATTTTTTTAAGCTCTCTTCATATGCAGCAAGTGTCGTTTCATATCCTTGATCCGAATTCCACACTTTTGAAGTAATAAATAAATCTTCTCGAGTAATCCCGGCTTCTTTTATACCAGCGCGAATTCCTTCTCCAACTGCTTTTTCATTTCCATAAATCGCAGCTGTATCAATACTGCGGTATCCTGCTTTAATCGCCGATTTTACTGCTTCTACAAGTTCTGGTCCATCTTCTACTTTAAATACACCTAAACCGAACCAAGGCATTTCTACACCGTTATGCAATGTTGTTGTACTTTGTAAATTTTTCATTATATTTTCTCTCCCTTATTTCACTTAATCCCTTTTTTCTAATGTCATACTCCACGCTGTTAAAATAACAGCCCCTGCTACCATGATGCCGCCTACCCAGGCCGTATGAATTAACCCTAACGAGTTCGTTACAATACCGCCCAAGTAAGCACCAAGAGCAATTCCTGCGTTAAATGCTGCAATGTTAATCGCTGATGCCACATCAACAGCACTTGGAACAAATCTCTCAGCCAAGATAACGACATACACTTGTAGCCCTGGAACATTCATAAACGCAAATAGTCCCATAAAAATAATTGTGATGAGTCCAGCGACTTTAAATGGCGCTGTAAATGTTAAAACAAATAATACAATTGCTTGAATAAAGAACATGTAAAATAATGCTCGAATCGGATTATGATTTGATAATTTCCCGCCAACCATATTCCCAATCGCAATTGCAATTCCGTACACTAACAAAATAATTGTAACGGTACTTGATTTAAATCCTGTTACTTCTTGTAATAGCGGAGATAAATACGTAAACGTTACGAATGTTCCCCCGTATCCTAATGCAGTAATAATAAATACAAGTAATAGCCTTCCATTCGTAATCAGTTTGAATTGATCGCGAAATGATACAGACGTACCTTTTTTTAAGTTAGAAGGAATTAGCATACTATTGGCGATTAAGGCAACGATTCCAATTGCCACAATTACCATAAACGATGTTCTCCAGCCAAATTGTTGACCGATAAATGTTCCAATCGGTACGCCTGTAATGGTCGCAACAGTTAAACCAGTAAACATAAATGCAATTGCACTCGCACGTTTATTCTCTGGTACAAGCGCAGCCGCAATTGTGGATCCTATCGACATAAAAACGCCGTGTGCAAACGCAGATACAACCCTTGCGATAAGCAACACAGTAAAACTTGTTGCCACTGCCGCAATTCCATTACCAATAATGAAAATAATCATAATCCACATTAATAACGCCTTTCGCGACATACTAGCTGTTAATGACGTTAATACTGGGGCACCAAACGCTACTCCTAATGCATATAAAGAAACGGTTAAACCCGCTGTTGTAACAGAAACATGTAAATCCTCTGAAATAGATGGTAATAAACCGACACTAATAAATTCGGTTGTACCAATTCCAAACGCACTAATTGCTAGTGCTAATAAAGCAAACATGCTTCTCCGATTCGTCTGTACTACCGAAGAAGATACTGTATATGAATTCAATTGAACTCCTCCTTAATACGAGAAATCCAATCATAATAGTATGAAAAAAGGCCTTTTTTCTTCTACAAAAATAATGTTACTGCTGATATATGCTATTATGAATGGCTTCACTCTTTTTTTGAAGAACGCACTTTAAAGTACGATAGGTACCAAAAAGTAACATAGGCACTTTTTAGTACCGTACTACTCATTTCCCTCTTACGTATGCTATTATGGAACATATTCAACATGATAAAAAGTACGTACTTTAAAGTGCTATAGGTACTTTTTAGTAACATTTAAATTATTTGGCTTCTTTTGTTGGAGAATTGAAATCTATATTCATCAAAGGAGATTTTTTTATATGAAGAAATATAATATTCCCGTTGAAGCGACTTTAGAGGTTATCGGCGGAAAATGGAAAGTCGTTATTCTTTGCCACTTAACGAAAGGTACAAAGAGAACGAGTGAATTAAAACGTCTCATGCCTGGTATTACACAAAAGATGTTAACACAGCAATTACGCGAATTAGAAGAAGACGGAGTTATTCAAAGAAAGGTATACAATCAAGTACCACCGAAAGTAGAATATTCTCTTACAGACTACGGTTGGTCTTTAGAATCCATTCTTGATTCCCTTTGTACTTGGGGCGAATGCCACCTTGAAAAAAGCGGTAACACATCGATGCTAATTACAGAAGGTGAACAATAAAAAAAGGAAAAAATGAACATAAATTTGTCCATTTTTTCCTTTTTTTATTTATATATACGTACCTTTCTAACCTTAACAAAATAATTTATGCGCTTTCACGCCTTGTCAGTACTACATTATACGCTTAATATCAAATAATTAGGAATCATTTTTATGTTAACATAGGTGTATATAGTATATAATATAGGATATATATTATATACACTTTCCGATAAAGGAACTTTCCATTATGCGGACAAGCCATGTATCGGACAGTTCATAAATAATAGGTAGGACATTATGGTTTTGGATTTATGATTTCAGCTTACTTGCTGGCATAAATTTAAAGGCATTTTATTGTGCTTTGTGAAACTTTGTATAAAGTTTCGCAAACGTTTACTATCTTACCTATCAAAAATAAGAGTATTGCTATCGTAAAGGAGAATTGGAGATGCCAGAAACTATGACTCAAACAAAGCCAGAACAAGAAACTGTACAAATTTCTGCTAGCCAAGGACAACTTGATGTACTTGATCAGTTGTTAAAACCTGAGGTACAAGAATCATTAACTACACTAGTAGAACAGCTTCCAAAATTAACTGAGCTTGTTAATATTTTAACTAAGTCTTATGACTTCGCTCAAACTGTTGCTACTGATGAAGTATTAAAAAGCGACACTGTTAGTGCAATCACAGAGCTTGTAGAACCTGTAAAAGATACAGTGAAAGGCATGGCTGCGACTGCTATCGAAGCGAAAGATCGTGCTGACGAAAGCAACGAAGTTATCGGCCTGTTCGGTCTATTAAAATTACTAAAAGACCCACAAGCACAAAAAATGTTCCGCTTTGTGAACGCATATCTTCAAATTAGTGCAGAACGTAACAATAAATAAGTTAACTTATAACAACAATTAGTAAAGACGGGGGATATCATACTATGTCAAAACAAATTGTCATCTTAGGCGCTGGTTATGGCGGTCTTCTTGCCGCTTTAAACGTACGTAAATATTACAGCAAATCAGAAGCACAAGTTACAGTGATTAACCAATACCCAACACACCAAATCATCACTGAACTACACCGCCTTGCAGCTGGTAACGTTGCTGAGCAAGCAATTGCAATGCCACTTACAAAGCTTTTCAAAGGTAAAGACATCGATCTTAAAATCGCAACAGTTGAGTCATTCTCAGTTGATAGCAAAGAAATTAAACTAGCTGGTGGCACTACTTTATCTTACGACGCACTTGTAGTTGCTTTAGGAAGTAAAACTGCTTACTTCGGTATTCCAGGACTAGAAGAAAACAGCATGGTATTAAAATCTGCTGCTGATGCAAACAAAATCTACAAACACGTTGAAGACCGTATTCGTGAATACGCGAAAACGAAAAACGAAGCTGATGCTACAATCGTAATCGGTGGTGGCGGATTAACTGGCGTTGAGCTAGTTGGTGAGCTTGCTGACATTATGCCTAAACTTGCAAAAAGCCACGGCGTAAATCCAAAAGAAGTTAAACTTCTTCTTGTTGAAGCAGGTCCAAAAATCCTTCCAGTATTACCAGACCACTTAATCGAACGTGCAACTACTAGCCTAGAAGCACGCGGTGTTACATTCTTAACAGGTCTTCCTGTAACAAACGTTGCTGGCAATGAAATCGACTTAAAAGACGGTCAAAAACTTGTTGCTAACACATTCGTTTGGACAGGCGGCGTACAAGGTAACCCATTAATCGGTGAATCAGGTCTTGAAGTAAACCGTGGCCGTGCAACAGTTGATGCATACCTACAATCTACTTCTCACAAAGACGTATTCGTTGCTGGAGACAGCGCTGTTGTCTTCGCTCCAGACGGACGTCCATACCCACCAACTGCACAAATCGCTTGGCAAATGGGTGAGTTAATTGGATACAACTTATACGCAGCACTAGAAGGCAAAGCATTCGAAGAGTTCGCACCTGTAAACTCTGGAACACTTGCTAGTCTAGGACGTAAAGATGCTGTTGCTACAATTGGAGCAAGCAATACTCCACTTAAAGGCTTACCAGCATCATTAATGAAAGAAGCAAGTAACGTTCGTTACTTATCACACATTAAAGGTCTATTCAGCTTAGCTTACTAATCTGAATATAAGCCCGAATCATGCCCTGCATGGTTCGGGCTATTTTTGTCCGTAATTTTCTCTAACTTATTTATTCGGCAGAAGAATATTATAACCCTTTTAATTATCTAAATTTACTGATTATTTTATGTCTAAATTGTGTATATGAAAAGATGGAAGTATTCTTCCTACTCCCATCCTTTCACACAAATTATTCTCCTAACTTCACTAAGCTGTAGTTCTTCTTCCCTTTACGAATAATAATAAATCGTCCATCAAATGAATTTTCTACAGTAACATCTGTACCCACATCCGTTACTTTTTCGCCATTCATCGAAATAGCTCCATTATTAATATCTTCACGTGCTTGTCGTCTAGATGGCTCAATTCCTAAATCGACTAGCCATTCTACGATATTTTTCGTCTCCTTTGAAGACTGGAATGTTGGCATCTCTTTAAAGCCCTGCTCAATTTCATCAGCTGTTAATGATTTAATATCTCCGCTAAATAACGCTGCTGTAATTTTCACAGCTTGCAGGAAGGCCTCTTCTCCATGAACGAATTTCGTCATTTCTTCCGCTAATACTTTTTGCGCTTCACGTCTATGAGGCTCTGTTTCTACCTTCGTTGCCAATTCATCAATGCGCTCTTTCGTTAAGAACGTAAAGTATTTCAAGTATTTCACTACATCACGGTCATCTGTATTCACCCAAAACTGGTAAAATTCAAATGGTGTTGTTTTTTCAGGATCAAGCCAAACTGCACCACCTGCTGATTTACCGAACTTCGTACCATCTGATTTCAGTAATAACGGAATCGTTAATCCGAATACTTTCGCTTCGTGCCCTTCTAACTTACGAATTAAATCTAAACCACTCGTAATATTTCCCCATTGGTCACTACCACCAATTTGCAGTTGAACATCTTCTTTCGTGTATAAATGATGGAAGTCCATCGCTTGCAAAATTTGGTACGTAAATTCTGTAAAAGAAATTCCTGTATCTAAACGACTTGCTACAATATCCTTCGCTAACATGCTATTAATGCTAAAGTTCTTCCCGTAATCACGTAAAAACTCAATAATGTTTATTTCATGTGTCCAGTCGTAGTTATTTACCATCTTCACTTCGCTATTTCCGCCAAAATCAAATAGCTTTTTCATTTGCGCTGTTAACGCATCCACATTATGCTGAACTACTTCTAACGTTTGAAGTTGACGTTCTGATTGACGTCCGCTCGGATCACCAATCGTTCCTGTTGCCCCACCAATTAAAATAACTGGATGATGGCCAGCTAACTGAAATCTCTTCATCATCATAAACGGAATTAAATGTCCAATATGCATACTATCACCAGTCGGATCAACTCCGCAGTATAGTGAAATCTTTTTCTCTTCTACTAGCTTACGTAAACCTTCTTCATCAGTCTGTTGATTCACAGCGCCGCGCCATTCTAATTCATCAATAATATTCATCTTTTGTCATCCCCTTTATTTTTTAAAACAAAAAGTCCCTATGTCTATGACATAGGGACGATTATTCACCGTGTTACCACCCAGTTTGTATAAATAGCATAGCTACTCATACCACTCTTAGCAATAATATCGATTGCCAATCCGCTTAGCATTACCTAAGATACTCCAGAGTGTAATTCGCAAGTTTGTTTGTGCTAGGTTCCAGCAACCCCTAGCTCTCTCGTTAACAGTGACAAACTGCTACTGGGCTCTTTCAACGTATGTTATTTGTTAAATTATTAGCCATTATATTGAATTGAAAACAACTTGTCAACAATACCCAAATATTATTTTAAAATAATTCATACTTTTATACGCTTTTAATTCAAAGATTATTATAGATCTTCTCCAATAATCCTTACTTCTCGCTCTAACTTCACGCCAAATTTCTCTTCAACAGTCTTTTGTACAAAGTGAATTAAATCGATGTAATCTTGTGCTGTTCCGTTATCAACATTCACCATAAATCCAGCGTGTTTTAAAGAAACTTCCACTCCGCCAATTCGCTTACCTTGTAGTCCTGATTCTTGAATCAATTTACCAGCAAAGTTATTTGGTGGACGCTTAAATACACTACCACATGAAGGATATTCTAGAGGTTGTTTTGACTCACGTTTAAACGTTAAATCATCCATTTTTTCTTTAATTTCTTCACGCACACCTTCTTGAAGCTCAAATCTCGCTTCAAGAATAATGTAATGGTTGTTTGCAAATACACTCTTACGATATCCAAATTCAAATGCTTCTTTCGTTAAAGTACGTAACTCTCCATCACCTGTCATTACGACAGCTTCTGTTAATACAAACGATACTTCACCGCCGTATGCGCCAGCATTCATATATAAAGCTCCGCCAACTGAACCTGGAATACCACAAGCAAACTCAAGACCCGTTAAATTATGATCTAATGCAATACGTGATACATCAATAATTGCTGCACCACACTGTGCTACAATCGTCGTTCCTGTTACAGTCACATCTGTAATGTGAATTAAACTTACGGTAATCCCACGAATTCCACCATCTTTAATAATGACATTCGATCCATTTCCTAAAAACGTAACTGGAATATTATATTCGTTAGCATATTTGATAACTTCTTGAATTTCATCATAATTTGTCGGCGCAACGAACACATCTGCTTTTCCACCAACTTTAATATGCGTATGATTCTTTAACATTTCATCTTGTTTCACATGACCTTCAGGCAATACCGTACTTAAATATTTATAAACCTCTTGCATATTCATTTTACGATTCCTCTATTTCTATATTCTTTTTATCCCGTTATACGGGCCCATAATATCCCCACATACATGAACGAACCTAAAGTGGTGGATACAGTGTACCCAAAATCAATTCGAGACACCTATAAACCTCTTAATTTATAAGAGGTGCCACTCATATTAAAATATATATTGCATAATAAAGCAACCCAAATGGGCTACTAAACTTGACATGTCATCAGAAAGACAACAATTTGTAAAATATATTACTTTTTCAAAACACTATCCTTCAGTATCTTACTATACCATACGAAAATAAAGTGGTATTTTTTTGTAATCTTTTTTTATTTTCATCAATAAAAAAAGATGCTTTTACCTATGTAAAAGCATCTTTTTTATTACTTATTATAATTTACTTTTCGTTCTCTTCTTTTTCCTTATCAAACCATAATAGCTCATCGTCATCAACTTCACCATTATAATTGATTAGAATCTCTTCTCCCGCTTTTATATCTTTGTAAGCAAAGAAGTTAAACGTGTGATTCTCAAAGACAATATCATACGTTGCATTCGGATTATATGCATGATTAAATAACATGCCGTATCCTAAAAGGAATGCTGTATGATTTACCCCATACTCAAATGCGTAGTCAGCAAGTAACGTTTTCTCAATGTGTTCATGCTGTTCATTCGGATAAGAGATAACTGGTGCTGAGTGAATCAACTCACCCTTTTTAATATCACGAGTTGCAAATACCCCTCTATTAAATTCTCCATCACTAAGTTCAGAAGTCTTAACTTCGATCATATGCGTCACCTATATAATTCTTTCTTTGAAGTATTTTATTCCGCTATTTGCGGGGTTCAACTAATAATCAGTAGCGTATTGCCCCACTAATTAAAGTCTCAGTTTATCTCCTTAAGCTTGGCAGAAAACGCGCAGAAAAGCAATTAAATTACTATCAAGTATTCATTTAAATGAAAAAAGAGCACACATAGTGTGCCCTTTTTAAGAGATATTACTTTTCTAAAATATTTTCTAGCAACTTCACTTGCTCGCTAACAGTATGCAACGTCTTCACCGATATATCATTTCGATGTTTTTCTTCTTCCACACTTGCCAACACTTCTTCCGTAGCCGCAGAAGTTTGCTGAATTACATTAGAAGCATGTGTAACATCCTTTACGATATTTGTCGTTTTAACCTGCAAGTTTTCTTGATGACCAACAATCTCTCTCATTACATCATTAATTGCATCAATAAACTTTCCTAAATCCGTTACATTTGTTAAAACACTTGCTAGCATTTCATTACATTCTTCTTGTACTTTTTCTGATTTTTCTACCTGTACTTCCACTTTACTTGCCTGATTACTAAACTCCTTCAAAATACCTTGAATTCTCCCCGCAGAGCGATTTGATTCTTCGGCAAGCTTTAATACTTCATTCGCTACAATAGCAAATCCTTTTCCATGCTCGCCTGCTCTTGCCGCTTCAATATTTGCATTTAAAGCTAGCAAACTCGTCTGACTTGAGATATTCGTTATTACATCTACAATTTCGTTGATTTGCTTCGACTGCATCATTAAATCTCTAAATATAATTCCTGATTGTGAAACAACATCATTTAAACTTCTCATATTCGCTTCAAAATTTCGTAAAGTATGTACACTACCCTTTGAAATCTCTAAACTTTCATCAACACGAGTCGATGCATTTCTTACTTGCGAAATGATTTGTTCAATATTCCCTTCCATATCGTTCAATACTTCTACTGAACGTGCCATCATCTCTGATTGTGATTGAGTGCCAACTGCCACCTCTTCAAAAGCAAAATTAATTTCACTCATCGACTCCATCGATGTATTCATATTTTCTCTTAAGTGATTGAAATTATTATCTAGTTTCCCAACCGTTTCCTCAATCAGTCTTTGCGTTTCTTCTAGCTCCTGAGCTTTCCTCATTACTTCTTGCTTCTCATCACTTAAACGAGCTAACAAATTAGAGCCAATCTTCGTTACGCCCCACATTGCAATCGTTACGATCGCTAACAAGCTTGCGAAGTTTGCAGCTTCAGATGCCGCTGTATAAGCAAAAAATTGCTCCGGCCAATAACTACAAAGAATAAATGTGATAATAACCGCCACTCCGCCGAGAATGATAACGAGACGTTCACTTAAATAAATAAGTGAAACTGCTAATGTAAAGTAGACCATTTGAAATACAGCCGGACTTTCATTAAAAGCTTGTACCATAATGAAAGACATAATAAGCAACATAAATGTCATGATATATTTATACATCGCTTCCATGCTTTCTATAAAAGTAAACAGCGTTCCAAATACAACAACTGAAATACCACAAACCCAAAACGCTATTGCTCTCTCTGTAAAAATATATCCGTAATACCCAATCGCGATTATTCCAAGAAAGAAACTACAAATCGTAATGAACAGCAATAAATGATTTTTCTGTGATTCTTTCTCCAGGTTAGAAAAACAAGTTCTCTTTAACCACTCCATATATGAAGCCCCACCTTCTACTTATACATATCGATTACTTCAGCTTAAATACCGCACTTACTGGGTTATGATCGCTATTTTCAAACTTTAAATCTTTCCCTTGTACATTTACAATTTCCACATTCGGTGAAACGATAAAACCATCAATAATCGTGACAAAGTTTTCACCTTCCACATACTTCTTCACATCATCTCTCACAGTCATAACAGACGGATCTACAGCCCACTTAAAGCCACCATCAGTAAAGTCCTTTGGTAACTCCACTAACCACTCAGGACGCTCTTTCACAAACTTCGGATCACTTAACTGAGCGTTCGAAAGTAATTGATTCCAATCTCCGCCCATTATTACGTAATCACCATTTTCATAATGCTTGTTCATATATTCTTTTAAAAACTCTACTTGCTGTTTTCTAATTTTCCCGCCTTCATCATACGCAGACAAATGTAAATTTACGAGTCTCACAAACTTCCCATTATTAACAGGTATTTTATGCTCAACAATCGCTCGATCTAAATCAAACAAACGCTTTGGCCAAGGCTCCATTCCAGGAAGCTGGAACCTCTGCGCTGTTTGAACTGTATATTTAGAAAACGTACTTAATCCAGCCTCCGCATATCCCATTGGACTTGTAATTGGTACAGGGACCCATTTTGTGTCATAGTTCTTTCCGAACGACGAAGCATAATCAGGTAATCCTTTTTTCAAAAATTCATGCCCATTTACATCAAAAGATCGCATTGATTTTATATCAACTTCTTGTAATAACGTAAAATCACTATTCTCATTTTGTAAAAACGAAAGCATTTTCTTTAAATTCGTTTCCGTTTGCTCTTTACTACTTGAACCAGAACCTTTTCCACCATCCATAAAGAAGTCTTGATCCTTATCTAATCCAGCATATCCAATATTAAATGTTGTAACTTTAAATTCATTTCCAAGCGCTAACACGCGTTCCTTATTATTTTCCACCTTCAAACTTATAACATTAGCTGGCTGTTCTTTTGTAAGTGTCATATACGCTAAAAAACCACCTACAACTCCCACCCCTACTAAAATACATATAAGTACTATTTTTAATAATTTTTTCAAACGAACGACTCCTTTTCTAAAACTACCAATTTTACTTTTCTTTATTTTCAGTTAACTGAAGCGAATGACAGACATACGAAACATTTTATCATATCAAAAACCTTATATCACTATATTTAGTTTATAAGTATAAACTCTCTATCCTAAACCATCACATACATACAAAACAGCTCCACTTCTTCACTGGAAATTCTACGCAATTTTTAGTACACTATATGTAATAATCATAGGCGATGGAGTTCGCCATAACTGCTGCTTAGCTAATGACTCCTACCAGTAGTTATACTGGTAGGAGTCTATTTTTTTGAGCAAGCTATTTAAAGAGGTGAAGAAATTGATTTATATTATCGTTGGCATAGCCGGTATATTAGGAGCCCTTTCTCGCTATTATTTAGGTCTTACTATTCATACTTCATGGAATCATTCATTTCCGCTAGCTACATTGCTCATCAACTTACTCGGCTGCTTCTTATTAGCGTGGCTGACTACGTATATCGCTCGGAGAAACATCTTGTCTTCAGAAATTATCACAGGCATTGGGACTGGATTCATCGGTTCCTTTACGACGTTTTCAACATTCAGTGTAGAAACTGTTCAATTAATCCATCATTCTGAATGGACTACGGCTTTCTTATATGTATCATGCAGCATACTCGGTGGCCTCATTATGTCTGCTCTTGGCTATACACTAGGTGATTTCTTAATTAAGAAACATCTTACGGAAGGTGATCACTTATGATAGAAGCTTTATTAGTGGCAACAGGTGGATTTTTCGGTGCTATTACACGATTTGCAATTAGTAATTGGTTTAAAAAAAGAAATAAAACTTCCTTTCCAATTGCTACATTTCTCATTAATATAACAGGCGCGTTTTTACTCGGATATATAATTGGCAACGGGGTCACTACAGGTTGGCAATTATTATTAGGTACTGGATTTATGGGTGCCTTTACGACGTTTTCAACATTTAAACTAGAGTCCATTCAGCTCTTCAATCGTAAAAACTTTGGCATACTATTTCTATATTTAAGTGCTACTTATATTATTGGTATCCTTTTTGCATTCCTTGGAATGAAACTAGGCGGAATATAAAAAAAGAAAGCGACTCTTATCAGTCGCTTTCTTTCATAAGAAGTATGTCCCGCCATATGGAATGGAGAATAAACCCGCTGGATGCACATCGTAATGTACAATTTGCATCGGAGGCTGTGAGTACGACATATACTGCCCTTGCATCATTTGTGCAAAATATGCTTGCTGCTGCATTTGAATCGCTTGATTCACAACATGAATTGTCCCCTGTGCTCCTGCCAAAGTAATAGCCGATCCAACTTGCCTTTCAGGATAACAATAATGATTCACCATGATTCAGCTCACTTTTTATTTTTCTTCCCTATCGTATGTTTCTATTTCATGACAAGTGTTTTATTACGCTGTCTTTTTTCGAAGCACCGAGAAAAGAGCCACACACAAAATTGCAACAATTCCAGTGAAAGTAAATAAATATGCTAACGGAATTAAGTAAAATGGCTCCACTAAAGTTCCATCTCGTTTTACTTCCGAACCAATTACATTAAACATAATGATACATAACACTCCTAAAAATATTGGACTAGAAGCTAATAAATATTTTTTCATCATATATTCTCCTTTGATTTCACAATTAATTTATCTGCATTCCTTTTTACTATTATCACTACCATCATAATAAGCCCACTAACATTCTCAGTCAATAACTATTTATTGTTTTACAATAAATATTTATTGTTAAACACAACAAAAAGGCTATAGACAATCATTATCTATAGCCTTTTCACTCCATTATTTCGTTCTAAAATATTGCTTCTGAAACATACACATTCTTATCGCATTATGGTAGTTACCATCAACGAAAAATTCGTCGAGAAGTTCTCCTTCTACCATAAATCCAACTTTTTTATAAACATGTACTGCTTTTTCATTCTCTTTATCAACAACTAAATAGAGTTTATGCATATTTAATACAGAAAAAGCGTAATCCATCGCTAAACGCGTCGCTTCCGCTGCATAACCATGTCCTTGATAATTCGGATCAATAATAATCTGGAATTCTGTTCTTCGATGAATATAATCAATTTCCACTAACTCAACTAATCCAACCATCTCATTATCTTTCTCTAGGATAAAACGCCGTTCACTTTGATCATGTATATGTTTATCGTATAAATCCTGCAGCTCCACAAATGCCTCATATGGCTCTTCAAACCAATACGACATAATATGTGCATTATTATTCAGTTCGTGTACAAACTTTAAATCTTCTCGTTCTAAAGGACGTAACTTCAAATCCTGACTCATTGCTATAACCTCCAAGTAAAAGAAACTTCTTCACTTAATTTCTCAATTTTTTTCAATTTCAAACGCCCTAATTTCATTGTAAACTTTCAAGTAACTTGAATGTCAAGACGTAAAAAAGTAGTGCAAACTTACGTCTGCACTACTACTCTTTTCTCAAATCTCTCATATTTGATATGTATAAAGCAATGACTAAAACAAGAATGGATCCCGCATATAACAACGTCTCCATCGGTTCCTCATGAGATACGATAATTAAACGAATTAACGCCGTAATTCCGATATAAATAAAATAACGTAACGGGAAATGATAATTCGACTTAAAATACTTAATAATCAATGCGATGAACTCGAAGTATAAGAAGTAGACGATAATACTTTCAACCAATTTATACGATGTATACTCCTTTTCCGAAAAGATATACTGCACAAATGTAATTGTCTCATTCACTAAGAAAATCGATAACACAATGGATAATATAATTAAAGCTATATTTAATATCCATTGCAAAACACTAGCTATAAGATGATCGATATTAAACGACTTCATTTTATCTTTAAACTCCCCTTCGTGTAAGTACGTATTTATTATAGCAAAATTATACTAGCAAAAGTGTTAAATCAAATATGATCGTCCTCTTTCACTATCACTTCACCATCCTGATATTTACGCTTAATATAGCCGTTTCCCCAATCTTTACTTTGTATCTTTTAGCTTTTTCACAATGAAACTATATGCGTCAAAATCGTTTCATGACATTATTACCTGCACATACCTACACTTTATATAATAACGGTACAGTACAAACAACGTACTGTACAAATATATGTGGGGGGATTAACTATGAACGAAGCGTTACTATTAGTCGACATACAAAATGATTACTTTAAAGGCGGCAATATGGAATTGCATCAACCTGAAAAAGCCGCACAAAAAGCGCAAGAAGTCTTGAAAGTATTTCGTGAAAAATATAACACAGTTATTCACGTACAACATATTGCGAACAATGAAGGAGCTACTTTCTTCTTACCTGAAACAGTAGGTGTTCAAATTCATGATGATGTACAACCGATTGCTAACGAAAGAGTCATACAAAAACATCACCCTAACAGTTTTTTAAGAACCAATTTATTTGAAACATTAAAGAAGGAAAAAATAGATCAACTAGTCATTTGCGGTATGATGACTCACGTATGTATTGATGCAACAGTACGTGCTGCCAGTGATTTAGGATTTCAATGTGTTGTAATTGAAGATGCTTGTACAACAAAAGATTTAGAATTTCAAGGAAATCTAATCCCCGCAGTACACGCTCATCAGTCATTCATGAGCGCATTAGAGTTTGGTGATATTTATGCAAAAGTCATGTCAGCAAACAATTTTATAAACAAAAACAAATAAAGAATTCCATTTCCATATAAAAAAAGAAAGGATAAATATGTTATTCTTTCTTTTTTTCAATTGTCTTAATGACAGTATTTATACGATAATCACCATAATGTAAAACATCTGCAAGAGTCTCTTCTAATTGTTGATGTGAAGATGTGTGAAGAATCATGATATAACAGCCATCGCCACTTATACGATACATTTCAGTAATTACGTCCGTTTTTTCAAAAAAGGTTTGAATTTGATTATGATAATGTGGTGCATGCAGAAATAGTGTAACAAACGTCATAATAGACCCTTCTAACTTAGCCCTATCGATATCTATCGTATATTTTTGAATGACACCTGCCTCTTCTAATTTATTAATTCGTTTCCCAACAGCCTGGCCAGTCAAATGTACTCTCTCTCCAATTTCCTTCCAGTTCATTCTAGCGTTTTCTTGTAGTAACTTTATAATTTTAAAATCTGTTGAATCGAACATGGACATCCCCTTCCTATAAGAATCCCTTCTATAAGATCTTCATTCCCCCCTACAATTCATCTCAAAAAATTTTACAATACAATCAATTAACTCTATTAGAAATTACATTATTGTTAACGGCTTTCCTTCTTCCTTACAATGTATTTTTTTAACAACTTTAAAAAGCCTTACTACACATAAATTGTAGTAAGGCTCTGACTATTTAAGATAAACATGAAACGACTTCATTATCTCTATACAAATAAAGTTTAGCAAATAATGTTGCCATCCCCTCCAAGGAAAAGAAACCTTATTTCAACTTTCCTATTGATAAGTTAACACGATAATTCCCGTATTTTAATAGTCGTCCTAGAAAGTTATCTAAGTCTTCATTGGACGCAAAATGTGTTTTTAATAAATAACACCCCTCACCACTTATACGGTGTACTTCAGAAATCCCTTCTTCTCCTTGAAAGAAATTCATAAACTCTTGGTGATTAGCTGTTGTTACGAACAAAGTAACAAATGCAGTCACTACTTGTCCTAATTTGATTCGGTTTATTGCAATTGTATACTGTTCAATAATCCCTAAATCCTCTAATCTTCGAATTCGATTTCCTACGGCCTGCCCCGTCATATGTATTTTTTGGCCAAGCTCTTTCCATTGTATTCTTGAGTTTTCTCCTAATAATTTCAGTATCTCAAAATCTGTTTGATCAATGATATAAACCAATCCTTTCACCGTGAAAGTAGAAAGCCCGAAAGTGTTTCGCCAACTTATTCTGCTTATCGATACAATTCACTATACTTAGTTTATCCTCTTACATCACATTATTTATCAGTTATATTTACTTATAACATAGAGGACGCAACAAAAAAATACATCTAGATTTAAAGGAGGTTACAAATATGTTATTACAAGAAATTCTATCGTTCAATGAACAATTTGTAGAAAATAAGGAATACGCTCCTCGTGAAGCGACAAAAATGCCTAAAAAACGTATGGTTGTTGTTTCTTGCATGGATGCTCGTTTAATTGAGCTACTTCCAAAAGCTTTAGATATACACGATGGTGATGCAAAAGTCATCAGAAATGCAGGTGGTAAAATTGCTTCTGCTTTCGATAGTGTTATGCAAAGTGTTGTCGCGTCAGTATACGATTTAAATGCAGATGAAATCTTCCTTATTGGACACCATAGATGTGGTGCGAGCCAAACGAATCCAAAAGGAACACTTCAAAAAATATTAGATCGTGGAGTAGCTTCACCAGAAATTTTATCAGCGATTGAATATGCTGGTGTTGACCTTAAAAAATGGTTATTCGGATTCGATGATGTTTGCGATTCAACACAAGCTAATGTTGATTTAGTAAGAAATCACCCACTTATTCCAAAAGATGTTCCTGTACACGGTTTAGTTATTGACCCTCACACAGGTAAATTAGATGTAGTGGTTGATGGATATAAAGCGTTAAATAGTGAAGCAAAATAATAATTATTACGTACATGAAGGGAAGTTATGAGATATGAAAAGACAAGTATTAGATATGAATAGACAAGAAGCTACGCAAAAAATTCTAGCGGCAAAAATTAAAAAAGGGTTAACTTGGGAAGAAATTGCAAAAGTAAGTGAAAACTCTGAGACTTGGGTTGTAACAGCGTTATTAGGACAAGCTACAATGACACGTCCAGAAGCAGAAAAAATCGGTAAACTATTAGAATTAGATGAAGAAGTAGTTCAAGCATTAACAGTAGTTCCACTTCGTGGCCAAGTAATGGAAATGCCTCCTACTGACCCGATTGCATATCGTTTATATGAAATGATGTTACAATATGCACCAACTATTAGAGAGTTAATCTTAGAAAAAGCGGGCGAAGGTGTAATGAGTGCGATTAACTTCAACCTAGGTGTGGATACACAAGAAGATCCAAAAGGTGGCGATCCTCGTATCGTGATTACACTTAATGGGAAATTCTTACCATTCCGTACATGGTAATTAATTAAAAATCTATCTATATAATTAAAATAATTTTATAGATTTAATAAATCCATCCTTTTTAATCTAACTGTGTAGAAAGGATGGATTTTTACTATGAGATTCTTTTTCGGCAAAGGAGAATAATATGAATAAAAAACACTTTGATACGAGTTTTAGTATTCTACAATGGTTTGTGTTTCTATTAGCAAATGCAATTGCGTTACCTATCATTATTGGTGGCATATTTCATTTACCAATAGAAGATATCTCAACATTAATGCAGCGGACTTTTTTAGTCGTGGGAGTAAGTTCGTTTCTACAAGCGTGGTTTGGGCATCGTTACCCCATTGCGGACGGGCCAGCCGGTTCATGGGTAAGTATATTTGTCATATTGGGACAAGTCGCTATGCATCAGGGACAAAGTGCAAAAGACGTGTTGCAACTTTTAGAAGGCGGATTAATTATTGCAGGTATATTACTCTTCTTTCTTGGTATAACAGGGCTTGTTCATCGAATCTTACGTTTATTTACACCCTTGGTTACAGGAACCTTTCTTTTAATATTATCTCTTCAGCTTAGTGGTGTGTTACTAAAAGGAATGATGGGATTACAAGGACCTGCAACTCATCCTGACTATACAACAGCTACTATTGCGCTCTTTGTTTTTGCCCTTATTACTTTCTTATCAATTAAAGGGAAAGGATGGATGAAAAGTTACGCTGTGTTACTTGGAATTTCATGTGGTTGGCTTTTGTATGCAGTATTAGGAAAATCATCTCATATGCCTTCACATACAACGCTAGTTAAGTTACCAGAGGTATTTGCTTGGGGGACACCTAGATTCGATATTGGAATGACTCTAACTGCAACTTTATTTACTTTTCTTTTAGTTGCAAATACAATTGCTGCTATTTCGGCTGTAAAACAAGTGGCTCCCCTATCTAAAGAAAATGAAAAGCAAACACTGAACCGTGGTGTATGGGGCGGAGGTATATCACATATTATCTCATCATTGTTCTCTACAATTGGAATTGTACCATTACCTGCATCAGCAGGATTCATTCAACTAACAGGTCAAAAAAAGGTGAAGTCGTTTCTTATAGCAAGTCTTATATTAGCAGGTATTTCTTTTATCCCCTCAATTGTAAACTTTATATCCTTGCTACCAGGTCCTATTGCTAATTCTGCACTTTTAGCTACATTTGTCCAAGTAATAGGCATTGCATTTCAATCCATTTTACTTGAAGAATTAAAGCAACGCCGATTAACTATATTAGGAATTTCATTATTAATCAGTTTGGGAATAATGTTTCTTCCAGAAAGTGCATTTAGCGGAGTTCCTTCTTCCTTACAATATGTTTTAAGTAACGGATTACTCGTAGGTACTATAATCGTTATTTTGCTAGAGCAGTTTTGGAAAGAGTAAAATTTGTGACTAAGTAAAAAAGCGCCCTGATTACAGGGCGCTTTTTTATACCTAATGACTAATACTAGCCGTTGGGTATAATGTTGTTCCTCCAATTGAAACTTTTATTTCATTTGTTAATGGAACATTTTGTTCATTAATAATTGTTCTCCACCATTCCCATGCAAGACCAGTACATTCTCTAGCTACGATTTTTATATTTTTTGAATTTGGTGGAAGAGGGATAACTGTAGAGTAATGAGCTGTTTTGTCTCTGCCGCTACCATCCCATGTTTTATGTGTTAGTACTTCTTTCCCATTTTGATCAAATGTGAATTCATCCCAAGATACATCAAATTGAGCAACGTAAGCACCGTAATGATCAAGTGTCATTTTAGCACTTGAATATTCTGTAGTTGTCGTCTC